>JBDHHQ010000108.1:0-17792 GCA_039589315.1 Gemmatimonadota bacterium
GACGGGTGGTGTGGGAGGGGTCGTAGGGCGACCTTCGGACCGTGCGGATCCGTCTCAGGCACCCAACGGAGGGGGGATCCATCTGTTTGCAGTCCGAGCGCACCACCTCCACGGAGACAGACCCATGCGGCTGATGTGGTCCACTGTCATGCTCCTTGCCGCCACCACACTGCTCACGGCATGTGGGTCCAAGTTCGTGCGAGGTACGGTGCTTCCCGAGGTCCTTTCGGCCCGCCGCGCATGTTGATTCTGGACTTCAGCGAGAGGATCGAGCGTCGGCAAGCGAAGAGGCCCGGACGGCGTCTCCGTCCGGGCCCCTCGTCTTCGTCCGCGAGACCGGGCCGCTGTCCGGCCAGACGAGCCTACGCCGAAAGCGAGCCCACGTGCCTGGCCAGCTGGCTCTTCATCCGCGCCACCTGGTTGGGATGGATGAGGCGCTTCGTGGCGGCCCGGTCCAGCAAGACGACGGCCTGCCGGTAAGCAGTCTCCGCGGCGGCGCCGTCCTCGGTGGCCCGCACTCTTTTGATGGCGGTCCGGATCATGGACCGCCGGGCGCGGTTCCGGGCGTTCTGCTCCCGGCTCTTGACCATGCGCTTCTTCGCGCTCTTGATATTCGGCATTCGTGATCCTCGTGTATTCCCGAACTTATGGAGCCCAAAAGTATATCCGCGGCGGGCGTCGGGATCAAGTTGCACCGCCTTCTGGGGTCGCCGGTTCCCGGGCTGCCGGGGGTAGCCACGGGGCGCGCCGGGCTGGTAAGTTCCGGGCCATGGAATTCCTTCTGTACCTGCCGATTCTACTCCTGGCCATCGTAGTTCACGAGGTCGCCCACGCCTGGCAGGCGCGGCGCGAAGGAGACCCGACGGCCGAGCGCCTCGGGCGTATCACCCTGAACCCGATCCCTCACCTCGATCCGGTGGGGTCGTTCGCGGTGCCTCTGCTCCTCTGGTTCGGACCCATGCTGCTCGGCGGCAGCACGGGTGGGTTCATCTTCGGCTGGGCGAAGCCGGTGCCTGTGAATCCGGCGAACTACCGGGACTACAAGGGCGGCGACATCCGGGTATCTCTGGCCGGCATCGTGTCCAACTTCGCACAGGCCATCCTATTCACGTTGATCGCGGCCGGAATCGCACCGTTGGCGGACCAGCCCGGCGTCTTTTCCGTGCTGTTCTCGGTCGCGCGCTTCGGAATCTTCATCAACCTGATTCTGGCCATCTTCAATCTCATTCCGATCCCGCCGCTGGACGGCTCGCACGTGCTCTACCACCTGCTGCCTGCACGCGCGCGGCCCAGATACCGGGAGATGGGACGCTACGGACTCGGGATCATCATGCTCCTGGTCTTCTTCGTCCCGGGCTTCTTCAGCATCCTGCTCGAGCCGGTGTACTTCTTCATGGGCCTCGCGGACGCCTTCATCCGCCTGTGGACGTGACCACGGCGACGAGCGCGACGCCCGGCTTCCTGGTCGTCGAGATCGACCGATTCCAGGGACCTCTGGACCTGCTGCTCCATCTGATCCGGCAGCAGGACATCGACATCTTCGACATCCCCATCGCCAAGATCACGAACCAGTTTCTGGTCACCATCCAGGGGATCGCGGCCGAGGAGCTCGACCAGGCTGGCGAGTTCCTGGAGATGGCCGCGACCCTGGTGCGCATCAAGGTCCAGATGCTCCTGCCGCGGCGCGGCGAGGAAGAAGACGAGGATCCCCGGGCCGAGCTGGTACGCCGGCTGCTCGAGTACGAGCAGATCCGTGAGGTCGCCTCTCGCATGGCGGCCGCCGAGGCCGATCGCGCACGGTCGCACACGAAGGGCTACGTCGAGCCCCGCCCACGCCCCCCCATGGAGGACACGCCCCTGGAAACCACCTGGGAAGAGGTCATGGCAGCGGCCATGGGCGTGGAGATGCCTGAGCCCGAGGCACGGCGCCACCGCGTGACCACGCGTCCCGTGGCCATGGAGGACAAGGTCCGCGTGATCCTGGACGCGCTGGCCAAAGTGGCCCGGGTGGAGTTCAGCAAGCTCGTTCGTCCCTGGGCAACCCGCATGCACGGCGTGATGACCCTTCTGGCGAGCCTAGAGCTGAGCCGCCGACGCACGATCATCCTGAGGCAGGTACGGCCCTTCGCGGAGTTGTGGCTCTATCGCCGGGACGAGGAGGATGAGGACGAGTCGGCGCATGCCCCGGCGTCCCAGGCCGTACCGGCCGAGAACGCACCGGCAACCACGTCGCAGGAGGTTGCGTGAGGCCCGCCCAGATCGTGGAAGCCGTCCTGTTCGCAAGTGATGCGCCGCTCCGGGCCGAGGAGATCGCCCGGGCCGACCAGGCGCTGGACGAGGACGTGGTCGAGGAGGCCATCCAGGAGATTCAGCGGGACTACGACGACGGCGAGAGGGCATACCAGATCAGGGAGGTAGCGGGGGGATACCAGATCATGACCCGGCCCGAGTTCGCCCCGTACCTCGAGCGGTTCGACACGGTACCCCGTCCTTCACGCCTATCCGGGCCCGCCCTGGAGACACTGGCCATCATCGCGTACAGGCAGCCCATCGGTCGGGTGGAGGTCGAGTACATCCGGGGCGTGGGCTCGTCCGGCGTGATCCGCACTCTCCAGGACCGGGCGTTGATCGAGGTCGTGGGTCGGGCCGAGGGTCTGGGGCGACCGCTTCTCTATGGGACCACGAGCCGGTTTCTCGAGCACTTCGGCTTCAGGAGCCTCGAGGATCTGCCGCGGCCCGAAGAGCTGCCCGTCGTGCTCCGCGAGCGCACGCCTCTGGGCACGGACGACAGAGACGGCGGAGAGGTCCACCCCCTCGACGAGCCCGAGCGGGTCCACGTGGAGCCGGCGGCGGTCAATGCGGAGGGGCGAGTGGTGGAGGCCGAGGAGGCGCGCACGGCACCGGGGCACGGCCTCCTGTCGGAAGACGGGTCGAGACCGCTAGAGGAGCTCAGTGGTGGAGCTCCCGAACCCGGACACCCAGCTGGAGGGCTTCCACGGATAAGCCGACCGGCATCCGGCTTCAGAAGCTCCTCTCCCGGGGGGGTGTGGCGTCCCGTCGGAAGGCCGAGGTGCTGATCACGACCGGCCGGGTCTCCGTGAACGGCAAGGTCGTGACCGAGCTGGGCACGAGAGTGGATCCACGCCGCGACCGCGTGTCGCGGCCGAGCGTTGGTTGGTCCTGAACAAGCCGGCCGGGACGCTCACGACGCGTCGGGATCCGGGCGGCAGGCCGACGGTTTACGAGCGGCTCGACCCGGAGGACCGGCAGCTCGTCTACGTGGGCCGCCTGGATCGGGACACGGAAGGCCTGCTCATCTTCACGAACGACGGTGATACGGCCAACCGGCTTCTCCACCCCTCCAGGGAGGTGGAGCGGGAATACCTGGCCGACGTCGTGGGCCTGCCGGACCGGCGGACGCTCGCCCGCCTGCGGCGAGGCGTCGATCTCGACGACGGCCTGGCCCGGGTCAAGCGGGCCGACGTAACCGCCCAGGGCCCGGGCCAGAGCCGAGTGCGCCTGGTGCTGACGGAGGGGCGCAAGCGCGAGGTGCGACGCCTGCTGGAGAGCGTGGGCCATCCAGTGCGGGCCCTCCGCCGTGTCCGGTTCGGGAGACTCAGGCTCCACGGACTGGCGCTCGGGTCCTGGCGGGAGCTCAACGCGGCCGAGATCCGGCAACTGAAGGAACTGGCGGGACAGGGGCGACGATCCCCTCAACAACAGAGAGAACAGCGACGGAGGACATAGATGGAGATCAGGGGCAGCACGGTGCTGATCCTCGGTGGTGCTGGACTTGCCGGGCGAGCAGTGGCACGGCGGATCCTGCGGCGGGAGCCTCGCCGGATGGTGATCGCATCGCTGCGGCGTCATGAGGCCGAGGACGCGGTTCGCGACATCCGCGCGCAGACCAGTACCCAGGCCGAGCTCGACGGCGCCTGGGGCGACCTGTTCACCCCGGACGCGCTCAAGGAGTGCACTCGGAGGGAGATCCTCGCTGACGCATCGGCGCGACAGCTCATGGTGGACGACCTCTTCGGGCCACTCACGGAAGAGGTCTTCCAGCGCTCGACCCTGGGCCGCCTGCTCCTCGATGTACAGCCCACCGTGGTCGTGGACTGCGTCAACACGGCGGGGGCGCTGGCGTACCAGGATGTGTTCGCTTCGGCCAAGGAGCTGCGGGTCCTGGCGGCCGAGGGCCAGGTGGACGTGACGGCGGTGGACCGCCACTTGAGCACCATGTATCTGCCCAAGCTGATCCGGCACACGCAGATTGCCCTGGAGGGCATGAAGCGGGCGGGCACCCGAGTGTACGTCAAGATCGGGACCTCGGGCACCGGAGGCATGGGACTCAACATCCCGTTCACCCACTCGGAAGAGCGGCCTTCCAGACGCTTCTGCTGTACCTGATGGCCCGCACGCCGGGTGCACCCGCGGTGAAGGAGATCAAGCCCACCGCCGCCATAAGCTGGAAGTCCATCGGCTACGGACCCATATACCGCGGTGGACGACCCGCCATGCGCTCGGACTGCACCCAGGCCCTCCCGATCGGCGAGGCGCTCGGCCCCGCGGGTGAGGCCACCGTCCAGAAGCTGGACCAGCCGCTGGAGGGCGTCTACATGGACTCCGGCGAGAACGGGTTCTTCTCGCTGCACGAGTTCGAGACGTTGACCGCTGTCGGGTTGATGGAGTTCGTGACACCCGAGGAGATCGCCGAGAACGTCTACCGGGAGGTCACGGCGTACCCCACGGGGAAGGACGTGGTCGCGGCCCTGGACGGCGCATCCATGGGGCCCTCGTTCCGGGCCGGTGTGCTCCGGAGCAAGGCGCTCCGCCTAATGGAGGAGATGGAGGAGAGCCATGGGGTCGAGGCGGCGGCGTACGAGATGCTGGGCCCTCCCCGGCTCTCGAAGCTACTGTTCGAGGGGATGCTGCTCCGCCGTCTCTACGAGCGCCTGGATCGGGCGTTGGAACTCGACCCCGACGAGGCAGCGGAGTGGACGAAGCGGCTCGTGGAAGAGGACGCCGACCTGAGACAGCGTATCCTCTCGATCGGCCTGCCGATCCTCCTGCCGGACGGCGAGACCATTCTGAGAGGCGCACGGGTCAAGGTGCAGCCTCAGCCGGGCGAAGACCCCTTCGACTCAGGCACCGTCGACAATGGTTGGGTGGACCTGCGGCCGGTCAACTGGGCGCAGTGGAAGGGGCGTGTCGACGGGTACCTGGACGATCGGGCGCGGCGGCCCAGTCTGGAGGCAGGCTCCCTCGGGGACCGCGACTACGGCGACGAAGACGAGCGTATCCGTCCAGGAGCGCTCGTGGCGTGGATCCTCCGGTCGGAGGAGAAGGGCGAGCGGATCAAGCGGTAGTCCCGATCCGACCCGGTGGCGCACCAAGACGTCACCCGGGGGAGACACGCCGAGGAGCGACGAATGGGATCCCTTGCGAACCTGACGATCATCGACCACCCCTTGATCCAGCACAAGGTGGGTCACCTGCGGCGGAAGGCGACACCCACCAAGCTCTTCAAGGAGCTGGTGAACGAGATCTCGACGCTGATGGCGTTCGAGGTGACGCGAAGTCTGCCGCTGGAGGACGTCGGGGTCGAGACGCCCCTGGAGGAAACCGTCGCCCGCCGCATCCAGGGGAAGAAGCTGGTGGTGGTCCCCATCCTCCGCGCCGGCCTGGGAATGGTGGAGGGGATCCTCCACCTGATTCCGGGCGCGCGCGTCGGGCACATCGGCCTGTTTCGCGACGAGGACACGCTCCAACCCGTCGAGTACTACGTGAAGCTCCCGCCTGCCGCGGGGCGTGCGTTCATCGTGGTGGATCCCATGCTGGCGACGGGCGGCTCAGCGGCAGCCGCGGTGGCGTTGCTGAAGGCCCGGGGCGCCAAAGGCATCAGCTTCATGTGCGTCGTAGCGGCGCCAGAGGGTGTCACGACGATGTTCGAAGCCCATCCCGACGTCCCCGTGTACGCAGCGTCGCTGGACCGGGAGCTCAACGACCAGGGCTACATCCTGCCCGGTCTGGGCGATGCGGGGGATCGTCTGTTCGGCACGCGCTGAGCGGAGTGCCCGCCACGGGCGCGTGAGTCGGACCGTGAAGGGAGGCGGCCGGCTAGGGTCGGTCGTTGTCATCGGGGTCGGAGGAGCCGGTCGGCCCGACATCCGGGGGAGTGTCCGGTTCCGAGCCTGGGGAATCGTTCGTGACAGGCGCAGGTGGCGGGGTAGGATCCCCCGGCGCCGGCGGGTCGACTCCGGCGGGGTCGACGCCGGGGTCACCGCGGACGGCCGGCTCGGCCGCGAGGTCCTCGGGGGGAGCCGATACAGCGCCCTCAGCGTCGTCCGCAGGGGTGGCTACCTGCCCGTCCCGGAAAGCGGCCTCCTGCTGGCCCCCGCCGGTGCCCGCTCGCTCGCCCCCGGCGGCGGCCACCTGCTCGTCCGCCGTCGACACTCCGCCCCCGTCATCCGCGATCGGCGTTGTGCTCTCGTCATCCGGGATCGAGGCAGCACGTCCGTCATCCGGGATCGGGGCAGCTCCCCCGTCATCCGGGATCGGGGCCGCTCTTTCGTCAACCGGGGTCGGGGCGTCGTCGTCCTCCGCCACGTGAATGGTGCGTGTGGCCTCGTCGGGATCCATGATCGTGACCTCCGCGCTCGGTGTCGGCCCCTTGCCTGCGAGGAACGGCACCTTCGACTCGAGCGCGCGCACCACGTGGGGTCGCAGACCGCCTCCCTGACGCCGTCTCCACATGTCCGGGTGGAAGAGCAGGAGCACCGTGTAGATCTCGAGCCGGCCCACCAGCATCATGAACGCGAGGACGGCCAGGGCCGGGTCCGAGATCCAGCCGTAGTTATCGGTGGCGCCCACGTTACCCACTCCGGGACCGATGTTGCCCACGGTGGCAGCGCTGGCTCCGAAGGCCGTGAGCAGATCCATGCCCATGAACGTCATGGCCATGGTGCCGAGGAGGCAGATCACCACGTACAGGAAGACGAACCCGACCACGTTGCCGAGGACGTCCTCTTTCACCGCCCGGCCACCGAAGCGGGTCAACAGGATGGCCCGGGGATGTAGGTGCTTCCGGATCTGGGTACCGACGTACTTGAGCGTGAGGAGCACGCGCATCGTCTTTACGCCACCGCCGGTGGAGCCGGCCATGCCTCCCGTGAACATCAACGTGAGCAGCAGCCCCTGGGCCGCGGGAACCCAGAGCTCGTAATCCGCCGACACGAAGCCCGTCGTGGTCGTGATGGACGTGGACTGGAACAGGCCGTCGCGGAGCGCTTGTTCCATGCCGGCGACGGTGAGCGCGTATCCGCCACTGACGAGGTTGGCCACGGCCAGGATCACGCCGCCGACCACGACGATCAGGGTGAAGAACTTCCAGCCCTCATTCTTCCAGTACGCGGGCCGTCCGGTGGCCGCCCGGAAGTGAAGCGTGAAGTTGATCCCGGCCAGGTACATGAATACCAGCGTCACGTATTGGTGGTATCGAGAGAAGGAGGCCACCGAGTCGTTCTTGGTGGAGAAGCCTCCCGTGGCCAGGGTGGCGAAGGCATGGTTCACCGAATCGAAGGCCGACATGCCGCCCAGGAAGTACAGCACCGCCTGCAATGCGGTGAGGCCGACGTAGACGTACCAGAGCAGCTTGGCCGTCTGGTTGATCCGGGGTCGCAGCCGCTCCATGGTCGGCCCCGGCACTTCGGCCCGGAAGAGCTGCATGCCGCCAACGCCCAGGAACGGCAGCACGGCGATGGCCAGGACGATGATCCCCATGCCGCCGAGCCAGTGGGTCACCGAGCGCCACAGGAGGATTCCGTGGGGCAAGGACTCGATGTCCCCGAACACCGTGGCGCCCGTGGTCGTGAAGCCCGACATGGACTCGAACATCGCCTCGGCGAGGCTGTCCACCACTCCCCCGAAGAGGAAGGGGAGGGCCCCGAACAGAGCCACGAAGGTCCACGCGAAGGTGACCGTGGCGTATCCCTGCCGGTGGGTGATGTCGTCGTGGAAGCGGGTGACGCGGTACATGCCGGCTCCCGCCACCAGTGTAATGGCTCCCGAGGCGAGGAACGCCGCAGTGTCGCCGTCGGCGTAGTAGGCTGCGACCCCGGCCGTGACGAACATGGCGCCGGCGAGAAAGACCAGCAGCACGCCAACCACGTTGAGAACGGGCCGGAGCGACATCAGCCGAAGAGCTTCTCGATGTCCGGGATGGCGTGTGGCAACGCGAAGACGATGACGTCGTCTCCGGCGATCACGCGGTCGTTCCCTCGGGGGATGATGATCTTCGAGCCTCGGATTATGGTGCCGATGACGCCATCCTTGGGGAAGCTCAGCTCCTTGAGGGGCGTTCCGACGATCTTGGCCGCGGTGTCGACTTTGAACTCGATGGCCTCGGCGTCGATCCCCTTGAGCGTAGCCACCGTCAGCACGCGTCCACGCCGCACGTAGCGGAGGATGGCGTTCACGGTGGACATCCGCGGAGACACGGCGGCGTCCACGCCGATCTTCTGAACCAGGGGCAGGTAGTCGAACTTCTCCACCAGGCTCATGACCTTGGTCGCACCCGCCCTCTTGGCCAGAAGCGCCGAGAGCAGGTTGATCTCGTCATGGCCGGTCATGGCGATGAAGCCATCGACGCCGGACACACCCTCCATCTCGAGCAGCTCCAGGTCGGTGGCGTCTGCGTGGAGAACCAGCGACCGGGGCAACGCCTCTGCCAGCTCCACACAGCGGCGTCGGTCCCGGTCCAGAATCGTGGTCTGGATGTTCCGTTGCTCCAGGAGCTGGGCCAGCAACAGGCCTTCGTCGCTCCCTCCCGCGATCATGACGCGCTTGACCGAGTGGCCCTCGTAGCCGGCAAGGTACGGAATCCGAGCGATCTCCTCCGTGGGAGACAGGATGTAGAGCTGGTCTCCAGCCTCCACGACAGACGATCCTACGGGGATCGAGGTGACACCGTCGCGGACGATGGCCACGGTGACGTAGTGGTAGTCCCCGAGCGCCTTGTCCAACTCGGCCAGGGTCTTGCCCGACAGGGGAGCCCCCTCCTTGACGAATAGACCGAGAAGCTGGACGCGCCCGTTGGCGAAGGCCGCCAGATCCGTCGCCGCCGTGCTCTGTAGAAGACGTAGCGCTTCCCAGGCGCACTCTCGCTCCGGGTTGATCATCAGATCGATCCCCAGGCGATCCTTGGAGAGGACGCTGCCCCGGTCGTAGTACTCCGGATTGCTCGTCCGCGTGACGGTGTAGTGGACCCCCATACGTGACGCAGCCAGGGACGAGATGAGGTTCACCTCGTCGCTGGAGGTCACCGCCATGAGGATCCGGGCGTTGCGCACGCCGGCCCGCTCGAGGACCGTCACGGAGGCACCGTTCCCGACGACCGTCATCACGTCGAGTTGCTCCGACGTGTACTCGGCCCGGTCCGAGTCCGACTCGATGACCACGACGTCCTGATTCTCTTCGGAGAGCCGCGCGGCCAGGTGAAATCCCACCTCGCCTGCGCCGACGATGAGGACCCGCACAAACGCTCCCGTTCCGGTTCGCTTCAGGTGAGGCCTGCAAAGCTAAACCCTTGCAGCGGAATTTCCTAGCGCGTTTCACGGGTGTGCTGGCGGTCCCCCTTCGGGTGCCGGGTGCGCGAAGTCTCCCACCTCCGGCGCCGCTGGTGCCGGACGTGCTCCGTGGGACCCCCGGGGGGGTGCCGTCGCCGTGCGGGAGCGTCGTCAGGGCCCGATGGCGCCGCCGACCACCATGGCGGTTGGGCCCTGTCCGGGGTGTGGATCATGCGGCCTCGCGGAGTGGAACCTCTGTCCGTCAGACGGGAATAGAAAGAAGTACCCTCGAACGTCGCTCCGACACCGCCCCCGACGGGGCGACGCGCGTCTCCAGGGCCTTCGGGCCAAACCACGGAGGTAGCGCATGATGACCCACGACAAGCTCGTCGAATTCTACCGCAAGCTCCGGGACGACAAGGTGCTCAGCATCTACCTGGACGCGCAGGCCAGCGACCCGGCCCAGCGCAACGTCTGGCGTCGGCGCTTGGATCAACAGGTCGACCGCGTGGAAAAGCGGCTCGGCGAGGTGGCCGCTGACGAGAAGGCCGCGTTCCATGATGCTCTCGCACTTCTGAGGAAAGAGCTGGGCCGCTTCGATGGATTCGTGACCGGAAAGGGCTGGGTCGGCTTCGCGACCCCGGCCGAGGTGCTCTACTCGGAGAGCGTACCCGTACCGATGCCGGATCTGGTGGCCTGGGAACACGGACTCCGAGTCGCACCGTACGTACGTGGGCTCAAGCAGGGTAGGGCAGTCGTCATCGTGCTGGCGGACCGCAGGCACGCGCGCGTCTTCGAGTACCGCCGGGGTGAGGTGTCAGAGTTGCCCGGGGTGCTGGCAGACAAGGACGTGGGCGACCTGAGCGACATGGGCGTCGCCAAGCGAGGCGCCACTCATACGGGCGTTCGCGGGCAGACCGGCACCGACGCAGCCCAGCGCTTCCTGGCGGCCGGCTCGGAGCGGATGCTGAAGGGCCTGGCCGAGAACCTGGTCGAGCATGTGAACGGGCATGGCCTGCTGATCCTGGGCGGGCCCCAGGAGACCGTGGCGGCCATCCTCCAGATGATTCCCCCGTGGATGGCGGAGCGGACCCTCGAGTACCCCTCACTTCACGTGGACATGACCCTCGCCGAGGTCAAGGACGCCGCCGAGGAATGCGCGTCGGTCCTGACCAACCAGCTTCAGGAGGGTATGGTCACTCAGGTTCTGGACATGGCCCACTCGGGCGGGCGAGGCTGCCTCGGGGCCGAAGCCACCGAAAGGGCACTCCTGGAGGGACGGGTGGACACGTTGCTCCTGTCGCGGACCTACATCCGTGAAAACCCGGACCATGCCGACCACTGCGTGGGGACGGCCTTCAACCAGGGCGCGAACGTGGAGGAGCTGTCCGGGGCGGCGGCTGACAAGCTGAACGCCGAGGGGGCGGGCATCGGCGCCCGTCTCCGGTTCGTGCTGAAGGAAGAAGAGGACTAGCGGATCGGCCGATCCGGGCCGGCTCGAGTCACTGAAAGAGGTGCAGCGCCGCCGGTGAGGATTCATCGGCGCCAGGACAAGCCGGGCTCTCGAGGGGCGGAGCTCAGATCTCCTCGAGGGCTCCGAGCTCGAGCCATCCGAC
The DNA here is from genome assembly GCA_039589315.1 of Gemmatimonadota bacterium. Classification (GTDB taxonomy): domain Bacteria; phylum Gemmatimonadota; class Gemmatimonadetes; order Longimicrobiales; family Gaopeijiaceae; genus JBDHHQ01. The sequence goes on from JBDHHQ010000108.1 coordinate 11,180, forward strand.
CTTGCCGTCATCCAGCACGATCTCGACCCAGTCTCCCGACTGACGGTCGATGCGCACGGTGGTCCCCTCGTGCACCGTGAAGACCTGGAGTGACGGATCGTCCGAGGGCGCGCTCTGCACGTCCGCCGCCTCGTCCAGGACCACCGCTCGCCGCGCCTCCCCGATCCCCAGCTCGACGGCGAGGAGGTTCACGCCGAAGACGGCGGCGACCAGGCCCATGGCTCCAGCCATGCGACCCGCCCATGTACCGGCTGACGAGCCCCGCCAGAGAACCCACAGCGTCAGTCCCACCATGGCCGAGACATAGGTCAAGCCGACCAGCCAGGTCAGCACCCGTGGGGGCAACAGGTGGATCCACCACCGGATCGCTCGAATCGGCAGGAACCCGGGAAGAGGGTTGACCTCGTCCACCGTGAGGGTGCGTGCCAAGTCCAGGTTGGCCTGCAGGTCGTCGTCTCCCGGCATGAGACGGCGGGCTCGCTCGTAGTACAGGATGGCCGAGCCCAACTCTCCCAGCTTGAAGTAGCTGTTCCCGATGTTGTAATAGAGAGCGCCGCTCTCGAATCCCGCTTCCTCGATGCGCAGGTAGCTCTCCAGGGCGCCGGCGAAGTCTCCCTCACGGTATAGTCGGTTGCCCTCGACGAAGAAGTCTTCCTGGCCCACCAGCGGCGTCGCCGGCGTCACGGCCGACACGAACAGGGCGACGGCCACGCCGCATGCCCATCCGCTGCGGGCGGGGCTCATCGCCCTGCCTCCCGGTCGAGCCGTCCCATGGCGTCACCGGCTCGGGCCAGGAAGGCCTCGCGTTCGGCCGTGGCCGTCTCGGCCGGGGCGAACCGCTGCCGTTCACACTCGTCCAGGCACGCCAGATACGCGTCCAGCGTCTCGGGCGAGACACCGCGCTCGGTCAGCCGCTGGCGGACGTCCTCCTTCATGAGCCCCGCCTCGGGCAGGTTGAGCTTGTCGCCCAGGAAACCCTGGAGAGCCCGGTCCACCTCGGCGTAGAACGCACGGCCGTCGCCGTGGAGCAGGCTCCGGGCGCCCGCCAGGCGCTTGCGCGCCGTACGGTTCGCTCTCCGGCTCCGCGCCCACGCCACGTCACCCGTGAGCCGGTCCTGATGGCGCCGGACGCCGACGGCACCGCCGAGTGCCAGGGCCGGAGCCAGAAGCAGGAGCCAGAAGCCGGCGCTCCCCACCAGGGATCCGCTCGAGCGAGTGAACCGAGGGATCTCGATGGAGATGAAGCGGATGTCCTCTCTCAGCGGTTCGATGCTGCCGCGCCCAGGCCGCACGATCAAGGCGCCTTCCACCGGGTCACCAGTGACGTCGAGTGCGAGAGGGTCCGTCGTGGCCGTGGCGTAGACGCCGCGGCGCGGATCGAAGTAGTCCAGCGATACCGCGGGAATCGAGTGACTTCCGGGCGAGCGGGGGATCAACACGTACTGGTAGGTCTTGGTGCCCCTGATCCGGCTGCCCGTCCGATCGATTCGCTCGCTGACCTCGGGCGGGTACACCTCGAAGTCCGACGGGAACGGGATCTCGGGCTGCGGAAGGGTCTGGATGTTGCCCTCCGCCTGCAGACGCAGGGTCATCGAGACCGCATCGTTCGTCTCCACCTGCCCTCGGTCCAGCAGCAGCGACATGTCCACGTTGCCCACGAACCCGCTGAAGTCTCGCGGCTGGCCCTCGGGAAGCGGGTCGACCTGGATCTCCACCGGCTCCGACGCCACGAGCACGGGCTCCAGGCGGCCCAGGAGAGACCGGTTGAAGAAGTCGTCCAGGATGTCGTTGGAGCGGCGGCGCACCCGGATCTGCGCTTCGATCCCCAGCGGCTCCACCGTCCGCGTGCCGGGTCCGGTGGGGAACAGAGCCACCTTTCGGATCACGGCCGTGGCGAATGGCACGCCGTCACGCTCGATCTGCTCGACCTCGGGGCTCGCGATGGGGAACTCCTCGACCCAGAAGCCCGTGTTGGCCGGAAGCTCGGTGGCGCTGTACTGGCTGACGTTGACTCGCGTCCAGATGCGGTACTCCACGATCACGGGCTCGCCCACGAACACGCGGCGGTCGCTGACGTCGGCCGTGATGAAGATGTCGTCGGCTCCGATCGCCGGTTCCTGGGCCTGGGGCGGCGGTTGCGGACGGCTCTGCGTTACCGGTGGGCTGGATCCCCGGGCCGGACCGCTTCCGATCGTGAGTTGCACGGGGTCGGTGGTCAGGGTCTGACCGCCCACCTGCACCTGGATCGGACCGATCTCGAACGACCCCTCCCGGTTCGGCTGGAAGCGATAGACCCAGATGACCGAAACCCTTGTCTCGCCGTTGACCATGCGGACGGTGGACGTGCGCCCGGTGCTCATCAGGTCGGCGAAGTCGTCCAGATCGGGCAGGATGGGCTCACCGTCGGCGGACTGTGCCCCCGTGACCTCGACGTTGAGATCGAACGGTCGGTCGGGGGGCACGGGGTTGCCGGACAGATAGGAGCGGACGGAAAGGTCCTGGGCCGCGCCCGGAGAGGCCCAGATCAGAGGGAGGAGCAGGGCCGTCAACAGCGGTAGGGTCGCGGCGCGGCCGGCAGCGCGGAGAGCCGAGATTCCCGACGGGGCCCGGGTCCACCGCGAGGGACGGCCGGGGGGTGCTCGCCGGGGTCGGAGGCGCGGGCCGACTACCACTTCTTGCGGGGCCTCCGTCCGGTGGCGGAGATGGCCTTTTGGCGACCGGCCTGCTCAGGATCCTCCTCGATGGCCCGGAGGAGCTGCTCGGCCTCCTGGCGGGTCATCTGACCGGGTGGGGGAGGCGCTTGCTGGGGTGGCGGCCGGTCCCCCTGATCACCCTGATCGTCCTGTTCCTGGTCGCCCGGGTCCTGCTCCTGCTCCTGGTCGCCCGGGTCGTCCTGCTGGTCTGCTTGCTCGTCTTGCTGATCCTGCTCCTGATCGCCCTGTCCGTTCTGGTCCTGATTCTGTTGCTGGTCCTGGTTCGGGTCCTGCTCCTGGTCCCCGCCCTGTTGCTGATTCTGCTGTTGCTGCTCCATCTGCTCGAGGGCGAGCTCGAGGTTGTGCTTCGCGTCTACGTCGCCGGGGTCGGTGCGCAGCGCTTGCTTGTAGGCCTCGATCGCCTCGGCCAGCTGCTCCTGACGGAAGAAGGCGTTGCCGACGTTGTACCACGCCTGCGCTTCCAGGACCGGGTCTCCGGCCTCGATGGCCTCATGGTAGGCTTCGACGGCACGCTGGAACTCCTCGGTCTGATAGAGGGCGTTGCCGTCGTTGAAGCGGACCACGGGCGAGCCGGGCGCCGCGCGCAGAGCCTCCAGGTACTTCTCGTGGGCGTCCTCGAATCGTCCTTCCTGGTAGAGCTGATTCCCTTCGCGCACTTCTGCCCGCCCGGCCTGGGCCGATGCCGGTGAGGGCAACAGCACCGACAGGCCCAGAAGGACAGAGGGAAGAACGCCGAACCGGCCGGTCCACTCTGCGGCCACGCGTCTCCGTTCAGGGATCAGCATCTCCACGAGAAGCAGGATCAGCCCCAACCCCAGGAACAGCTGGAACTGCTCCTCGAACTGCGTGACCTGCTGTGCTTCGATCTCCCTCCCTGCCATGCCCGTCAGCTCCTCGGCCAGCGCCATCAGCTCCGCTCCGCCGGGCGTGACCCGGATGTAGCGTCCTCCGGTGGCCTCGGCCAAGCGCTGAAGGGGCTCCTCCTCGAGTCGTGTCGTGACCACCGCGCCGTCGTCATCCCGCAGGAAGCCCCTGCGCCGGCCCTGGTCGTCCAGGTCGGGGATGGGCACCCCATCGCCCGAGCCGAACCCCACCGTGAAGATGCGTACACCGGCGGCCACGGCGCGCTCCAGATTGGCGTCGACCTCACCCTCGTGGTCCTCGCCGTCGGTGAACAACAGCAGGATCCGGTGCTCCCGGTTCTCGTCCTCGTCGAAGCTGTCCAACGAGACCGCGAGCGCCTGACCCAGATTGGTCCCCTGGACCGGGACCAGGTCGGGGTCCATGGCATTCAGAAAGAGCCGCGCCGCGCCGTAGTCCACGGTGAGCGGGCTCTGTACGAACGCCTGGCCGGCGAAGGCGACGAGACCGATGCGGTCGCCTTCGAGGCGCTCGATCAGGCGCGTCACGGCGAGCTTCGCCCGTTCCAGCCGGTTCGGGGCGATGTCTTCGGCCAGCATGGAGACGGAAAGGTCGAGGGCCACGACCAGGTCCTGGCCCTCGCGTCGCACGGTATCGACCCGGGTGCCGAACTGGGGTCGAGCCAGCGCGACCACGAGAGCGGCCACCGCCACCAGGAGAAGCACGGCCCGGGCGCCTCGCCCCCTTCGGTTCACGGTCTGGCTGAGGCGGTCCATGAGCGGCGTGTCCCCGAAGCGGGCCAGGGCCCGGCGGCGGGCACGCATGGCGTACCAGTAGGCTCCGGTCAACAGGGGAACCGCCAGAAGCCCCCAGAGGGCCGTTTCGAAACCGAAGCGGAACACGGCTACGCCCCTCCCTTCGCCGCCGGCGACCGCCGTGGGCCGGTGACGTGCACGCCCGCGGCCCTCACGGGATCTTCCTCAGGAGCGTCTGACCGAGGAGGAGCTCGAGCAGCAGCAGGCCCAGGCCCAGCAGCAGGGGCACGTGGAAGAGCTCTCCGAACCTGGTGAAGTGCTCCACCTCGATCTCGGTGGTCTCGAGCTCGTCGATCTCGCGCCACACCTGCTCAAGGCTCTCCCGGTCCGTGGCCCGGAAGTAGCGACCGTTGGTGAGTGCGGCCACTTCCTGCAGCGCGCCCTCGTCGATGTCGACCCGCATGTTCACGTAGCGGCGACCGAGCAGCGGGTCCCGCACCGGCACCCGGGCGGTACCCCGCGTGCCCGCCCCGATGGAGTAGACCTTCACACCGAGGGCCTGGGCCATCTGGGCGGCGGTGACCGGGTCGATCTCGCCCCGGTTGTTGCGGCCGTCCGTGAGGAGCACCACGACGCGTGACTCGGCGTCGCTGTGTTGGAGTCGCTTGACCGCCGTGGCCAGGCCCATGCCGATGGCCGTCCCGTCCTCGATGGTGCCTGCCTCGAGCTGGCGGAGGAGGTCGAGGATGACGGCGTGATCCAGGGTCAGGGGAGCCTGGGTGAACGCTTCCCCGGCGAAGACGACCAGGCCGATCCGGTCGTCCTGTCGGTTCTCCACGAAGTCCGCTGCCACCTGCAGCGCGGCTTCCACCCGGTTGGGCTCCAGGTCCTCGGCCAACATGCTGGTCGAGAGGTCCAGCGCCAGGACGATGTCCACCCCCTCCGTGCTCACCGTCTCGCCGGTCACGCCGGACTGGGGACGGGCAAAGGCCACGAAGAGGGCGGCCAGCGCGAGCAGGCGCATCGCGAAAAGCGCATGGCGCCTCCGGCCGGTTCGCCGGCTGTCCGCGCTCTTCAGTGCACCCACCGACGAGAAGCGGAGCGCTCCACCCCGCGCGGCTCTGCGGCGCACGTACCACCACACGAGGGGGGGCAGGCACAGGAGAAGCAGCAGGAAGGCCGGGTCCTCGAAACGGTAGATCACGACTCCGATCCTCCCGAACCGGGGTCATGCGTGCCCAGGCGCTGGCGAGGCTCGGGACCGTCCGCCGCCCGGTGGGCGGCTTCAGCGCTGTCTTCGGCCTCGCCCTCGTTCGCCCCTTCCGGGGCAGCCGGTTCGTCCGGGTCCGTCGCGGGCACCGCTGCGCCCTCTGGCACAGCTGCCGCCACACCCACGGGAGCCGGCCGGCCGACCTTGGTGCGCTCCACGAGCTTCCGCGCCCGGGGCACGATCTGCCGCGCCCGTGAAGCGTCCGGGACGAACTTGGCGAACTTGACCAGGTCGCACTCGGCCAGGAATCCCTCGAAGTCCCGAAGCGTGTCGTGGTCCACGCCGATGCCTTCGAGGTTTTCCAGAACCTCGAAGGACGCCATCTCCAGAGCGGGTACGTAGTATTGGGCCTCCACGTAGGCCCGGATGATCTCCGAGACCCGGATGTAGTAGTCCTTGATCTCGCCCCGCTCCAGCATGCCCGACGCCTCCAGCTCCCGGAGCTGGTCGTACGCCACCTCGTACGGTCGCCGCAGCGGGGCGCTCACATCGATGGGGCTCGCCGCCGGCTGCTGTCGGAAGCGTCGGTAGAGCGCGTACAGCAGGGCCACCAGCAGCAGGACGGCCAGGATCCTGGCCAGCAGGACGAGGAGTCCCAGGGGGATCTCGAGGGGCGACTTCACGTCGCGGATGTCACCGGTCTCGTCCAGGCCGACGCTCGCCACGACGACGCCGTACGGGTGGGTCTCCAGCACCGACGCCCCACCGGCCGCGTCGACGAGGGCGACCTCGAACGAGGGGATCTCCAGCTCGCCCAGCTCGAAGACTGTGAGCGTGTACCGCGCCCACGACCACAAGCGGTCGTCCAGGGGCTCGGGCTCTCCCACCTCCACACCAAGGACCTCGAACGGGTCGAGGCTCAGCGAGTCGGGGAACACGACGCGCTCGCCCTCGCCGTGCTGAACCCGGATCGTGAGCGTGATGCGTCCGCCCATGGTGGTCTGGGCGCTGTCGACGTCGGTCGTGAGGGTGGGGGACGACTGGCCGGTCAGCGAGGCCGCGCCCAGGCAGAA
>JBDHHQ010000109.1:0-18594 GCA_039589315.1 Gemmatimonadota bacterium
TTTCGGATCCCCCCGGGCGATCATGGTGCGGCTGACGGCGTCCAGGAAGACGCTGTTCGAGGCGATGTCGAAGATACTCTGGAGCTCGTGGGTTACGACCACGAACGTGGTCCCCAGGCTCCCGCAGAGCTCGAGGATCAGATCGTCCAGTCGCTTGGAGCTGATGGGATCGAGACCGGCGGACGGCTCGTCGATGCAGAGGATGCTGGGATCGAGGGCCATGGCCCGGGCAAGACCGGCACGCTTCTGCATGCCGCCGCTGATCTCGGAGGGGTAGTAATCCTCGAATCCTCCGAGGCCCACGAGAGACAACTTCAAGGCTGCGATCTCCCGGATCTCGACGGGTGCCAGATCGGTGTACTGCTCCAGTGCCAGGGCGACGTTCTCCTCCAGAGTCATGGAGCTCCAGAGGGCCCCGGTCTGGTAGAGCACACCCACGCCCCGAAGGATCTCCGCCCGGACGTCGGAGTCGGCCTGGGTGAAGTTCTGATCGCCGTAGAGGATCTCCCCCTTGGCCGGTTCGATGAGCCCGATCAGGTGCTTCAGCAGCGTGCTCTTGCCGCAGCCGGAGCCCCCCATGATCACGAACACCTCGCCCTTTCTGATCGAGAAGTCGAGGTCCCGCATGACCACGAACGAGCCGAACGCCATCGTGAGGTCCCTGACCGTGATGACGGTGTCGAGAGAGCTCGTCGGAGACGGGGCGGCAAGGGCGTCCGGGTGAGCCACTCTCAGATGCCCAGCAGGAAGGACAGGACCTGGAAGATCCCGCAGGCGGCGATGATCCACACGATCCCGGTGACGACGGCCGACGTCGCCGCCGCACCAACGGCCAGGGCGCTCCGGCCCGCCTGCATTCCCCGCATGCACCCGGCGACGGCCACGAGCAGACCGTACACCAGACCCTTGATCAGGCCGGACACCAGGTGGGTCATGCTCACCGCGCCCAGGGTCTGCTGCCAGTAGGCCGTCCAAGAGAGATCGAGCATGCCGAGCCCCACGACGAGACCGCCCAGTATGCCGACGAGATCGGCATACAGGACCAGGAGGGGCATCATGACGACCAGAGCCCATACGCGCGGGAGCACCAGGAACTCCATGGGCGAGATGCCGGTGGTCTGGAGGGCGTCCAGCTCCTGGTTGGAGTTCATGCTGCCGATCTCGGCCGCGAAGGCGGCTCCGCTCCGCCCCGCCATGATGATGCCGGTCATGAGAGCCGACATGTCCCGGACCATGGCGATGGCCACCAGGTCGGCCACGTAGATCTCGGCCCCGAACTGCTGGAGCTGGACGGCGCCCACGAAGGCCAGGATCAGCCCCAGCAGGAAGTTCACCAGCGTTACGATGGGGAGGGCGTCGATACCGGACTGCTGCAGCAGAAGCGCCAAGTCGGCCTTTCTGTAGGCCATCTTCCCGGTGAAGGCCCGGCCGAGGGTCACGGCGGTCTCGCCGATGAAGGCCAGCGTCTCGCCGATGCCCGTGCTCACCTCCAGGGTGGCGAGCCCGACCCGGTGCAGAAAGCCACCTTCGACGCCCCCGCGCCGGGCGTCCTCCTTCTCGGGGACCGCCTCTGCCAGGCCCAAGAGCTTCTGGATGCCATGGGGGAGCCCGGTCCGGTCTTGCTGCAGGCCCTTGGCCTCCGCCAGCCTGCTGACCCGCTTGAGGAAGGTGATCACGGTCGTGTCCCACTCGCCCAGCCCGGACGTGTCGAACGCCAGACGCCGGGCCTGGGGCCGCTCCGCGAAGGCCCGCTCGACGGTCTCGGGGGGCGGGATCTTCTCGCCCAACACCCACGGCCCCGCCAGGCGGAGCACGAGCGTGCCCTCGCCGGTCTCCCCGATGCCGATTCGGTCCACGTCAGCTGCCATGAGTCAGGGTGGTGGTGGGCGGTGTAGCCATCGCAGGGCCCATGGCGGCCTCGGCACGACCGGAGACCTGCCTGGGTGCCGGGACATCGCGAGGCCGCGGGCCAGAGCTGTCAGGTTCGAGGAGCATTGGCGATGGGGCGGGCGGGCGGGCACCCCGCACCACGGATATGGGAGGTCCCGTGGGATGGCAAGGCCGAGTGCCGAGCCGCCGCCGGCGCGGCCGCCTGCAACATCGACACGGATCTCGGCCATCCGGTCGCTGCTCGGTGTCTTCCCGGGATGCGAGCCAAGGTGACGGAGCCCTCGAACCGGTGACGGACCGGGCCGCTCACGTACGCGCGGCCTGATCGTCCTCGCGGAGGATCACGAACTCCGCTCCCAGGATCAGCGCCCACGCCGAAATGTAGAGCCAGAGCAGGAGGCCGATGGCCGACGAGAGCGACCCGTACACGGCCTCGAAGTCGGCGATGTTGTTCAGGTACAAGAGGAAGAGTGATTTCGCCACCTCGATCGAGACCGCAGCGAGTAGGGCTCCGGGGAGAACCTGTCGCCATGTGGTTTCGTGTCGCGGCATGACCTTGTAGAGAAGCGCGAAGGTAGCCAACATGAAGACGAAGCTCGCGATTCGCCCGCCGATCTGGGCGAACAGGTCCGCGATCCCGAGCCTGGAAAGGACCCCCAGGTCGAGGCCGACGGCCAACTCCACGAAACCGGTCACCAGGACCGAGAAGATGGCGAGCAGAGCGACGGCCAGGCACATGAGAGAATAGCGGAGCCGCGAGACGTAGAAGGGCCGACTACGGGAGGTGCCCCAGGCACGGTCGAGCGTCCGGCTGACCGCGCCGAATGCGGCGCTGGCCGACCACAAGAGGGTCACCCCCGCCACGAGTCCGGCGGGCCCGCGCAGACGGATGACCGAATCCAGGATCTCGGAAATCAACCCGGCGCTGCCCGGGAAGGAGTTCAACAGGAACTCGTCGATCCGGGCTCTCAACTCCTGGGAGTCAATCATGAAGCTCAGGCCGGCAACGAGTCCGATGAGAAGCGGAAAGAGCGAGAAGAACGCGTAATAGGCGATGGCCGCAGCCGCGTCCTTGGCACCGTCCGCGACCGCTTCTTCGAAGGTGCGGACAAGGGTCCCCAGAATGGGGGTGGAACGAAGACGTTCCCCCCACGTGAGCCCGGTTGCCGCCGCTTCTGACCGGTCCGTCATTGCCTCGCCTCTCGCAGAATCGCCACCGGCCCCCGTGATTGCCTCACCCGACCGCATGAGCCGTCGCCGCCGCCACCGAGCGAGGGCGTCGGCGTGCTGGGCCCCGGTACCGGACTAGCTGGCCGATCACCGCCTGTCGCATTCGCGGGGGCGCCTCCATCTTGGCAATCATCCGGCCAAGAGCAAACCCATGAGAAGCCCCGGAGGACTCACGATGCGCGCGGTCCGAGAGACGCTCTTCCTCGCCATCCTCCTCACCCTCGCCTGTGGGACCGGCGGCCCGGCTGCCGACCCTTCCGCCACGACTCCGCCTCCCCGAGATGGGTACGATCTTGTCATCGAGGGCGGTCGGATCATAGACGGCACGGGGAGCGCGTGGTACTACGGCGACGTGGCGATCCAGGAAGACCGCATCGCCCGCATCGCGCCTCCTGGCCTGCTGCGGGGCACGGCGGCACGGGACCGGATCGATGCCTCCGGCCTGGTGGTGGCGCCCGGATTCATCGACATCCAGAGCCATTCCCGGGACGCGTTTCTGGAAGGCGACGGTCGCGTGATCAGCAAGGTCACGCAGGGGATCACCACCGAGATCATGGGCGAAAGCGTCACCAATGCCCCCGCCAACGTGAACACCCTCGAGGCCGCCGGGATCACCGGGCCGACCGCCGACTCGGTGCTCGAGCGATTCGGTGGCCCACACGGATTCGACGGTTGGCTCACCGCCATGGTCGAACGGGGCGTGAGCCCCAACATCGGGTCGTTTCTGGGGGCCGCCACGGTCCGAATCCATGCCATGGGTACGGCCATGGGGGACGCGGGCCCCACCGAGCTGAACCTCATGCGAACCGTCACCCGCCAGGCGATGGAGGACGGGGCGTTCGGTGTGGGGTCGGCGTTGATCTACCCCCCGGGCAACTTCGCCTCGACGGACGAGCTGTCGGCGATAGCCAGCGCCATGGCCCCCTACGGCGGTGTCTACATCACCCACATGCGTTCCGAGGGTGACAACTTCCTCGAGGCCATCGACGAGGCCCTCGAGATCGGGCGCCGCGGTGGCGTGCCGGTCGAGATCTACCATCTCAAGGCCGCCGGACAGCGGAACTGGGAGAAGGCCGGGCAGGCCATCGCAAAGATCGACTCCGCGCGCGCCGCGGGCATTGACGTCCAGGCCAACATGTATCCCTACGTGGCCGGTGGGACGCGCCTGTCGGCCTGCTTTCCGCCATGGGCCTCCGCCGACGGCAAGCTGCTCGAGAATCTCAGGGACGAGGGCATGCGGGAGGCCATACGGGAGTCGATCGAGGCGGACGCCGGGGACTGGGAGAACCTCTGCCTCCTCGCGACTCCGGAGGGGGTCATGCCCCTGGGCTTCGAGCGTGAGGGCAACAAGGGCCTGACCGGTCGGCGGCTCGGCGACATCGCCGAGATGATGGGAACCGACTGGATCGATGCGGTCATGGAGCTCGTCCGCTCCGAGGACGGCCGAGTGGGAGCCGTCTACTTCTTGATGAGCGAGGAGAACCTCGCGCTCCAGATGCAGCAGCCGTGGATCAAGTTCGGGACGGACGCGGGCGGGTTCGATCCGGATGAAGCGGAAGGGCTGACCCACCCCCGGGCGTACGGGACGTTCCCGCGCATTCTCGGGAAGTACGTGCGCGACGGGGGCGTGATGACCCTGGAGGACGCGGTCAGGAAGATGACCTCCGCGGTGGCCACCCGGCTCTCCATCCAGGGCCGTGGTCTGGTGAAGGAAGGCATGTACGCCGACCTCGCGATCTTCGATCCGGCAACGGTGGCCGACAGGGCCACGTTCGAGGAGCCGCACCAGCTCTCCACAGGGATCGAGCACGTCCTCGTGAACGGTGCCCCGGTCGTCCGAAACGGGATCCACACCGGCGCGACGCCGGGTCGGGTGGTGCGCGGACCGGGGTATGCGGGTACCGGGCCTCGCTGATTCGAGGGGATTCCGGGGGTGGAGAGGGCGCGACATGTCCGGCAGGCGCCCGCTGCGGCGCATCCGCTCTTTGGCAGCGCCCATGCAACCCTGGAACCCTTGCCGGCGTCTCATTGGTTGGAGGGTGGGAAGCCCGGCTGAAACGAGATGGGTCGGACTTCCGTATGGAAGAACGAGGCCGTGATGTGAGCTGGGTGGGGTGACGAAGGAAGCGAGAGTCGGATGAGCGCGGAGGACAGGATTCAGTACCTGCTGCGGGCCGCCACGAGGGCCGAGGACGAGGGGGATGCGAAGGTGGCACGCCTGTTCCGTCGCATGGCGGAGGAGGCACAACCCGTAGAGGTATCGGGCCGGCTCCGGTGGGCGCTCCCGGAATAGCTCGGCTTCCAGCGTGTTGGCTTGCCTCGGGGCCCCATCGCCTGTGCGGTGGGGCCCTCCTTCTTCGACGCTGAATCCGCGCACCCTGGCCCGGAGAGCGAAGGCCATGACGCACGAGACGCTCGTCGATCCCTCCACGGTGGAAGCCCATCTGGACGACCCGGCTTGGGTAGTGTTGGACTGCCGCTTCTCGCTGGCCGACCCCGAGCGAGGCCGGAGTGCCTATCTGGCAGCCCACGTGCGTGGCGCCGTCTACGCGCACCTCGATGACGATCTGTCAGGACCGGTGACGCCGGGTCGGACCGGTCGGCATCCCCTACCGGCCGTGGGCGTGTTGGCTCGGCGGTTGGGTCGAATGGGGATCGAGACCGGAACCCAAGTGGTCATCTACGACGACGCGAAGGGTGGGATCGCCGCGCGACTCTGGTGGCTGCTCGGATGGCTGGGGCACGATGCACGCGCGGTCGTCGACGGCGGTTGGCCCCGGTGGGTAGCCGAAGGTCGTCCGACCCGGGCGGGGGAGGAGACCCGTGCGGCGACCACGTTCGTCCCGTCCGAACGAACGGGTTGGATCGCCGAGGTCGATCAGGTGGCGGCGGCTGGCGCTTCGCCCGACGTGACCCTCATCGACGCCCGGGCCGCCGAACGGTACCGAGGCGAGCAGGAGCCCATCGACCCGGTAGCCGGACACATTCCGGGCGCCATCTCCGCGCCGTGGCCGGGGAACCTGGACGACCGGGGACGGTTTCTGCCGGCGGATACCCTCCGTCACCGCTTCCGGAAGCTGCTCGATGGCGCCCGGGCGGACCAGGTGATTTGCTACTGCGGCTCGGGTGTCACGGCCTGTCACGATGTGTTGGCCGCCGTCCACGCAGGCCTGCCCCAGCCTCGCCTCTACCCGGGATCCTGGAGTGAGTGGATCACCGACCCGGGCCGCCCTGTGGCCAGGGGCCAGTAGCCGAGCCGCCATCGCGCTCGATGCCGATGCCGCCGCCACGTTGAGATGGCGGGGCCGCTCCGGGACGCGACGGATGAGGAGCCGATCCCCGGGACGCTCTCGGCCGGGCCCGGAGCGATCCGACCGACCCAGGTGGTCCCGCGTTGGACATTCTCGTATCTTATGCGGCTGTGGGGCTCTTGGAGGGACCGAGGCGCCCCGTCGGTCCCCGGACGAATCCACCCGGGATCCAGGCCGCACTCAACGTATCGTGAAATCGAGGATGGAACGGACATGAAGCGCATTCCCGCACTCGGAACCACGGCCCTGCTACTGGCGATGATCGCCTGCGGCGGCGACGCCGGAGAAGAGCCTGCCGCCGCGGCCGGCGAAGCCGAAGCGCCCGCAGCGGCTCCGGCCGCGGAGGCGGCTCCCGTCTCCACCGACTGGCTCACCCTCGACGAGGGCGCCATGACGGCGACGCTCGACATCGTCGCCGGTTCAACCACGGACAACAACAGCTGGAACTTCAACGGCTTCGTCAACGGCGGCGCCACGGTCACGGTGCCGGTCGGCTACACGGTGACCATCAACTTCAGCAACGAGGACCCCAACATGGCGCACAGCATCGGCGTCGACGCTCGGACGGGGAACTTCCCGCCGAACATCGCCGATCCGACGCCCGTGTTCGCCGGCGCCATGTCGGAGAACCCCACCTCGCTCGTCGACGCAACGATGCCCGGTGAGGCCGAGACCATCACGTTCACGGCGGACGCCGCCGGCGAGTACTCGCTGGTCTGCTACGTCCCCGGTCACGCCGTGACGGGCATGTGGATCCGATTCAACGTGTCCGACGACGGCAGCTCGGGCGTGTCCACCATGTAGTGAACCGCCCTTCCGCTGAAGGGTCGAAGAAGGGAAGGGGCCGCCGGATCCGATCCGGCGGCCCCTTCGGTATTTCGTAGGCACACGCCCGGTTCCCCGCCTGGTGGTGCCTCGTGCCGCTCGCGGCCGAGCCGCAGGGTGTGTGATCCCCAGTCCTCAGCTTGGCGGCGTCTCCGGGGCCGGGTCGTCGGCCGGTGCCTGACGGGGCTGACGCAGATGGACGGGTCGGACTCCCGCCTTCGCGGCCCGCAGGTTCAACGCCTCGACGAACACGCTGAAGCCCATGGCGAAGTAGATGTACCCCTTCGGGATATGCTGGCCGAATCCCTCCGCGATCAGGGACATGCCGATCAGGATCAGGAAGCTGAGGGCCAACATCTTCACGGTCGGATGGCGGAGGACGAAGGCGCTCACCACCTCGGCCGAGAGCATCATGACCCCGACGGCCACCACGATGGCGGTGACCATCACGCCCAGATCGTCAGCCATGCCGATGGCCGTGATGACGGAGTCCAGCGAGAAGACGAGATCGAGGATCATGATCTGCAGGATCACGCCCCAGAATCGCGAGGCCCACCCACTCCTACCGTCTCCGTGCTCCTCTCCCTCCAGCCGGTCGTGAATCTCCCGTGTCGCCTTGGTCAGCAAGAAGAGGCCGCCCCCCGCCAGGATCAGGTCGCGGCCTGAAAACGACCTGCCCATGACTTCCAAGAGCGGATCGGTCAGTCTCAGGACCAGCGAGAGGGAGAAGAGGAGGGCGATTCGCATGAACATGGCAGCCAGCAGACCGACTCGGCGGGCTGCCGGCTGCTGGGCCTCGGGCAAGCGCTGGGAGAGGATGGAGATGAAGACGATGTTGTCGATTCCCAGCACGATCTCCAGCGTGGTCAGAGTACCCAGGGCAATCCACGCTTCGGGATTCGTGATCCAGTCCATGGTCGTTCGGGCCGTCGTGGGGTAAGGAGAGGCTTGGAGCGGGACCTAACATACGCGTCGACGCGCTCCGAGGGAGGTGGGGTTCATCGCCCGGCCGGAGGCCCTCGTCGTTCCGCCTGGTTGGATGGGGACCTTGCATTCCCGGTGGCGCCCGCTACGCTTCGCCCGATGACGTGCTCTCACTGCGTTGGAGCCGGCCGACTCTTCAACCGGAGGCGGGCGGCACGGGATCTGAAGCGCTATCGCAGGTCCGGCCCCAGCAAGACCACCGGTTGGCTCCTGGACCACCTCCTCGCCCAAGGCGTCGATGGACTGACGCTCCTGGACATCGGCGGGGGCGTCGGCGCCATTCAACACGCCCTCATCGGGGATGGGGGCGTCGTCCAGGCCGCCGCCGTGGATGCCTCGCCAGCGTACGTCGAGGTGGCCCAGGAGGAGGCTCGTCGGCGGGGCCATGAGGCTCTTGTGCTCCACCACGTCGGTGACTTCGTGGACCACGCCGATCAGGTGACGGAGGCGGACATCGTGACGCTGGACCGAGTGGTCTGCTGCTACCCGGCCATGGAGGAGCTCGTCCGCTTGTCTGCCGAGAGGGCGCGGAGGTTCTACGCCCTGGTATTCCCGAGGGACGAGTGGTGGATTCGGGTGCTGCTGGCGGTGCCGAACCTCTTCTTGCGGGCGACCCGGAACCCGTTTCGCGTCTTTGTTCACCCACACAATGAGGTGGAGCGCGTGATTCACGCAGAGGGGCTCCAGCAACGGTTCGGAAAGACAACGGCGTTCTGGCGGGTTGCCGTGTACGAGCGCGCCTCATGACCGTCGAGTCCACGAGTCGGGACGTCCTGGGGGTGAGTGGCCGGCCACGTTTCACCACGGACCAGGCATCACAGATCCTCGCCAGGCTCTACGGCATGGAGGGGGCGCTCGCACCGCTGCCGAGCGAGCGGGACCAGAACTTCCGTGTCCGTACCGAAGCTGGTGACCTGGCCGTCCTCAAGATCAGCCATCCCGGCGAGGACCGGGCCTTCCTCGAGCTGCAGCACCTGATCCTGGCCCGCCTGGCCGAAGTCACGCCTCGCTACCGCTTTCCTGGGCCGGTCGTCTCCCGGGAGGGCAGGGCTATCGAGACGACGGACCAGCACGGGGCACCGACCCTCGTGCGGGTCCTCAAGTGGGTCCCCGGCGTGCCCTTCGCGCGCGCTCGTCCGCAGACCGCCGATCTTCGCGAGCGTCTCGGAACGGCGCTGGCCACCGTGGACCGTGCCCTCGCGGACCTGGACCACCCGGCGGCCCATCGCTCGCTGCGCTGGGACCTCCGCCAGGCGGACGCCGTGATCACCACGAACCTACCCCACATCACGGATGCGGCGCGGCGTCGCCTCGCCGCCCGACTGGCACATGAGGCCGCCGAAGGCGTCGCCGTGAGAGCCGACCGGCTCCGCACGGGCGTGATCCACAATGACGGCAACGACCACAACGTCCTGGTGACCGACGTCAATGGAGAGCCGGCTGCAGCCGAGACCCGTGCCGTGGCGGGACTCATCGACTTCGGTGACGTGGTGCACACCTGGCTGGCCGCCGAACCCGCCATCGCGGCGGCGTACGCCATGATGGGTCAGCCCGATCCTCTGGCCGCGGCGGGCGACCTGGTCGCCGGATACCACCGGGTTCACCCCCTCACCGACGACGAGCTGGCCGCGCTCCCGCATCTGATCGTGCAACGGCTGCTCGTGAGCGTGGCGCTGGCGCCGGGCCAGGCCGCGGCTGATCCGGACGATCCCTACTTGTCCGTGAGCGAGGCACCGGCATGGGCGCTGCTCCACCGACTGTCTGAAGACGGCGCGGAGCTCCTCCACTGCACCCTCCGCCAACGTTGCGGGCTGGAACCGTGTCCGGGCTCGCGAGCGCTGGTGGCCTGGCTCAGGGAGAACGCCGATCAGGCTGCGCCCGTGTTGGATCCCGATCCGTGCGTGGCACCGTCGTGCATACTGGACCTCTCGGTGGGGAGCCCCGAGCTGGGGAGTGAAGCGGAAGCGTTGGACGTCGCCGGCTTTACGGAGCTCATCTTCGGGCGCATGGCGGCAGCGGGGGCCCGGGTGGGGATCGGTCTGTACGACGAGGCGCGCCGGTGGTACGACAGCCCAGCGTACGAGCGACCCGACGAGGCGAGCGAGCGACGGACGATCCACCTGGGCATCGACCTCTTCGCCACTCCCGGCGCATCGGTGCACGCACCGTTCGAGGGGGTCGTGTACTCGGTCCAGGACAACGATGCGCGCCTGGACTACGGGCCCACCCTGATCCTGGAGCACGAGCGAGGTGACGGTGGGCGCTTCCACACCCTATACGGGCACCTGGATCCCGCGGTGTTGGACGGCCTGTCCGTGGGGGACCCGGTGGCGGCCGGCCAGGCCGTCGCGGCCGTCGGCGACTATCCTCGCAATGGCGATTGGCCGCCCCACCTCCACTTCCAGCTGATCGCCGACACATTGGGGCGCCGGGGCGAGTTCCCCGGAGTCGCGGCGCCGGCGCACCGGGAGGTATGGCTCTCCCTGAGCCCCGATCCCAACTCGGTGCTCGGGATCGCGGGCCTCGAGCCGGCGAGCAGGGGACTGGGTGAAGACGAGCTGATGGAGGCCCGACGAGCCCACCTCGGGCCTACGCTGAGCGTCAGCTACAAGAGGCCCCTGAAGATCGTCCGGGGCACAGGCCAGTTCTTGGTCGACGACGTGGGTCGCCGCTACCTCGACTGCGTCAACAACGTTGCCCACGTGGGGCATTGCCACCCCAGAGTGGTCGCCGCGGGCGCCCGGCAGATGGCGGTGCTGAACACGAACACGCGCTATCTGCACGATCGCCTGGTCGGGTACGCCGAGCGACTGACGAGCACGCTGCCCGAGCCCCTGTCCGTGTGCTTCCTGGTGTGCTCCGGGAGTGAGGCGAACGAGCTGGCTCTTCGAATGGCTCGGACCCACACCGGAGCTCACGACGTCCTGGTCGTGGAAGGCGCCTACCACGGCAACACGTCCTCGATGGTGGCCTTGAGCCCGTACAAGTTCGACGGGCCGGGGGGCAGTGGCGCAGCCGACCGCGTTCACAAGGTCGCCATGCCCGATCCCTACCGGGGCCGGTTTCGGACCGCGGACGGCGATCCCGGAGACTGGTACGGGAGGCACGTGGCCGACGTCGTTGCAGAGCTGGCGAATCGGGGGCGCCGACCCGCCGCGTTCTTCTGCGAGTCCGCATTGAGCTGTGGCGGACAGATCATCCTGCCCGACGGATACCTGAGGAAGGCAGTGGCGGCGGTGCGTGAGGCCGGCGGCGTCTACGTGGCCGACGAAGTCCAGGTGGGGTTCGGACGCGCGGGCTCCCACTTCTGGGCGTTCGAAACCCAGGGCGTCATCCCCGACATCGTCACCATGGGTAAGCCGATCGGGAACGGTCACCCCATGGGTGCGGTGGTGACCACGCCGGAAGTGGCCGCCAGCTTCGACACGGGCATGGAATACTTCAACACGTTCGGGGGCAATCCGGTGTCGTGCGCAGTGGGGCTGGCGGTACTGGACGTCATCGCGGACGAGGGCCTACAGGCTCGGGCCGCTCTCGTAGGTGCCCGCCTGAAGGCGGGCCTGGCCACTCTGGCCCGACGACACGCTGTCATCGGTGACGTCCGGGGCCTTGGCCTCTTCATCGGCGTCGAGCTCGTGCTGGATCGGACGGCCCGGACACCGGCGCCGGCTCACGCCGCGCACGTCGTGGAGCGCATGCGGGACCACGGCATCCTCCTGAGCACCGACGGACCGGACCACAACGTGATCAAGATCAAGCCGCCCATGGTGTTCCGTGAGGAAGACGCGGATCGGGTCGTGGCGACGATGGGCCGCATCCTCGAGGAGGACGCCTTTCAGCTCGGTGGATGAGCGATCACGCGTGCTCCACCGATCAGGAGGTCGGGACTACAAACAGCGGCCGTGGCTGGCACGGTCCCTGCAACCAACCGCCCCGACCGTGTGTCCAACACGGTGAAAGAGGTGAGGTACCTGTGAGGGGTTTGGGGGGAGGATGAGGACGATGTATCTGACCGATCTGAGGGTCTCGGCCCTGGCTCTGTTCTGCTCCGTGGCGCTGGTGCTCGGGGCGACTCACTATACCGCCGGCGCGTCCGAATCCTGCGGTGGATGCGTGGAAGTCGAGTCTGTATCCAACGCGAGCGCCGTTCAGGCCACGCGCGCCGTATCGGAGGAAGCGGCGGTGGCGGCGCCGAGTGGGTCCATGTGCTGAGGTCCCTGGTCGAGCGCTGAAAAGACCGCCGCCCCGAACCATCGGCTCGGGGCGGCGTTCCGACGTCGGGGGCCTCGGTGCCTGTGTCGATGCCGCGCACGGCGTCCCGAGATCGGGACGCGAGCTGAGGATCAGAGGCTCCGCGACCGGCGTCCCCGCATGCGCTGGCGGGCCTCCTCCCGGTGCTCCTCGAGAATGCGCTCGGCGGTTGCTCGTTGGTTTTCGCCAAGGAGCACCAGGGCCGCCGCTTCGGCTTCGCGGTTGGCAGCCCGCAGCTCGCCCATGAGGGGTTGCACCTCGTGCCGGCGCGACCGCATGTCGCCTTCGGCCCTCATCTCTTCCAGCTTCTCCAACGTGGGGGCCGTCTTCTCCTGGAGCTCGCTCCGCAGGGCTCCGAGAGCCTCGACCTGCGCTGCGGTCAGATCGAGATCGTCGGTGTTATCGAGGAGCACCTGCACGGAGGACATGCCTGGTCCCGGGGGACCCCTTCGTTCTCGTTCTTGAGCCGCGCCGGACGCGGCCAGGGCCAACAGGGCGGTCGTGACTCCGAATATGACGATACGTTTCATGGTGGCTCTCCAGAATCGAGTCTCCGGCGGACGTCCACCCGCCACCGATTCGACAGCCACCGGCGTGCATTCGTTAGGCGCCGGGTCCCGACGGGTGCCGCGGAAGCTGGCGCGGAGGTGTGGGAGGGGAAAGGTTGAGGAGTCTCCTCGGCTCGCTGTGTTCGGTGCCACATCGCAGAGCGCCAGTCCCGGTTTGGACCTCGTTCTCGCCTCTCCGCGAGGAGGACAAGGATGAAGCGTGCAGGGTACTCCGGAACGCCGCTGGTCCGGAAGCTGGGAATCAAGGAAGGCCATCTGGTGGCAGCGCTCAACGCGCCCGAGGGGTTCCCGGCTCTTCTGGAGCCACCCGCCAGCGTCCGGTACCTGGACGCCCTCACGGGTGACGAGCCCTTCGACGTCATCGTCCTCTTCGTCAAGGAGCTCGCCGCTCTCGAGGCGCAGATTCCCGAGGCCGCGGGCCGTCTTCAGCAGGCAGGAGGCCTCTGGGTCGGATGGGCCAAGAAGAGCTCGCCATTGGCGGGGGAGCTCACCGGTGACCTCGTGCGGGCGGCGGGGCTGGCGGCCGGACTCGTGGACAACAAGGTGTGCGCCATCGACCAGGACTGGTCCGGCCTCCGGTTCGTCTACCGGCTCGAGGACCGAACGTAGCGCGGGAGAGGCACGATCGACGAACCGACCCCTCCGACGCGTCCCTCCTTCCTGGCGGAGCTTCAGCGACGCCGGGTGATTCGGGTGGCCGTGATGTACGCGGCCGCTGCGTTCGTCGTCCTGCAGGCTGCCGACATCATCTTCCCGGCCCTGGGGCTTCCCGATTGGTCGTTCCGCCTGCTCGTGGTCCTCTCGCTCCTCGGGTTCCCGGTGGCCATGGTGGCTGCGTGGGTCTTCGACATCACGCCGGAGGGCGTGAAGCGGACGGAGGACGGCGCCGATGGCGGCACGGTGGCGTCGACGGCGCGACTGACGCTGCTCGCGATCACCGTGGTGCTCGCGGTGGGGGCCGGCTGGCTCTCCTACCGCTGGGCCCGAGAGGCCGCTCCCGCCGGCGTGGGTGACCCGAGAACGGTGGCCGTGCTGCCCTTCGAGGACTTCAACCGGCAGGAAGAGACCGCCTTCTTCGCCAGCGGGCTCCACGAGGACGTGTTGAGCCAGCTGGCGAAGATCGGAGACCTCCGGGTGATCTCCAGGACTTCGGTGCTTCAGTACGCGGGCGGGACCAAGACGGTCCGGGAGATCGGGAGCGAGCTCGGAGCGGGGTCGATCCTGGAGGGCTCGGTGCGTCAGTCCGGTGACAGCATCCGGGTCGTGCTCCAGCTGGTGGACGCGGCGACGGACGCCCACCTGTGGACCGCGACCTACGACCGGCCCAAGGCCCAGGTCTTCCAGGTCCAGAGCGAGATCGCACAGGCCGTCGCCGCTGCTCTCCAGGCCGAGCTGTCCGAGGAGGAGCGGCAGCGTATCGCCTCGGCCCCGACGGAGGACATCGAGGCGTACGACCTCTACCAACAGGGCCGAATCCACTTCGACCGGAACGAGGACCTGAGGGACGCCCAAGAGGCCGTGTCCCTCTTCCAGGCCGCGGTGGATCGGGATCCGGGCTTCGCGGCGGCGTGGTCCTCGCTGTCGGTGGCCCGCATGTGGCTCTACTGGAACTGGCCTGACCACGCAGACCAGGCGGCGTTGGCGAGCGAGGCGCTGGCGCGCGCCGAGGACCTCGCTCCCGGAACGGCGGAAACGAGCCTGGCGCAGGGGTACTTCGAGTACTGGGGCCGCGGTGATTATGCTCGGGCGCTCGAACATTTCGAGGCCGCGTCCCGGTTGATCCCCGGCGACGCTCGGCCGCGGGAGGCCATCGGCTTCGTCCTCCGCAGGCAGGGCCGCTGGGACGAGGCCGTGGCGATCCTGGAGGAAGCGTCTAGCCTCAATCCCCGCTCCTACAGCCTCGCCTACGCATTGGCCGAGACACTGGCCCGCATGCGCCGCACCGAGGAGGCCGAGCGTCTCCTCGAGCTGGCCATCACCCTGGCCCCGGATCTTCCGGCGGCGTACGAGCTCAAGCTGGACGTGCAGCTCTGGATGGCGGGGGACACCGCAGGCGCCCGCGCGCTCCTGGCCGGGGGCACGCAGAGGGTGGGACCGAGGCTCGTGGCGGGAGGCGAAGCGCAGCTGGCCGCCGCCCATGGCGACCTGGACGCTGCCCTGGCGCGTGGCCGGGCCAGCCGCCCCGAGGACGACGGCGGCCTGCTTCGGTACTTCCGGGACATGGGTCTGCTGCTGCATGCGGCAGGCCGTTGGGACGAGCGCGCTGCCTACGGCGACTCACTGCGGGTGTTGGCGGAGGCATTCCTCGCCGAATCGGGCGGCCGGCCCGGCACCACGCGCCCGGGCATGGTAGCGGCGGCCCACGCGTCCCTCGGCATCGCGCACGGGTTGATGGGCGATCGCATGCGGTCCCTGCGGGAGGGCGTCACGGCCACGGCCATGCTCCCCCTGACGCAGGACGCCTTTTCCGGTGCCGATCAGCTACGGACGTTGATCGACGTGTACGTTCTGGTGGGGGAGCTCGAGACGGCTCTGGACGAGATGGAGGGGCTGCTGGCGGTTCCCTCCATGCTCACCCGGGCACGGCTCAGGTCCACGCCCCATTTCGCACCGCTGCGGGACCATCCCCGATTCCAGGCGCTGGTGACCGATCCACCCGGCCTGGCGCCCTGATTCGATGAACCTCCGCCGATTCAAACGAATCAAACAAACCGCACCGCCGCGGGATCAAAGGTTGTGAACGACGACGAAGCTCCGACAAGGGAGAGGATGACGGCCGTCCCTGCCCGCGGGTACCCGACGGAGGCCGAGGGCGAGCTCAGCACCGAGGTGCTGGTCCGCCGGGCGCAGCAGGGCGACCCCGACGCCTACGAGGGTGTCTATCGTCGCCTGTCGGGCCGCGTCTACGGATTGTGCCTGCGCATGACGGCCGATCCGCAGCGGGCCGAGGAGCTCACGCAGGACGCGTTCGTTCGCGCATGGGAACGGCTCGGGTCGTTTCGCGGAGACAGCCGGTTTTCCACCTGGCTGCACCGCCTGACGGTGAATCTGGTCCTCCAGAGCCGGAGGAGCGATTCGCGGCGTGCCTCGCGGGAGGCGCCGCTACCCGACGACGAGCGGTACGCCGGAATGGTCAGAGAGGCCTTTCCGGGCACGCGCATCGACCTGGAACGGGCGATCGCCGGACTGCCCGAGAAGGCTAGGCGGGTGCTCGTACTGCGGGACGTGGAGGGGTACAAGTACCGCGAAGTAGCGCAAATGGTCGGGGTCACCGTGGGTACGGTGAAGGCCCAGATCCATCGCGCACGCAAGCTGTTGAAGGAAGCGTTGGAACGATGACGGAATCGAGAGACACAGGAGACCGAGGCTTCGAAGACCCGACTCGAGGCGCTCCCGAGGACAGGGGCCCGGAGGACGAGGTCGTGGCGGAGCTCGGCCCCATGCGGGAGCTGGTCGAGGATCTGGCGGCGCTGCCCCGAGAGGCCCGTCTGCCGCGGGATCTGTGGCCCGGGATTCGGACGCGGATCGCCGGTGCGCCGGGCTCGGACGTCGTGGCCATCGAGCGAGCGCTCAGGCCGACCGCCCGTCGCTTCACCTTCTCCCTACCTCAGTTGGTGGCCGCTGGCATCGCCCTGGCCTTCCTCTCGGGCGGTACGGTGTGGCTAGCGCTCTCCACGCAGCCGGCCGCGAGCGGCGCCTCGGTCACCCCTGTCTCGAGCGCACCGCCGGCCGTGGCCGTGTCGGACGACGGCGGGGTACCGGCCACCACGGTGCAGGACTACGAGAACGCCGTGGCCGAGCTCGAGATGATCCTCGAGGAGGGTCGGCTGGTGCTGGGTCACGAGACCATCGAGAGAATCGTAGAGAGCCTCGCGGTGATCGACGACGCCATCGAAGAGGCACGCGAGGCGTTGGACCGGGATCCGGCGAGCGACGTGTTGAACCGTCTCCTGACCCGGAACATGTGGAAGAAGATGGAGATCCTCAGACAGACTGCCGTGGCCATCCGCGCGCGCAGCACATAGACCGAGAGCGAGAGCGATGATTACGACGATTGCAGCGCTGGCCCTGACCACGTTCGCGGCCGTACAGCAGACCGATACGATCGTGGAGCTGCGAGGCGCCAACCGCCTCGAGCTGGAGAACGACGGCGGCCAGGTCGTCGTTCGAACCTGGGATCGTGACGCCGTCCGCATCCAGGCAGACCACTCCAGCCGGACCTTCATCGAGATCGATCACAACGGCGACGTCCTGGAGATCCAGCCGGACACGGAGCGTGGGCCGACCACGGTAGTGGACTTCGAGCTCACGATTCCAGCGAGGCTGAATCTGGACATCGAGGGCATGTTCACCGACGTGAGCATCGAGGGCGCGGACGGCGAGATCGAGGTGGAGACCCTCCAGGGCAACATCCGCATCATGGGAGGCCGGGGCACCATCGTGGCCGAAGCCACGAACGGCGAGATCAGCGTGGAGGGTGCCGAGGGGACGATCGAGGTCACATCGGTTTCCCAGAGCATAGAAGTGGTCAATTCATCCGGTGAGATCCTGGCCGAGTCGGTCGGGGGCTCCATCGTGATGCGGGGCATCACCGCCAGCTCGGTGGACGCCGGCACCGTTGGAGGGCGAATCCACTACGAGGGCGACATCCAGGACGGCGGGCGCTACTTCTTCGGATCTCACGGTGGCCGTGTGACGTTGCAGTTACCCGCTGGAGTCAACGCGACGGTGACCGCCGTGAGCCTGACGGGAAACGTGCGTGCCGACTATCCGGGGGCACCCACGGAGTTCTCGCCCCGGGAGCGGGACAGCTTCACGCTCGGCACTGGGAGCGCCCGCATCGAAGCCGAGACCTTCAGCGGCAGCATCGTCATCGAGCGAGGCGGCGGTGGGGGTGATGGAGGCCCGCCCGACGCGTAATCGCGCACTGCCGTGACCGGCGTCGGAGGGACGGTGCCTGCAACGCTCCGCGGGAACGGCCCGTCTAAGGGACGCTGGACGCGAGCGAGTGGGGAGTGGTGCGCCTCGCCGTGGGGGCGCCGCTTCCGGAGATCCCAACAGGAGCGGGAAGCTCATGCTGAATGACGCAGAGAACGTCAGACCCCTCATCCACCTCGAAGACCTGAGCAAGGTCTTCTTCACCGAGGAGGTGGAGACACACGCGCTGTCGGGCGTGAACCTGGACATCCAGAGCGGTGAGTTCCTGTCCATCGCGGGGCCCTCGGGGTGCGGCAAGACCACGCTGCTCTCGATCCTGGGTCTGCTCGATTCGCCCACGGGCGGCACGCACCTCCTGGACGGCGAGCCCGTCGCCGATCTGAGCGCGAGCCAGCGGGCGAAGATCCGCAACCAGGCCATCGGCTTCGTGTTCCAGGCCTTCAACCTGATCGGCGATCTCACGGTCTACGAGAACGTGGAGCTGCCGCTGACGTACCGGGGCATGCCGGGCTCGGAGCGGAAGGAGCGGGTGCAGGCGGCCCTGGAGCGAGTGGGCATGGCGCACCGGATGAAGCACTACCCATCGCAGCTTTCCG
>JBDHHQ010000110.1:0-13097 GCA_039589315.1 Gemmatimonadota bacterium
TGCGGGCAAGAGCTACCAGGTGGCGCGATACGGTACATCTGGAACGGGCAGCTTCTTGAGTATCACCTGATAGCCATTGTGGATCACGTCGAAATGATGACCGTAGAACCGATGGAATACATTGATTGCCGGAAAGGGAAAGTCAGCCGAGTTGCCGCCCCAAAGATAGTCGTCAAAGATCAGTATGCCCCCTTCCTTGAGGAGCCTCCAGGACAGGACGGCATCCTCCAACACGTCGTCGGCTGCGTGCGACCCATCGATGTAGACAATGTCGAAGGAGGCGAGAGGAAGGCCCCTCAAAGCCTCTTGAGAGAACCCCTCGATTGTGGTGACCTTATTGGCCATGCCGGTGCGCGCGATATTCTGCACGTACGTGTTCTTGAAGTCGCCGATGAAGGGGTCGATCCCTGTGAGTCTGGCGGTGGGATGCGTTAGAATGTTCTCCAATGCCCAGATAACGGAACGACCTTCGAATACGCCTATCTCCAGGTAGTGGATGTCCGGCTCGCCCCTGAACTCCTCCAAGGCCTTCTCCCAGACCGGTATGGCTTCGGTAAACCAATCGTCAGAGAAGGCATAGGCCTTTTGGTAGGCGTCGGTGACAGGTGCCCTCTCTGCCAAAGAGACGTCGGGAAGGGTGGAGGACAAGAGCGGTGACCGCATGACGAGATATGTGGTCACGGAGGTCAATAGCACGAGGAGAACCGGGAAGATGGAGCGCCCGAGATTACGCAACCTATGCCTTCGCGTGTCCTGTGCGCCGTTCATCTGAGTGCCCCGCGCAAGTGATGATGAAGTGAGAAGCTGAGCTTTGGGCCAAAGATGACGGAGGCCGGTCAGTTCCAACAAGGTCTTCTTGCGGTGGCGGAGGAGAAGGCCCCGTGAGGTCGAGCCCTCGGGCGGCCTGCGCTTCGGCTCCGGAGAGGCCGACGGCTTCGGCGCGGCCACGGCGGTGGCGGTCAGTCGGGACGGCCCCGTTGATCTCCACGTGGGGACGCGGTATATGAGCGGGCGGCGGCCCCAGCGGTCACCATGCGGGCGGCCAGCTCCGGTGCGCGTTCATGATCCAACCCGCTATCGGTCAAGGTTCGCCACGTGTCGAAGTCCACCGCGACCCTCAGGACTGCTTTCAGCTCCGCATCGTCCCTCTGTTCCACGGGCCAGCCTACGGCCAGCGTACGCACGATCTCCTGGAGGTAGGGCCACCACAGATCGTCCATGACTCGGGCGAGCGATGGGAGGATGGGGGTGTCTCTCAGCACCTTACCCAGCATGTCTTGCTTGAGTCGGTACCATCGGTACAGCTCCCTCAGCGCCGTGATGAGGCGCTCCGACGGGTCGTCTATGCCCGCCCACGCCGAAGGGCGGGGAAAGGGGTTCACGGTCGCCCAATGGGTCGAGCAGGCCCTGAAGAGGTCGGTTTCGGTCGGGAAGTGGTTGTAGACCGTCATCCGGCTCACGCCGGCCAGCTTCGCCACATCCGTCACCGCCGTGTTCGCCGGCCCTGCCGTACCGTGCAGCTGTACCGCAGCCTCCGTGATGCGCCGACGGGTTTCCTGCTCCTGCTCGGCGCGCTTCCTCTTGCGATACGGTCTCGGAGAAGCATCAGAGCTCATGATTTCAGTATACACCATGTCCTACCAACTTGACAAGCCGCCACGGCCAGTGTAGCATGGCCTAAACACTAGACACACTGTCTAATGAAAATGGGCTCGGCCCTCCATCCATGAGCGCGCATGCGGACCTCGACCGGATTCGAGCGCGCCCACCATCGCGAGGAGACGTCAAGATGGACTCGAGACACGCAGCGGCATCGGTTGCTCTGGCACTTGCGGTCGTACCTGTCATCGGAACGGGCTCGCAGGAGCCTCGTTCAGTGTTCCGCTCGTGCGAGGCAGTTCTCGAACAGGAGGTTTGTACATGGGTGGCGATGGAGGGAGCGACCGCAGTGGAGTTGGGCGCTACGGTCCCGCTGGGGCTGATCGAGCAGGTCCCCGCCGATGCGGAGATGACGTGGCCACCGGAAGAGCTGGCAGCGGTCGCCTTGCCTCCGCAAGCGCGGGCGAGTCTCGGCATCGATCACCTGGGGATCAACTGGGAGGCGCACGGCCATCCGCCAGGGCCATTCCTGACGCCACACTTCGACTTCCACTTCTACAACCTCACGAAGCGGGAAATCCGAACGGTGGACTGCTCGGACAAGACCAAACCATCGAGCCTGCCCTCTGGCTACACTCTCCCGGACATCGAGGTGGAGGGAATGGGTACGCTCGTCGGTCTTTGCGTGCCGCGGATGGGGATGCACGCGATGCCCGAGAAAGAGGTCACGGGGAGTGATCCGTTCACTGCGACACTCGTCGTGGGATACTACGGGGGAGAGGCGATCTTTTTCGAGCCGATGGTGTCACGGGATCGACTGCTCGAGAGATCGGATTTCTCGCTTCCGATGCCCGTCGTGGGGAGCCTGCCCGCTGGCGTCCACTATCCGACGGAGTTCAGCGCCAACTACGATGCGGCACAAGATGAGTATCGGTTGGTCATGCGAGGCTTCCGTCCCCAATGACTGACCGATGATGCAAGCGGCGAATCCGCCAGGCGGTAGTCCGCGTGACCGCGACGAAACGCTTCCGACTGCAGGCCGCCGGGGAGGCCGTCTCAGGTATGCCTCCCGGCCAGATTCCCGAAGGTGCCGAGCGCGCCGAGCCAAGGGATGACTGGTCCACCGCTGTGGGCGAACCGGCTTGATGCGACCCGTGAGCCCAGCCTATGCTCGAGCCGGCTACCGAAGGCCCGACTCAGCCCAGCGTCACGACGCCCAATCGCTGGCACCCTATTGACCTGCACACGGCACTGCCACTGCTTCACTGGCTCCCGCCGAGTATCTACAGACCCATCTACGGGATGTTGGGATTCGGTTTGGCCATCTTGTCAATGCTGCATCATGCTCCATGGGGGAGAGATGAGGCGTGCCCACGAGGCGCTGAGCGCCGGTGTGCCCGCCATCTGTTGTGCCGCTGACCGGCAACGAGGACTTCTGTAATCGCAGCTCGCTTCCGATACCAAGTCTGTGCGGGAGGCTCGTCCGAGGATTCCGCCCACCGACGTCGATTCGTTGGGCTGGGCAGGGTGCGGATCTCAGAGCTACGTTGGTGCCGGACGAATCCCCGGGGATCATGTAGAATGAGTAAAACCAATGGCATACAGGTCCATCTCGAGCTTGGACGACGAGGAGCCGTCGCTGCTCGAAGGCGCGGGGGGGTGGTCATCCTGATCGACGCGTTGCGGGCAAGCGCCACGATCGTGACGGCGTTGGGGACGGGGATGGCAGCGGTAAGGCCCGTTCGTGAGCTCGAAGAGCGTGTGGGCGAGGTAACGGCCGGTGAGCGGGGGGGACGCAAGCTGCCGAGCGCAAAGCACGGGAATAGCCCCACAGAGCTTCTGGAGCAGGACTACGCCGGGAAGACTCTGGTTCTCGCGACGACGAACGGGGTCGAGTGCCTTCTGACGGCGGCGGGGCCAGCCACGAGAGTGATGATCGGAACCACTCTCAACTGTAGTGCTGTCGTTGCCGCGGCCACTGAGGAAGCGCGAGAGCTGGATGTACCGATCACGCTGCTCATGGCCGGACGAGACGACCGCCCTGCCGCTGAGGACGCTCTGACAGCGAGTCTGCTCGTCCGGTCGATGGGGCCGGAGGCACATCTACACGGCTCTTTGCCCCCGTCGTCCTTGAACATGGCGGCGCCGTTTCTGGCGAGCGCGGCCGGACAGAATCTGGTCGAGCTCGGATACACTGACGACGTGGAGTGGTGTGCCAGGGTAGACGTGTATGACGTCGTTCCCGTCCTGAAGCACGATCATTTGGTGCCCCGTCCCAGCTGAGTCATGTCGATACGCATGCGCCTCGGTGCCACTGGCTTCATCCCCGGGATGCGGCGCCCGTTCCGGCGAGCTGGCTGTTCCGGCCCGCCAGAGGTGAGATGGAGGCTCGAGTGCCGACTGTCCTCGTAACGGGCGTCGGAGGTGGCGGGGCGAACAACCTCATTCGAGCTCTTCGTCCATATGATCCGTATCCGACAATCATCGGGGTCAACAGTGACGCGCTGGCCCTGGCTAGATCACGAGCCGATGGGGATTACCTCATTCCACACTCGGGAGACGAGGACGCTTATGTGGACGCTCTCAACTGTGTCAGCGAGCTGAACGCAGTGGATCTCGTGATACCGACCAACGATACGGAGGTACGCGTCGTATCCGAGAGACGGTCCGACCTGCGCAGCCAGGTACTGCTTCCGTCTACCGAAGCCGTGCGTGTCTGTACCGACAAATGGGAGTTCTACGTCCGGTGTCGTGAGGGTGGCGTGAGCATGGCTCGCAGCGCGTTGGTCCAGGACTTGGCTGAGATCCCCCGGCTGTTCGCGGAGCTCAAGGGAGAGGAGCCGGGAGTTCTGTGGTGCAGAATGAGGCGGGGTAACGGGGCTCAGGGGGCCCTGCCTGTAAGTGAACCGGAGCAGGCGCGGTCGTGGATCCAGTATTGGATCTCCATGCGCGGGGCAAAGGTGGACGACTTCTCGCTGAGCGAGTACCTGCCGGGTCGCGACTTCGCGTTCCAGAGCCTTTGGCGTGACGGCGATCTGGTCATCGCGAAGACGTGCGAACGGCTCAGCTACCTGTTCAGCCGCCAAACGCCATCGGGGAGTGTGTCCACCCCGAACCGAGGTCGCCTGGTGAACATCGCGGACGTGAACGAAGTAGCGCTTCGGGCGATTCGTCACGTGGACGCGTCGCCTACAGGAGTCTTCTCCGTCGACCTCAAAGAGGCCGCCGATGGACGGATCTGCGTCACCGAGATCAACGCCGGTCGCTTCTTTCGAATCAGCCCAAGCATGAATCTCGTTGGGCGGCATAACATGGCGACGATGTTCTTGGCTCAGGCGCTCGAAGGACGGAGGTTTGACCTGCCCGAGAACGAGATCTTCGGAGACATCGGTGAGGAGCCGATGCTCTACCTCTGCGATGTTGACGAAGAGCCCTCGCTGGTCCCTGAATCAAGCATCAGAGGCCACATAAAGGAATACGGGAGTAGTTAGAGATGGGCGCTTCATTCCTGGACGTTCCCGAGCGCACGTCCAAACCCCGCCGGTCAGGCGTCACCTCACTGCTCGACGGTGGAGTCAGCCTGGGGACCTTCAGAGATGTAGTCGAATCTTTTCACGCGTTCATAGACTACATAAAGCTCGGGTGGTGTACCGCCGCGCTGACGCCCCACCTGAATGAGAAAGTCGCAATAGCGCGATCGCATGACATCGAATGTTACTTCGGCGGTACATTATTCGAGAAGGCACTCTTGCAGAACAAGCTCTCGGAGTTCCGACACTTCTGTCGTAGCGTAGGGTGCGATCATGTCGAGATCTCGAACGGTACGATTGATCTGAATAATCGACAAAAGGGTGATCACATACGCGTATTCGCAGAGGACTTCCATGTATTCAGCGAGGTGGGATACAAAGATCCTGAGCGTTCGATCAAGCTTCACCCGGCGGCGTGGATCGCGTTCGCACGCGAGGATCTGACAGCCGGTGCTGAATATGTCACAATGGAGGCACGAGAAAGTGGCCGAAGCGGGATCTGTCGACCAAATGGAGAACTGAGATATGGTTTGATACAGGAGATCATACTCTCCGATCTCGATAACGAGCGCCTTATATTCGAGGCACCCAACAAGACGCTGCAGGCCTACTTCATCAAGGAACTCGGCGCCAACGTGAATCTGGCCAATATCGACTTCGCACAAGTGCTTGCGCTGGAGACGCTGAGGACAGGTCTGAGATCTGACACGCTCACGCTTTTCGAGGAGGCGCAGTCGTGACGGGCAGTATCTTCCATCTGGCCATACCGTGTGCCGATCTCGACGCCGCCCAGGAATTCTATGTCGACGGACTTGGATGCCGTCTCGGTCGACGGATGGCGGACCGCATCACGTTGGACTTCTTCGGCGACCAGGTAGTCTGCCATCTTTCTCCGGATCGGATCGATCCTGAACCGACGATGTATCCACGGCACTTTGGCCGTACCTTCGACAGCAAGTCGGACTTCGATGCGTTGGTGCGGCGGGCCGAGGACAAGGGGCTGCCGTTCTTTCAACGGCTCTCCACGCGGTTCGGTGGTCGTAGGGACGAGCACCTGATGTTCTTCCTCAAGGATCCCTCCAACAACCTTCTGGAGTTCAAGTACTACTTCGACGCCGAGATGAGGTATTGATGAACCATCCTTCCCTGCTGGAACGTCGTGAGGCGTCGGCCAGGGGGTCCGAGGTGGAGCAGCTCGTCGTAGTCATTCCCTGCTTCAACGAGGAGGGGACGCTTCGTGAAACGGTCGGGAGCGTCAGGGACGTGGCGCCTCATCTGGACCTGAGGACGACGATCTTGCTGATGGACGATGGCTCTACGGATGGCACGCGGGAGGTCATGGCCGAGATGTGCGACGAGCACGAGAGCTGCCGAATGCACGTGAGCGATCGCAATCAAGGTCTCGGACGCACCGTGATGAAGGCGTACGAGCTGATCGAATCGGGTCGATGGGTAACGGTGATTCCGGGCGACAACGAGTTCATCTTTTCGTCGATCAAGAACCATCTGGCGGTGAGGGCCGAGCACGACATCGTGCTCGGCTTTCTGCAGAACGCGGTCGTGCGGACGGTCCGCCGCCGGGTTGGCTCCACCGTGTTCCAGAGGACGGTCGGGTTCCTGTACGGTTTCCCCTACCGATACCTGAATGGCCTCAAGCTCTATCGGAGCGATGCCTTCAAGGGCCTGGACATCGTCTCGTCGGGTCACGCGTTCAACGCCGAGCTGTTGGCGAAGGCGCTACTCCGAGACCCAACGCTCCGCATCGGAGAGGCGCCATTCCTGGCTCGTGGTAGGTCGGAGGGTCACTCGAAGGCCTTCCAGCCCCGGTCCGTGGCTCGCGCGGTGTGGGACGTGTACCGGGGCTTTCGGAGCGTCACGGGATACCGGAAGCGACTGCTGGCGGCTCAGGCTCGTCAACTTCGGGATTCCTCGGCCCCGACCGCGTCCGGCTCGCTGCGGGGAGACCCGTGAAGCCACGGCGCCAGCGTCACGACGCCGAGTAGGGTATAGGGCCCGATTGCCATCGCGTGGGCGATCACGGCGAAGGACGCTGCCACACTCTGCTCGACGCCGAGCAGGGTGAGCGCAAGTGCGGCGAAGTAGTGGTAGGTCCCCACGTACGCGGGCGATGACGGGACGGAAACGCCCACGCCGACCAGGGCGAGCACCAGGGCCGGGCCCCACCAAGGCAGGGCCAGCCCGAACGCCATCGACACCAGGGTGAGCGAGGCGAAGCCCATCGTCCAGTAGCAGAAGGTGGCCAGCGCCGCGCCGATAGCCTTTCTGGGAGACGAGAGCACTTCGAAGCCCCTCCGGATGGACTCGGCTCGCGCGGCCACGTTGGCGGCGGCCGCAGGACTGATCCGGCCCAGCCAGCCCTCGAGAAGTCCTGGAAGGAATCTCGATTTCCCGACCACCAGGACGGTGATCAGTGCCGCTGCCGTTGCGCCGACGAGCAGTCCGACACCCGAGTCGAAGCCTCGGTCCCTCAGCATCGACTGCGCAACGAGGGCGAAAAGGGCCAGGAGCAGCATGGCGTCGAGCAGCCTCTCGACCGCGGCGGTCGCCAGCAGGAAAGCTCGGCTCGTCCGTGTGCGGCTGCCCAGGTAGTCGACCCGGATCAGCTCACCCACTCGAAAGGGCAGGATGTTGTTCGCGGTGAAGCCCAGCAGATGCGAAGCGAAGAGCTCATTGAAGGGGAGGGGACCGGGTTGCGCGGTCGTGATACGCGACCGCCACGCCATCGCCGCGAAGCCGGCCCCTTTGGTTACGAGAACGAGGCTGAGGAGAGGGAGAGACACACCGGTGAGCGCCTTCCACATCTCCGCCCAGTCGATCCCGCGCAGCGTGAGGTAGACGAAGAGGGCGGAGATCGCCAGGCCCAGCGAGATCAGCGCTTTTCTCGATCGCAGAACGCCGAGCACGGTCAGCGTTCCGACGCCGGTGGCAACTCACCGGTTGGAGAGTGAGCGTCCGTGTAAAGCTCTCTTCGATCCAAGTAGTACCGCATCTGGCCGTTCGGTATCTCGGCCGCGGAGGGATGGTCCAGTGGGATCAGCTGCATCCTACAGTCTTCGGTCCAATGAGCTACATAGCCAGCTCGTGCGGGGAAGAACTCCATGAGCTCCCGATCCCGCGCCGAGCTGAGGTGGTTGGCCCAGATCAAGTCATTCCTCAGGTCCGGATCGTTCATGGGCCACCAGAACACGAAATGGCTCGGCACCTCGCCTCCGTCGGGTGTGCACGAGGGCGCGAAGGGGGGGGAGGCGAACACGACGGCATTGGTGAGCCCCGCATCCTCCACTGCGCCGAGGGGGGCCTTGACCGAACGGGCGATCTGAGCGACGGCCCTGAAGCGGTGGGGAACGTAGAGGAGCGAAGCACCGAGGATCAGGGACCCGAGCAAGGTCAAGGGAAACAAACGGTGCTCTGGCGCCCGCCATCGGAACCAACGGTGTAGGCGCTCCAGGCCGACGCCCGACAGCAAGATGACTGGAATCGCCAGCTCCGTGAGGTGGACGGGTCCGAAGGTGTCGATCCCGGTGTCCTTGAGCGGGACGTGCACGAGCCAGAAGAGCGCGAGCGCCGCCCAGAGCACGCGGGCCTTCTTCGCGCGGATAGCGAAGAGGAGAAACAGGAACGAGAGTGGCCAGCCGAATAGCGCGAAGTTGAGACGAAACACACCGAGCGCGAAGATCACCGGCGTATCGGGCTTGAACGCCAGGTTGGCCACCTCCGTTGCCCGGTCGACGTTGAGACCGCTGAAGCGGTAGTCGTTCTGGGCCGCGTACGACTGAAACGCCTGGTAGGCCGGCTTGAGCGCGTGGCCGGTTTGAGCCCAGTTGATCCAAAGGAAGAGGGCTGCTAGCGCCGTGACCGGGAGCGCAAAGGCCATCAGCCTGGGCAAGACGGGGTTGCTTTGTCGCAGGAGTCCCCAGAACCAAAGGACCAAGAAAGGGGTCCCGATCCCGATCACCGACAGGGGCCTTATGAAGAAGGCGACGCTGAGCATCAACCCGAACCCAGCGTGGACCGCGACGTTGGTCGGTGAGCGGGCGGCCCTCACGGCGAAGAATGCAGCCCACGTCAGGGCGGCGACCGTTGCCGTATGCGAAAGCCGCGTTGCCGCCATCATCTGGAGCATGGGCGACGCCAGCATCAGGACCACCGCGATCTGTGCCCAGCGCCGGCTCATGAACTCCTTCGCGAGGCCGTACAGACCGGGGATCGTCAGGCCGGCGATCAGGGCGTTTTCGTATCCGTGCACGCCAAGCCGCACACCCGGGGCCATGAGGGCCGGCCATCCGAGGAAGTACTGGGAGTAGACCCGTCCGTCGTTTATGAGGAAGATGTGGTCGAAGAACAGCTTCAACGGGTGGGACCGGGCATACAGACGGCCCGACGCCAGGAGCTCCGCTGAGAACCTGTACAGCGTCTCGTCATCGGCGAGCGGCATGCCCTGCAGTAGGAACGCGCGGAGCGCTGCGGGAATGAGGATCGCGAGTCCCACCGCGACAACGAGGAAGGCCCGTTCGTCGAACCCTCGCCAAACGAACCGGCCGTGACACGCCGCGTCCAGTCCGGAGGCAAGGAGGATCGCCCCGGCGCCACCCAGGATGGAGTAGTACGTGAGGAAGCGCAGGTATCCCGGCTGAGGGGTCGTGATGCTGCCGAGGTCGAGGGGAAAATGGTCGTTGAGCAGACCGAGGGCTGGTAGGGCGGCCCACAGGAGAAGTCCAGCGAGGATGAGTTGGATTCCGATGCGCGGACGCTTGGTTGGGCTCACCCCCGCAGCTCCGGGCGCCGTCTCATGAACTCCAGGAGGCGGGGCAGGTCGACCAGGCGGTTTCCCATACGGCTCACACCCACCGAGGCGATACAGGCGCCGATGTAGGCACTGACAGGGGGGGGCGCACCGGCCTGGTCAGCAAGCACCACGCCGCTGAGAAAGAGATCCCCGGCGCCTACCGAATCGACCGCGATATCCACCAGGGCCGGCAGGTAGGAGGCGCGGAGGCGTCTCGCCTCCTCGTCGAACGGTGAGAAGCTGACGCACCCACGCTGGGCCAAGGTCACGATCACGCTGCCGGCTCCCGAACGGCGAAGGTAGGAGTGGGCCACCGTAGACAAACCGCTCTCCATGTCTCCCAGAGCGAAGCGGAGCTCTCTCTCCGTGGGCGTGGCCAGCTTGGGCCCGCCGAACTTCAGGAGATTCGCCTGGCCGCTGGTGCTGACGTCGGCGAACAGGGATCTCGTGGTACCGCCGCTCGATGGGCTGAGAGCCCGGCAGAGCCGATCCCCGAAGAACCCGTAACCGAAGTCCGTAGCCACGACGGCGTTGAAGTCGCCCGGCAGCGTTTCGAGGTACCGGATCAACCCGTCGACGGCGACGTCCGTCAGCGGCGTATGGAATCCTTCGTTGACCTTCAGGAGCTTCTGCTGCCCGGCCACGTACCTGCGCTTGACGAAGAGGGGCCGTGCCCCCGACGGCACAGAGACCAGTTCCACTCCGGCCCGCTCGAGCGCCCGCTCGAAGCGCTCGAACATGGGGCCCTGCCCAGCCGAGGTCAGAAGCGTGGCCTGGGCTCCGAGCGCCGCCAACTGGGACGCGATGAGCGCGCCACCACCGACGTAGAACTCTTCGTCCACCGGTGATACGGAGAGGATGGGGCTTTCGGGTGCGACCGACGTTCCCTCGCAGAAGACGTAGTGGTCGAGGATCGGGTCGCCGATGACGAGGATCCTCAGGCCCGCTAGAGCGCTGAGCAGCTCATCGACGCGGGCGCGCTGAATCCCGTGACGACGACAGTAGGCTTCGACACGCTCGTCCCGAAGGCCGAAGGCCTCGGGTCGGTTCTCGATGATCTCCGTGGAGGAGAAGACGAGGTCGCCCGAGCCGAAGACGATCTCTCCACCGTAGTCGTGTACGATGTTTCTTTCCTCGGCGAAGCGAGGATCTTCGTTCGTCTCGTATTCACGACCCTTCACGTAAACGTCGGGACGGAGCGCTCCGAGGGCCGGTCCACCCCATGTGGCATCGGCGAGGCAGACGTAGTCCACGAACTCGAGGGAGGCGAGGTTCTCCAGGCGGAGCTCCTCGGGGATGTAGGGTCGATCGAAGCCCTTACCGACACCGTCGTCCGCGCTCACCGAAACGATGAGGACATCGCCCAGTGTTCTGGCAAATCGTAAGTATCGAATGTGCCCAGGGTGCACGACGTCGAAACACCCGTGACACTGGACCACCCGCTTGCCCTCCCGTCGCAGGTGTTCACGGATGACCACGAGGTCATCGATCGGGAGGATCTTGCTGTCCGGATCGCTCACTTCAGGACTCCGTCGGTTCGCTTCAACCGGGGGTAGCTCGGACCCATGGTTGCACGGGCAAGTCGGCAAGGCCGCTGATTCGGTAATCGGCAGGTTCTGCGTCTCCGACGACCACTACGAACGCCCCGGCCTCGGACGCCGCCTCCGCGCCCGCGGTGGTGTCCTCTACCGCGACGCAACGATTGATCGCAACACCGAGGCGCCGCGCCGCGACAATGAATCCCTCGGGCGAAGGCTTGGGGGCCGTAACCGCCGAGCCGTCGACGATCGTCTCGAAGGCCCATGTGAGTCCGAGGCTCTCGATCACGATGACGGCGTCGCGACTGTTCGAGACGATGGCTGCGGGGACCCCGGCGTCCTTCAGAGCGATCAGAAGGCGTTCGCTGCCCTGGGCCCTCGTCACGCGCTGCGACGAGAGAAGGCGACGGAACGCCTCAGCCTTGGCGTGGGCCACGCGTTCACGGAGCGACGGAGACAGATCGAGAAGGGCCAGCACCTCATGACGAGCAGCGCCCCTTCGGGCTTCCCGTCGGGCGCTTTCGGGGAAGTGTACGTCGTGCGCTTCGCATGCCAGCTCGTAGGCCTCTACGTGCGCTTCGCTCGAGTCAGCGATCACGCCGTCCAGGTCGAAGAGGAACGCGGCGGGCAGGAACGGTAGCATGCTCACAGGGTCTGACATGGCCTGGAAGTTGCAGCTGGCACGGGCGAAAGCGAGCGAAACCCATAGCTCGAAAGCAAGAGCCGCAAAACAAGGACGTCAAGCCTTCGAGGAGGTCTCGCGTGCCAAAGGGGCAGCTTCACGTGCTCGTTACGGGCGGCGCCGGATACATCGGCTCGATCCTGGTTCCCGAGCTCCTGGCCGAGGGGCACCGGGTAACCGTCCTGGATCTGCTGCTTTTCGGCACCGCGCCACTCGCCTCCGTGGCGAACGAGCCGGGGCTCACGATCGTGAAGGGGGACCTCCGTGATCCGGACGTTCGAGCCCGGGCCCTGTCCCTCCGTCCCGACGTCGTGATCCACCTGGCGGCCATCTCCAACGACCCCAGCGCGGAGCTCGATCCCGATGTAACGAAAAGTGTCAATGGGGATGCAACGGAAGCGATCATGCGCGAAGCGAAGCTGCATGGGGTCGGCCGTTTTCTGTATGCGTCGTCTGCGAGCATCTACGGGATCAAGGACACCGCGGAAGTCACGGAGGACCTGCCTCCGGACCCGCTTACGCTGTACGCCAGGTACAAGCTGCAGGGCGAGGAGAAGCTGACCGATCTGGTGGCCGACGATTTCGTCGGCGTCTCCGTGCGCTCGGCCACCGTCTGCGGGGACTCACCGAGGCTCCGACTGGACCTCACGATCAACCTCCTTTCCGACCATGCCTTGAGGCTCGGACGCATCCGCGTATTCGGCGGATCCCAGATGCGGCCCAACGTCCACGTTCGCGATCTCACCGCGTTCTATCGGCTGCTCCTTCACGCGGACTCGGAATCGGTCAATGGTCAGGCCTTCAACGTGTCCCTGCGAAACGCCACGGTCATGGATCTCGCAGAGATGGTGGCGGATCAGCTCGGCGGAGGAATACCGGTCGACGTGGAGCCGACAGACGACGTGCGCTCGTACCACCTGTCCGGGCGCCGGGCGAAGGAT
>JBDHHQ010000111.1:0-29766 GCA_039589315.1 Gemmatimonadota bacterium
ACCTGGCCCTACGAAGGCGACTTCGCCGGGACGCCGGTGTTCCTGGGCTGCAGCGACGTCGATGCTCATGTGCCCAAGGAGCGCGTGAACGAAAGCGCGGACGTCTTCTCGAGGATGGGGGCGACGGTCGAGAAGCGCCTGTACCCGGGAATGGGCCACCTGATCAACGAAGACGAGATCGCGGTCGCCCGTTCGATCGTGGACGCCGTGGGGTCGTGAGCCCGAACACGGGCCGTGGGGCCGCGAGCCGGAAGTGCGGCCGTGGGACTACGGGCCAGAGCTCATGACCCGCGTCCTGCCCCTTTCGGAAGCGGTCGCCGAGCTGGTGGACGACGGTGCTCGCGTGGCCATGGAGGGCTTCACCCACCTGATCCCCCACGCAGCCGGACACGAGATCATCCGCCAGGGCCGGAAGGAGCTGACGCTCTACCGGATGACGCCCGACCTCATCTACGATCAGCTGATCGGAGTGGGGGCAGTCGCCAGGCTCGTGTTCTCCTGGGGCGGGAACCCCGGCGTGGGCTCTCTCCACCGGCTCCGGGACGCCGTGGAGCACGGATGGCCCAGGCCGCTGGAGATCGTGGAGCACACCCACGCCGCCATGGCCGCCGGCTACGTGGCGGCCGCGTCCCGACTGCCGTTCACGGTGATCCGGGGCGCTCCGGGGGCCGACCTTCCGGCCGATCCGACCCACGTCTGGTGGCTGAACAGCCCCTTCGACGACGACCGGGTTCTGGCCGTGCGGGCTCACGAGATCGACGTCACCATCGTTCACGCGCAGCGGAGTGACCGAGCCGGCAACGTCCAGCTCTGGGGCATCACGGGCATCCAGACGGAGGCGGTGCTGGCGGCTTCTCGCGTGCTCGTCACCGTCGAGGAAGTGGTCGACGAGCTGGCACCGGTGCCCGGAGCCGTGGTGCTTCCGCACCAGGTGATCACCGCGGTCTCGGAGGTGCCGGGCGGGGCACACCCCTCCTACGCCCAGGGCTACAGCCGTCGCGACAACGCCTTCTACCGGGCGTGGGACGGGATCTCGCGGGACCGGGACCGGTTCTCGGGCTGGATCGACCGCCACGTGCGGGGAACGGCGGACCACGCGTCGCACTTGGAAAGCCTTCGCCAGGAGGCGTCGGCGTGAGCCACTCTTACGAGCCCTACGAGATCATGACCATCGTGGCGGCCCGGTCGCTGCCGGACGAGGCCGTGTGCTTCGTCGGGATCGGGCTGCCCAGCGCCGCGGCCAACCTCGCACGCCGCCTCCACGCCCCCGATCTGCTGTTGATCTACGAGTCGGGAACCATCGGGGCCAAGCCGGACGTCCTGCCCCTCTCGATAGGAGACGGTGAGCTCGCGGAGACGGCGGACACGGTGGTCGGCGTTCCCGAGGTCTTCGCCTACTGGCTCGGTGGCGGACGTGTGGACGTGGGGTTCCTGGGCGCGGCGCAGATCGACCGCCACGGCAACCTGAACACGACGGTCATCGGGTCGTACGACGAGCCGTCCATCCGCCTTCCCGGCGCCGGCGGCGCGCCCGAGATCGCCGCGTCGTCGGGCGAGGTGTTCGCGATGGCTCGGCACACTCGCCGGACCTTCGTAAAAGAGCTCGACTTCGTGACCACGGCAGGACGAGTGCCTGCGGAGTGGCCGGATGGGCCCGGCCGATCGCACGTGCGAGGGGTGACCCGCGTGATCACCGACCTGGGCGTCCTCGAGCCGAACGACGACCACGAGCTGACCCTCACGCAGGTCCACCCCGGCGTGTCCGTGGACCAGGTCCGGGAGGCCACCGGGTGGCCGCTCCGGGTGGCCGACGAGGTCACGGAGACGGCGCCACCGACCCCAGAGGAGCTGGCCGTGCTCCGGGAGCTGAAGACGCGAACGGAGAGGGCACACGCGGAGAGCCGCATCGGCGGGTGAACCTCGC
This sequence comes from Gemmatimonadota bacterium, assembly GCA_039589315.1. GTDB lineage: Bacteria > Gemmatimonadota > Gemmatimonadetes > Longimicrobiales > Gaopeijiaceae > JBDHHQ01. Next base: position 1,925 of record JBDHHQ010000111.1, read on the forward strand.
CGCATGCAGCATCGTCGTGCGTGGCTCCGCCGCGTACTTTGCATGGACGGGCAGTCCACCGACCCGAGCAGCGCAGGAGCTCACGATGAGCGAGTCGTCGCGTCCGTTGTCGCGAAGGGATTTCGTAAAGGCGGGAGGGGGCACGCTGGCCGCCGGCGTGGTCCTGGGCCCTTCAGCGTTGGAGGGTAGCGTCCCGACCGACCTCCCGAGACCGCTGCAGCGACGTCCCGTCCCGCCCCGCCAGACGCCCATGCGCGTGGCTCTGGTGGGCACGGGCATCCGGGGCACCAGCATGTGGGGCCGGGACGTGGTCCAGGACTACCCCGACGCGGTCGAGTTCGTCGGGTTGTGCGACATCAACCCGGGGCGCCTCGAGTACGGACGTCAGTACATCGGGGTCGACTGCCCGACGTTCACCGACTTCGAGGTCATGATCCGGGAGACCCGGCCCGAGGCGGTGATCGTCACCACCGTGGACAGCACCCATCACGAGCAGATCGTCCGGGGCATGGAGCTCGGCTGCGACATCATCACCGAGAAGCCGCTCACCACGGACGAGGTCACCTGCCAGGCCATCCTCGACGCCCAGGTCCGGACCGGGAAGAACGTCACGGTCACCTTCAACTACCGATACTCACCCCATCGGCAGCGGATGAAGGAGCTGCTGATGGAGGACCGCATTGGCCGCGTCACGTCGGTGGACTTCCACTGGTACCTGGACATCTACCACGGCGCCGCCTACTTCCGGCGCTGGCACGGCAAGGAGCGCTTCAGCGGCACGCTCTTCGTCCACAAGGCCACGCACCACTTCGATCTGCTCAACTGGTGGCTGGATTCGGAGCCCGACGAGGTCTTCGCCTACGGGGCGCTGGAGTTCTACGGGCACAACAACCCGTTCCGCCACACCAACTGCCGAGGCTGCCCCTACCAGGACCGGTGCGAGTTCTACTGGGACATCACCCAGGACGAGCGGCTGATGCGGCTCTACGTCGACCACGAGCACCACGACGGCTACCTGCGTGACGGCTGCGTGTGGTCCGAGGACATCGACATCTACGACAAGATGGCCGCCCAGATCCGGTACGCGAACGGCGTCCAGGTGAGCTACTCGTGCACCACCTACTCGCCGTACGAGGGCTACCGGATCGCCTTCAACGGCACCGAGGGTCGCGTGGAGGCGTGGATCAAGGAGCGCCAGCCCTGGGAGGCCGAGGCCTATGACGAGATCCGGGTGACCGACAACTTCGGCGAGACGGAGCTGATCCGGATCCCCCACGGTGGCGGGGGTCACGGAGGTGGCGACACCCGTCTCCGGGACCGGATCTTCGTGGATCCCGACGCGCCCGATCCCTGGCAGCAGGCGGCGGGCGTGCGGGACGGGGCCATGTCGATCCTGCTGGGTGTGGCGGCCCGGGAGAGCGTGAAGCGGAGCGAGCCGGTGAAGATCGGATCGCTGACGTCGCTGGAGCCTCAGGCGGTGCGGCCGAAGGGGGGATGATCGATGGGCGGGGTCTGGGATCGAGCGGACCCACGGACGGTGTTGGGCGCCCATGCGGAGGGGGTAGTCCTTCGAGGCGGTAGCATCGGAATCGCGTCCTTCCAGGCCTATGGTTCCGGCAGGAGGGCTATCCCGGGTGACGTATCAACGTTCGAGCCTTGCACACTGAGGGTTCCGCGCGGGGCCGGCAACGGGAGAGCATGGCGGCCTCACCCCTTCCGGTACAGCCCGTTCACCGTCACCCGGAACCCCCGCTCCCGCTCGGCGTGCACCGCCACCGTGGGCACCTCCGGCGCGAAGCCGTGGCGCGCCAGCTCGGCGTCCAGGTCGGCCGGCTCCAGCAGGGTGGCCTGCCGGCCGTCGCTCCACACGTACCCGAAGCGCTCCCTGGGCACCGCGTCGAGCGGCTTGCCCCGAGGCTGAGACCTGGGGCTGAAGTTGGCCACGAGCAGGCGGCCCCCGGGACCAGTGACGCGACCGACCTCGGAGAGCGCCCGGCTCCACTCGGCGTAGGATTCGGCGTCCTGGAAGATCCCCAGCGCCAACACAAGCGCGAACGTCTCGTCTCCGAACGCCGACAGGTCGTCCATCCGGCCCTGCACGAGCCGTCGTTCCGCCTCCGCCTCGCCCAACACCGACGCTACCCTGGCCCGCGTCCGCTCGACCATGGGGGCGGAGGCGTCCACGGCGAACACGTCGAAGCCCCAGCGGGCCAGCGGCTCGGTGTTGCGACCGGCGGCGCACCCCAGGTCGAGGACGCGGGTGGCGGCGGGGTCCGGGTAACCGGGTGCGAGCTCCTTCAGCCGGTGGTCAGGATCCCGCCGGGCGAATCGCTCGACGGTTTCGGGATGCTCCCAGGGGTTGGGGGCGGGTTCGCCCGTCTCCATCAGTCGTACAGCCGGTATTGCGCCGTATCGTCCAGCCAAGCCCCCAGCTCGCCCCGCACGCCCCGTAGGATCTGCCTCACGTCCGCGCCGCCGTCGATGCCGCGGCGGAGGTCGTCACTGCCCCACAGGATGTCGATGGGCATCTTCTCCCGCTCGTACTCGTACGGAGGCTCCAGCCACTTGAATCGGTCTCCCGCCTGATCGCGCACCGTGCGCAGGATGGTGACCGCGGCCTCCACCGGCCGAAAGCGCTCCCGGTCGGTGACGTGGATCTGGGCGCCTCCGCACGCGGTGCCGGCGTGCTTGTGGAACGTGGGCTCGAACCAGCACGGGCGGAACCGCACGCCGGGCATCTCGCGAGACTCCAGGGCGTCGACCAGCGTGTGGGGCTCCAGGTACGGGGCGCCGAACAGCTCGAAGGGGCGCGTCGTGCCCCGTCCCTCCGACAGGTTGGTCCCCTCGGTCAGGACCATGCCGGGGTAGACAGTGCACGAATCCAGCGTGGGGAGGTTTGGGCTGGGGAGGACGAACGGCAGCCCCGTCTCGTCGAACCACTGATCCCGGCGCCAGTCCTCGCAGGGGATCACGTCGAGATCGCAGCCGATCTCCTCTTCGGTGTTCATCCACCGGGCCAGCTCCCCGGCGGTGAGCCCGTGGCGAAGCGGGACGGGGTGGAGCCCCACGAAGGACTCGTAGCCCGGGAGTAGCACGGTCCCTTCCACGATCGTGCCGCCGATGGGGTTCGGTCGGTCGAGCACGACGAAGCGGATCCCAGCCTCGGCACACGCCTCCATGGCCAGGGCCATCGTCCACACGAACGTGTAGACCCGGACCCCCACGTCCTGGAGGTCGAAGACCAGCGCGTCCAGGCCCTCCAGCATCTCGGCCGTCGGCTTGCGGACGTCACCGTAGAGCGAGTGGACCGGCAGGCCGGTGCGGAGGTCCACGAAGTGATCGCTCTCGATCATGTTGTCCTGCTTTTCGCCTCGGGCGCCGTGCTGGGGGCCGAACAGGGCGCGCAGGTGGAACCCGGCCGCCAGCAGGGCGTCGGCCGCTTGCGTCAGCTCGGCCGTAACGGAGGCCGGATGCGCGATGAGACCGAGCTGCGCTTCGTGGAGCAGCGGTCTCCAGTCCGCGAGCAGTCGTTCGAGGCCAGTGGAGGTCATGGGGGCAATCTGTGACGGCGAGCGAACCTGGGCAAAGCTGCTCTGCCGAACGGGCCCCGCCGGCTGGTTCAGTCGGTCTTCAACGCCTTCATGGGTTCTACCGAGGCGGCGCGGCGAGCCGGCAGATACACCGCCAGCGCCGCCACTGCCACCAACACGAGCGGCACGCCGGCAAAGGCCACCGGGTCCAGCACGTTCACGTTGTAGAGCAGCCCCTTGACCAGCTGAGCCGCACCCGCCGCGCCGATCAAGCCGAGCACCGTCCCGATGACGGTCAACTTCATGCCCTCGCCCAGGACCTGTTTGAGCACGGCGGCCTTGCTGGCTCCCAGCGCGACCCGGATTCCCAGCTCACGGGTGCGCTGCGCCACCGAGTACGCCATCACGCCGTAGATCCCCACGGCCGCCAGGATCAGCCCCAGCACGCCGAACATGCCAAGGACGGAGCCACCGAGCCGGGCCGGGAGCAGCGCGATACCCATGTGGTCCTCCATCGACCGCACGTCGTAGAGCGGTAGGTTGGGATCTGCTGTCTGTACCGTCTCGCGAACCCGTCGCAGCACGCCCTGCGGGCTGGATGGGGTGCGCACGACCAGCGTCATGGCGAACGCGAAGCGCTCCCGATGCGGCAGGTACATGTACTCGGTGGGCTCCTCGCCGAGGCTGTTGTATTTCCCGGTCTCGACCACGCCGACGACCTCACGGTCGGCGCCGGCCGTCTGGACGATCTTCCCCAGAGCGGATTCACCGGGCCAGAATCGGTCCGCGAACCGCTCGTTGATGATGATCACGGGCGCCCCCGCCTCGTCGTCCTGTCGCGTGAACCCACGGCCCTCGATGAGGTCGATGCCCATGGCCTCCAGGTAGCCCTCGGTCACGTAGGCGTAGTGGAGGCTGTTGCGCTCGCCCTCAGCGAACTCGTAGCCCGGGATGCCGACGCCACGATCCGAGGAGCCGAGGCCCAGCGGCAGCGTGGTCGTGAGTCCCACGCCGGTCACCTCGGGGAGGGCGCCGATCTGCTCCGCGAGTCGATCGAATAGCTCACGGGCCTGGGCCTGGTCGTAGCCCTGGAGACCGGGGTCGAGCGAGGCCACGACCAGGTTGCCAGGCTCGTCGAAGCCGGGATCGATCTCCGTCGCCCCCTGCAGGCTTCGCAGGAAGAGGCCGGAGCTGATCAGCAGCAGGAGCGACAGCGCCATCTGGAGCACCACGAGTCCGCTGCTGACCCTGGAGCGGCCGGCTTTGGGGCTGGACTCGCCCTTCACCGCCGAGACCGTATCGGGATGGGCGGCCTGGAGGGCCGGTGCGAGGCCGAAGATCAGCCCCGCCAGGACCGAGACGACCAGCGTGAAGAGCAGCACCCGGCCGTCCATGGGGATGTTGAAGTCGAAGGGCCCGTCGATGGGCGGGCGAAACTGGCCCAGCATGCCCATGGCCACGCGGGCGATACCCAGCCCTACCAGACCGCTCAACAGGCTGAACAGGACGCTCTCGGTCAGGAGCTGTTGGATCAGTCGGCGACCCCCGGCGCCCAGGCTCAGGCGGATGCCCATCTCCCTCCGTCGTTCCCGGGCGCGTGCCAGGAAGAGGTTGGCCACGTTCACGCACGCGATGAGCAGCAATAGGCCCACGACCACCATCATCACCGTGCTCATGCCCAGCTGCGCGCTCTTGAAGCTGGGGTGGATCCCGGCCTCCATCTGCGGCACGAGCGTCGTGCCCAGCTGGCTCTCGTAACCTTGAGCTGCAGGAGGACGGCGTCGAGCACCTGCGCCGCCCGCTCCACGGTTGCCCCGTCCCGCAAGCGCGCAACCATCGTCATCATGTTGTTGCCCCGGGACTCGATCAGGTCGCGACCGGGCATCGCTTCCCGCTGCATCATGATCGGCACGTAGATCGGGACGACGGCGAAGTTCACGGGGCCACGGAAGTCCTCGGGGACCACGCCCACGATCTCGAACGGATGACCGTTGAGGATCAGACCACGCCCACGATCTCGAACGGATGACCGTTGAGGATCATCGTCTGTCCGACGACCGAGGGGTCCCCCCCGAAGCGGGATTGCCAGAACGCGTGGCCCAGGATCGCCACCGGGTGCGCGCCGGGATCCACGTCCTCCACGCCGGGGATGAAGGCTCGGCCCAGATAAGGCTGCACCCCGTAGGTCTGGAAGAAGTTGGCGCTGACCATCATGCCGATGGTGCGCTCACTCCGCTCATCGGAGGAGACGGACAGCGGCACCAGGTTCCAGGCCGAGACGCTCTCGAATGCCTCTCCCGTACGGTCCCGGATGGATTGGTAGTGGGGTATGGAGGTGGAGCCGAACTCGATGCCGGCCCACTGGCGGTACACCTGCACGAGCTCGTCCACGTCGCGGGCACCGTCCAGCGGACGGAGCATGATCCCGTTCACGGTGGAGAACGTCGCCGCATTCAGGCCGATGCCCAGTGCCAGCGTCATGACGGCCGCGATCGTGAAGAGAGGGCTCTTCACGAGCATGCGAACGCTGTACCTCAGGTCCCGCAGTAGGTCACCCATCACCAACTCCCCCCGCTCTCCAGTGCTCAGTCTCTCGTGGTAGGGGCCGGAGCCGCGCGCCCCGCCATTCCCGACCGATGTGGTGCCGCTCGCCCTGATCCGCGCAGCCGCCTTCGCGTCCTCGGTCCGCATGCGCAGCACCGACGGAATGACGTCCAGCGTCGCCCTGGCCCAGAAGACGGGAGCCGCCATGACTCCGCCCGTCGACGAGGCGAGCCGGCCCCGCTCCACGAAGTCGTGGATCATCTCCGGGCCGTAGCGCCGGCGGAACTCCGCCGGATAGAGGCGAATCGTCAGCCGGTAGAACGTCAGCGCGAGGCGGGAGGTCATGTGCCCAGCACAGGCAGCGAACGGGCCAGGTTCACGTCGCGCTGAAGGCGTGCGACCTCGGCCTTCAAAACCGCGAGTCCCGTATCGGTGAGCGCGTAGAATCGTTGTCCCCGACCGTCGGTGCGCTCCGTGGCCTCCCTCTCCTCCTCGATGAGCCCCCGCTCCGCCAGCCTGTGCAGGTTCTCGTATAGCGTCCCGGGGCTCATGCGGATGGCCCCTTCGGACGACTCCTCCACACGGATTCCCAGGCGGTAGCCGTTCATGGGCTCGGCGGCCAGGGCCATCAGGATGTGGAAGACCTTCGGCGTGAGAGGCTTGTCTGTCATGGTGTCGCTGGGCGTCATCGGGCGTCCGCCTCGGTTCGAAGTCGTGGGCGACAGCAGGTCGCCCGACCTATCCGATTCCGACCAGACGGAAACCGTCTGGTGGGGCCCTGACGTTACGTACGGGAGAAGATGGCCGCAAGATTCAGAGTCGGAGCCCCTCGTGGGACGAGCGGCGCAGGGGGCGGACCAGCTGGCCCGCCAGTCTTCCGGCGAAGGCCCGCCACGCGCAGCCCCCGCTCTTGTTGCGGACTTCGGTCCCGCCCCATGTTCGGGCCACGCCTGGAGCACGCGCCGCCCGGACCCGGTCCGACAGGAGCGCTTCGGACCTCGACTCGGACCCTCTCCCCGCGAGCGATCCAGTGACCCCACCCCTCCGCATTGTCCACCTCGAACCGCTGCCGGAGTGGATTCAGGGCTTGTACGAGAACCTCATGGCCGAATCGGAGCTCAGCCTCGAGTGGGCTGGACACGTTCCGGACGACGCCCTGGCCGACGCCGTGGCCGGCGCCCACGTGCTGGTCACGGGAAAGCGTGCAGTGGATGGCCCGTTGATGGCTGCCGCGGGGCCTAACCTGCGGTTCATCCAGGTGGTCGGGCGGGCGCCGTGGTCCGTCGATCCCGCCGCGGCGTACCGCGAGGGCGTGCAGGTCTCGGTGGTGCCGCACAATGGCGCCATCGCCGTGGCCGAGCACACGATGGCGTTGATGCTCGGGGTCATGAGGCAGCTCGCTCCCGGCCACGCCGGCACCCGGGACGGGACGTACCGGGACCTGGGTCTCGAGCCCGAGCCCACGGACGAGCGGAACATCGCCTACAACTGGCTGAGCCTCGAGGGGGTGCGATTGCTCCACGGGAAGAGGCTCGGGCTCGTCGGGCTGGGCCACATCGGTCTGGAGGTGACGAGGCGAGCCCAGGCATTCGACATGGAGGTTCACTACCACAAGCGCCACCGCCTGCCCGCCGAGCACGAGCGCCTGGCGGACGTCACGTACGCTCCGTTCGACGAGCTCCTGGCCCAGAGCGACGTCGTGAGCCTGCACGTCCCTCACACCTCCCACACCGAAGGGCTCGTGGACGCTGCCGCCCTGGGGCGCATGAAGCCCACGGCGGCGCTCGTCAACACCGCCAGAGGTGGACTCGTGGACGAAGCCGCGCTCGTGCGGGTCCTGCGCGAAGGTCGCATCGCGGGTGCGGGTCTGGACGTGTTCGTCGACGAGCCCGTGCCGGCCGATCACCCTCTGCTGACTCTCGACAACGTGCTGCTGGCGCCCCACATCGGCGGGGCCGGAGGCACGGGCCAGAAGGGATCCGCGGCCGCGGTCATCGCCAACCTGGAGCGGCTGGCTCGGGACGAGACGCCCGGCGGGCTCGTGACCCCGTGAGCGTGAGGGACGCGTGGTCGTGATGATGGCTCCGCTGCCGCCAGGTTGGCGGGGCCGTGATCGCGGCGATCGTGGGATCCGGGCGGTCTCCGAGAGCGCGACGTCGCCGTGATCTCGGATCCGCTCCTGCTGCTGGCCTTCATGTTGGCCGTGGTGGCCTTCACCCGCTGGCTGGAGCGTAAGTACGAGTGGGTCGAGCGGATCAGCTCGGCCGTTGTCTGCACGCTGCTGGGAATCGCCCTGGCGAACCTGGGCGTGATCCCTCACACGTCGCCGACCCACGAGGCCGTCTTCACGTACGCGGTCCCGTACGCCATCGTCCTCGTGATCCTGGGCTCGGACCTACGGGAGCTGGTGAACGCAGGCCGCCCCATGATCCTGGCGTACCTGGCCGCCGCTCTCGGGAGCTTCGTCGGCGGGCTCGCGGCAGGGCTGGTCTTCAACCCCTGGGTAGGGCCGGAAACGTGGAAGCTGAGCGGCGCGTTCTCGGGCGCCTTCGCCGGCGGAGGGATGAACTTCGCTGCGGTGGGGCAGGGCCTGGAGATCGACCCGAGCACGTTCGCGGCGGCGGCCGTGGCGGACAATCTCTCCACCGTGCCGTACCTGCTCTTTCAGGTGGCGCTGGTGTCCCTTCTCGGCGCCGTGTTCCTCCGCCGAAGCCGAACGCCCGCGACGGCCCACGACCTGGAGCCGGACCAGGATCCCACGGCGCTCCGCAGGGTGTGGACCCACGCCGAGGTCAGCATCACCGATCTGTCGATCCTCGGCGCCATCCCCCTCGCGGCGCTCTGGGTGGCCCGGCAGCTCGGCAACGTCTTCCCGGTCATCCCCGAGGTCCTGTGGCTCACGACGCTGGCGTTGGTCCTGGCACAGCTCCCCTGGGTACGACGGCTCCGGGGTGCCGAGATGGGGTCCTACTTCGCCCTGCACATCTTCTTCATCGTGCTGGGGGCGGCCTCGGTCATCGCCGAGGTGATGGAGGCGGGGCTCCCCATCTTCGCCTTCATGTTCGCCATCATCGGGATCCACGTGCTGGTCGTGTACGGATTGGGCTGGCTCATGCGCATCGACCTGCCCACGGTATCGCTGGCCAGCCAGGCCGCCATCGGGGGGCCGGGGTCGGCGCTGGCGCTCGGCATGGCCATGGGATGGCACAAGCTGGTCATGCCGGCGATCATCGTGGGGATCTTCGGCTACGCGTTGGGCAACTACCTGGGCTTCGCGTGCGCCTACCTGGTCAACGCAGCCCTCTGAGGCATGACGGACTCCCTGGCCGCGTGGGACGCGGCGGTCACGGGTGCAGGCCGCGGGTTGGGAAGAGGCGTCGCACGGGCGTTGGCCCGGACCGGGATGCGGGTGTGGATTTGCGCCGACCACGAGGCCGAGCTGGAGCGCACCGCCGCCCTGATCGCCGGGGAGGGGGGAGATGCCCGCCCCTGTGTGGTGGACCTGGCCGATCCGGAGCAGTGCGCCGCTTTCGCGGATCTGGTGGGCGAGGGGGCGCAGCGTCTGCGGACGCTGGTGAACAATGCGGCCGTGCTGGAGAGGGTGGCCGTGGAGCACCTGTCCCTGGACCGTTGGAATCACACGCTCGCCGTGAACCTCACCGCGCCCTTCCTTTTGGCCCGGGATCTGGTGCCTCGGCTGGACCCGTCCGGCGGATCGGTGATCAACGTGTCCTCCATGGCCGGAGTCCGGCCTACGGCCTTGGAGTCGGCGTACTGTGCGTCCAAGTTCGGGATCGAAGCGCTGACCCGCTGTCTCGCGCTCGAGCTGCGGGACCGTCCGGTCAGCGTCAATACCATCACGCCGGGAATCCGGATCAAGCCGACGTCCCTCACCGAGGAGCAGGTCTCGGCGGTGGCCCCGCAGGAGCGGCGACAGTGGAACGATCCCGACCGCATCGCGCCGGCCTTTCTGTGGCTCGCGGGGTTGCGGGGAGAGGTCAGCGGGTGTCGCTTCGACGCACGCGAGCTCACCGAGGCGCTGGAGCGGCACGGCCCGGATGAAACGCTGAACAGAATCCATCAACTCGACGAGGCGCGGAGCGCAGAGTGGTTCTAGAGCAGAACAGGAAGGTCATTCGCCAGAGGCCGCAGGCGCGAGCCCTGGCCCAGCGGATGAGGGGGCTGCGTGGTCCGGCGGAGGGGACGCCACGCGACGGTGCCCCGGAGCGCGAGTCCCCGTTCTCGGTGAAGCTGGTGCTGTACCTGAAGAAGCACCTCGACGCTGGCGAGACCCACTACACGGCCCGTCCCGGGATGGTGGCGCTGCGGCGGCGCCTGGCCGACGCGTTGGCTGGGCTCGGCGCTCCGGCCCGTGATCCCGACGGGATCCTGATCACGGCAGGAGAGGGGGAGGCGGTGTTCGCGTGCCTCCTGGCATTCGGCTACGGCCCGGGCGACCAGGCTCGATTCTCGGGCCGGTGGCAGCGCCACGCGCGACTCCTGGACATGATGGGCGTGACCGTACTCGACGAGCCTCCGGAAGCTCCATTGGAGGAGTGGCGGCTGCTACCCCCGCCACGGGCCGCCCAGGGAGCCTCTCCTCCCAGCGACGCTGCGGAGTCCGCCGTCGCCTCGGGTGTGCCGAGCTCGGATGCGGCAGCGCCCAGCGGTGGCGTCCCGGAGGAGGGCATGAGCGCGTCGGCTGCACCGGCGACGGACACGCCCTCCAGCTCGGCCACGAGCCCGCGCCGCCCCGTGCCCATCGTCTGTCTCGGCGACGTCTTCGGTGCGGGCTCCGGCGAGCTTCCGGAGCTGAACCGGGACGCGATCTACGTGGGCAATCTCGACGGGCTGCCCGAGATGGACATGTTCGGCCTCGGCTTCGTGGCAGGATCGCCCGAGTGGATCAAGCGGATCATGACGTGGAAACAGGCCTTCTCCATCTGCAGTCCTGCACCGTCGCAGAGGGCGGCGTTGCTGGCTTTCGAGCGCTGGGACGAGCGGCAGGCCGAGGCCGGCCCATGAGTAACCAGACGGCGCGGGCGGGCGAGCGGGCCACGTCGATACGCTACCGGATGATGGAGCTGGCGTCCCAGATGGAGGACGTCATCTCACTGGGACGCGGGGACCCCGATCTGGATACGCCGCAAGAGATCCTGGATCTCGTGCCGCCCCGGGCGGAATACTCCGCCCCGCGGAGCCCGGTGCAGGGCCTCCCGGAGCTCAGGCGCGCCGTGACCCACCGCTACGCCGAGGAGCAGTTGCTGGACCTGGATCCGGAGCGGTGTTGCCTGATCACCAACGGTGCCCAGGAGGCGTTGTTCCTGGCGATGCTGGCGCTGGTGGACCCGGGGGACAGGGTGGCGACCCACGACCCCCGCTACTCGTCGTACGACCAGGCCGTGGGTGCCGCGGGAGGCACGCTGATCACGATTCCCACCCTTCCGGAGCACGACTTCCGGCTCCAGCCCGAGGCGGTGCGAGAGCACGCGGAGGGGACCAAGCTCCTGGTGTTCGTGAACCCGAACAACCCCACCAGCGCCCACGTCGAGCCCGCAGGCGTCAAGGCCATCGCCGAGGTGGCCCGGGAGATGGACATGCTGGTGGTCTACGACGAGATCTACGGCGACTTCGTCTACGACGGCGTTTCCTTCCAGTCCATGGCCGCCTGCCCCCTCATGCAGGAGTGGACGGTGACCATCGGCGGGTTCTCCAAGACGTACGCCATGACGGGCTTCCGCGTGGGGTACCTGATCGGGGAGCCACCCTTCATCCAGGCGGCCACCGCCCTGAAGGCCGCGATCTCGGGCCCGTGCCCGAAGTTCTCCCAGCAAGCGGCGCTGGCCGCCATGGACGTGCGCCCGGACCCCAGACCCCGGTTCCGGGAGATCTACGACAGCCGCCGCAAGCGGATGATGGCCGGGCTGGACGCCATGGGCGCCCGGTACAGCCATCCGGGAGGTGGCCTCTTCGTCTGGGCCGACCTGTCGTCGTTCGGGATGGAGACCGAGGAGTTCTGCTACAGACTCCTGGAGCAGACGGGCGTGCTGGTCTTCCCCGGCGCCTCGTTCGGGCGGCGGTGGCGGTCCTGGGTGCGCATCTCGCTCCTGGCCCCGGACGATCGGATCGACGAGGCGTTGGCTCGGATGGAGCGGTTCGTGGGAGGGTTGGCGTGAGCGAGCTGGTGATTCAGGGCGGCACCCTCGTGGACGCCCGGCGCTCCGAGCCTGCCGATCTACTCATCCGCGACGGCCGGATCGTGGCCCGGGGGGCGGCGGCCACCGAGCAGGCGAGCGGAGCGCCCGAGATGGACGCCACCGGCCTGCTGGTCATGCCGGGAGGGATCGACACGCACACGCACATGGCCCACCCCATCGACCGGATGGGCATCACCACGGCCGACGACTTCCACACCGGAACCGTGGCGGCGGCGTGCGGCGGCGTGACGACCATCATCGACTTCGCGCTCCAGCGGAAGGGCGACCGGCTGGCCGACGTCATGGAGCGGCGGCTGGAGGAGGTGGCGGCCGACGCCGTGGTCGACTACGGCCTGCATATGATCGTGACGGACGTCCGGGACGACGTCGTCGCGGAGGTGCCGGAGCTGATCGGCGCGGGCCATCCGTCGTTCAAGATCTACATGACCTACGCGGACAAGGTCGTCCACGACGAGGCGCTCCTGCGGGTGCTGGAGGCCACGGCCGACAACGGCGGCCTGGTCTACCTCCACTGCGAGAACGACTGCGCGGTGAACCACCTGATCCACCGGTTCCTGGAGGCCGGCCACACCCAGCCAGCCTACCACGCCCGCAGCCGTCCACCCCAGGTGGAGGCCGAGGCCACCAACCGGGCCATCCTCCTGGCCGAGGTGGTGGGCGCGCCGATCTGCATCGCCCACGTGACGTCGGCCGAGGCCGCGGAGGCGGTGGCGCGGGCCAGAGACCGGGGCATCGCCGTGGCGGGCGAGACGTGCCCGCAGTACCTGGTGCTCACCGAGGACCGGTACCACGACAACGGCGACTTCGAGGCAGCCAAGTACGTGTGCAGTCCCCCGCTGCGCCCCGCCGGACACCCGGAGGCCTTGTGGTCGGCGCTGGGTGACGGCTCGCTTCAGCAGGTGTCGTCCGACCACGCGCCTTTCCGCTTCGCCGACCAGAAGACCCAGGGCCGGGACGACTTCACGCGCATCCCCAACGGGCTCCCGGGGGTCGAGACCAGGCTGCCGATCCTGTTCAGCGAGGGCGTGACGACCGGGCGCATCTCGGCAAACCGCTTCGTCGAGCTGGTCTCCACCAATCCCGCCCGCATCTTCGGGCTGTACCCCCGGAAGGGGTCGCTGGAGGTGGGGGCCGATGCCGACCTGGTGTTCTTCGACCCCCAGGCCCAGGCGGTCGTGGACGCCACCGATCTGCACTCCGCGGTGGACTACAACCCATTCGAGGGCATGAGGCTGAAAGGGCTCCCGGTCCTGACCATCTCCCGAGGCGAGGTCGTGGCCCGGGACGGGGAGCCCACTGCGGTGCGGGGACGGGGACGGCCGGCCGAGCGCTCGCGCGTGTCCGCGGCGGCACTGCCGTAGTCGGCGGCGCACCCGTGCAAGGGCCGGATCGGGACCGGGGTCCCATGCGCCGTTGTCTGGAGCTGGCCGGCCAGGCCCGGGCCAACGGCGTGACGGCCGTAGACTCCTGGGGTCCGCCACCCGAGGTGGTGTCCGGGCTCATGGCGGCGGAGTGCCGGGCGCGCCTGTCTCGGCCAGGCGCCCGAGCCGGCTAACCCTCAGCCCGCTCCGGCAGCAGGTCGTCCCGCACCTCGTCGATGATCCCGAAGAAGCAGCACCACTCCCCCTCCAACACCGCCGGTCGAGAGCGGAGCCCGAAGATGACGCCGTCGACCGGGGCCGTGACCTCGGCGGCCACGTCGCCGTAGAGGTCGTAGACCCTGCCGAGCAGGCTTCCCGCGGGTACGGGCTCCTCGAAGGGCACGTCCGCGCTCCCGACCCACATCCCAGAGGCCGGAGCCAACAGGGCCTGCTGATGGCCGGTGCGCCACCGATCGGCGTACGCCGCCTCTCCATCGATCATGTCGTAGTGCCGCAGGACGTTCAGGTAGCTGTCCGACAGCTCCCGGGCCACGGCGTGGAAGTCGGCTCCGAGGGTTCGGCAGTTGCCGCCTAGCTCCACGGTGATCCCGCCACCCCCCAGAGCCCCGATCTTCGACGAGGGGTTGTTGCCGCCCACGCCGGTCTCGAAGACCAGGTCCCATTGGGGTCCCATAGCCGCAGCCAGCTCCATGCTCTCGGGGTTCCCCGCCGCGAAGATCATGCGTGCCAGGTAGGAGTGCTCCCCGCCGGAGTGAATGGCGATCTGGAGGTCGCACGCGTCCTTCATGGCCGACCAGTGGGCCCACGCGGCGCGCTCCGTCGGGTAGCCGTCGGCCCGCCCCGGGTAGATGCGGTTCATGTCGTAGCTGAACGTGTCGAGGGGATTGCCCCGCTCGCCAGCCTGGAACGCAGGCACGTTCATGGCCGGAACCGCGACCACCGTTCCGTGCACGCCCGCCGGGTCCAGAGCCGCGAGGGTCAGGTGGATCGAGAACGCCCCCTCGGGCTCGTCGCCGTGGGTGCCGCCGTTGAGCCAGAGCACCGGGCCCGGCTCGGCGCCCCGGATCACGACGATGGGGATCTCCTCGGGAGTTCCGTCCGGCCGCGCGCCCACCGGAATGCCCCCGCGGACGGTGGTGCCCGGGGCCGGGGCCGCGCTGCCGATCTGGATGCGGTCGGTCATGGTGTTTCCAGGAAGAGGTTTCGGTTGGCGCTCATGGCGTCTGGCCAGGCAGCACCCACCAGGCTGGTGCGTCTGCGCCTCCGGCGGTGAGCAGACACGGTCAGTCCGGATTCGGCAGCGGATCCGGCACTGGATCCGGAAAGCTGAGCCCGACCTCACGACCCAGCTCTGCGACCTGGTCGACGGTGGTCAGAGCAACGGGAATCCCGTCGCGGAACCGCGTATGGGCCCGGCGCTGCTCGATCTCGCCCGGCAGCATGACGGGCCGCCTGATATCCAGCGGTGGCGCTGACTTCACCTCGTCGATGAGCCGAGCCAGACGGCCGTTGAACGTCGGTCGGTCCATGAAGCAGTCCGGATCGATGGCGATCAGGACGTGGCCCACGTCGAAGTGCGTATCGTCCTGGAAGACGGAGCGGCCGAAGAGCGAGCCGGTCAACACGCCGCACAGCACGTCGGTGACGAGGCTCAGTCCGTACCCCTTGTAGTCGCCCACCGGGAGCAGGGGACCGTCGTTGGCCGCGACGGGATCGGTGGTCCGCCGGCCCTCCGCGGTCAGGGCCCAGTTGTCCGGCATGGGCAGGCCCGCACGGGCGAGCCAGCGGATCATCCCCTTGCCGGACTGGGTCAGCGCCATGTCGAGGACGATGGGGTCGTGCCCGCCGCCCCGGGGAACGGCCAGGCCCCAGGGGTTCGTGCCCAGCACCGGCATGGCGGATCCCCACGGTGCCATCTCGGCGCCGGCGTTGGTCATGGCCAGGCCGATGAAGCCGTCCCGCGCGGCGTGGAGGGCGTGGTAGCCGGCTACGCCGAAGTGGTTGCTGTTCCGCACCCCCACCATGGCGATGCCTCTGCCCCGGGCCTTTTCCGTGGCAGCGGCCATGGCACGGTGTGCCGACACGTAGCCGAAGCCCTTGCCCGCGTCTATCAGGGCGGACGCCGGGGAGTCGTGGATCCTCGCCATCTCGGCCCGGGTGACGATGCCCCCGTTCCGGATGCGGCGTGCGTAGCGGATCAGCTTTTCGAGGCCCTGCCCCTGACCGGGATGCCACCAGCTGCTCGCCGTGACGAGCCCGTCCGCCACGATGCGCGCTTCGTCCGCACTGGCGCCCAGCGCCGCGAGGTAGTCCTCGACGAACTCCCGCAACAGGGGCTCCGGATACCGCGCGACGGGGTCGTCGTCGGTGAGCCAGTACGTCAGAACGCGTCCTCCGGAAAGGCCCACGAGTGTGCGTGGGGCTGGATGAGCTCGACGGTCATGCCGGGTAGCTGGTCCGGGTAGACGAAGGCCTCCAAGCCGTCGTTGGCGTCGAAGACGGTGTCCCCGAAGAAGGGGACGCCTCGGAACCGCAGATGCGCCACGTCCTCCTCGATGTCGGCCGTCTGCAGGGCGATGTGGTCGAGCCCCTCGCCGCGGGTGCTCAGGAAGCGGTTCACGCGGGACTCGGGGTTCCAGTTCTGGACCAGGTGCAGCCAGGTCTGGTTCGGGAAGAGGATCCGGGCGTCGAGCTGGAAGCCCTTGCCCTGGTCGCTCCGGAAGTCCCGCGCCTTCAGGCCGAACAGGCGCTCGAACCGCTCGCAGGACTGGTGCAGATCCTCCACCACCAGGCCCAGGTGGTGAAGGCGCAGGAGGCTCATGTCACGGGTGAGCGGCTGGTCGACGGCGTCCGCCGGATACACCCAGGCAC
This sequence comes from Gemmatimonadota bacterium, assembly GCA_039589315.1. Taxonomy (GTDB): domain Bacteria; phylum Gemmatimonadota; class Gemmatimonadetes; order Longimicrobiales; family Gaopeijiaceae; genus JBDHHQ01. The sequence goes on from JBDHHQ010000111.1 coordinate 18,470, forward strand.
GCTCATGGGACTGGATCAGCTCGATGGTCAGCCCCGGGAGCTGATCCGGGTAGACGAAGGCCTCGAAGCCGTCGTTCGCGTCGAAGATCCTGTCCTCGAAGATGGGAACGCCCACTTCCCGCAGGTGGGCGACGTCGCCCTCGATGTCATCGGTCTCGATGGCGATGTGCTCGAGCCCCTCGCCCTTCTCCCGGACGAAGCGGTTCACGCGGGACTCGGGGTTCCAGTTCTGGACCAGATGCAGCCAGCACTCGTTGCCCAGGAGGATCCTGGCGTCGAGCTGGAAGCCACCACCCTGATCGTCCCGAAAGTCGCGCGCTTTCAGCCCGAAGACGCGCTCGAAGCGTGCGCACGCGTCCTGAAGGTCGTGGACGCAGATACCGATGTGCTGCACGCGCAGAAAGGTCATGCCGGTACACTACGGTAGGACCGCGCGCGTGTCGATCAGGGCACGACAACCTGGCCCGCATGATCGGCCGTTGGCGCTAGACCGACATGCAAAGCGGGTGGTCGCTGCGTGAGATGGACGACCTGGAGGCGGCCGCCCGTTGGCTCACGAGTGGGTGGGCCTGATCAACATGACTGCCACAGCCGTGTTGGACTGCGACAGCATCACGCGGGTGTGGGGAGCCGGCTGAGCTCGTCGCCGGTCCTGACCCGGTCCGTCGGGTCCAGGCACGCACCAGAGGAAGGCGCCTGCCGGCGGCCGTTCACCGTCTCGGCCTTCGCCGGCGAGTCCCTTCGTTCGGTTCTTTCGGACAAGTCCCATCCCCGCCTCCCTTTCGCCGCGCACTCGGCCCGCTCCGGCTGTCGCCGGCCCCGAGCGGGCCGGCCCTCTCCTGTAACGTCTGACTGAGGCGGAGACTGACAGACGGAGGAACCCCCCAGCGCCGTTGCGGCCGAGTGAGCCCAGTGCTGCGGGGTTCGGGAATCGGGATCGTGGCGGCGCCCTCAGCGCTCGGCCGGAGCTCTGGAGAGGAGCGAGCGGAGCTGGTAGGGGATGAGCCAGCGGTAGTACTCGGGGATGAACGGCATGGCGAAGCCGGCGCGGAGCCACTGGAGGCGTGGCATCCGGTCTCGGTACATGTTGCGGTAGCGGTGCCGGTACGTCCGCCACCCCTTGGCCCGCATGGCGTCCCGCACCTCGACCCAGTGGCGGGGATTCCGGCGGGCGAAATCCTGGAGCACGGGGTCGTTGTCCAGGGCATCCAGCCAGGTCTTGATGTCGGCGGCCAGCTCCCACGGCGACGCCTTGAGGCCCTCGCTCGACTCGTACCAGCGGTTCCCGAACACCGCTTCGGGTGCGTGCGCGACTTTGTGCCCCAGCGCCAGCTTGAGGGCGAGCAGGTCGTCGTCGCCGTTCACCATCTCGGTGTAGCCGCCGATGGCGCGGATGTCGGCCACCCGGGCCATCATCGTGATGAAGTTCCAGAACCCGTATTTGCCGTCGATCCACATGCGGACGAACTCGACACCGCTGAACGTGTCGGGTGGCGTCTTGGCAGACCCGGTCGACGGCCGCACCGACCCGTCCTCGTCGAGCACGTCCACCCGCGGCAGTGAGAGCCGGACCTCCGGGTCGGCGTCCAGGCGGGCAGCGAGCGTCGAAACGAAGTTGGGGCTGATCTCGTCGTCGTCGCTCAGAAGCGTGTGGTACTCGCCCTCGGCATGCTCCACGAGCTGGTTGAAGTGGATCGACATCGGCACGGTGGCGTCGTTCCGGCGGAAGCGGAACGGCCGGTCGTAGTGCTCCTCCACGAGCTCCCGGACCTCGGGCCCGTTCTCGCCGTTGTCCGATACCAGCAGATCGATCTCGGGGTAGTCCTGGGCCGCCACCGACGCCACCGCGCCGGGCAGGAAGACGGGGCGGTTCAAGGACCGACCCCTCCGCTCCCGGACCTCAGAGCCCGATCCCCTCGTACCGGGTGAACGCCGAAGGGTCGAGCATCCTCCGGCCGTCGATCACCAGGGGTGGATTCTCCCGCCCGTTGATCAGCCCGGCGAGCCGGTCGAACTGGTCGGTCCGCTTCGTGGGCCGCCACCGGGTCGAAGGCACGGACTCCGGCGCCCCGCTCCCGCAGATAGCGGACGATGGGCAGCGCCGGCGATTCCCGGACGTCGTCGGTGCCCGGCTTGAAAGCCAGTCCCAGGACGGCCACTTCGACACCGTCCAGCTCCGGGAAGTGCCGCTCGAGGCGCTCCACCATCTGCATGGGCTGGTCCGCGTTGATGCGGATGACCTGTTCCAACAGCCGCATGGGCGAGCCCGCCTCTTCGCCCCGGGCGATGAGTGCCTTCACGTCCTTGGGGAAGCAGCTTCCGCCGAACCCGCAGCCCGCCTCCAGGTACGAGACGAAGCCTGGGCGCATGCGCTCGCCGTTCTCCAGCACGGGCATGAACCGGCGATCGAGGTGGAATCCCTCCTGCACCTGAACCACGTCCACGTCGCCCAGGGCAGCGCACATGTTGCCGATCTCGTTGGAGAACGAGATGAGCGTGGCCAGCAGCGAGTTGGCCGCGTACTTGATCATCTCGGCCGTCTTGCAGTTCACCTCCAGGATCCGAGTGCTCTCGAATACCTGGTACAGCCTGCGGATTCTGGCCGCCGCCTGCGGATCCGTGGCCCCGATGACGATGCGGTCCGGGTTCATGAAGTCCTCGACGGCCTTGCCCTCGCGGAGGAACTCGGGGTTCATCCCCACGCCCAATCCCTCGCCCACCTTCCGGCCCGACGCCTCTTCGAGGATGGGCGCCACCACGTCGTCCGTCGTGCCCGGCACCACGGTGCTCTTGACCAGGACGACATGGGGCTCGTCGGAGCCGGCCAGGGCCTCGCCGATTTGCCTGGCCGCCGTGCGGATGTAGGTGAGGTCGATGCGGGCGCCGTCGAAGGGGGTTCCCACCGCGATCATGGTGAGCTCGCTGCCCTGGACCGCGCCGGTCAGCTCCGTCGTGGCTCGGAGCCGGGGGCCCACGTTCCGCCGAAGCAGCTCGTCGAGGCCTTCCTCGTGGATGGGCGCCTCGCCGCGGTTGATCCGCTCCACCTTGTCCGCGTCGATGTCGACGCACGTCACGTCGTGGCCCTTCTCGGCCAGGCACACGCCGGAGACGAGCCCGACGTAACCGGTTCCGATGATGGCGACCTTCATCAGCGTTCCTCCGCGGTCTGATTCTCGCGGTACCAGATCAGCGCCCGGCGCACACCGTCGTGGACCTCCACCGTGGGGTCGTACCCCAGCTCCCGGCGGGCCTTGTCGATCACCGGGCAGCGGCGGTTGGGGTTGTCGGTGAGGTACTCGGCGTCGTCCGACACTCCGATGACCACCCGTCCCTCGTACCCGAAGAGCTCCCTGGCCGCGTCCACCGTGATGTGGGCGAGCTTCTTCATGGAGATCTCGGGGCTCTCCTTGCCGATGTTGTACGGCTCGCCCGCCCGGCCCCGCGTCAGGACCTTGTAGTAGCCGCACACGGCGTCCGCCACGTAGCAGAACGTGCGGGTGGGGGCGCCGTCAGAGAGCATGACCACGTTCTGGCCGCTCAGGATGTTGCGGGCGAAGTCGGGGAGGACCCGGGCGTCCGTGATCTTGAGCCCGGGACCGTAGTTGTTGAACGGCCGCGCCATGGCGATGGGCAGGTCGTACTGCCGTGCGAAGTTGACGCACAGCGTCTCGCCGTAGCGCTTGGACTCGTCGTAGCACGCCCGGGGGCCCGTGCACGACACGTTGCCCCAGTACTCCTCGCTGGTCGGGATGAACTGGGGCAACGGGTCGCCGTAGATCTCGCTGGACGAGAAAAACAGGAAGCCCGCCGTCTCCTTGCCCGCCTCCTGCTGGGCCAGGAAGTAGTCGAGCAGGGTGCGCAGGCCGTTCACGTTCCCGTCCATCGTGCCGATGGGGTCCTTGCGGTAGTAGATGGGCGACGCGATCGACGCGGCGTGCACGATGTAGGGGTAGTCCGCCATGCCGTCGGGGAGCGGGTCCCGGATGTCGTGCCGATCGAGGGTGATCCACTCCGACCGGTCGGCGACGTCGGTGAGCCACTGGGGCTGGCCCCGCACGAAGTTGTCGAACACGGTCACGCGTATGCGTCGCGCCACGTCCATCTGGCTGTTCCAGCGGTCCACGGACTGAACCAGGTAGTAGCCCAGAAAGCCCGCGCCGCCGACGATCAGGAGGTTCTTCCCCTCCAGGCGGCCGAATTCCTCGGCCAGGTTGCCGCAGATGTAGTCGAGATCCTCGGAGACCACCTCGGCCGCCGTGACGGGTTGGGTCAGACGCATGGGCTCGCCGTCACTCCGTGTCGTGTCGTCAGGTGTCGCAGGTCAGCGCCCGGTTCGTGGGGCGTCCGTGATCGTATCGCGACGGGGGCGCGTGTTTGCAAGAAGCGCGCCCGTCAGTCTTCCGACGGCGGGTGGAAGGGCGACTCGCCCCGGGCCAGCGCCCCCGACGCCCGGGCCAGGTCGGCGGGCGTGCCGATGTCGATGCAGCGCCCGTCCCGAAAGGTCACCGTCTCCACGGGAATCCCCGCGTCGATGGCCGCCTGGAACACGTGCCCCACCTTGACCTCCCGACGCTCTGCGCCGGCCGCTACCCCCAGCTCCACGGTCTCCAGGTGCTGGTGGAGGAACTCGGTGAAGACCGGCGTCCACACCGCCGCGTTCCACGTGTACACCAGCTCCGTCTCATCGGGCCAGAAGAGGATCCGTGCCACGCGCGAACCGTCCAGCTCCACCATCTCGTCGTCGGGTGGGTGGGGCGCGGGGAAGAGGCCCAGAACCAGGTCCGCGCCGGTGGTGGCCTGGTGCTCGGCCACCTGGCGGAGGGAGTCGTCGGGGCTCAGCAGGATGTCCGGGAAGCCGAACGCGACCCGGGCGTCCGCCACGAAGGGACGGGCCTGGTCCACCGTGTAGGCGGGGCCGTGGGGGACGGCCGCCACGAGGTAGGCCAGGTCGATGCCCACGTCGCGGCCGTCACCGTAGTACTGGGGGATGTCCCATTTGCCCGGCCGGAGCACCATGTAGGCGCGTGTCACGCCGGCCTCCCGCATGGCAGCCAGAAGGTAGCTGCTCACCACCCGGGGCTGGCTTCCGCTTCTGGGGTCGCCGTGGAACCCCACCGGCAGGATCTCTTTGCTGCACGGGATCGGCCCCAGGCGACGGCTGAGCCCGCCGGCCGGGATGATGCCGATCAGCGGCATGGAGTCGTGATCAGCCATGGGAGCTCACACCAACCCGTTGTACTTCCTCCAGACCGGCTGCACGGCCCGGCCCTCGAGGTAGCCCTCGAAACCGTCCTCCAGCGCCCGGGCGTAGATCTCCAGCGAGCCGTCGAAGGCGTCGACGGTGCGCTCGATGTCCTCGTCGGTGTGGCTGTAGCTGATGATCAGGCTCGGCGTCATCACACCCCGTTTCAGGTTCTCCTGGATCAGGAGGGTGCGGAACGGCTGAGAGGGATTACCGTCCTGGTCCTTGCTGCCGAAGACCACACAGCACGGCCGGCCCAGGACGGGGATGTGGTCCTGGAGCCCGTGCTTGGCCGCCACCTGCTCGACGCCCTCTGCGAGCTTCTTGCCCTGGCTCCACATCGTGTCGATGACGGGCTCCTCCTGATAGACCCTCAGGGTTGCCAGCATGGCGGCCAGTCCGTGCGTCTCGGCGCCGTGGGTGCCCGACAGGAGCCAGACGCGCTCCTTGTCGTGCTTGAGGCCGCCCAGCTCCATGATCTCCTTCTTACCGGACAGGGCCGAGACCGAGAAGCCGTTGGACATGCCCTTCCCCCAGCAGGAGAGGTCGGGGACGATGTCGTGCATCCGCTGGCAGCCCTGGTCGTGCCAGCGGAAGCCCGTGATCATCTCGTCGAGGACGAACACGGTGCCGTGCTCGTGGCAGGCGTCCCGAAGCGCGTGCAGGAAGCCGTCCTCGGGAGGGCCGTACTTCTCGGGCTCCAGGATCACGCAGGCGATGCTGTTCGGGTGTACCTCGAACATGGCCCGGACGCTCTCCATGTCGTTGTACTTGAAGGTGGTGGTGAGCTGCTGCACGGACTCGGGGATCCCGGCGCTCATGGGCGTGTTGCCGATGAACCAGTCGTCCACGGCGAAGAACGGGTGGTTGGCGCAGCGCGCCACCATGTCCCGGCCCGTGTAGGCCCGGGCCAAGCGTACCGCCCCGGAGGTGGCATCCGACCCGTCCTTGCAGAACTTGACCATGTGGGCGGTGTCGATCAGGTCGAGGAACGCCTCGGCTGCGTCGATCTCGATGGCCGCCGGACGGATGAAGTTGGTGCCGCCGGCCATGGCCTGATGGGCCGCCTGGACCACCGGCTCGAACCCGTGTCCCAGCGTGACGGCCCGGAGCCCCATGCCGTACTCGATGAACTCGTTGCCGTCCACGTCCCACACGTGGCTGCCCATGCCCCGGACGATGTAGGGCAACATGTGCCCGGGGAACTGGTCGTCGCCCTTCGCGTAGGTGTGGGACCCGCCCGGGACCATGGCGTGGAACCGCGCGTTCAGTGCCAGCGACTTGTCGAACTGCATGTTCAGCCCTCCCGGGCCGTTGGGTCGTTGCGAAGACGCGGGGGCTCCCCCCGGCGGCTGACGTTCTCGGTGCTCGGCGGCCACCAGGGGCCGACCACCCGGCGAGGCGGGTGTCCGAGGCGGCCCGGTGGCGCTCAGGTCGCGCCGAAGTGCGCGTCCTGCTCGGTGCGGAGCCGGTGGGCCAGCCGCCCTTCCGGCGGCTCCACGTCGGCCTTACGGATCAGCTGGTCCTTCGCGACCGCGTTCACGAGCCGGCAGCCGTCGCACAGGCCCATGAGCAGAGCGTCCTCGGCCACCGCGGTCTCGGCGTTCTCGATCTGCCCGTAGGCGGTGTAGCCGCCCACGCCGTCCAGCACCTCACCGGCCTCCATGTCCTTCTTGGCGATGGTGACGACCTCGCACACCGGGGCGCCCAGGGGCACCACGGCCGTGTCGCCCAGCAGCGCCGCCCGGGCGGCGGTCAGGGGCGCCTCGAGGTGGGCCAGGTGATACGGCGTGTAGAAGCAGTACAGCGGCCCTTCGCCCAGCTTGAAGTACCGCATGTACGTCTGCCGCACGGGATGCTCGCTGTAGCCCAGCACGAAGACGCCGGGTCCGGGCTTGGCCCCGAGCAGGTAGTCCACCAGCCCATGCTCCAGGAGCTGGTCCATTGGGAAGAGGTCGATGGCCTCGTCCACGTGGTCGCAGGTGGGCCCGTACATGCCCCGCTTGCCGACCTTGAAGCCGGTGGCGTTGGCCACGACGGCGTTCTCCATGGACATCTTCGTGCCGTCGGCGAAGGTGGTGGCCATGCGGGGCGACAGCCCGAACTTGGCCGCGAACTCCTTCTGCGTGTCGGGCGTCCGATACTCGTTCTGGAAGCCCTTGATGTTCCCGGCCATGACCGGGTTGTAGCCCACGCTGTCCACGAACCGGTAGAGGTTCATGATCGAGCCGGGCTGGTCGCCGTCGGTGTTGGTGTAGACGATGCCGGCCTTGTCCGCCTTGACCTTGAGGATGGGACCCACGGTCGCGTCCATGTCCGAGTTCATGGTCACGATGTGCTTCTGGAAGTCGATGGCGGCCATGGTCACGTAGGCGCTCCACTCGACGTCGCTCGTGGCGTCCAGGATCACGTCGACCCCCATGGCCGACGCCATGAGCGCGGGATCGGTCACGACCGGTCGCCGGCCGGCGTCGATCATCTCGTTCACCGCGTCTACCGTGTCGACCACCTCGGCGTCCTCGACACCGGCCAGCCGGTAGGCGTCCAGACCCCGCCCGGCGTCCCGGTTCGCCAGCGCCACGACCTTCATGGCGGGCACGAACTGCTCGATCTGGAGCGCCACGCCTCGTCCCATGAAGCCAGCACCCACCAGGCCCACACGGAGAGGGTCGTTGTCTTCGAGACGCCGTTTGAGGGCGGTGTCGACAATGATCATTCAGCGGTCCTCTTGGGCCGTGCGGAGCGTGCGCCGTGCTCCCAGGCCGGCCTCGTAGGGTGGAGGTGTCTCGCTTTCCGGAGGCCCTGCGGCGACCCCGTTCGCCTCGCCGCGCAGGGACGCGAGTGCCAGGCGGCGGGACCGGGCGCGAGGGAGCGCATCAGGGTCATCCCGCCCAGGCCCGGGGCCCGGCGGCCCCAACGTAGACGGGGCCCCGAAGCGGGTCAACGCGCGTGCCGGGGTGAAGCGCGGCTCCTGGGTGCCTCGGCGGTTCAGGCGACGAAGTCGGGCCAGCTCCGGTCCTTCTCGGAGAGGATCACGCCCTCGGTGATCGGCCAGTGGATGCCGAAAGCCGAGTCGTCCCAGCGGGCGCCGCGTTCCGACTCCGGCGCGTAGGGCGTAGAGGTCTGATAGAGGACGTCCGTCTCGTCCTCCAGGATCTGGTAGCCGTGGGCGAAGCCTTCGGGGATGTACAGCATGGTGCGGTTGCTGGCGCTCAGCTCGGTACCGAACCACTGCCCCAGCGTCGGAGAGCCGGGCCGGACGTCCACCGCCACGTCGAAGATGCTCCCCCGGGTGCAACGCACCAGCTTCGCCTCCTCGAAGGGGCTCTCCTGCCAGTGGACGCCCCGCAGCGTGCCGCGCTTCTCGTTGTACGAGAAGTTGATCTGCGTCACGCGGGGGTTCAGACCGGCGTCCCGGAACTCCTTCTCGCACCACGCCCGGGCGAAGAAGCCGCGCTCGTCTGCGAGGGGTTGGAGCTCCACGAGGGTGACGTCCCCGAGAGGGGTTTTGGTGAAGATCATGACGCTCGTTTCCGGGTCCGGCTCCTAACGCGGACTCCGCTCCTCTCTGAACCGCCGGATCCGCTCCCGCTGCTCGCCCGCGATCTCGACGAGACGCCGGAGCTCGGCGATCGGCTGTTCGCTGTCATCCACCTGGAGCCGCAGCACGACGTCGTTGTTGAGCCAGACGCCGCCGTCCTCCTTCACGATGAGCATGGCGGCCGACTGCATGCCCCGGGTGTCACCGCCCGCCGCTTGCCCGGCCTCCAGCGCCGCCAGGAGCCGGGTCGACAGGTGTCCCTCGGTCTCCTGGAAAGCTCGCACCATGTGGTCCACGACCTCGGGCCCTGCCAGGATGTTGCCCTGGGCGGACACGTGCTCGTCGATGCGATGGCCCGCCCAGTCGCTGGCTTCGGGCCCGGTGTACGTGGTCACGTTGCCCTGGGTGTCCATCACCGAGAACTGGCGGCCGTGCTTGGTCCAGCGCTCGGGATCGGGGTCGGGATCCGCCGCCCACACGCTGTCGACCACCTGCTCGGGCGTGAGCCCCGCCCTGAGCAGCTCCAGCGCCTGAGGTCCGTAGCTCACGTCCACGATGGCCTGGGTCGCCACCACCCCGACGTTGGCCTCGGCCCAGAGCACGCCGTTCCCCACCGAAAACACCCTGGACTGGACCGCGCCCCCCACCTCTCCCGTCTCGGGGTCGAAGCCCACGATCGAGAACGTGGCCACGGGTGGGCCGTGGTGGGTCCAGCCGGCCGCGTCCTGCGTGGCGGTGGCGGACGCCTGGCTCCAGACCGCGACTGGATGCGTAAGAGCGAGGAGCGCTGCGGCGGCGAAAGCGGGGGCAAGGCTCGATGGGCGCATGAGAGTCCGTGTCGGCTCGAAGGGCGCGCTCGTGGGCGGACGGAGGCCCGCGTCGACCCAACACCTTTGGGCGGCTCACCTGATCGGGGCAAGGCTTCGGCAGGATGGCGGACCCGTCCGAAGTCGTCTAGAGTGATGCCATGACGAGATCGCGAGTCAGGGGTCGGTCGGTCGCCGTGATTCTGCTCATGGCTCTGGTGGAGGCGCCAGGGTCGGGGGTCTTGGCTCAAGAGGCCGGTCAACAAGCCCCTCGGGACCTGCCCACGGACGCGCCGGCCGTGATCGCCACGCCCGGCGCGGGCGAGATCACCTGGTCGCCCGATCGTCCCGTCCAGGGCCAGCTCTTCGTCGTCCGCGTCACGCCTCAGGTCGGCGTCCTCGAGATCGGCGGCGAGGTGGCCGGCGAGGCTCTCCACTTCGGCCTGGGCCCGGCCGGCCTGTTCGAGAGCCTGGCGGCGGTGCCTATCGACACGGAGGGCAGCCTCGAGGTGACTGTGACCGTGACGTACGAGGCCGGACGGGTGGAGTCGCTGGCCTCGAGCGTCCCGGTGGTCGCCGGCGACTACGAGCACGAGCGCCTGACGGTGGCCCCCGAGTACGGCTCGCCACCCGACTCGGCGGCCCAGGCACGTCTGGAACGGGACCGGGCCAAGGCCCGGGAGGTATCGCGCCAGGCCCACCAGACGCGCCGGCTCTGGACGCCCGAGCAGGTGATCCCCCGCGACGACCGGGTCACCAGCGGGTTCGGGAACGGCCGGGAGTTCAACGGGCAGATCTCGAGCCGGCACATGGGCCTGGACCTGGACGGCGAGCCGGGGGACACCGTGGTGGCCGTGACCCGCGGCGTCGTGGCGCTCGTGGACGAGTTCCTCCTGGCGGGCAACATCGTCTACCTGAACCACGGCGGCGGCCTCCTCAGCGGCTATTTCCACCTGAGCGAGCAGCTCGTGGCGGCCGGTGACACGGTGGAGGCGGGCACGCCCATCGGCCGGGTGGGGGCCACGGGGCGCGTGACCGGTCCGCACCTTCACTGGGTCGTTCGCTACGGCAGGACCAGCGTCGATCCCCGGAGCCTGCTGGAGGTGGGGCGGTAGGACGGGGGGCGTCGTGACGGGCGGCGCCCGACGGGACGTAGGGAATCGCAACCTCGCGGGCGGACGTAGCGTGACCAAAGAGCCCACCACCATTCCACCACCGCTCGTGCGCTTCGTCGAGTTGTTCAACGACGGCCGGCACTGGGAGAGTCACGAGGTCCTGGAGGACCTTTGGCGCCAGCGGGACAGCGACTTCCTGCAGGGGCTCATCCTCTACGCGAGCGCCTTCGTCCACGTGCGACGGGGCAACCGCCACGGGATTCAGGCCCAGCTCTCGAAGGCCGAGAAGAAGCTGGCTCCGTACGGTCCCCGCTACCTGGGCGTCCACGTGGAAGACGTGCTGGCGAACATCCGGCGGTGTCAGGGAACCCTGCTGACCCATCCCATTGCCCAGCCTGAAGACTGGCCGGGTCTCATCCCGTACCCCCTTCTGAAGATCGACGCACGGTGGGTGAGGGGAGACGAGCCGGAGCTGAGCGGGGTGCCGGCGAGTGGTCGAGGGGACGAACCCGACTCGGTGGAAGCGAGCAGGCTGGACTAACGACCCGCAGACGGAGCGGTCCATGAAGCTCACTCGAGGATCGATGAGGTCC
>JBDHHQ010000112.1:0-30122 GCA_039589315.1 Gemmatimonadota bacterium
GTGATGGTGGCCGTCCTGTTCGGACTGAGCCCGGCGTTTCACATGTCTCGTACGTCGGTGGCTGACGTGCTGGCCCGCTCCGGTGGTCGCGGCCGTGGCAGGGGCGGGGACGCCAGGTCCCGGTCGGTGCTCCTGGCATCCGAGGTGGCCCTGTCGGTGGTCCTCCTGGTGGGTGCCGGTCTGCTGCTGCGCACCTTCGTCGAGCTTCACCAGGTAGAGCTCGGGTACGAGACGGAGGAGATCCTCCGCTTCCGCGTGGACCTCCCCTCGGCCCGCTACAGCGAGCTGGAGCAGGTGGCGGCGTTCTACGCGGAGCTGGAGGAGCAGATCGCGGCGCTCCCGGGCGTGGCGGCCGTGGGGTCCGTGTTCGGCGCCCCGTTGGGGGTGGGCAACGTGTCCGGCGAGATCATCGTGGACGGCCGGCGCACTCCAGAGATCGGCCAGGAGACGTACGGGTCCCTCCGGCCTGTCACACCGGGATACCTGGAGACCATGCGCATCCCCGTGCTGCGGGGCCGTGGCATCCAGGCCTCCGACGGCACGGACGATCCTCCCGTGGCCCTGGTCAACGAGACCTTGGTCCGGCAGACATTCCCGGGAGAGGACCCCCTCGGCCAACGGCTCGAGCTCACGATCGACATCGGCTTCGGGAGTCCCCAGTACACCGTCGTGGGGATCGTTCCCGACATCCGCTCCCGGTCGCTGACCCGTGACCCCGTGCCGGAGCTGTACGCGCCGCACGCGCAGGTGGGCGCGGGCTTCCAGACCGTGGCAGTGCGCGGTGCGGCGGGGGTGCGAGGGCTCGTGGGGCCCATCCGGGACATCGTCCGCCGCATGGATCCGGCCCTGCCGCTCCGGTACGTCGAGACCATGACCGAGGCCGTGTCCCGGCAGGCCGCGCCGACTCGCTTCTATCTCCTACTGGTGGGTGTATTCGCGGCGCTCGCGCTGTTGCTGGCCGGGATCGGCCTATACGGCGTCGTCTCCTACCTGGTCTCGCAGAGGACTCGCGAGATCGGAGTGCGGATGGCCTTGGGCGCGGAACAGCCCGCCATCGTCGGCCTGGTTCTGCGACAGGGCATTCGTCCCGCCACCTGGGGTCTGGTCGTGGGGTTGGGCGCGGCGCTGGTCGGCTCGCGCGTCATGGAGAGCCTCCTGTTCGGCGTCGCGCCCCGGGACCCGGCAGTGTTCGTGGGCGTGCCGGTGGTGCTGCTGTTCGTGGTGCTCGCGGCGGCCATCCTGCCGGCGTGGCGGGCGAGTCGCGTGGATCCGGTGCGGGCTCTGCGATCGGAGTAGCGGCCCGGTCCTCTCGATGGAACCCCTGCCCGGGCCCCTGCCACTACGGTGCCGCGCTCGGGCCGCTCCACGGCGAGACACCGCTGCGCACCTCGCCGGGCACCGGATCACACCATCAACCCCACGACGTCTGCCAGATCCTGAGCGCTCACGTCATCGAAGTCGTCGAACTCCAGGGGCTCCCGCTCGGCGATCTCGGCAGGGACACGCGCGACCAGCTCACTGAAGGCCTCGCCGTCCAGCCCCTCGATCAGGCGGGCGAAGGACTCGGCTTCGGGGGAAGCGGGCAGCTCCCGTCGGTACAGGCGCGCGATGCTCTGGAGCATGGGCAGGTAGGGCTCCAGCTGGGCGGTCGTGGAAGCGGCCTCGCTGTCGACCCACGCCACGGGGACCTTGGCGATCGAGCCTGGACGGTCGAGCTGGACCCGGAGCAGGAACTCCACGTCGAAGGAAAAGCCGTTGTCACGGGTGTCCTCGATCCAGGTGGCCAGGTGAGCCGCGTCGAAGGCCTTGAACCCGCACTGCGTGTCGATGATGCCCCCGAGCTGAGGGATCAGGCGCTTCCAGAGGTAGATGAACAGCTTGCCGCGGACGTTCCTCGTCCCGGTCTTCACCACCGCGGACGACGGTTCGCGCCGTGACCCTATGGCGGCCAGGCGGTTCGAGGTGACCAGCGGCGCGGCCAGAAGGCCGATCTGACCCAGGTGGGTGGAGAGATCGGCGTCCGTAAAGAGGGCCACGTGGTGCCCGGCACGGGTGGTCTGAGCCGCAGACCAGAGGCCGAGCCGGATGGAGCCGCCCTTCTGGCTCTGGCCGGTCGACTCCAGATCCCGCGTGATGGGAAGCCCTTCCCGGATCGCCTCCTCCAGGAACAGGACGCGTGCCTCTTCCTCGGGTCCCGCGAATTGTTCAAGGATCTCCGTTGCCAGCCTCCCGCTTCCCTCGGGGCAGCCGTCGTCCACGACCGTGAGGTCCCAGGTATGGCGCGGCGTCGGTCCGAAGAGCCAGCGAAGCTGCCTCAGCTTCTCACGTAGGAAATCCTCGCCCGCCGGATGCTCCTCGGACGTGAGGATGCGCAGATGCTCCTTGTACATCGCGAAGACCACCGACACGTGGACCGAGCGCTCGGTCTGCCCGAGCAGGCGTCGGCTGATGGCCAGCTTGAGGGCGACGCGAAGGGGGAGCGGCAGGGCTTCGTCGGTCACGAGGTGGACGTCGGTCGCCCGGAGCTGGGCGGCCGATTCGCTCGCTCGCTCGAGCGCCTCCGCGCGTGTTCTCACCTCCTCCAGGTGCCCTGGATTGGTGAGATCGAGCTCCAGGGGCGCGCCCTGGGCAAGCGTCTCCATCACTTCCCGTGGGATGAGGTTCATGATCGGGTGGGGATGGTGTAGGCTCGAGGCAAGGGACCGGGAGAGCCGTGGCTCTCCCGGTTCCAGGGGACCCGGGTCTGGAGATCGGCGGTCGGTTCGTGGATTCGGTTGTCGGGGCTCTTCCGGACTCGTCTAGCGCCCCCCGTCCTGCGTCGTCACCCGCACCGTCGGATACTCGATGCCCAGTTGCTCCAGGTAGGTGTCGTACTCCGTCTCGTCGAAGTAGTACTGCTCCAGGAGCGGCCGGAACCGTTCCATGATCTCCTTGTTCAGGTGTGTGGGCGGGGGGTCGTCGGGGCCGAGGAACGGAACGTACTCCTGCTCCGCCGTCTGCACGTCGCTGTAGTAGGTCCAGGCCTCCGCCACGAGCTGGGGATCCGAGAAGAGCTCCAGGGCAGTGCGGGCCATGACCTTCGCGCCCGCGGTGGCGCCCTTGTGGGCGATCGGCGTGGCCATGGCGATGGCGTTGGACCAGTGGTGGCCCTGGAGGCCGGGGATGTTCGACGGAAAGCGCAGCGTGACCGTGGGCGCCTGCCACGAGATGTCGCCGATGTCGTCCGAGCCTCCGCTCCGGGGGGTTTCCGGAGGACCACTCAGATCGTCCAGCTCCGTCTCGAGGCCATCCGGGTCGCTGTCGACCTCTTGCTGGACGGCCCTGGCCAATGTCTGATCGGCCTCGCTCCACGTGGGCAGGCCCACGTCCTGGATGTGCTCGTACATGGCTTCGGCCACGACCTTGTTGAAGTGCCGAGGCCACGCCGTGCCCAGGATCCGGTAGCTCATCTCGGTGTCGGTCATGGTTGCCGCGCCTTCGGCGATGCGGACGCCGGCATCCAGGTTGGCCTTGATGTGGTCGTAGTCCATTTCCCGGAAGAAATACCACACCGAGGCCTGGGGCGGCACGACGTTGGGCTGGTCGCCGCCGTCCACGACGACGTAGTGAGAGCGCTGCAACGGCCGCAGGTGCTCGCGCTTGAAGTTCCAGCCCACGTTCATGAGCTCGACGGCATCCAGGGAGCTCCGGGCGCGCCACGGCGAGCCGGCGCTGTGCGCGGACTCACCGGCGAAGGTGAACTCGACCGACACGAGGCCGGTCCCGGAGCCCGAGCCCCAGCTCACGCTCAGGTTGTTGCTCACGTGGGTGAAGAGCACGATGTCCACGTCCTCGAACCAGCCCTCCCGAACGAACCAGGCCTTGCTGGCCAGCTGCTCCTCGGCCACCCCAGGCCAGAGGATGAGCGTCCCCGGCATCCCTTCACGTTCCATGATCTTCTTGAGCGCCAGGGCGGCGGTGACGTTCACGGCCTGACCGGAGTTGTGCCCTTCGCCGTGGCCCGGCGCGCCCTCGATGATGGGATCGTGGTAGGCTACGCCCGGCTTCTGGTTGGACTTGGGGATGCCGTCGATGTCGGAGCCGAAGGCGATCACCGGCTCGCCGGACCCCCACGTGGCCCACCAGGCGGTGGGCATGCCCGCGATGCCACGTTCGATGCTGAAGCCGTTCTCCTGGAGGATCCCGGTGACGTAGGCCGAGGTCTCGACCTCCTGCTGACCCAGCTCGGAGAAGCTGAAGATCTTGTCTACCATGACCTGGGTGAGCTTGCTCATGGCTTCGACCTCGCCCTCCACCTCGCGGACGAGATCGTCGTCGACCTGGGCGGTGGTGGCAGCGGGGAGCGCCAGCAGCAATGTGATGAACAGTGCAATCCGTCTCATGGCTCTCGGGGTTTGGGGAGTCGAGAAGTCGTAGAGGTCCCGCCCGTCGTAAGCTCAGGCCATCTGTCCAAAGGGGTTCTCGAGGGAGGGGCTTTGAGGCGTGAACAGCTCCGCACCCTCCTCGGTGATCACCATATCGTCTTCCAATCGAACGCCGAACTCGCCCGGAATGTAGATGCCTGGCTCGTCGCTGAACGTCATGCCGGGCTCCAGGAGCATGGTGTTGCCCTTGACCAGGTAGGGCCACTCGTGCCCATCCATGCCCATGCCGTGGCCCACCCGGTGGGTGAAGTAGGTGTATCCCGGTCCGTATCCCGCATTCTCGATCACAGTGCGCGCCGCGGCGTCCACCGCTTGGGCCTCGACACCGGGGCCGGCCGCCTCCAGCGCGGCGGTCTGAGCCCTGAGCTCGATCTCGAAGACGTCGTTCATCTTCTGCGTCGCCCTGCCCAGAACGAAGGTTCGGCTGATGTCGGACCGGTACCCCTCCACCGAGCAGCCGCCGTCGATGAGGATGATCGTGCCTTCCTGGATGACCTGGGGGGTCGCGGAGCCGTGGGGCAGCGCCGAGTACTGCCCCGTCTGTACGCTCGCGTAGCCTTGCGTACCCTGGCGCTCGTGGGCCATGGACACGAGCCGACCGAAGTCCCGCTGGGTCATGCCCTCTTCCATGGCAAGGTACGCGGCCTCGTAGGCCTTGAGGGTGATCTCCGACGCGAGGCGCATGAGCTCCAGCTCGTGGGCGTCCTTGACCATTCGGCATCCGGCCGTGACCGGCGTTGCGTCGGGGAGTTCCAGAGCGGGGGCGGCTTGGGCCACGCCGTCGCTGAACACGAATCGGACGGTCTCCTCTATGCCGAGGCGGCCCGTGGTCACTCCCGCGTCGCGAAGACCCTGGGCAATGAGCCGATATGGATCCCCGTCCTCTTCCCACGTGAGCACCGGCGTGTCGGCACCGAACGGTCCAAGGGCGAGTTGCTCCCGGGCGCGCTCCTCCTCGAAGGCGGGGCAGACGACGAAGGCGCCCCCGTCGGCAGGAACCACGAGTGACAAGAGCCGCTCGCTCAGGCCCCAGCGGATCCCCGAGTAGTAGACCAGCGACGTTCCGCCCGTGAGCATCATGGCATCGATACCGTTGCCTCGCATGAGACGACGGGCCTTCTCCACCCGGGCGGAACGCTCGTCAGTGGAGATGGGCGTGGCTCGGTGCGTCTGGTGCTCGAGGGCGGCGATCGAAGCCGGGAGGTCCTGGTCCGTGGCTCCGCTCAGCTGCGCTGGGAGCTGGTTCTGGCACGCGGTGCCAGCCATGGCGGCGGAAGAGATCCCCAGAAAGTGACGACGTGACAGCATGGGCGGTTCCTCTACTGGTGACAGGCAGATGGGCCAGCATCGGGAGCGGACGGGCATGATAGGTTGGCCCGGGTTTTCGCGCACCGCCGAGCACCGGCCGAAGGCCCGCCGCAGTCGGCCGGGGTCCGGAGAGGGCGGGCACAGTTCGGGGCGCCCTGCGCAGGAGGCGGGCGCCTGCGCCTCGTGATGTCGCCGAAGCCGGGCGGGCGGGGAAACGAAGGAACTGCCGTCCACCCTCGTAGAGGACGGTAGAGCGACGGACTGCGGGCTACCGCCCCCTCGGCGGTGGGTCGACAACCGGCGAAGACGTCCTGAGCCCGGAGGAATCCAATGGCAGGCAGGCTTTCCAACAGCTTCGCGCTCATGAAGGCCAGCGCAGGTGTGCTCAAGGCCGACAAGGAGCTGATGTTCTTTCCGGCCATCTCGGGCGTGGCGTCCATGCTCGTGGCCGCGACGTTCTTCGTGCCGGCGTGGACGATGGGCCTCTTCGAGCAGATGACGAGCAACGACGTCGTGGCCTACCTGTTCCTCTTCGCCTTCTACCTGGTGGAGTACACGGTCGTGTTCTTCTTCAACACGGCCCTGGTCGGCGCAGCGCTGATCCGGCTGGAGGGAGGCGATCCCACGGTGGCGGACGGCTTGAACATCGCAATGTCGAAGTTCACCAAGATCCTTGGCTACGCCGCCATTGCGGCGACCGTCGGAATGGTGCTGCGGGCCCTCTCGGAGCGCATGGGCGCGCTGGGTCGATTCGTGATCGGTCTCGTGGGGATGGCCTGGAACCTGGCGACGTTCCTGGTGGTGCCGGTGCTGGTCACCCGCGACGTGGGACCCGCGGACGCCATCAAGGAGAGCGCGGCACTGTTCAAGCGTACCTGGGGTGAACAGGTGGTGGGCAACGCGGGGTTGGGCCTCGCATTCTTCCTGATGTTCACCTCGTTGGCCCTGTTCGCGGCCCTCTTCACCGCCCTGGCCGCACAGCTCGCGCCCTTCGCCGTGGTGGGGGTCATCGTGACCTTCGGCGCTGGGTTCGTGGCGCTGGCCCTGGCCGCGTCGGCCATGAGCGGTATCTACTCCGCTGCCTTGTACCGGTACGCCACCACGGGCGAGGCAGCAGGTGAGTTCGATAGCAGGCTGCTGGGGAGCGCGTTCCGGCCCAAGGGACGGTAGCGAGCGGCTCGACACCACAGCTCAACTGCACCGCCCGCCGCCTCCGCTTCCGGGCGGCGGGCGGTCTTGGTCAGGCGGGGTCGCGCGGGCGTTGGGCGGCGGTCGCGATCGGTCCCGCCGGCGCGACATCACCCACCACCCGCACCCGGATCCGGCGGGCGTCCCCCGGCAGGTAGGATACGGGGATGTCGTCCACCTCCACGGTGCGCAGCGTCTGGCCGTCTGCCCCTGCCTGCACCGCTCGCTCACGGGCCCGCGCCGTCGCTTCGGCGATGGCCTCTTGGCGGCTCCGGTCTTGGAAGATCCGGTCCACCTCACCGCTGACCTGGGCGATGGCGGCCCCAACCGCGTTCGCTACATCGGCCCGTTCGGCGTGCACGACGTCGCTGATTCCCTCCACGTGGTCGGGAACCAAGAAGGCGGCGCCGCCGACGGCCACCAGGGGAAGGGACGCGGCGTCGGCCTTCATGCGGTCGACGCCCTCCGCCACCATGGCGTGCATCCTAGCGAGGAGGGCGTCGCTCTCTCCCGCCGGCAACCCCACCCGGTACCCGGCGCCCAGCTCCGCCAGCCCCGCAGCGACGGCTACGTCCGTGGCCGTGAGCGTATCTCCACCGAATACCAGAGCCTCATCCGTCAGCCGGTACCCGACACTGTCAGGGCCCACCGTATTGGCCGCGCGGTCAACGATGGACCCGCCACCCAGGCCAAGAGACAGCAGGTCGGGCATCCGGAAAGCGGTGCGCACGCCGCCCACTTCGACAACGGCATTGGCTTCTCTGGGGAACCCCGAGCGCAGGTGCCCGATGTCGGTGGTCGTCCCTCCGACGTCCACCACCATGGCGTCCTGGATCCCGGTAAGGTAAGCGGCGCCTCGCATGCTGTTGGTGGGGCCCGATGCGAAGGAAAGGACCGGCAAGCGGGTAGCCACCGGGGCGCTCATGACCGTGCCGTCGTTCTGCGTCAGGAACAGGGGAGCCTCGATGCCCGCTTCGGCGACAGCCGCCTCGAACGCCCGTATCGTGCCTTCGGCCAGCGGCGTGAGGGTGGCGTTGAGCAGCGTCGCGTTCTCCCGCTCCAGTAGGCCGATGCGCCCGAGCTCGTGAGACGTGCTGATCGAGACCCCCGGTGCGGTTTCCTCGACGATTTCTGAGGCCGCCGTCTCGCAGGCGTCCGTCAGGGGCGAAAAAACCGAGCAGATGGCGATGGCCTCGATGCCAGCGTCACGGACGTGCTCCGCGAACCGCCGAACGGCCTCGACATCCAACGGGACGAGAGGAGTCCCGTCATACTCGTGCCCACCGCGAACCATGCACACCTCGCCCCGGACCACCTCCCGTAGCTGGGCCGGCCAATCGACGAAGGGGGGAAGCGAAGCGCTCGCGGGGAGACCGATCCGGAGCGCGGCTACCGGGACCAACCCCCGGCGTCGGACCACCGCGTTGGTGAAGTGGGTGGTGCCGATCATCACGGCGTCCGTCCGGCGCACGTCGGGGGCCGCATCGGCCAGCTTCGCCAGCGCGTCGACGATGCCGCCGGTGACGTCTTCGGTCGTGGGCGTCTTGACCGAAGCGGTCACCCGGCCGTCCTCGATGAGAACCGCGTCGGTGTTGGTGCCGCCGACGTCGATGCCCACGCGCCGGGCAATCACGGGAGGTGCCGCGTCGGGGCGCCGGCGAACCCCCCCCGGGAGCGGGGCTCTACGGCCGCCGTCATTCGAACGCCGACACGTGGTCCATGTCGTACCCGAAGGCCCTCGGGCTCACGTGATCCAGGCCCTTGGGCGTCTTCTGCAGGGCCGGGGCCGGCAGCGCCACGACGGTCACCCGCTGCCCGTAGCGGAGCGTCTCGGTGCCGACGGCGTCACCCGACTCCGTGTCCAGCACCGCGATGATGTCCGGCACGGTGACCACTGCAACGCCATCCCGGCGGGCCACGGCGAACTCGTTCTGGAAATCGAGCTCGAGGGTGGCGCCACCGTCGTGATCGAGGCCGGCCACGCGAGCCTGGCCCCGGAGGAAGCCCCCGGTCGTGACCCGGTCCACGGCGCACGCCCTCGCCTTCTTGGAGCACGGCCTCGACCGGATCGGCGTGTCTGGACCGTGCGGTCAGCACGGCTCGTCCGAGGCCAATCGCCTGCGTGACCGTGTGGAGGATTGCCCACGCCTTCACCTCGGCCCCGGTCCGCGGCGCCTTGCAGGTGGCTGCGATGGACCCCACCGCGGTACACACGGCCCGGCTGATGCGCTCCATCCACTCCCAACTCTCAGCGCAGGGGATCACCACCTCGTTGTCCCGGACGTCCGCCAGCGTCAGGGGGTAGGGCCGGAGGTCGCCGATGGCGAAGCTGGTCATGGGGGCCGTGGGGTAGGCGCGGCCCATGGTATCGGCGTCCAGCACGGGTAGGTCCATGAGGGCGGCGACCAGGAACGGCTGGAAGGCGTTGCCCCCACCGATCTCCAGGGACATGACCGCGTCGAAGCGCCGGCGCAGGTGCGCCTCCATGAGCTGGACCGGCTTCGCCGCCAGCGCGGGGTCCGTGAGGCGCTCCTGGCCTACGATGGGCGCGCCCATGTTCGAGACCACGGCCACCAGGGCGTCGTCAGCCAGCGCCGACGGGTCCATTAAGGCAACGCGCGTGCCGCTGTCGTAGAGTCGCCGCAGGTTCAGGTAGGCGTGATACGGGCTTCCGCCTCCACCGGCTCCCAGGATCCAGGCGCCGATTGCCAGCGGCTCGAGCTCGTCCGCTGTCAGATTGCGTCGTGTGGACATGGGCGACGTATAGCCACCATGGGCGAAGGGGCACAAGGCAGGGCGGTGCGTGGCCCGCTTCCGAGGCGTGCGCTATGCTCGGGTCATGGCCCAGCCACCCCGCATCGCCTTCGTCACCATCGGCCAGACGCCCCGCGTGGATCTGATGCCCGAGGTCCTCGAGCTCATCGGTCGTGAGGTCGAGGCCGTCGAGCGGGGCGCGCTGGACGGAATGACGTCGGAGGAGGTGGAGAGGATGGCGCCGGGGCCCCGGGACAAGGCGTTGGTGACCCGCATGCGGGACGGCGCCGAGGCCGTGGTCTCGAAGGCCCGGATGGAGGGCCGGCTGAACCGGTTGCTCGAGGAGCTCGACGACGAACCGCTGGACGCGGTGGTGCTGCTGTGCACAGGCCGTTTTCCAGGCCTCGAGCCCGGCCGGCACCCGCTGGTGGAGGCCCAGGAAGTAGTGGACGCCGCCATCACGCACATGGCCGTAGACGGTCGCGCCGTGGGCATCGTCGTGCCGCTGGAGCGCCAGGAGGCCGAATTCCATGGGCTGGAGTCAGGCGTCCGAACGGTCTTCGCGCACGCCGACCCCTACGCCCACGCGTCGTTCGCGGAGGCCGCCGAACGCCTGGCGGGCTGCGGGAGCCGCGTTCTCCACTGCATCGGCTACGATCGAGCGATGCAGTCGCGGTTGGCAACGCTCACCGGTGGGCCCGTGCTCCTGAGCCGCGCGCTCGTGGCCGGGGCCGTGCGCGACCTGATCGACGAGCGGAGTGCACAGCGTTCCGCATGAGCGAACCCCAGCGGCCGCCACACCCCCGCTTCTTCGAGCCCGTCACGGTCGTCCTGGGCGCTCTCATGGCCGTCGTGGGGACCGTGATCGGTCTGGAGCTTCTGACCCGGGTGGGGATCACGCCCAACAGCTCCATCATCGCGGCGGTGGTCGCCATCGCGCTCTCACGGGTCCCGGTCGCCTTCGCTCGGCGCTTCACCGACGTGGGGCGCCAGAACCTGATGCAGACGGTCATCTCCGGGGCGACTTTCGGCGGCGCCAACGCGCTGCTGCTGCCGCTGGGCGTGGTGTGGCTGCTGGGACGGCCCGATCTGGTGCCCGCCATGCTCGTGGGCGCGCTCCTGGGGCTCCTGGTGGACGCCCTGATGCTGTACCGGCTGTTCGACTCGTCCGTCTACCCGGCTACTGGCCTCTGGCCCGCCGGGGTGGCCACGGCCGAGGTGATTCTCGCGGGGGACCGCGGTGGGCGCCGAGCCCGGCTATTGGGCGTGGGGGCGGCGGCCGGGAGCGCCGGCCAGTTGGCGGGGATTCCCATGGACGTGTTCGGCGTCTGCTGGATCGGCAACATCTGGGCGCTCACGGCGTTCGCGGTGGGCCTGCTGATCCGGGGTCAGGTAGCCCCGGGCGCCGGTGTCGACATCGCCGCGCTCTACGTGCCCCACGGTGTCATGATCGGCGCGGGGATCGTGGCGCTGGTGCAGATCGTCATGCTGATCGTGGGTCCGGAACGGAGAGGAGGGGCGCATCGAGCCATCTCGGCCCGCCCCCTGGGGCCCACGCTGGCGGGGGGCTACGGGGCGTTCGTGATCGTCGCCGTCCTGCTGGCTGCTCTCGGCGGAATCGCCACTCAGATGTCCCCCGGCATGTTGGTGGCCTTCGTGTTGTTCGCGGGCGCCGCCGCTCTGGTGTCCGAGCTCATCGTGGGTATCAGCGCCATGCACGCCGGATGGTTCCCGGCCTTCGCCACTGCGCTGATCTTCCTCGTGTTGGGCATGCTGATGGGATTCCCGGAGGTGCCGCTGGCGCTGCTCGTCGGGTTCACTGCGTCCACGGGGCCCGCCTTCGCTGACATGGCCTACGACTTCAAGGCTGGATGGATATTGAGGGGCAAGGGCGCCGATCCGGCCTTCGAGCGGGACGGTCGCCGCCAGCAGCTCATCGCGGAGTGCTTCGGTTTCGCCGTCGCCGCGGTGTTCGTGATTCTCACCCATCGCTACTACTTCGACGCCGACCTTTTTCCTCCGGTCGACCGGGTGTACGTAGCCACGATTCAGGCCGGCGCCGATCCGACGGTGGGACGGATGCTGTTGCTCTGGGCGGTGCCCGGTGCGGTGATCCAAGCCCTGGGCGGTCGGCAGCGACAGCTCGGAATCCTCCTGGCGACTGGGCTCTTGATCCTGAATCCGGCCGCGGGCTGGGCGGCGGCCGTAGCGCTCATGATTCGCTTCGTAGTGCACCGCCGATACGGCCAGGGCGTCAACGACCGACTGTACGTGCTGGCCGGCGGGCTCATTGCCGGATCGGCGGTGACGAGCTTCGGGACTGCGACCGCGAGTCGGCTGGGGCGGTAGCGCCGAGCCGCACCCATGTATCGAGGGCCCGGCTTCCTGGCCGTCGCCCGGATCCCAGCGGAGCGGCCGAGTGAGGTTCCGGCCAAACTGGAGGTGGCGCGAAGTCACGAATTGCCGGATATTCACGGACTACATCCGACGTGAATCCAGGAGAGCGAGTATGCGACTAGGACATTTGGCGGCGACGGGGGCCCTGGCGGCGGTGGCGTCCGCGTGCGGCGGAGGAATCAGCGTGAACAGCGACTGGGATCCGGCGATCGACTTCGCCAACTACCGGACCTTCGCTGTCCTGGATGAGGCCTCGGGAGAGCAGCTGCCGGCCTTCGTGGACCAGCGAGTGAAGGCGTCGATTGCGAGCACGCTGACCGCCAAGGGTATGGAGCAGGCGGACAATCCGGACAACGCGGACGTCGCGGTGGGATACCAGTTCACGTCGGAGCAGCGGTCCTCTTACCAGACCGTCAACACGGGCTGGGGTGGATACGGCTACGGCGGCTACGGCGGATGGTACGGCTCCGGCATGAGCATGGGGACCAGCACGACGACCGAGCGGCGTTACGAGGTCGGCTCATTGGTCATCGCCATCTTCGACGTCGAGCAGGAGCAGATGATCTTCGCCAGCACCGGCTCCAAGACCCTCGAGGATCGGCAGATGACCCCGGAGGAGTCGCAGGCCCGCATAGACGAGGCGGTTCAGACGATTCTGAGGGACTTTCCGCCGGGAAGCTGACGGGAGGAGTCGAGACGCGGGGTCACCCCCGGAGCCCGTAGGCTCGACGATCCTGATCCAGATGATCGCCCGCGGTCGCGGGCGATCGCGGCATGCACCACGGTGGTGGCGATCCGCTGACGGGCTATCTGCCGAGGGCCATCTGGTCACGAGGCCGCCCGGCCGGTAGCGCACCGTGCTCCCTGGTCCCTGACCGTAGCTTTCCGTAGCTTCGCCCTCCTCTTGGAAGACCATCACCATGGAGGCTCCATGCGGTACCCTCGCGGCCTCGGCCAGGCCCTGGCCTTGGGCATGCTCCTGCAGGCCGCCCTGACCCTGTCGCGTCCCACGGACGCGCAGGCTCAGTCCGCGGCCTACGATCTCCCCATTCGGGAGCACGTCTTCGACAACGGCCTTCGCTTGCTCGTGTTGGAGCGTCCGGGCGATCCGCGCGTCGCGGCCAAGATCTTCACCGACATGGGGGCGATCCACGAGATCCCCGGTCAGTTGGGCGCCGCCCACTTCGTCGAGCACCTCATGTTCAAGGGCACGCCGACGCTGGGCACCACCAATTGGGAAGCCGAGTCGGCCATCCGGGAGCGGATGAAGGAAGTGGAGGCTGCCCTCCTGGCCGAGAAGAACCGGGCCCGGAATGACATCCGGCAGCGGGGCATCATGGACGATTACCGTCATGCGGCCAGCACGCCCGAGATTGATCGCCTCCGAGCCGAGCTGGACTCCCTCGAGCGGGAGGCGGCCGAGTACCGAGAGAGTGCCGCCATGAAGCGATGGTACCAGGCGTACGGCGGCACGAACCTGACGGCTACCACCGAGCAGGAGTACATGAAGTTCGACATCGAGCTGCCGGTGGAGCGCGTCGACCTCTTTCTCCGCGTCGAAGCCGATCGCATGACGAACACGATCTTCCGGGAGTTCGAGCAGGAGCGGATGGTGCTCGTGGAGCAGCGGATCGGTGACCTCAACCGGCCGTCGACGCCGTACTACGAGCAGATGAACGCGATGGCCGGCGTCGTCCATCCGGTGTTCTGGCCCGAGGGCTACATGACCGACTTCGACGAGTACAGTCGGGAGGATCAGCGCTACCTCTACGAAACGTACTTCGTGATCAACAACACCACGCTGGTCTTCGTAGGCGGGGTGTCCTTGGAAGAGATGATCCCGAAGGTGGAGCACTACTTCGGGTGGATGGAGCCCGCGCCCGAGCCCCTGCGGACGGCCGCGGTGGAGCCGCCGCCCGCGGCGGAGAGGCGGCTCGTGTACCGAAACGACCAGATCGAGCCACGCGTGGAGTTCCGCTACCAGATCCCGGGCGTGGGCCATCCGGACCGCCCCGTGTTCGACGTGCTGGGCGAGGTCGCCGCTCGCACCCTCGGCGACGCCCTGAGTGACTCAGGGATCGACGGCAGCGTGAACGTCAACACGCGTGTGGTCCATACGACGCGCTTCGGTGTGCCGGGGACGATCAACTTCGAGGTCATCCTCTCGGACGAGGAGCAGCTCGAGGCGGCGGAGTCGGTCCTGGCCGCAGCGGTGGAGTCCTTGAAGCGACCGCCCGCCGCGGAGCTGGTCACCAGGGCTCAGAAGACCCTCCGCACCGACTGGCACCGCACGGCCCGAGACGCCAACGCGTTGGCCTTCGAGATCGGCCACTTCCAGACCATGGATCGCTGGCAAACGCTGCCCGAGTACCTGCAGGCGCGGGACGACGCCACGCCGGACGATATCGCCCGAATCGCGGTGCTCTATTTCGTCCCGGACAACCGGTCGGTGGGCGTGGCTCGCTCCCGTACGCCGCGTGGCCGCCCAGCCACGGAGGACCGGCCATGAGCGCCCCACGCTGCGGATCAGGCTTGGCCGTCCTGGCGGTCACGGCGGCCCTCGCGGTTCCCGCCGCGGCCCAGGACTACACGCACCCCCGGCAGATGGACCTGCCGCAGCCGCGGTTCGAGCGGCCCGACCCGTCTGCGCTGCAGTTGACGTTGGACAACGGCCTCACGGCCTACGTGGCCGAGGACCATCGGGCGCCACTCGTCACCTTCACGGCATTCGTGGCCGGCGGGACCGGCGACGGGGCGCCGGGGGAGGCCGCACTGGTGGGGGCGGCGCTGCGCCGGGGCCCCGCGTCCATGGCCCCGGCGGACTTCCGGGACGCCTTGGACGAGATGGCCGCCAGCTACGCCGTCACCGTAACCCACGAAGAGACCGAGGTCACGCTGGACGTGCCTGGCGAGGACGCCTGGGACGCCCTGGACCTGTTTACGGCGGTGTTGCGAGCCCCAGCGTTCGAGGTCGCGGACATGGGTGGAGGTGGCCGGACTATCCAGGCCGAGGGCATCGACTGGGCCAGCTCGATTGCGGGTGCCATCGACGCGTTCGAGTCGCGGCTCTTCCGGGACCATCCGTACGGCCGCCTGCCCACCTCGGAGGAGCGCGCTGCGGCCCGCGGCGGCGGTGCCCAGTCGTTCCACTCCCGGCTCTTCGTCCCGGCGAACATGACCCTGGCCGTCTCTGGAGACTTCGACCTCGTCGAGGCTCGGCAGCGGACGGATGGCGCCTTCGCTTCCTGGTCGGCCGCGAGCCGACCGGATCTGGCCGAGCATCCCATCGTGGAGACCTCGGCGCCGCGCCAGGTCCTCCAGGCCAACGCCGACAAGCTCCAGGGATGGGTGGTCATCGGTCACGAGTTGCCGATCGTGCCGGCGGACGAGCGGGCGGCCCTGGACGTCATGAACTACATCCTCGGCGCGTACCACCTGGACGCCCGCCTCTTCCGGGAGGCCCGGGAGCTCCGTGGGCTCACCAACGACAATAGCGCGTTCCTCGAGCCGTCGGTGCGCGGGCCCGGCACCTATTCGTTTCACACCTACGGCCGCCCGGAGGCGGTTCGGCTGCTCGTGGACGTGACGTTCCGGGAGCTGGAGCGGATGCGGGACGAGCCGGTCAGCGCGGAGGAGCTGTTCGTAGCGCAGGGGGCCCTCGCCGACGGTACGTGGGCGACGGCGTACGCCACGGGGCACGACGCCACCCGCAGCTATGCACGCGAATGGCTCCACTTCGGGAGCCACGACCAAAGCGAGCGCTACGTGGACGAGGTGCGGGACGTGACCATCGGGCGGGTCCAGGAGATGGCACGGAAGTACCTGCATCCGGAGCGGATGATCGTGGCGGTCGTGGGACCCCTCGAGGAGATCGCCGACGCGCCCAGCATCGAAGACGAGCCTCAGCTGGAGAGCTGGGGAGAGGTCGTCCGAATCGACGGCGATTCAGGAGGACGTTAGCCGGCGCCCGGGGTTCATCCGCGGCGGACGTCGGGCACGGGGTCGAGACGGTCCGGCCGCGCCCGTGCGGATCGCGCGTAGGCGATCTCCGGTGGGGATGACGGCACGGCGGGGACCCCGCCGCAGGCGTCCGAGCGCTACAGCTCGAAGTCGGCCACCACGGGCGCGTGGTCTGACGGCTTCGACTCGAACGTCAGCTTCTTCCGGTGGTCGCGCTCCACCCAGGCCTTCTTGCTCGTCCTGGCCATCGGCCCCGTTGCGTAGATGTGGTCTATCCTGAGGCCGTCGTTCTTGGGGAACGCCAGTCGCTGGTAGTCCCACCAGGTGTACACATGGCCCTCGGGGTGGTGACGCTCGAACACGTCGGCGAAGCCGAACTCCCGGATCGTCGCCAGGGCGCTCCGGGCCGAGCGGTGACACAGGACACTGGCCGCCCAGCGCTCCGGATGCTCGGCGTCCGTGTCCCGGGGCGCCACGTTGAAGTCCCCCGTTAGAGCCATGGGGCTCTTGGGGTCGAACGTCCGATCGATCCACACCCGGAGCTGGCCCATCCACGCGAGCTTGTAGCCCCACTTCTCCGCCCCGACCGACTCACCGTTGGGGAAGTAGGCGCTGAAGACCCGGACGCCATCGACCGTCGCCGAGATCAGGCGGGCTTGTGGGTCCTGGTCCTCCTCGCCCATCCCTCGGATCACCTCCCGGGGCTCGGAGCGGCTCAGGATCGCGACTCCGTTGTAGGTCTTCTGTCCGTAGACGGTGGCGTGGTACCCAGCCGCCTCGATCGCCTCGAAGGGGAACGCTTCGTCGGCGACCTTGAGCTCCTGAAGGCACAGGGCGTCCGGCTCGAGCTGTTCGAGAAAGCCCAACACCCGGTCGAGGCGGACTTTGATGGAGTTGATGTTCCAGGTGGCGATACGCATGGAGCTCACTCGGACCTTTCGGGTCGGCTGGCCTGGGCCCGCCGCTGCGTGACCTCGAGGAGGATCCGGTCGCCCCTCTGGGCGCTCACGCGGTTGGAGGTCAGCAAACCGCGAGGCAGGTCTACGACGAACTCGAGGGGGCCGGGCTCCCACGAGAACGTGAAGTCGGCCTCTTCGCCCCGGGGCACGCTGCCCAGGTAGAACGGCTCCATGCGGGCGAAGGTGTAGTCCACCGCGATCAACTCACCGGTCCGGTTCACGACATGGACGGTGACGGCCTCCTCAGGGGAGGGCGGCGGAGCAGACGATCCGCCGCACGCGGAAGCGACGAGCAGGGCGGTCGTGAAGACGAGTGCGTTGTGCATGGACCGGTTTCGGGAGGGGTGCCTTCGGGAACTTCGTCCCAGCCTCCCGGCCTCCGCAAGGCGGGCTGTTGGCCTCGGTCCAGCGCGGCGGAGCAGCTTCTCGCCTTGCGCCCGATTCCCACCGCCTCGACCTTCGCCGTCTCGGGATACGTGGCGGCTCCGGAACGGGCCCGTCCCGGAGGGAGCGTCGGTCACGGCCTCCGGGCCGGACCCACTCGCTGCGGGCCACCGACGCGGAACCCTCCAGGAGCGGCCCCTGATCCTGGATGCCATGGGCGAGATCCGGCTCACCCACCCGATGGACCTGATCAGGGAGGTCCTGGACAGCGGGACCGACATGGTGTGCGTGACGCTCACGGACCCGAAGGTGTTCGGCGAAGCGGCGCTGGATGCCGCGTTGGACGACCTGCTCGCCTACGACCGTCACATCCAGCAGCACTCCGACCTGCTCCTGAAAGCCACGAGCGTCGCCGACATCCACCGGGCTCGCCAGGACGGCAAGCTCGCCCTGTTCTATCTGCTCCAGAACACGACTCCCGTGCACAAGGACCTGGACCGGGTCGACATGCTCTACGGACTCGGGCTGCGGTCGCTGCAGCTCACGTACAACTACCAGAACTACGTGGGCTCGGGGTGCAGAGAGCGGGGCGGCTTCGGTCTGACCAACTTCGGGCACGAGCTCGTGGAGCGCATGAACGAGGTGGGCATGCTCGTGGACACGTCCCACGCCAACATGCCCACCATGGCCGACGCCATCCGGGCGTCCCGCCAACCCACCATCATCTCCCACACGGCCTGTCAGGCCGTGCATGAGCATGTCCGGAACACCACCGACGAGAACCTGCGGCTCCTGGCCGATCACGGCGGCGTGGTCGGGATCTGCCAGATACGGCCCTTCCTCACGACCGACCGGTCCGAGGACAACGTCCGGCACTACTTCAACCACATCGAGCACGCCGTGAACGTCGCGGGCATCGATCATGTGTGCATCGGCAGCGACCGGGACCACCGGGTCATCGAGGACACCGAGGAGGAGGTCCAGGTGCTCCTCGAGGAGGAGGGATCCCAGTTCAATCCTGCCGACTGGCCCCTGTACATGCCGCGGATGAACGGACCCCGGCGCATGGAGCTGGTCTGGGACGGCCTGGTGGCAAAGGGCTATTCGGAGGATCAGGTGGAGAAGATCATGGGCCACAACCTCTACCGGCTCTACGAAGAGGTGATCGGATGAAGGCCGGGCACAGGCCCTTCGACGGGCACGCAACGGCGGGGGGAATCATGGAGACCTCGAGGCGCAACTTCATCCGGACCATGGGCGTCGGGCTCGCGGGCGCCGGGGCAGCGGCCAACGCGCTGGCCTGTGCGGATCCGGCAACACAGGCGGGTGGCGGATCGGAGTCCCTGCTCCAGCGCGATCCGGACCACCTGGAGCCCGCACCCTTGGGCTACGATCGCCTTCCGCTCGAGTGGCATCAGGAACGGGCCCGCCAGCTCAAGGAGAGGGCGGGGGAGATGGGAGCCCGGGCCGTGCTGCTCACGAGCGACCAGAACATGGTCTACTACACGGGCTGCTTCCGCCGCAGCGGTGAGCGATCGACCTGGGTGCTCTTCCTCGCGGACGAGGCGGATACCGTGTATTGGTACTCGCCTGGCATCGACCGCGACCTGGTCACCACCTGGTGGTGCACCGAGAACGAGTACTACTTCGGCTACCCTCACGCCGAAGGCGGATTCCCCAACCTGGCGCAAGTGGTCCAGGGACCCACCGTGGACCTGTTCGAGTGGCTGCTCGAAGGGCTGGCGGCCAGGGGCCTCCCGGGTCAGACGATTGCCGTCGACAGGGAGCTCACCGAGTCCGAGCGGTCCGCAGCGGCCCGGCTGCTCCCGGGCAGTCGGTTCGTGAGCGTCGGAGGGGTCTGCCAGGGGATGCAGGTGGTGAAGACGCCCGAGGAGCTCGCGCTGCTGCAGCGAGCCTACCGGTACTTCGACCGCATCCACGCGTTTGCCCGGGACTACATCCTGGAGCGGGGTACCGACCTGACGGACTTCGAGCTGGGGCAGGCGCTGCAGGCGTACGGCATCGGCTTGTTGATGAACGACGTAGAGCGGGACGGACGCCCCCACACGGGCGTGGGGATCGAGGTCACCTCGAACTACGTGCGCGCGGGCGTGGCGTCGGCCTATCCCCACCCCAACCAGTTCTTCCACAGCAAGATCGAACGGGGCCAGACCGTCTATGTCAACACGGACATCAAGCTGGGCGGTATGGGCGGTGAGTGCTACCGGAACTACCTGATCGGTCCGTGGACGCCCGAGCAGGAACGTCTCTGGGAGGTCGTCTCCGAGACCGTCCAGATCATGGAAGAGGACTGCAAGGCGGGAGCCGTCTGCTCCGATGTCGCTGGGAGGGTGCACCAGCATCAGGTGGACAGCGGCATGGCCGACTTCATCTATCACCGGCCCGGGCACGGCCAGGGACAGTTCTACGTCGGGCACCAGCCGCCTTTCCTGGCCCTGGGCGACTACACGCCGCTGGCAGAGAACATGACGTTCAGCGTGGAGCCGGGGCTCTACGACGCAGGCTCCGGGATCGGGATCAACCCGAGCGACAACCTCAGAGTGAAGGCCGAGCGTGGCGTGCGCTTCTCGAGCGTGCCCTTCTCGAAGGAGTGGAGCTTTTTGACGCTCTGATGTCGCGGATCGGCGGCGGAGCGAGCGGAACGGCAGATCGTCCGGGAGCGCGGCGGAGGACCCGGGCGGATGGGGGGCCGATGAGCCGAGCCGGCGCAGGGAAGGACCGACTGGAAAGCCCAATCGGTAGAGACCATAGGGAGGACCCATGAGACGGTCGTCGAGAAGAGCAGGTATCGGTGTTGTCGCGCTCGCTTTGGTCGCGATGCCATCGCTGGCACAGCAGTCCGTGGCTCAGGAGACCGCCGACCACGAGGGCATGGACCACGACGCCATGGAGCCCGAGGCCCACCCGAGCCTCTTCGCCGATCTGGGTGAGGACATCGCGGTGGTCAAGAACAAGCTCCTGGGCCTGGCCGAGGCGATCCCCGAGGACGCGTACGACTGGCGGCCCGGGGAGGGCGTCCGATCGATCCGGGAGACGCTCCTGCACGTGGCGGCCGACAACTACTTCATCCCCATGGCCCTGGGGGCCGAGCCACCTCGCAGCAGCGGCATCTCCGGCGACTACCAGAGCACCAGGCGATTCGAGGAGCAGGCGCTGTCGAAAGAAGACGTCATTGACGCCGTCCAGGTGTCCTTCCAGCACCTCCAGCGCGTGCTGGGCGACGCCTCACCCATGAGCGTGGGGGACGAGGTGGACCTGTTCGGGCGTCCGTCGACCGTGCAGAAGACGTGGATCCTGACCGCCACCCACCTGCATGAGCATCTGGGGCAGATGATCGCCTACGCCCGCTCCAACGACGTGGCCCCGCCCTGGAGCATGTGAGCGGCTCCAGCTCTCGAGCGATTCAACGACGTGGACGTAGGCGACGTGGTACCGTGTGACTGGCAGGTGGGCCTGGCCGTGGGGCCGAACAGCCGGTGACGGGCACCGACGGGACCAACCGGCCAGGGGATGGCGGCGTGGACTCGACGGACGAGGCAACTGTCGCCGCGGATGCGCAGGGTTCCGCCAGGCCGGGGAGTTGGCGGCGGGCGCTCCGCTGGGGAGAGAACCTCCTCCTCGTGCTGCTGCTGCTCTGGGTCGGTCAGCGTTTGGGCCCCCAGGTGGCTGCCCTGGTAGGGCTGAACCTGGGTGTGACGGAGTCGCCTGCCATCGAGGTGATGACCCGGTCCGGAGCGCCCTTCTCCCTGGCGGAGCACCGTGGCCAGGTCGTGCTCGTGAACTTCTGGGCCACCTGGTGTCGCCCCTGCCGCGTCGAGATGCCTGGCTTCCAGAAGGTGTACGACCGCTACCGCGACCAGGGGTTCACGATCCTCGGTCTCTCGACCGATGCCACGGGCGTCGGCACCGTGGACGCCTATGTGACGGATCGGCGCGTGACGTATCCCGTGGCCATGGCGACACTCGAGCTACGACGGGAGTTCGGTGGGGTCCGGGAGATTCCGTCGTCGTTCCTCGTCGACAGGCAAGGGCGGATCCGCTATACAGTGCGGGGCTTCTGGGCCGGCCCGGCGCTGGGAGTGGCGGTGAGGCGCCTGCTCGAGGAGGATGCTACGCCGCGCCTACGTACTCCCTGAACAGAGCATCGACCGTGGCCTCCAGGTCCTGGCTCCGTCCCGAGTGAACCTCCGAGCACTGGAGCACGTCGGATCGGGGTGCGGTCAACCAGTGGAAACGCTCCGACGCTGGCGCCAGTGCGATGGGCCCGCACCCTTCGTCCCCCCGAGCCACACCCTCGTGGGTCGCGAGATAGCGGGCCAGTACCTCGGGATCCGCGCCGGCAGCTCTGGTCGCGAGAAGCTCGGGGTCCGTGATGACGCGGGCGCGTAGGAATCCCTCCGTCCGGGCGTGCACCAGAACGCCGACGTTCACATGGGCCTCGAGGTGGACGTGGGGCACAGCGCGGATGACCGCGAAGTCGTAGTCGATCCAACCTTGCTG
The DNA here is from genome assembly GCA_039589315.1 of Gemmatimonadota bacterium. Taxonomy (GTDB): domain Bacteria; phylum Gemmatimonadota; class Gemmatimonadetes; order Longimicrobiales; family Gaopeijiaceae; genus JBDHHQ01. The sequence continues at coordinate 21,896 of JBDHHQ010000112.1, forward strand.
GCTTCCCTCGCTGGATCGAAGGAAACTGCGCTCTCGAGCGGAGTGCCCGAGCCGCGGCCGGCTCACCTTCGGGACTCCAGGCGCCGGGGCGGCCGAGCGAGCCGGGCGTCCCGAGCCGCTGCCGCCTCTCGGACCCAACTACGTGGCTCTGCCAGTCGAGCCAACAACACGTCCAGGTACCGCTGCCGGGTCTTGGCGGCGGGCCACCCGGCTTCGCCGGAGACCGGATCCTCCAGCAGGGCGTCGGGGACGGCGTCGAGGACCCCCACGAGCGTGTCCCGGGTCAACCGGCCAGCCAGTTCCATGTCGACGTCCTCGAGCGCTTCGGCATCTTCCAGGAACAAGTGATCGCGGACGGGCCGAAACGGGGCCGCCGCCTTCTCGGGGGTCATGCGAGACCAGTTGTGGTGGAAGTAGAGGGCGGCGCCGTGGTCGATGAGCCAGGGCCGCCGCTGCCAGACGAGGAGATTGGGATTCCTGTGCGTCCGGTCCGGGTTGAAGACCAACGCGTCCATCCAGACCAGGGGCGCCACGACCTCCGGCGGCATGATGTGGAGGTCCCGCGCCGGTCGCTCCTCATAGTTGAAAGCGCCGTCGAGGTAGCGGAGGCCTACGTTGACTCCGTGACTTCCCAGGAGGATGTCCTGAATCTCCGGATCGCGCTCCGTGCGCCCGAACGAAGGCGCCACATCCACCAGGGCCACGTCCGGTACGGGCAGGCCGAGCTCCCCAGCCAGCAGGGCGACCACGATCTCGGACACGAGGACCTTCGCGCCCTGGCCGGCTCCCCTGAACTTCACGACCCAGAGCCCGTTCTCGGCGGTTTCCACCACGGCCGGGAGCGAACCGCCCTCACGGAGTGGGGTCACGTAGCGTGTTGCAGTCAGGGTGGGCAGCATGTGGGGAAGCTACCCGATCGCCGGGGCGCCGGTCCAGCCGGACCGACGCCCCGACGGGCGACCCTGGTTCGACTCAATCGTCGGAGATCACCGGCCGTGTCTCGATGCTCACCACCACCGGGTCCAGGTCCAGACTCCTGAGCAGCCCGTGAAAGCGGCCAGCTCGGTGGCCACGATCTCCTTGAGCCGGCCCAGGACCTCGTTGGTCCCCCGTGCGGCCCTCGTGGCCCTCCCTCCTTGGCGCTACCGGACCGCAACGACGTCAGCAGCGAAATATCGTTGTATCACGAAAAATCGTTGTATCGAGCACGAGATTTCGTTATCAAAGAACCATGAGCGTCTCGGATACCCCTGATGCAGTCCCGGATCGGCCGACCGGCCGTCTGGATCCGAGCCAGGTGCTTCGGGGACTGCCGGCGGAGCTCTTCACGCTGGACGCCCAGGGCCGCATCGTGGAGCACCGATCGGAGAGCTCTGCGGACGCCAGCACGTCGGAGCACCGGCGGGGGCGCACCATGCGGGAGTGGTGCCGAGGCCGCGGTTATCCGGAATCCGTGGGGGAGCGGCGGCAGGCGGCGGTGGAACGTTGCCTCGAGACGGGTCGCCCGGTGTCTTTGGAGGAGACATGGCACAGCCCTTTGGGCGGGACGCGCCACTCGATCCAGGGCTACGCGCCGATCCTCGGCCCAGCCGGGGCACCAGAGGCGGTCCTGGTCCTTTCGCTGGCCGTTCCGCAGGAGGACCGTGGTCGGGGGGCGGGCTCGAGTGGCTCGAGCCCGGATTCGGCCGATGCGGAGCGAACGGCCCTGCGCGCCGCGCTCCGGCAAGCCGAGAGGATCAGGGAGAGCCTCGAGGAGAGGTTGCGAAAGAGCACCGATCCGACTCGCGCGGGGGAGCTTCCGGACGCATTCCTGTTCCGGCTGCCGGGCTTTGCGCAGGTCCGCGAGCGAGTCGAGTCCCTGGTTTCCTGGACCGGCCCCGTTCTGGTCTCGGGCGAAGCCGGCAGCGGGACCTCGGTCGTCGCCAGGATGCTCCACGATCAAGGGCGCGGGGGCACGGGGCTCCCGCTGGCACTGGACTGCGTCGATCAGACGGAGGAAGTGGAGGCAGCGCTCCGTCGCCTCACAGCGAGGGTGGTCCACCGCGACGGGGCCGCGGGCCAGCCCCCGACGGAGCCGGTGTGGTACACGGGGCTTACGCTCCATGGTCTGGAGGCCCTATCAGAGAGCTCCCAGCGCACCCTGAACGAGGCGATCGAGGCGCTGACTGCGGCCCTCCGCCCCCCGCCGGGGTCCGACGGGTGGATCCGCCTCGTCGTCACGACCGCATCTGACTTGCGAGCCCGAGTGGCGGACGGACGCTTCCGGAGCGACCTGGCCGAGGCGCTGACCGGGGCGCGGATCGACGTGCCGCCGCTCCGCCACCGCAGCGAGGACCTGCCCCTCCTGGCCGGCCGCCTTCTGGAGCGGGCCTCCCGACGACTGGGCCGCTCGGTGGAGCCCCTCACGATGGCCGACCTGGGCCGGCTTTCAGCCTACCTGTGGCCGGGCAACCTCCCCGAGCTCACGACCGTCATCGACCGGGCGGTCCTGACCGCTCGAGACGGACGACCCACCGTCGCGCTGCCCGAGGGTGGCGCCGCCAGCAAGGCCGCGGAGAGAGGCGGGCTGGGCGTCCCCGTCTACACCGAAGCCGAGATGCGGCAACGGGAGCGTGACAACCTGCTGGAGGCCCTTCGCCGCACGAGTTGGAGAATCTACGGTACGGGGGGCGCAGCAGAGCTCCTGGGCCTGCCGCCGACCACGCTGACGTCCCGGATCAAGAAACTGGGATTGGCGCGACCTTGAAACACTCGAGATCCGGAGTCGGCATTTGACCATGGTCTCACGACGTGACTTCACCCGCATCGCCGCCGTCGGCTTCCCCACACTGCCCTGGTGGCTGGGGCGCGACGTGCCTGCCACGGCGAGCCCACCGGTGCCCGACTACGACGACTGGATCGTCATCGACGGTCTGAGCGGCCCGGGCGAGCGCCTCGACTCCCCCGGAGCCATGGGGGGGAACCTGACTCCCAATGCCCTTCGGGACGTCAGGAGGTCCGGGGTCACCGCCGTGAATCTCACCGTCGGCACCGTGGGCAACCGGGAAGGGCTCTTCGAGGAGTCCGTTCGGTCGGTAGCGGAGTGGCAGCGGAAGATCGTGGAGCACCCCGATCACCTGATGTCCGTACGCACCGTGGAGGACATCCTGGAGGCGAAGAGGTCCCGCCGTCTCGGGGTGATCTTCGGCTTCCAGGACTGCGCCATGCTGGAGGGGAAGCTCGACCGGGTCGATCTCTTCCACGACCTGGGGATGAAGATCCTGCAGCTCACCTACAACCGGCGGAACGAGCTCGGCTACGGGGCCATCGAGACCGACGATGGAGGGCTGACCGCCTTCGGTCGTCAGGTGGTGGCCACTGCGAACGGCTCGGGAATCCTGATCGACCTGAGCCATTGCGGGACACGCACCACCAACGACGGCATCCGGGTGTCGAGAGACCCGGTGGCCATCACCCACTCGGGCTGCCGCGCCCTCGCGAACCTGCCGCGGAACAAGAGCGATGCCACCCTCCGGCTTCTCGCCGACCACGGTGGCGTGGTCGGCATCTACTTCATGCCCTTCCTCCGCGTGTCCGGGCAGCCGGTGGCCGAGGACGTGATCCGACACCTGGAGCACGCGATCAACGTGTGCGGGGAGGACCACGTCGGGATCGGGACGGACGGCGTGATCTCACGGCTCCAGCTCACGCCGGAATACGTGGCCCAGCACCGGGCGGACGTGGAGGCGCGGAGGGCCGCCGGCATCTCCGCACCCGGCGAGACCGCCGACGTCTACACCTACATCCCCGACCTCAATACGCCCCGCCGCCTGGAGGCCCTGGCGCACATGCTCGCGGCCCGGGGACATGGCGATACGCGGCTCGCCAAGCTACTGGGCGGCAATTTCCTGCGGCTCATGGAGGGAGTCTGGTAGGGGTCCAGCCCTACAGCGCGAACCCCAGTATCAGATAGGCCCCTACCGTGATTCCGCCCGCGATCAGAGCATAGGGCAGTTGGGTGCGCACGTGGTCGATGTGGTCGGTTCCGGCGGACATCGACGATATGATCGTGCTGTCCGAGATGGGGGAACAGTGGTCCCCGAAGATTCCCCCGCCCAGCACGGCGGCGATCACCAGAGTCGGATCGAGGCCCATCAGCTCCACCATCGAGAGCCCGATGGGCATCATGATGGCCCACGTGCCCCAGGAGGTGCCGGTGGCGAACGAGGCCATCGCCGCCAGCACGAAGAGCGTGGCCGGGATGACCCCGGGCGTCAGGCTCGCTTCCGCGGCTCTGGCCAGGAAGTCTCCCGTGCCGATGGCCCGGCAGGTGTCGCCGATGACGAACGCCAGGATGAGCAGGACGACGATCGGGATCAGGCCCCCGACGCCCTTCAGGAACATCTCCGTGCTCTCCGAGAACGTCATGATGCCCTGGGCTCGGTACAGCACGGCCGCCACCGCCAGTGCGGTGCCGATCGCGTAGAACGCCGAGGCTGAGCCATCGCCGTTCATGGGATTCCCGTCGCCGGTGAGATACAGGGCGATCAGCACCGTGACCACGATCGTCAGCACCGGCGCAACGAGGTTGACGGCCCGCTGTGGCGCGCCGGGCTTGCTCGGGAGCATGAGCACCTCTGACGACACCAGCGGCTCGGCGCCGTCGCGGAGCAGCTTCCCCTCGTTCCGCACGCGCTGCTCCGCCGTCTTCATGGGACCCAGGTTCGTGTCCGTGATCGCGACGAAGAGGGCCAGCCCGATGGCGAGCCAAGCGTACAGGTTCAGCGGAATCGACAGCAGCATCGCCCGGAGCGGGTTGTCGATCGTGGCGACGCTCAGGAGCCCGATGATGTACGCGCCCCACGAATTGATGGGGATGACCGTGGCCTTGGCCGAGGCCGTCGAGTCGAGGATGTAGGCGAGCTTTTCCCGGGAAACCCGGAGGCGATCGAAGAGGGGTCGAGAGACGGGTCCCGAGACGAACACGCCGATGTTGGCCTCGACGAAGATCACGAAGCCGATGAGCCAGGCCATGGCTGCCGCCGACCGGCGATTCGTCGCGATCCCCCGCGCGGCGATGGCGTTCATGAAGCCCGCCACGCCACCGGAGTGCTGGATGAACGTGATGAGGGCCCCGATCATGGCCGTCAGCAGGATCGTGAGGGTCCGCCCCCGGTCGGAGAACACGCCCACCATGGAGTCCACCGAGACGATGAGGCCCGTGACCGGATTCCACTCACTTATGATCGTCCAGCCGACCCAGGTCCCCAGCAGCAGCGACACGTAGACCTGCCGGGTCTTGATGGCCAGTCCCAAGGCAACCAGCGGCGGGAGGAGCGACAGCCAGCCGTAGTCGGTCACGGCCCGCTCAGCGCGAAACCGAAAGCGACGTAGAGCGCCAGCGACACGCCAGCGATGGCCAACGCATAGGGCAGCTGGGTGCGCACGTGGTCGATGTGGTCCGCGCTCGCGGCCAGGGAGGCCACGATGGTGGAGTCGGAGATGGGCGAGCTGTGATCTCCGAAGAGACCACCCCCGAGCACGGCTGCGACCGCCAACCCGGGATGGATGTCCAAGAGGCTCGCCATGGGAATGGCGATGGGGATCATGATGGCCCAGGTGCCGAACGAGGTCCCGGTGGAGAACGCGGTGAAGCCGGCGACGGCGAACAGGGCGGCGGGCACCAGTGGTGGGCCGAGGCCGGCCTCGGCCGCACGGGCCACGTACGGCCCCGTCCCCATAGCCACGCACGCGTCCCCGATGGCGAAGGCGAGGACCAGGAGGAGCCCCACCGGCGTCAGGGCCCCTACACCCTTCATGAACATGTCGGTGACCTCGGCCAGGCTCAGGATCCCCCGACCCAGATAGAGGCTCGCCGCCGCCCCCAGTCCCAACAGGACTGCCCAGAACGCTGACACCGATCCGGACCCGTTCATCAGGTTCCCGTCGCCGGTGACCCAGAGGAGAACAGGCAGTGCGGACACGACCGTGACCACGGGGATCACCAGGTTGGAGGCCGCGGGCCGTACCCCCGGCTTCACGGGGACGGCCAGCGCCTCGGGAGCCACGAGCGGCTCGGCGCCGTCCCGCAGCACCTTGCCCTCCTCGCGAACGCGACGCTGCGCGGCCGCCATGGGGCCGAAGTCCCGATCCGACACGGCGACGACGAGTGCCGCCACCACGGCCAAGATCGCGTAGAAGTTCAGCGGAACCGCGCTGGCCAGCAGGCCAACGGGCGCCGTCACGTCCTGCGTGACCAGGAGGCCCACGATGTACGCGCCGAAGGTGTTGAGCGGCAGCATGAGGGACTTGGGCGAGCACATCGAATCCAGGATGTAGCTCAGCTTCTCGCGCGAGATCTTCAAGCGATCGAAGAGGGGACGGGTGACCGCTCCGGAGATGAGGGGGCCGATCGTCGACTCGACGAACACCACGCCGGCCAGGGCCCACGCCAGGAACCCGGCCGACCGTCGCGATCTCACAAGGCCACGGTCGGTGAGCCACCCGATCAACCCCGCCATCCCACCCGAGTACTGGGAAAACGTCAGGAGCGCGCCGATCATCACACTGAGCATGATCAGCATGGTCCGGTCCGCGTCGGCGAACACCTGGACCACGCTTTCCACCGACGCGGCCAGCCCGGCCAGAGGATTCCATCCGCTGAGGATGGTCCAGGCCATCCAGATACCCGCGAAGAGCGACAGGTAGACCTGCTTGCTCCAGATCGCGAGTCCGATGGCCAGGAGCGGGGGGACGACCGACAGGAAGCCCAGGGTCGCGGCGTCGCTCACGGGATCGCTATGGAGGCGATCGCCTCTTCCGTGGCACGCCGCAACGCGTCGGACAACCGGTTGCGCGCCCTCAACAACTCGGTGTGAAGCAGGTGGGACAGCTCGGCTTCGGGCGGCGTGTCGGCCAACAGCTTCAGGTCGTGAAGAGCGGGGACCGGGCTGGACAGCGCCTCGAGTCCCACTCGGTCCTGGGCGTACCGGCCGCCCCACGTCTCGAAGGCCGGCAGGAGGAGTCGGCTGAGGCGCATCAGTCCGCGGTTGAGCCGCTCCACCCGTCCTCGGTCGCCGGCACCCGAGGACGCGCCGACGGCCGCGTCATGGAGCCGCGCCACGGCCTCCGTGAACGGCTCCAGCGGCAGGTCGAGCTCGAATCGTCCGCCCGCCAGGTCCCGCATCTCGGCCACGGACGAGGTGATGCGGGAGGCGCTGGCACGGAAGTCCATGGGCAGCACCGGGGCGGTGCACATCTCCCACACGTAGGCAGCGTACACACGGGCGTGGTCCAGGTACCGCATCGGGTCCAGCTTGTCGATGGTGTCCGCCATGCTGTGCCACCACCAACCGCCCCGGGCTCCGCCCCACGCCGCGATCTGCTCTTCGCTGAAGTGAAAGCGACCCTCCAGCGCCGGGAGTCCAAGCCCGAAGAACGGGTGCTCGTTGTCTCGGGTCAGATGGCGGTGACCGGTCTCCGTGCCCAGGACGTCCCGCTCCACCCGCTGGTGGAATGCCGTCAGCTCGGGCGTCGAGTCGGCCAGGTAGAAGGCGGAGTGGGCGAACCCGATGGAGTCGACGTTCAGGTACGCCACGCCGTGGGCGTCCAGGTCGTCCCAGTAGCGGTCCCCGAACCAGGTCGAGCCCTCGTAATCGCCCACCTCGTGGCCGTTCCAGAACGCGAAGACGATGTCGCGGACCAATGCCTCGGGGTCAGCGCAGAGAACCCGTGCCATCTCGAGCATGAGGGCATTCCCGCCCCCGTTGTCCGTCATGCCGGGGGTCCATGCGTCGTAATGGCCGCCGACCAAAAGAAAGTCACCCGTCGGGTTGCCGGGTGCGCGGAGTCGTGCCCACGGCTGGGTCATGGGCCCCCAGTCCCGGGTGGCCTGGGCCAGAACACGGGCGCGGACCGGGCCCTGAGCCATTCGTTCGATGAGGGCGTCCCCCGCCGCTCGACTGACGCCGAGGGCGGCGATCTGCGGAACGTCGGCCATCATGTCCCGGGTGGGGTTCCCCCAGACGCACTTGATGGCCCCGCAGGGAATGGTGTCGAACTCGGGCAGTCCCCAGTTGAGGAAGACGATGGCGCTGGCACCGTGATCCGCCGCGATCCTGGCCTTCACGGGCCGGGACGGTCCAGACGCTATCTCCGTGACGACGCCGACACCTCGCACGTTCCGGCCTTCGTAGTCGGCCGCGGCCCCGCCTCCCAGATAGATCAGATCGAGCTCCAGACCCTCGTC
>JBDHHQ010000113.1:0-17523 GCA_039589315.1 Gemmatimonadota bacterium
TGACATCACCAGCACCCGGCGGATCGACGCGGTCTATCTGAGGGGGCTCGCGGTGGACCGAAACGAGCTGGGCGCGAGGTTACGAGACGAGGCGGAGCAGGCGCGGTAGGTGAGGCCGGAACGCGAGGGGGGGACTCGAGGGCGCTTCCGTCGATGCCGGCAGCGGCTCCCGCTACCCCACCCTGAGCGGCGGCCCGTCGCGGAGCGCTCGATCGAACGCCTCGAGCTCGCGTTGGGCGGCGACGACGGGCGAGTCCCCGCTGTCGAACACCGTTCTACCTCCAGCCATGCGGGCCAGCTGCAATCGAGCCCGCTGCACATGGCTGGCGAGGAATTGCCGCTTGACGTTGCGGAAGCCAAAGAAGCGGTCGCCGTCCAACTCGGTGATGGGCGCATCGAACTCCTCGGCGAGTTGCCTGAGAGCCCGTTCAACTCCTGATCGACTGACCTTCCGCTTGCCGGCCCGACGCTGCAGGACCTGCACGGTGCGCTCGAGCGAGACGACACCCTTGCCCTTCAATGCTGTCTCGAAGACGTAGCCGAGCGCGTAGCGTCGCAGGGTGTCGGCATCCCTGAACCGGTAGCGCCCCGTGCGCCGGAGTGCTCGGAGAATGCCGCGCCCGAATACGAAAACACCGACCACCGACGACGCGATGACGAGTCCGAGCGAGGCCGCCCCCACCTCTACACCCACCCACGGGAGCGCGAGCAGGGGTGACGCCGACGCCAAGAGCCCGATGCCGCTCCCGATCAGCTCCAGGCCGGCTCGAAGCGGACGTTTCTTCGAACGGCGCATCGGATCTTCGCATCTGACCCACGCTGGACGCGGCTCGCGCACAGCGAAATCGCCGTGAACGCTGACCATGAGCTCGGGGAAGGCATAGACGACGTGCCCGTCCCAGGAGGGGTGTGCCTCGCCTCCGTACAGCTCGACGAGGCGCTCCATCTCCTCTCGGGCCTCACACAGCGGTAGCCCGGTGTGCTCGATGAGCTCGGCCATGCTGAGGACGCCCCCGCGGGCGCGGATCAGGCGCAGGGTCTTGCGGTCGAATCCGACGCTGCTGGTGCCCGATGGGAGACGGGACCTCCGGCGTAGAAGAGCCGGCGTATGGCGCCGTGGGCCTTCATCCGGAAGCGGCTGATGCTGTCGTTCGTCGAGCCGGTAGACGAGCACACCGGTTTCCGACACGGCCACCTGGGCGTGCTCGTCCGCCATCAGGGGATACCACGACCATAAGCCCGAGACAGGCTGTTTATCCAGGCTCTTGAACGGCTCCGGGCACTCGCCGCCACTCTTGGGGCGCGCGCGGGCCCCCGTCCGCGCCCGCTCAACGCGCACGCTTCCCTGCGAACCCGTCCAGGGAGCTGGGCGCCTGGAGCATGGCCTCGACCTCGTCAGGCTCGACGGGGATCGACCGACTCACCCACTCGAATCCATCCTCGGTCACGATCACGTCGTCCTCGAATGCGACGCGAGGGCCGTCCGGCGGCGCCACGCCTTGCTCGATCGACAGCGCCATCCCGGGCTCGAGGGGGACCAGGTAGTCGCCCTCGTCGTGAACCTCCATGCCGATGAAGTGGCCGATCCCATACGTCCAGTACTCGTCGAAGCCTCCGGCGTCAGCCAGCATCTGCTCGGCCAGGCGGTGGAGCTCCCACCAGGTCACGCCCGGTCGCACGTTTTCGATCACGGTCTTCTGGACGTCGAGCGCGACCTGGTAGAGCCTGCGCTGCTCCTCGTCGAAGGTGCCGTCGGCGGGCATGTTGCGCTGGATATCGGCGCTGAAGTGGTTGAACGCCGCGCCGGTGTCCGTATGCACCATGTCCGCCGCCTGAATCAGGTCCTGCCCGGAACGAGCCTGGTACTGGATGAAGCCTTCGGGAATGCTCTCCCGCGGTGGAGGCCCGTCGGGTGGGTATCGTCGCACCGAAGTCGGGAATCCCAGATACGCCCCGCGGTACCGGTACACGAAGTCCATGATCTCCATGACCTCGAGCTCCGTCATGCCGGGGCGGACGGCACGGAACGCTTCGACGATCCCCTCACCGGTGATCGCCACGGCCCTCCTGAGACTCGCGAGTGCGTACCCGTCCTGCAGCATCCTCACCCGGTCGAGCACGTCGGCCGCATCGCGGAGCTCCATCTCAGGGCTGAAGCGACCGAAGCGGTCGAATGTCTCGAGCCGCTCCGGCTCGGGCATGCCCAATCGAAAGAAACGCGGGTAGTTCAGGTATAGGACCTTGTCGTGCTCACCCCATGCCCGCGAAAGCGCCGCGGGCAACGGCCAGCGCCGAATCTGCGTGATGCGCCAGTCTCTGTAGTCGGTCATAGCAACCGACAGGTCCACTTCGAGCTGGGCGAAGGGACGGACGTCCTCGATGCCCGTAGCCTGGCGCGCCAGCGTGAGGTCCGGCTCCGACGTGTAGAGGACCTCGTAGTCGTGAGGCTGTCCCTCCGCATCTTGGCCGGGCAGCAGCAGCAGTGCGGACTCCACGCTCTGCAGACCATCGATGCCCGTCAGGTAGATGAAGTCGTGGTTGTCCGAGTGAGGCACCTGGAACTCCAGTCGGCGCGGCTGCACCCACTCCACGCTGAAGACGAGCATGGCTCCGCCCGGCATGGCCTGCATGACTCGCTGGCGGCGCTTGTGGAAGACGTCGCGCAGGACCTCCGCGTCCGGGTCGTCCAGGTCGATCCGCTGTGAGAGAGCGTTCTCCGCGGTGAAGTCGTAGTCGAACGGCCGGAGCTCGGTCGCGGTCTGAGCCCTCGAGGGGCACGGCCAGGCACACGACAGCAGGGCGAAGGCAGCGAACCTGGGCCAATGGCACGAGCGCATCATTGTGGAGACCTCAGTGAATGGGAGATTGGGGCACCGGCTCAATACCTCCAGCTGACCGTGTCAGCTCCCGAGGGCGCTGCCCTGCGGATCCGCTCCATGATCTGGGGTACGTACATCTGGTTGTAGCGGAGCCTCGAAAGGGCATTGGGGCGCTCATGATCGCCGTTCCAGCAATGTCCGGCCCGGGGCTCGTAGTCCACCAGGCCACCGTAGTACGGGTCGGTCGTGCTCTCCAGGAACTCCTCCATCAGGTATACGGCGTTGTTGAGGTAGGAGTTGTCCATCTCGCCCACATATATGTGGATCTTGCCCTCCAACCGGGGACCGAGCTCGGCCCAGTCCCGCTCCAGGATGTAGCGAAGGTCGAAGTTCTCCCGCCAGTACTCGGCTACCTCCCGGTCGATGGCGCCCGTCTGCCGGTGCCACAGGTGCCTGGGATAGCCGTCGTCTCCCACCGGACCGAAGAGGGTGGGCCAGATATCCCGCTGACCTCCGGACCGGCCCTTCGTGCCGAGTACGTGCTCCTTTCGCTGCACCTGCCGCAACGTCACCGTAACCTGACCCAGCGTTGTCCGACTGCGCGGGCGCTCGATGCGCTTCCAGTCGCCGCTCAGCCAATATGCGTTGTCGTCTTCATAGATATTGACGAGAGCATATGCCCTGAAGTCGATGGGATCGGGGCAGGCTGCGAAGGCTCCATTATATTCGTCGGGATAGAATACCTGAACGGCCAGCGCCTCCCATCCGCCCGTGGAGCCGCCATAGAGAAATCTCGACCATCCCTCCCCGAGGCCTCGGAACTGTCCTTCGATATATGGAATGAGCTCATATGTGATGGCGTCACCGTACGGACCCATATTTGCTGAATTGACGGCATACGAATCGTCGAAATATGGCGTAGGGTGCTGTATCTCGATGATCAGCATCCGGGGGAAGTCCGGCCCCGTCCACTCCTGGTAGAACTCATAGGCGTGTTCCTGCTGGATGCGGTTGTAGCAGTCCAGGTCGAAGCGGGCGCTGTACTCGCACTCCAGGTCTGGATTGGGCGGCGTCTCGCGAAAGCCTCCGAAGTCGGCAGGGAAGTGGCCGTGGAAGACGGCCAGTGGATAGCGGGCTTCGGGGTGCTCGTCGAACCCCTGCGGGAGCAGGACGTGGGCGCCCAGGTAGGTCGGTCTGCCCCAGAACTCGCTGAGGAGCTCGCTCTGGATGCGCACGTGCTTGATGTACCGGGTGTCATCGGGTGGCCTGATGGGCGGGATCTCTCGATCCAGGGAGATCTCCACGGTAGCGTCGGCGCTCGCATCGAGCTGCATCCAAACCGGCTCGGAGTAGAGGTTACCCGGCTTCCGGCTCCACTGCTGTCCCTCGCCTTTGTCGGGAGGGAGCTTCAGAACGCGGCCGTCGAAGAGGTGGAACGTCTCGTACCGGTTGAGGAGCGCCTGCACCCGGTACCGGCCGGCCGGCAGCTCGGTGAGCGACCGAAGCGGGTAGCCGTCAGCCGAGGCGTCGATGGCCGCGCTCTCACCGGGCCCCAGACCGTCCACATCCACTCCGAACACGAGCTGGGTCTCGGGCCCGTTACCGATCTGGAAGCGAGGCTCAGCACGGTCGTTGGTGGAGATCAGGAGCAGCAGGCGGCCGTCCAGGGGCTCGGCGCTGCGCTCGTCCGGAAAGGAGACCGCGAAGCGAAGGCCTCCCGACGATGCTTCGTCCATACCGACCATGCCGACGAGGCGCGGCGCATGAGTTCACTCCCTGGGTGGGAAGAGGGTCGTTCGAACGTCGGGTCCCGCCTCACCGCCTGTCAATCACCCGGAACCGCCACCGACCGCCGCCCCCGCCAGCGCCTCAAATACGATGGCAGTCGCCTCTTCCTGGATCTGCTTCAGGTGCCCGCGTCCGCGGAAGCTCTCCGCGTAGATCTTGTAGATGTCCTCGGTGCCCGAGGGCCGGGCCGCGAACCACCCGTTCTTCCGTTCTTCGTGACCACCTTGAGCCCTCCGATAAGAGCGCCGTTGCCCGAGGCACGCGTCAGCTTGGCCACGATCGTCTCCCCGGCGAGCTCGTCGGCCTTGACCAGGTCGGGTGACAGGTTCTCGAGCGCGGCCTTCTCGGTGGCGGTGGCCGGCGCCTCCATCCGTTCGTAGACGGGACTGCCGAAACGCCCCTCCAGCTCCCGGTAGCGCTCGGCTGGGTCCTTCCCGGTCACCGCGGTGATCTCAGCCGCCAACAGGTCCAGGATGATGCCGTCCTTGTCGGTCGTCCACACGGTGCCGTCCATCCGTGCGAACGACGCGCCGGCGCTCTCTTCCCCGGCGAACGCGTAGCTGCCGTCAACGAGGCCGTCGACGAACCACTTGAAGCCCACGGGCACCTCCGCCAGCGCGCGCCCGAGCGCGGCGGCCACCCGATCGATCATCGAGCTGGATACGAGTGTCTTTCCGACTGCGACGTCCGGCCTCCACCCCGGCCGATGCGTGAACAGATAGTCGATCGCCACCGCCAGGTAGTGGTTGGGATTCAGGAGGCCCGCGTGTGCAGTCACGATGCCGTGCCGGTCGAAGTCCGGATCGTTGCCGAAGGCGATGTCGAACCGGTCCTTCAGGTCGATGAGCCCGGCCATTGCGTACGGCGAAGAGCAATCCATGCGGACCTTGCCGTCCCAATCGAGTCGCATGAACGAGAAGGTGGGGTCGACCCTACGGTTCACGACCTCGATGTCGAGACCGTACGTCTCGGCGATCGGCTCCCAGAACCCGATCCCCGCGCCGCCCATGGGATCGGCACCGATGCGGAGCCCGGCGGAAGCGATGGCCTTCATGTCCACCACGTTGGCCAGGTCGGCGACGTACGGCCTGACGTAGTCGTGCTCCAGCACGTTGCCGGACGACAGGGACTTGCGAAGGCTCCAGCGTCGGACGCCGTCCAGCCCACAGTCGAGCAATTCGTTTGCTCGCCTCTGGATCACCGCAGTCGTCGCCGAGTCCGCTGGACCGCCGCTCGTGGGGTTGTATTTGAAGCCACCGTCACCCGGAGGATTGTGGGACGGCGTGATCACCACGCCGTCGGCTCGGTCGGTCGCTGTCGTCCGGTTGTGCGCGAGGATGGCATGGGAGATGACCGGCGTCGGCGTGTACCCCCGTCCGGACTGGATCAAGACGTTCACACCGTTCGCCGCCAGCACCTCCAGTGCCGTGGTCATCGCCGCTTCCGAGAGGGCGTGGGTGTCCATGCCCAGGTAGAGCGGTCCAGCGATCCCTTTGTCGCGGCGGTCCTCGGCGATGGCCTGGGAGATGGCCAGGATGTGGTCTTCGTTGAATGACCCCTTCTCCGACGTGCCCCGGTGGCCCGAGGTGCCGAAGGACACTCGTTGCCCCGGGTCTTCAGGGTTCGGGGATTCGCTGTAGTACGCGGAGACCAGCCGGGGGATGTTCGTCAGCTCCTCCGGGGGAACGGGTTTCCCGGCTAGCTCGTGTATGGGCATGGGATTACGGGGCCAGGGTCAGGGGCGGGAGAAGCATCGACGGGCAAAGGCAGCGATGTCGGTGGCGGGTGAGGGTCGCGGGGTCTCCACTGCGTTCAGCTGACTCTGCGCGTCGTCACCGTCTGGAACACCCTCCAGAAGTTCCCACCCATGATCTTGCCAACGACCGCGTCGGAGTGACCGCGCCCAAACAGCTCCATGGCGACGGCTCTGAACTCGGCGTCGGTCCCGAACCCCTCTGAGTAGCTCCCCATGCCACGGAGATCGCTACCGATCCCCACGTGATCGGGGCCCGCTACCTCGATGACGTGCTCGATGTAGTCGACCATCTGGCTCACCGTCTCGGCGTCCGACCCGTTGGGCCAGATGCCCACGACGCCTCCGTGCACCGCAAAGGCCCGAAGCTCCTCGTCGGTGAGCGCTCGATCCCGGTCGGGCTTGAACGCCTTGAGCCCGCCGTGGCTGAAGACGACCGGATGCTGACTGACTTCCAGCACGTCCATGATCGTTTCGGTGTTCGCGTGTGCCAGATCGATGACGATGCCCAAGCGATTCGCCTCGCGCACGATCTCCCGACCCGCCTCGGTCAGACCGCCCGGGGAGTAGGGATACGTCTGAATGTGTCCGAGCTCGTTCGCCCGGAAGTGCACGAGCTGCAGCAGTCCCAGACCCATGCGGTGGAGCTCCCGGAGATTCTCGACGTCGCCCTCCAGGCCGTCGCCACCCTCGAGCGCCGGAAGCAGCGCAACCCTGCCGGCCGCTCGGGCCGCCATGACCGCGTCCGCGTCCCTGGCAAGGACGGCGTCCCCCGCCTCGACGGTGGCGAGGATCCGCTCCATGCGATCCAGCGTCAGCGCGAACGGCTCGCCGGGCTCCGGCCTGTACTGCCCGCGCGGGATCTCGGTCCCGTCCCGCTCGACATAGCCACCGGAGTAGGCCGCGTCCGTGCTGATATTCACGACCACCAGGTCCATGTGCGACCGACGGTACCGCTGCAGCTCCTCCAGCTCGATCCGCTCGACGTCGGAGCGGTGGAAGCGGCTTGCGTGTCCGTGCATGTCGCCGAACACGACGGTCTCGTGGATGCGGGCAATCCGCTCGTCGATGTCGGGAGGGATAATGGCCGAGCCATCTTGACCACTCAGGTCGGGTGCGGCGCCAGCCCAGACGGCCAGGGCCATGGCCAGCGTCCAGGGCATAGGTCTCTTCATTCGGGTCCTCCAGATCCGGTCTTCACCAGTCGAAAGGCCTGGACACCACGAGATAGCTCACCAGCACCTGCCCAATGGCATGCTCGTGCAGACGCGGAAGTACTGGGAGAAACGACTCAAGGGCGATCCGGGGTGAGGAGAGGGACGGGGGCAAGATGACCTCCGGGTCACCGCCGGATCAAGGTTGGCGGAGGATGTCCAGGGCCGAGCTGGTCGGCAACAGGCCGGGAAGCGATCCGCTACCGGCCGACTACACGATCGACCGGTACCACCGGACGTGTAGGACGGCGCACGCCCGCAACTGTGCTGCGCTGTCGCAACGTCAGCGACTTGGGGTACCCCTTGTCTTGCCGTTGGGATCTCCCGGCGTGCCTTCCGCTTACGCGTCGCGGCCCAATCGCTCACAGCACAGAAACCTCTGGCATCCATATTGCTCCCGACCGTATCATGCGTATCGAGGGTCCTTCCCGGGCGAGACCCCCCCGCACCGCTCGCCTCCGTATCTCCAGCAGTCGCCGAGGGCCGACATGCTCGAGCTGTTGAGGCGCCTCCAGTCCGATGCGGCAGGTCAGGGGCTCGTCGAGTATGTCCTCATCATCGCGTTGGTCGCGGTCGCCCTGATCGCGATGCTCATCGTGTTTCGGGACGCGGTGGCCAAGGTCTTCGGCATGGTCTCGGACACGCTGAACGAGACGCCCATCTGCGGTCAGAAGGGTCAGTCCCACAAGTGCTTCTAGGATCGCGGGCAAGACCTGCGGACGGCTAGTCCGGAAAGCGATCAGCTCCCCACCCGCGCCTTCAGCTCCTCGAACCAGTTCTCCACCACGATGAGCTGATTCGGGTCGCCCGTCTCCCCGAACACCCGGGCCATCAGGAACTGCTCGTCGTCCGGTGATACATCGTACTGGGTGGTGCGGTCGCCCAGGATGTACTGGGCATCGATCCTGAACAGTGCTCGTCGCTCCCCGACCCGGAAGCCCGGCTCCGTCTCGATCTGGGCGGCCACCATCTCGCGGTCGCCGTTCACGTAGAAGAGCTCCCGCCCGCTGTGGGCGAACAGGGGCGACAGTCCCCCACCGGTGGAGATCTGCCACTTCCCCGACCCGACATCGGGAAAGGGACGCACGAAAACCTCGTCGCTTCCGGTCTCGTTGGACTGGTAGGCCAGCCATCGTCCGTCGGGAGAAAGGTCGATGGCGCTCTCGTCGAACTCCGCGCCGAGAAGCGGGACAGGAACGCTATCGCGCCCGGGCCTGACCGCCAGGACATCCCGTCCGCCCGATACGCCTCCCTGTCCGCCGGTCCTGAGCAGCAGCCATTCCTCGTCGGGGCTCCAGAACGCCTCCGCGAGTGTGCGCTCGAAATCGACCACGAGTTGGGCCTCGCCGGTGCCGTCCGCGCGCTTCACCCACACGTCGAGGTTTCCACCCCGGTTGGAAAGGAAGGTCACGGACTGCCCGTCGGCCGTCCATTGGGGCATCCGGTCGTGACCCTCGTCGAAGGTGAGGCGGGAAAGGGGGCCCTGCGGTAGCTCCTTGACCCAGATATCGTGACCGGCTTCGGTAAGCGATCGGAGCACGATCCGGCTACCGTCGGGCGAGAGAGCCCAGCCTCGGTTGGCGTCTCCGGGGTTGATCGTCCAGTCGGGATCCACGGGCGTCGCCCCGCCCTGGCGCGTAACCCAGACGAGCTCCACATCCGTATTGGATGCGGCGCTCCCCGTGGTGTACATCAACGTCCCCGTGTTGGACACCGCCAGGTCGGCCACGCCCGCAGGGGTCACACGAACGCCTTGGACCATGGCGACAGGGTCGCCCGTCACCGCCAGCTCGTTCTGGTCGAAGGTTGCCGCCATCAGCGTGCCATCCGCAGTCACGTAGACCAGGTGGCCGGAAGGCGAGTAGGTGCCGTAGACGCCCCGGACGAGCACGCGATGCTCCCCGCTGGCGAGATCCAGGACTGCGATGTCGCGAGCCGCCAGGTCCCCTCCTCTGGCGATCGAAAACAGCACTCCCTTGCCGTTGGGCAGGGCAGTGGTCCACTTGTGCGCGAGCTCGTTGGCAGTGGTGTCAGGCACCGTCACGATCTCGAGAGCACCGCCCGTGGCGGGGACCCGCATGATGCCTTCGTTGGCCGGGTCGCCGCCTGTACCGTCCGCGTAGATGTAGCCGTCGACCCCCCAGGATGCGCCGGCATAGCCGATGCCCGAGTCGGCCACGGCGAGCGGTGGACCCCCGCTCAACGACACCACCCATATGGTCGTCGGGCCAGCGGTGTAGTACGCGACCCGTTCGCCATCGGGCGAGAAGAACGGCGACCCCACAGTGGGGCCCTGGGTGCCTGGGATGGCCGTGGCGGTCAGCTGGGACCGGTCCCGCAGCCAGAGCTGGTCGGCGCCTCCCGGAACCGGGCCCGTATAGACGAAGCGCTCGGAGTTGGGCGAGAGTGCGAGCCGTGGGCGAATTCTGGGCGCGAGCGTCACATCGGTCAGCCCGAGGCTATAACGTAGTACGGGAGCGGGCGGGTCGGGTCGCAGCGACACGACTCCCAGCGTGGCCACTGCCACCGCCGCCACACTCCACCCGATCAAGGCGTTTCGCTTCCACGGGCTGCCTCCAGCAACGTTCGCCGCCCCAACCGCTTCTCCGTGCCGGAACGAAGGCTCGGCCAACGCCTTCGCAAACTCGCCGGTCGTCTTGAACCGGTCCGCCGGCAGCTTCTCGAGAGCCTTCCGGATCGCGGCGTCCACGTTGGCCGGGATCGAGCTCCGGATGGCCGTCGCCGAGACGGGCGCTCCCGCGATGATCTTCCCCAGGACCGCCTGTGCGGTAGCCCCGGGATACGGCGGCTCGCCCACCAGCATCTCGTACAGCACGCATCCCAGCGAGTAGGTGTCGGCCGCTGCCCCGATCACCTGGTCTCCCGTCGCTTGCTCAGGGCTCATGTAGAACGGCGTGCCGACGCTCAAGCCCGTCTCCGTCAGCCGCGCCCCTCCCGCCCCGCCCACCGCCAGCGCGATGCCGAAGTCGGCGATGAGCGGCCGCCCCTCGTGCATCAGCACGTTGGCCGGCTTGATGTCCCTGTGGATCACCCCCGCGCGATGCGCGTAGTCCAGCGCCTCGGCCATGTCCGTGGCGATGCGGAGCCCTTCGTCCACGGGAAGCTGCCGCTCCCGGTCCAGCCGTTGCCGCAGCGTCTCGCCGTCGACGTATGGCATCACATAGAAGAGGAAGCCGTCTGCCTCCCCGGAGTCGTGGAGCGGCAGGATGTGAGGATGCTGCAGGTTGGCCGTCGTCTCGATCTCGGTCAGGAACCTGTCGGCCCCTACCACGGCAGCCAGCTCGGGCTTCAACACCTTCACCGCGACCTTACGCTTGTGCTTGAGGTCGTCGGCCAGGTACACGGTGGCCATGCCACCTTGTCCCAACTCACGGATCAGGTCGTAGCGGCCTTCCAAAGCCGCCTTCAGGCGCTCAGGGACTGCGGGGAGGTCGGTCATTCGTTCGCCCGGCGAGAGTGGCGGCTATGCGGCCAAGCGGTCCGGCGGTCGCAGACCAACATGACGATCGGTTGACGGGAAGGGCAAGAAAGCCGCGGTAGAGGCTTTGCACCTCCGTCCGTCCCTTCGAACCGACTGGTGTCCGAATAGGATCCTCGACCTACTTTCGGTCGCGTGTGCGCCGTTCGACCACGTACGCGCAATAGGCCGGCTCCGGGCGGTCCAGAAGCCGGATTGAAGGGGGGTGAGAATGAAGCAACGGATCGTTTTCCAGAGATGCCTCCGTGTCCTGCTCGGCTGGGCGTCCATGGTCGGTTGGGTCGGGACGGGTGCCGCGGCGAGTCAGACCCCAACCGCGGCCGCTCCCGATCATGCGGCTGTCGACCTCGTCCGTCAGGCTTCGGGCCCCGGCCTCGACGCTACGGCGGTAGCCCGCATCGACAGCGTCTTTCGAGATCTGGACCGGACGGCGACACCAGGCTGCGCAGCCGGTGTGACCCTCGACGCAGCCCTGGTGTTCGCCGACGGCTATGGCAGCGCGAACCTCGACCACCAGATCCCCATCACGCCCCAGACGGTCTTCTACACGGGATCTGTCTCGAAGCGGTTCACGGCCGCGGCCATCGCGCTGGCGGCGTGGAACGGGCACCTGTCCCTGGACGACGACGTCAGACGCTGGATACCGGAGCTGCCGGACTACGGAAAGACGATCACCGTTCGTCACCTGGTGCATCACACGAGTGGGATCCGTGACTATCTGACCCTTCAAGCCATCGCCGGCACACCGCCAGGGGCGTCGGACGACGAGATCATCGAGCTGCTGGCTAGACAAAAGGCGCTCAACTTCCCGCCTGGCGCCCGGTATCTGTACAGCAACAGCGGCTACTTCCTCATGTCAGAGATCGTGGGGCGTGCTACGGGCTCGAGCCTACGCGAGTTTGCCCACCTTCACTTCTTCGCACCCCTGGGTTTGCTCGACACCCATTTTCACGACGACCCCAACCATGTGGTCCAATGGCGGGCCACGGGCTACGCACCGACGGACGAGAAGGTCGATGCGGACGGCCCGGCGCGGAACGCCCACCGCATGGAGCACTGGTGGCGCTTTGCCCAAGTAGGATCCGGGGGGCTCTACTCGAACGTGGTGGACCTGGCCCGGTGGGAAGCCGCATTCGAAGCCGGCGACGTGGGTCCGCCTGGTTTCGCCGCATCACTTCTGGAACGGGGCGTGCTCGCCAACGGCGAGACCCTCGACTACGCGTTCGGCCTGAGGATCAGCCGGTTCCGGGGACTGCCCGCCGTCGCCCACGGTGGATCTCTGGCCGGCTTCCGCGCCCAGATGCTGAGCTTTCCCGACGAGTCCACGTCCATCATCGTGCTGTGCAACGTGACAGACGCCGATCCACGTGGCCGCGCCGAGCGGGTGGCGGAGATCGTTATGGGCGATCGGCTGGAGTCGCCGGCGGCAGCCACCGCCCCACCCGATGAGCCCGGCGGCGGCGAGCCACCCACCCTGACCGCACAGGAGCTCGCGGAGTTTGTGGGGACGTATCGGTCGGACGAGCTGGACACTGACCACCGAATCCGCGTCGAAGAAGGTGCCCCCGTACTCCACGGTAGAGGAGCCCTAACACCCTCCGCGCCGGATGTCTTCACAGTCGGCGGAGGCATGACCCTCCGATTCGAGCGAGATGGAAGCGGACGGATCACCCACTACGTGCTGGATGCAGGCCGAGCCAACGGGCTGATCTTCCGGCGCGAAGCGCCGTGAGGCCCTGCGGCTGCGAAGCCGCCCATCCTACCGTGGTGGAGTCCACCCGCGAGCTAGAGTGGTGCTGCAAAAGCACCACTCTGCGGCCCGCGACGTGGCCCTTTTCGCGTCAGATCGCCACCTCTATCCCCTCGCCACCGCCCGCGCCTTTGCAATCACGTCCGGCCACAGGTCAGCGAGCCAGGTCCCCGCCGTGTAGCCGTCGAGCTCTCCCACCAGCCGCCGCGCCTGATCGGGGGAGAAGTAGTTCTCCCAGTCTCCCACCTGACCCTTGCGGACGAAGGGCGGCATGTCGTCGGGGCGCTGGCTCGACCAACGGTGCTGGTCCCTTCTCATCCTGGCGAAGCTGCTGTGCTCCAGAACCTCGTCGACTACGGCCGGATCGGCGACGGCTTCGCTGAACTGCCCACCGAGAAAACGGCCGACGTCCAACACGACCGATCGCGGCTCGGACCGCATGGCCTCGAAGGTGGTGAACAGGACGTTGTCCTCTTCTGCCCGCTCTCCCCACGAGACGAGGTGGTCGAAATAGCTGCCCCAATCCACTCGACCCGCGATGAAGCACTCGAAGAACTCGTCGAACGTCCCGTCGGCGAAGTCGTAGTGCTTCACGAAGCCCCGGGTGTGATGGAAGAACGAAACGGCACAGTCGAGGGGATTCCTGGCCACGTAGACGTAGCGGGCGCCGGCATGGAGCGGCGTCATCGCGAAAGGCAAGTGGGTCTTGATGAGCCTGGGCTCGTCCATGCACTCGACGAACTCGCCGCCCACTTCCTCGAGGTGTGGGAACTTCTCGGTCAGCCGTTCGTCTCCTGACAGAGGGCGGCCGCCATGAGCGAGTAGCCAGACGATGTGCTGCATCCAGGTCGTGCCGCACTTCGGGTAGGTCGCCACGAAGACGTCTCCCGGACGAGCCTCAGAGCTCAACGCGGATACGAAGGCCTCGACGGGGAACCCCATAGGCATGAGGAACCCGTCGTGGGAGGTGTAGCGAGGAGACCGTGTCATTTCGAAGGCGTTCCGTTCGCGAAGTTCGGACCTGGTGCGACCCGACCCGCCAGCATGCACCCGCCGAACCCAAGGGCCGGTGCGGCTCGAGGGCTCCGTTGAGGATCCAGGGACCTCGGGTACCCTTCCCCACAACCATCCGCGTGGATTGCCCGATTGGAAAGCGGCCGGGCGGCCCGCGACGTTGATTTGTTCGACGGGATTGTCTCCACCGAGCCCGATGTAACTCGAGACCGGCAGGAGGTCGACCGGTGTCCCTCGCAAGCGCCGAGCGGGAGTTGATCGCCCTCGGCATCTCTGTCGCCGCAGGGTGCAAGCCCTGCACCAGCCATCATCTTCGGGCGGCCCGCGAAGCCGGCGTCACCGACGAGGAGATGATGGAGGCGGTGGCGGTTGCTGTCTCCGTGAGGACTCACGCCACGGAGGTCATGGAGCGGTTCTTCCTTGCCCGACTCGGTCCGCGATGGCGGTCCAAGCAAGGTCGCCCTCCCCGATTGGATCCGCCTGGTCGGGTTGGCGTGCTCGTGTCTCTGGGCGTAGCCCACGCGGTCAATTGCACTTCGAGCGTACGTCGTCATAGAGGCACGGCGGTAGCAGCGGGCATCCCACATGCGGACATCGACACGGTGCTGAAGCTGGCGCGACACATCAAGGGGAGGGGGGCCTACCACGTCGAGAAATACGCACCACCGACCACCGACGAGCGAGTCTTTCTGTTCCTCGACCTCACCGACTCCACCGGGATCGCCGAGCGACTCGGACATGAAGACTACAGCCGGCTCATCCGCGCCTGCTATCACGATCTGACCGACCTCGTCATCCGATATCGAGCAGAAATCTACCAGTACGTCGGAGATGAGGTGGTGCTCAGCTGGAGCCTGGCCGACGGCCTTGCCGACGCGAACTGCGCTCGGATTCTCTTCGTCTTTCGCGACAAGCTCGCAGCTCGTCGCGAGAAGTATGAAGCCAGCTTCGGCATCCAGCCGTCCTTCCGGGGGGGTGCCGACCTGGGCCCGGTCACAAGGGCAGACGTGGGCGGCGTGAGCCCCGAGATCGCATACCACGGTGACGTGCTCAACACCGCGTCTCGCATCCTAGGGCTCGCGAAGGCCCACCAGGAGCCACTCCTGATCTCCGGGCGGGTGCGGGACGCCCTGCCGACGGTCCCGGACCTGCTCACGCGGTTCGTCGCAGACGTCGTCCCGCGAGGCAAGAGCGAGCAGCTCCGAGTGTATGGCGTCGATCCGATTACGTCCGAATCGCTCACAGCAGAGCCTGCATAGTGCAGAACAACCTGGAGGAATCCATGGCTGGCATGAGCTCGGCGATGGAGAAACATCACCGGCTGATTATCTCGAGTCTGGTCGCCGTGATCGTCTTCTTCATGATCGCGTGCACGTTCCACGATGTCATCCCGATCTGCCACTACCTCTTCGGTTGCGACCACGGGATGCACGTCTAGCACGCGCACATGGGCCGATGCGCCACGCCTGGGTCGTCAGCCAGAGCCACGCAGAAGCCCGAATGAAACGGAATGTGAGGCCGCTGTAATGAACACGAATCTGCTCGATCTCACCGATGGCCGGCGGCTCTGCTGGGCTGAGTATGGCGACGGCAATGGAACTCCCCTCTTCCTGTTTCACGGAAACCCTGGCTCCCGACTGTGCTGGGGTGCCTGGCCAGGTTTGCAGTCTCTTCGTGGGGCGCGACTCATCGCCCCGGATCGGCCGGGTTATGGGCGAACCGACTTCACGCCGTCCGCTCTGGAGTCCTGGCCATCGGACATAGTCGAGTTGGCCGATCATCTCGGCATCGAGAAGTTCGCGGTCTTCGGGCCATCCGGGGGAGCGCCCTATGCCCTGGCCTGTGCGTGGAAGATCCCGGACCGCCTGACGGCCGTAGGCGTGTTCGGCGCCGTAGGTCCCAATGCGCCAGAGGCGATCGTAGGGGTGCACCGTTCGCTCAAGCTGCTCTGGCGGATCGCGAGACCGCTCCAGCCGATCGTTCGCCTGCAAATGCTCTTGATGGCCCGAGTCGCCCAGAGAGACCCCGCTCGGCTGGCGCGCAACATGCGGGACCTCGAGTTGCGGGAGGAGGACCGGGCCATCTTCGACCGACCGGAGATTGTCGGGATGTTCGCCCAGGATTTTCCCGAGGCCTATCGCCAGAACGGCATCGGGTCAGCCTACGATGCAACGATTCCGGCGAATTGGCCCATCCCGCTCGAGGACGTGCACATGAAGGTCCGACTCTGGCACGCCGAGCGGGATCCGCTGGTTGGGAACATGACCCTCTACCTCGCCGAGCACTTACCGAATGCAGAGCTGCAACGCCTCCCCGGCGAGGGTCACCTCTGGATCCTCGATCACCTGGCGGAAGTGCTCGATAGCCTGCTCGAGCATGAGCTGAGGCCGGGGTAGGGGCTGCTGTGGCAAACGGGCTGTGACGGTCAGCGTGGGAGAGGTGCGCCGAGCTCCGGCAGCTCGAACCGGGTGCGGCCGGCCACGTCCTTCATTATGGCCCGCTTGTCCACCCCGGAGAGCCGATGCCGGCCCGCCAGAGGGTCGTAGTCGCATCGCTCGATCCGCTCGATCACACGCTCGTACATCGTCACGATGAGCTCCAGCACGAAGGCACAGTCGGCCTCGATCTGGCCATGAAAGGGCGCCATCGAGCTCCTGCCGCGACCGAGGTAGTTGCGCGCTCGGCGCAGCAGATCGGCGACGAGGCTTCGGACCGACTCGCTGGCCTCACCCTTGGCCAGATCCGCGAAGAGCCCCGCTTCCGTCACCCCGTGCGCTTCCATGTCCTCACGGCTGAAGTAGAGCAGCCCCCTCCTACCCGTGCGTAGGTCAACGCCTAGGTCCCGGACGATGTGTCCCAGATAGGCGAAGGTCCCGAGTTGGCGGCCGCACTGTGCGAGGTCGAAGTCGTCGGATAGCGAAAACGCTCCGGTCGACGGGCTTCGTCGGCTGGCCAAGAGGATCAAGTAGATCGCCGTCGGAGAGACGCTCGCCCCCTCCGTGTACTCCAGGAAGTCGCGCCAAGCGTCGAACCGGTCGTGATCGAGGTCCCAGTGCATTGAGCCGAAGAAGCTCTCCCACAGGGGGCGCGGAACGGAGAAGAGGGCCAGGGAGCTGGCCAGGGACTCCAGTAGGGCCGGGGCGTCTGGATGGCCACAGCGCTGCACGACGACGGGCGACTGAGACCGCCCTTGGTAGCAGCCGAGCACCGCTTCCTCCCAGGCAGCCACGGCGTCGTGCTCCCGCCTGCGGTCGCTTTCAGTCAGCATCGCACGATCGGGGAGATCGTCGATGCGATCGTCCACCACCCGCATCAGGGCGTAGAACGCGCAGAACGCCTTGTATCGCTCGGTATCGCGGAAGAAGCAGCTCGTCAGATAGAGGTTGTTGTTGTCTCGAGACGCAATGGCTTCTGCCGCGGCGTAGGGCTCAGCTAGTGGCGTGCGTGTTCTCCGGTCGCGAAGGACCTGGAGCCCGTTCTGCACGTTCGATGGGTCAATCATGTCTGCGCCCGGCGAGAAGGCGACGACGAAGCCAACGAGCTAGGTCGGCCAACGGGGCAAGATGACGCAAGGACCCCGCTTGCCGCTACTCGCCGCCCCTGCTCATACTCGGATATGCGCTGCATCCTGCGGCTCCCGCGCCGCGCCAGCGGCCTGCTCCTCGTCGCGGCACTGTCCTGGAGCG
>JBDHHQ010000114.1:0-12862 GCA_039589315.1 Gemmatimonadota bacterium
GGGGGCCCAGGTCCCGTCTTCGACCGCCCCGTCCCAGAATCCGACGGACCATGCGCGAAACAGGGCGGAACGGCACGTTCACGAGCTCCTCCGGGGTCCTACCCCATCCGGGCCTCGCACCTCGCCCTCCCCTCAGCCACCCGCCGCATTGCTCTAGTTGGCGAACAGCTGCACGTAGTGTCCCTCGTGCACGCCGATGCCGAGGCGGCCGAATCCCTCCCGGAGGATGTTCTCCCGGTGGCCCGTCGAGTTCATCCAGGCGGACACCGCCCCCGCCGCCGAGAAGTTGATCGCGATGTTCTCACCCATGAGCGAGAACGTCACGCTTCCGGGTTGGTATGGCTGAAGTAGCCACGGTTCGCCATGTCTTCCGCGTGCGCCTGGGCCACCGCGTCCAGGCCGGCGTCGGATGACAGCGGCCCGCCTGCCCCTTCGTCGGCACGTGCCGCGTTGGTCAGGGAGAGGATCGTGTCCCGGGCGGCGACGAGGGCCGGGTCCCCCGTCTCGGACCCCGGCACCCCGGCGACTACGTCGCTCTGACAGGCCAGCGAAAGGACGAGTGCCGCCACCAGGGCGGCGGCGACGGTGCTCCGGTACAGCATGGGCGTGGGCGGCTCGAGGAGTCGGACGTCGGGACGGGCCAGGGCCCGCTGGGCCTACTCCTGGTTATCGGACCCGTAATGCCGAACTGTGAGCGCTTCGGGTCCGTCGGCGCCGGCCCCGCAGGCGTCGACGCGAGAGCCGCAGCGACGCATGAGGCATGACAGCGGGGCCGGCCCCCGAACTACCCTGCTCGGAGCCGTGGCTCCTCCTGGACCCCACGCAGCTCTTTCTCCTCGAGCGCGGCGTGAGCCGCTGCCAGTCGCGCGATGGGTACGCGGAACGGGGAACAGCTGACGTAGTCGAGCCCGAGACGATGACACAGATGGATGCTCCTGGGATCGCCCCCGTGCTCCCCGCAGATGCCCACTTCCAGGTCCTGCCGGGTGTCGCGGCCAGCCTCCACTGCCAACGCCATCAGCTTGCCGACGCCTACGGGATCGATGGTCGCGAAAGGATTGTCGGGCAGAATCCGCCTGCCCACGTATTCCACCAGGAAGCCCTGCTCGGCGTCATCCCGGGAGATGCCGAATACCATCTGGGTCAGGTCGTTGGTGCCGAACGAGAAGAACTCCGCGACCTTGGCCAGGTCGCCGGCGGTGAGGGCGGCCCGTGGTACCTCGATCATGGTCCCGAACTTGTACCGGACCGTGGTTTCCTCCTCCGCCATGACCTCCTGCGCCTCCGCCTCGAGGATCTCTCGCTGTATGCGGAGCTCGTCCCGGTGCGAGACCAGTGGGATCATGATTTCCGGGTGTACGTCCACCCCGTCGTTGGCGCAGCGGCACGCGGCCTCGAAGATGGCCCGCACCTGCATCTTGTACAGGTCCGGCACGAGGATGCCCAGGCGGACCCCCCGGGTGCCGAGCATGGGGTTGGACTCCCGCAACGATTCGACGCGGTCGAGGAATCCCTGCTTGATCCTGACCTGCTCGAGGGCATCGTCGATCTCACTGAGTGTGCGGTGGTGCTGGAGCTGCACCTTGAGGTCGGTCAGCGAGCGAACGAGCTCTTCATGGGACGGCAGGAACTCGTGCAGAGGGGGGTCGAGAAGCCGGATGATCACGGGCAGACCGTCCATCTCGCGAAACAGCCCGTCGAAGTCCCGGCGCTGGAGCGGCAACAGCTTCTGGATCGCCTCGTTCCGCTCCGTGGCCGTCGGCGCCATGATCATCTGCTGGACGACCGGCAAGCGGTCGGTCTCGAAGAACATGTGCTCGGTGCGGCAGAGGCCGATGCCCTCGGCCCCGTACTCCCGGGCCCGCTTGGCGTCCTGCGGATAGTCGGCGTTGGCCCAGACGCCCAGCGTCCGTACCTCGTCCGCCCAGCTCAGGAGCTCGTTCAGATATGCGTTGCGAATATCGGGGACGAACGTCTGCAGCTCGCCTTCGAACACCGTCCCCACGGTGCCGTCCAACGACACCCAATCCCCTTGCCGGATGGTGCGCCCATCGCCCACGGTCATCTCTCGGGCATCGAGGTCGATCTCCAGCTCCGTAACTCCCACCACCGCCGGCTTGCCGAACTGCCTCGCGACCAGCGCCGCGTGACTCGTGCGTCCGCCCTTCGAGGTGATCAGCCCTTCCGCCGCCAACATCCCGTGGACGTCGTCGGGCTTGGTCTCCGGCCGGACCATGATCACGCGCTTGCCGTCCTGCTTGGCCCAACGCTCCGCCGTGTCGGCGTCGAAGACCACCACGCCCACGGCAGCACCAGGAGAGACGTTCAGACCCCTTGCGATGGGCTCCTGGCTCGCCAGCGCGCTCGGGTCGAGCTGGGGGTGGAGGAAGAAGTCGACCTGCTCGGGCCGCACCCTGCGTACCGCCTCCTCCCGGGAGATCAGCCCCTCGTTGGCCATGTCCACCGCGATGCGGACTTCGGCCTGGGCCGTGCGCTTGCCGTCCCGCGTCTGGAGCAGCCAGAGCTTGCCTCGCTCCACCGTGAACTCCATGTCCTGCATGTTCCGGTAGTGACGCTCGAGACGGCCCGCGATCTCGCGCAGCTCCTCCGCGATGGCCGGCTGGGTCTGGTCCAGCTCCTCGATCCTCAACGTCGCGCGTGTCCCGGCGACCACGTCCTCACCCTGTGCGTTGATCAGATAGTCGCCTTCCATCTCCGGGGACCCGGTCGTGGCGTTGCGCGACATGGCCACGCCGGTGGCCGACTCGGCGCCGAGGTTGCCGTAGACCATGGTCTGCACGTTGACGGCGGTGCCGAGATCGTGCGCGATGCCCGCGGCGTTACGGTAGTCCACGGCCCGCTTGCCGTTCCAGGACTTGAAGACCGCCTCCGTGGCCAGCTTCAGCTGATCCAGCGGATCGGAGGGGAACTCCGACCCGGTATACGTGCGGTAGATCTCCTTGAACTTCCATGTGACGGTGGCCCAGTCCTCACCGTCGAGTTCGGCGTCGCTCGTGACGCCTCGGCGACGCCGCCGGGCGGTGATGACGGCCTCGAAGACCTCGTCCGGCACGCCCATCACGACGGAGCCGAACATGTGCACCAGCCGCCGATACAGATCATACACGAAGCGGGGGTCGCCGCCCCGCGCCACCTTGTGATCGGCGATCTCGTCGTTGAGGCCCAGATTCAGGACCGTGTCCATCATGCCCGGCATGGAGAACTTCGCCCCGGAACGGGACGACACGAGAAGTGGCTTCTCCGGATCGCCGAAGTCCTTCCCCGTGGCCTTCTCCAGCGCGCGAACCGCCTCGACCTCCTGATCCCAGAGGGTCTCCGGGAAGCGCTCGCCAGCGCCAAGGTACGCCATGCACGCTTCGGTCGTGACGGTGAAACCGGGCGGTACGGGTACGCCGAGGCGCGTCATGTCGCCGAGGTTGGCCCCCTTGCCGCCCAGGAGCCCGCGCACGGCGTCCCAGTTGCCGCCGAGCCGCTCTTCGGCTTGGTCCAACTCGCTGAACAAATAGACGTATTTCATGGTGGTATTCCGCTCTTCCGCGTGGTGCCCGTCAGGTGTTGTTGCGGCAGCGGCGGGCGCCCGTCATGGGGGTGAGACGGGGCGTCAGAGTGCACCCCGCGTCGCCGGGCCGGTCAGCCGCGAAAGATGTCAGCCCGGCCCACCCGGCGGCAAGCGGAGGCGTCACCCGCCGGCGCTCCCAACGTCGAAGAGCGCCTCGGCCAGCGCGACGCCCACGGCCTGACCAAGGGCCCACAGGCGCGCCTCCGTGGCGTACTGGCCCCGGAACGGCCCGTAGGTCACGTCATTCGAGGAGGCCTCCACGGTGAGCCCGTGCGTGCCCAGCCGGTCGAAGGCCCAGCTGCGGGCACGCGCTCCCCCTGTCGTGGGGCGGGCGGTGGAGCCCTCCAGCGGAACGAAGTCCGGATTGGCTCCGATGGCAGCGGCCAGCAGGGCGCGGACCTCGCCGAACAGCTCTGGCGAGGAAGTCGCCGCATCGTTGTAGAAGAAGAAGTTGGAGCGACCGCCGGGGGCGGCGTGGAAGTCCACCAGGATGCGGACTCTACCGCCGTCGTGCGTGTAGTCCAAGATCTCGCGCTGTAGCGCGTGGATGGTCGGGGCGGTGGCAGGGTCGGGCTCCGCCCACTGGCGGTTCAGGTCCAGCCCCGCCTGGTTCACGCGCTGATTGCCGGCGAGCACGCCATCCGGGTTCAGGAACCCCACGACGAAGACCTCGGCCAGGCGCCGGAGCTCCGCCGCCTGCTCGTCGTCCCCGCGCAACCAGCGCAGGAACCCCTCGAGCATGTAGGACCCTTCGGGCTCGCCCGGGTGCTGCCGGGCCACGACCCAGATCCCGCTCTTGTCGGCGGCGGGCACCGACGGGTCGGTGATCCTCAGCACCTCCACGGCATTGCCGCCGATGCTGGCGCCTATCACGTGAGCGGACGCCACCCAGCGCCCGTTCCGAAGCGTATCCACCACGGCCTGCCAGCGGGAAAAGTCGTAGGGCAACGCCAGTGCGAACCACTCGGACTCCGACCCGGCGGTGTGGTCGAAGACGAACGCGGGGTCGTCCAGGTGCGCGTCCTGGACACGTGACCACGTGACACCCCGGTCGGAGCTCACGACGGGGCGTTTGACGGACCAGGTCGACGCGGAGGCGGCCCCCAGAGCATCATCGAGCCGGTACGTGAGCGGACGCCCGGCTCCGTTGGCTAGCCGGAACGAGAACCAGAGACGGGTCTGGGCGTTCGTGTCGTGCCGGAGCGTGAGCATGACCGTGTCGTTCGAGAATTCGGCCGCACCAAGGCTCGCCCCCTCGAAGTCGAAGGACACGGTGGGGGGCCCGCCGCCGACGCCCGCAGTGTCCGTGCATCCGGCCAGCAGGACCGGGACCAGCAGCACGCCCGACCACGACCGGCGGGGCCGCCTCATGCGCCCTCGACGGGCCCGGACGGCGCCCCATCGTCACGCTCGGCGGATCCGGGTGGCGGCGGCGGGAAGTAGAGCGTGATCTCGAGGCGTCGCCCGGCCACGAGTTGGACCGGGAGAGGTGGCGCGAACGTGCCCAGGACATCCAACCATTCGTGACGGTACACCAGCGGAAAGCTGCCCTCCGGCAGGTCCTCGAGCCGGAACCGCCCTTGTTCGTCCGTGAGTGTGCGATACTGCGTGCCCGACAGGAATACCACGGCGCCCACCAGGGGGGCTCCGGTGTCGCGCTCCACCACGCGGCCCTCGATCACGGCCCTGGTGCGGGCTCGGCGCTCCCGGGGATCCTGGATCTGGAGCACTTCGCCACCGGTCTCGAGGTACTGGGTGATCACCTTGGGGTCACTCACCCGGACCTGGCGGCCAGGCTCGGCCACGATGGCAATCTGAGGCATGCGGATGAACCAGCTGTGGACGATCCACGCGCCGTTGTCCAGGCGCCTGAATTCCACTCGCCCGCCTGCCTCGGGTGCCGCCACCTGCTCGAGGATCCTCGTGTAGTTGTACTCCAGGACACGGAGCTCGGCCGTCCGCTCGTCGAGCCAGAACGAGCCGCGGATGTCGGGGTGCGCAACGTCCGCCGTCGGCTCGAAGGCCAGCCCGATCAGGCCGGGGCGTTCGGCGTCTCGCACGGGCTGGAAGCAGTGTGACTGCAGAAAGCTGTCGGACAGGAGGACGCTCTCGTCAGGGGCGTAGTAGTACGTGCCGTCGGACCTGGCGACGACGTAACCGTCTTGCGCCAGATCGTCGGCCGCCAGGCTCTCGTAGGGCCGCGCCCCGTAGTAAGGCCGGAGTGCGCGGGTCTCCGTGAGGATCTCCAGGGTGTGGGGATCCCGTATGCGCTCGACGTCCGCGATCTGCATCTGCACCACGCCGCTGACTCGCGTCCACTCCGCCACGGTCATGGCCTTCCGGGCTTCCTGCCAGATCCGCTCGAGCGCCAGACCGGCGTTTTCGACCAGGGCGCAGCGCCGGGTGGCCGTAACGTCCAGCCCCGTGAGGACGACGGCCTGCGTGACCACCTCCATGCGGTAGGGCAAGATCTCACCGACGTCCACCTGGAGCTGGGTCGATTCAGTGCTCTCATAACCGATCCGTTGGGCTAGCAAGGTCACGGTTCCCGCCCTCGGCAGGCGAATCTGGAAGCGGCCCCGAGCGTCGGTGAGTGACCCGGCAACCGCGGTCCGCGAGCTGTCCAACGCCATGACGAAGGCGCCCTCGATCCCCGCGCCCGTCTCCTGGTCGACGAGTGCGCCGTCCAGCTCCTGCGCTGACAGGCCGGCGCCACCGGCGGCGGCCAGCCCAGCCACGAGGGCGGCCAGAACAAGAGGATTGACGTGGGTTCGCATGGTCGAGGCTCGCGTGTCTACCGAGGAGCCGGTTTCGCTCCGGCCCCGCCCGCATCAAGATACCAGGACAGAGGACGGCGGAGCACGGCCAGCGAGGAGTGCGCTCCCTCGCCTTCCTTCAGTCCGTCGGAGTCCTTTCATTTCGGATCTGCTGAGATTGCCGCCTTCGCCTCCTGAAACAACGTACGAGCAGCGACGCGCGGCGTTCCTCGAACAGCGAGCTGCCGCAGCCCGCCGCTCGGCCCGGATCTCACGGCTCAGGCTGGTGACGTTCATCCTGCTCGCGGTCCCGCTGATCGCGTTCGAGAGCGCCAGCCCCACAGGTCGACTCCTCCTGCTGGGGGCGGAGGCCTTGATCCTCGTTGCCTTTGCGGCGCTGGTCGCGGTGCACTCCCGGTCCCGGCGACGCGAGCGGTGGCTCGGCCTGCGGGTGACCTTCTGTGACGAAGGGCTGAAGAGGATCCGCCGGGAATGGGAGGACCTCCCGGACTTGGGCCCCGCGCCCGAAGGCGATCACCCGTACGCCGCGGATCTGGACCTGTTCGGGCCCGTCAGTCTCTCCCGCCTGCTGGGCTCGGTGGCCACCACGCCGGGGCGACACACGCTCCGCCGTTGGGTCCTGGACCCCTCGCCTCCGAGCGAGGCCCGCTCCCGTCAGGAGGCCGTGGCCGAGCTCGCCGAGCACCACGACCTCCGCGAGACGCTGTCCGCGTGGGGACGTCTGATCGGATCACCGACGGCGGCCGGCATGGAGCGCTTCCTCGGTTGGACGCGCAACGGAAGTCCCTTGCCTCGGTGGGTCTCCCTGGCGTCGTTCGTGCTGCCCGCTGCCACGGCGTTGCTGATCACCGCCTCGGTGCAGGGCTGGGTCGGACAGCCCTTCTGGCTGTTACCGGTCCTGGCCGCCACACTGTTGAGTCTCCGCCAGCAGCCCGCGATCCACCAGACGTTCAAGGACGTCTCCTCCGGCGAGGTCGGCCTGGCTCACTATGCTCGCCTGTTCGAGCCGATCACCGCAGCGTCGTTCCGATGCCCCACGCTGAAGGAAGCCCAAGTGCACCTCACGGCCGACGGGATCATTGCGCCCGAACGGCTCGCCAAGCTCCTCCGGCTCGTCAACCTCTCGGACGCCCGGCGAAACGCCATGTTCCACTGGCCCATCCAGATCCTCACGCTCTGGGACTTCCACGTGGCCCGAGCGATGGAGACGTGGCGGGTGGCGGCGGGGCCCTACGTGGAGCGGTGGGTGCTCACCCTCGGTGAGGTGGACGCGCTCGGCGGACTCGCGGCGGTCCGGTTCGAGAACCCGCATTGGACCTTCCCCGCACTTGAGATTGAAGATGAGGTAATATATGCCAAAGCGATAATACACCCTTATCTACGGAATGATCTTGCCGTTGCCAATGACGTAGATATCGGCCCACCGGGCTCCTTCCTTCTGGTCACCGGCTCCAACATGTCCGGCAAGAGCACGCTACTTCGGGCCCTGGGTGTGAACGTCGTGCTGGCGCGGGCCGGCGGCCCGGTGGCAGCGGCCGAGCTCCGCCTTCCAACGGTTCGACTCGAGACCAGCATGCGGATCCAGGATTCCCTCGCTGAGGGTATCTCGTTCTTCATGGCCGAGCTGAAGCGCCTGAAGGGGGTCGTGGACGCCGCCCGCCAGCACGCCGCCGTCCCGGTGCTCTATCTACTGGACGAGATCCTGCAGGGAACCAACACCGTCGAACGACAGATCGCCGCGCGCACCGTGATCCGGCACCTCCTGGACGCTGGTGCCATCGGTGCCGTGACCACACACGACTTGCACCTCGCGGTCGCCCCTGACCTGGAAGCACGCGCCCACGCCGTTCACTTCCAGGAGACCTTCGACCGGGCCGGCGACGGTTTGAGCCTCCGGTTCGATTACCGGCTAAGGCCGGGCCTCGCCACGTCTACGAACGCGCTCGCCCTCATGGAGCTGGTCGGCTTGCGGGGCGAGGCGCCGGTCGGGACAGCCGCGTCGGAGAAAGGAACAGCCCCATGAGCCGGCCCTCCGAGAGCCCCGGCCCACGCCTCCAGCGCGTCTGGCAGAGCCTGGCGCGGTGGCCGGGAGGCCGCTGGGCGTTCGGTGTCATTCTGGGACTGTGGGTCCCGTACACGGGTACGATTCGCCCTCGCGTGCAGGCCCTGGATGCCGGCTACGCCAGGATCCGCCTGAAGGACCGCCGCCGGGTGCGGAATCACCTGCGATCCGTTCACGCCGTGGCGCTCACGAACCTGGGCGAGGTCACCAGCGGGCTCGCCTTGCTCACGGGGCTTCCCGCTCACGTCCGGGGCATCGTCACGGGCCTCGAGACCCGCTTCCACAAGAAGGCCCGGGGTACCCTCACGGCCGAGTGCCGGTGCTCGCCTCCCACTGTGACCGAAGCCACGGACTACGAAGTGGTGGCAGATATCAAGGACGCGACGGGGGTGGTCGTGGCCCGCACCACAGCCGTATGGCGGCTGGCGCCGCGATGATCACCGGCCCGTCGCCCGCCTGTGTGGAGAGCCACGGACCGCCACATCCGTCGGGGGGAGCGTCCCACGGCGGGGACGGCACGGATCCGACACGGAGGGCCACCCCTCACGGCGAGGGGGCTGGCCCGCGGGCGGTCCCCGGTCCCCTCAGCACGGCCCTCACCCGTCACGCCGGCATCCGCGTGCCCATGCTTTGCGGCGCCATGTACCCGTGCAGCAACCCCGAGTTGGTGGCAGCCGCCAGCAGGGCCGGCGCCATGGGGGTCATCCAGCCCGTGTCCCTCACCTTCGTCCACGGCCACGGGTTCCGCCAGGGCGTGCGGGACATCGTACGGGACGCCGGGGCGCCGGTCGGCATGAACGCCCTGATCGAAGCGTCGTCCAAGGCCTATCGGCGCCGTATGGAGGCGTGGATCGAGATCGCCCTGGAGGAGGGCGTCCGGTTCTTCGTGACCTCGCTCGGGAATCCTCGTTGGGTCGCCGAACGGGTCCACACCGTCGGCGGCTTCGTCTACCACGACGTCACCGAGCGGAAATGGGCCCAGAAGGGCGCTGACGGGGGGGTGGATGGCCTGATCGCTGTGAATCGGCGCGCGGGTGGCCACCCCGGCGAGCGCTCTCCCGAGCGCCTCCTGAACGAGATCGGGGACCTGGGTCTACCAGTGGTCTGCGCCGGGGGTGTGGGCACCGCGGATGAGTTCGTCGCCGCCCTGCAGATGGGCTACGCCGGGGTGCAGATGGGTACCCGGTTCATCGCGACGCCCGAATGCCGGGCCAGCGAGGCCTACAAGCGGGCCATCGTGGCCGCGTCGGAGGACGACATTGTCTGGAGCGAGCGCATCACCGGCGTGCCGGTCGCCGTGATCGGCACCGAGTACGTGCGCCGGGTCGGTCTGAAGGCGAGCTGGATCGCGCGTCGCATGCTCCGGGGCCGCAAGACCAAGCACTTCATGCGCAACGTGTATTGGCTCAGGTCCGCGTGGCAGCTGAAGCGAGCCTCGCTGGACCCGAAGGCCGCCCGTGAATACTGGCAGGCCGGCAAGAGCGTCGCCGGTATCGACGCCATCGAGCCCGTCGAGACCATCGTGCACCGCTTCGCGGCCGCAGCCGCAGCGAGTGAGTTCCCCGCACCGGATGAACCTGGGAGTGAAACATGAATGTCCGCGCCTTCCCACTCCTCCTGATCGCGTTACTCGGCCTGGAAACGCCTGCCTTTGCACAGGATCAGGATGGTCTCAGGATCTACATCTCGGCCGACATGGAGGGGGTGGTCGGAGCCGTCACCAGCGCACAGCTGGGACCCGCCGGGTTCGAATACGCGAGATTCCGGGAATTCATGACGGCCGAGGTCAATGCGGCCATAGAGGGTGCCCTCGCGGCAGGCGCCACGGAGATCCTCGTGAGCGACTCCCACGGCAACGGCCAGAACCTGCTCATCGACCGCCTGCCTCGGGACGTCCTGGTCGTGCGCTCCTGGCCGCGCCCGCTGATGATGATGGAGGGCATCGACGAGTCCTTCGACGGCGCCATATTCATCGGCTATCACACGAGCACCACCAATACCCGCGGGGTTCGAGCCCACACCATCTCCAGCGCGAACCTCACCGCGGTTCGTCTGAACGGCACCCCGATGCCGGAAGCCGGGATAAACGCTGCCATCGCAGGTCATTTCGGCGTTCCGGTCCTCATGATCTCCGGAGACGACGCCATCGTGGAGGAGGCGCAAACGCTCCTGGGAGACGTAGAGGGGGCAGTCGTCAAGTGGAGCTACGGCTTCCACTCGGCCCGGACCATGACCCCGGACGCCGCCCTCGACGTGATCCGCGAGTCGGCGCTCCGCGCGGTGTCTCGGGCGGAGGAGCGAGCGCCGTACCGCCTGGAAGGGCCCATCGAGCTGGAGGTGGCCTTCAAGAACTACATGCCGTCAGAGGTGCTGAGCTATCTGCCCAACGTCGATCGGGTGGACTCTCACACGGTACGCTTCGTGGGCGCGGACATGGTGGAGATCTCGAGGTTCATCGAGTTCCTCACGACCTACCGCGTGGATCTGTCGCCGTGAGGCGCGGTCCTCGATAAACGAAATCAGGAAATGCGTATACGTGCTGTGATGTAATGCTGCACTGTATGCACGAGACCGAACGCGAGCCCCTTCAGCCGTCGGTCAGCTTTCCGACTCGTCCCGTTTCAGCTCCTTCAGATTCGGCGTGAACAAGACGCCCTGGATCCCCGCGGGGCTTTCGGGATTCCCCTGTAGCCGGAAATTCTGGTCGACGTCGAAGTCGATCGTCACGATGGTGGTGGTGCCCGCTTCGGCCAGGATCACCTCCGCCAGCTTCACCTTGAGCCCGCTCTGC
Organism: Gemmatimonadota bacterium; assembly: GCA_039589315.1. GTDB lineage: Bacteria > Gemmatimonadota > Gemmatimonadetes > Longimicrobiales > Gaopeijiaceae > JBDHHQ01. The sequence goes on from JBDHHQ010000114.1 coordinate 11,211, forward strand.
TGGCCGCTCGGCACCTTGAGCATCTTCTGGCTGGTGTCGTCCTTGAAGGTGAACCCCTCCTTGAGGGTCACCAGAGCCTCGTCGACGACCATGCGGAGCTTGCCATAGCTGCCTTCGGGCACGTCCTCGAGGTCCGTGAGATCGGCGGCCAGACCGTCTCGAAGCGTGAGGAGGTCGTAGTGGCGCGGATTGTCGGAGTCGTTGAAGAGATCCACCTTGGAGGCGCCCTCCCCTTCCCCCTCTGCCTCGCCCTCCTCGGTGTCCTCCATCGCGCCCGGCATCAGGTAGACCCTGGAGATCCACACCTCAGCCGATTGGATGTAGTCGGCCGGCGCGTCGGTAAGGAGAATCTGCACCCGCGCTGACGTCGTGCTCGTAGGATCGCTGCCACACGAGATGAGGAGGAGTGCCGCAGCCATGCAGCACGCCAACCGGAGACTGGTCCGGAACATGGGAGTACCCTCCACGGGAGCCTGGATGTGCCGAACCCCTGGCGGCACTGGAAGAAACTCGTCTATGATCGCCGCGTCCCCCTGCCCGGGCGACTCGCGATCGAGACGGCTCAGGGCAAGAGGAGAGCGGACACCCCTAATTACTGCAAGTTCCGCACCCGCAAAGCGTTGCGCAAGCCCGAGGTGAGCAGTGAACGACCAGCCACACAAGCAGCAGTGGAGAGAGACAGTCTACCGCGTCATCTTCCGGCACGAGCGCGGTGCGGCGAAGGCGTTCGACGTGCTCCTGATCATCGCGATCCTGGCCAGCGTCGCCGTGGTCATGCTCGACAGCGTGAGCCGATTCCGGGCGCAGCACGGTGACCTCCTGATCCGGCTGGAGTGGATCTTCACGATCCTGTTTACCGTCGAGTATGCGCTTCGGCTGATGACGGCCCGGGACGTACGTAGATACGCCTTCAGCTTCTACGGGCTGGTCGACCTGTTCTCGGTCCTCCCCACGTACCTCAGCTTGATCGTCCCAGGCGGTCAGTACCTGATCGTGATCCGCATCCTCCGAGTCCTGAGGATCTTCCGCGTCCTCAAGCTCGCCCAGTACGTGGGAGAGGCCAACGTGTTGACGCAGGCCCTCCGGGAGTCTCGCTACAAGATCACCGTCTTCGTGTTCACGGTCCTGACCATCGTAGCCGTCGTCGGAAGTCTGATGTACCTGATCGAAGGGCCCGAATCCGGCTTCACCAGCATCCCTAGGGGTGTCTACTGGGCAGTGGTCACGCTGACCACGGTCGGCTACGGCGACATCGCCCCGGTGTCCGCCGTAGGGCAGGGACTGGCTGCCATGGTGATGATCATGGGGTACGGGATCATCGCGGTTCCCACCGGGATCGTGACCGCCGAGCTGGTCCAGGCGAGCTCAATGGCCAAGGCGCTGCGCGTGTGCGAGGTGTGCGGTGTGCGAGGTGTGCGCCCGCCCTGGCCACGACTCCGATGCCGGTCACTGCAAGCACTGTGGAGCCCGGCTTCCGCCGAGTCCTTCCGGGGAGTTAGGCGCCTAATTACTTGTGGAACAATCAGTTGAATCGGTACAGCTAGAGCGTCTTCGCAGGTCTGCCCGGGTCACGCGCGTGCTGGCCTGGGTGGTCATGGGGGTTTGCGGGCTCATGGCCCTCGCGCTCGTTCCGGGGCTGGTGGTGGCGTGGC
>JBDHHQ010000115.1:0-12135 GCA_039589315.1 Gemmatimonadota bacterium
TTCAACGTGATCGGCGTACGGCCCGGGGTGGGCGACGGGCCGACGGTCGTGCTGAACGCCCACCACGACAACGTGGCCCTCTGGCCCACCGACCAGGCCGTGGAGGCGTTCGTGGCCGACGGCCGGGTGTGGTGCCCCGCCGCATTCGACGACCTCATGGGCGTGACCCAGATGCTCACCGTGCTTCGGGCCATGAACGCGGCAGACATCCAGACAGCGGGGGACGTCTGGTTTGTGGGCCTGACCGGCGAGGAGGCGCCCCACGGCCCCAGCCACCCGGACGCCAGCCCCGGCGCCGAGCAGCTCGTGCGGGCGAACTACCCGCGCAACCTGGACTGGCGCGACGGGGACATCCTGGTGCAGTTCCACGGGCGCGGGGGCGAGGGCGTTGCCACAGGCAGCACGCCGGTTCGGAACCGGACCATCCTCCGGATCTTCGGGCCCTCCGACAACGGGCTGCGCTGGGCGCCCCACGGCGTCGACGCGTTGGCCCGGATCGTCACCCGTGTGGGCCTGGAGGTCAGGGATCCCCGGGCCACCGACGTGCCCTTCGAGAGCAACCAGCTGGCACCGCTCCCCGAGGACGTGCTGTTCATGAACATGGGCATGGTGGGCTCGAGCGACATCATCGGTCGGCCCGGCAGCGAGACGTGGGTCCGGTTCGACATGCGGGCGGCGACCCAAGCCCGCCTGGACATGGCCCACGACGTCATCGAGGGGATCGCCGGTGAGGTCACGAGCGCTATGGGTGACGGCTTCTCGTACGTCTACGAGATCAACAGCAAGAACGGCGTCGAGGAGGGAATCCCCGGCTGGGACAAGGTCGACAACGCCCCGGCCCGGATGGCGGCCGCAGCGTCGGTGGCGCTGTACGGGACGGACCCCGTGATCGATCCCGACAACGGTTGCGGGGACTGCGTGCGGGCCTACAAGACGGGTATGCCCGCCTTCTCGCTCCGGGGTAACGTCGTGGACCACCAGAACGGGCGGGTGGAGCTGGACGCGGGCAACGCGCTGGTGTCACCGGTCCGGCGCATGACGGCGACCCACGATGTCACGGAAAGCGCCGAGATCGTGCGGCTGTGGGCCGGCGTGAAGCATGGGCTGGTGTTCGCGGTGGCGTACGCGGGGCTAGCCAACTGATTCCCGCTCGAGCGGGTTCGGCTCAGGATCCACGGCCGGGTACCCAAGCGATCGATCGACCGAGCTCTTGGCGTGCGCGCTGGGTCCGCCGTCCTCACGATCCCTCGTGATCGATCGGAAACCGAGAACTCAGTTGAAGACCGCTGGCTCGTGAACGGGATGACATCCCACGCACCGGTCGGTCATGGGCTCGAGGTGCCCTGGGGGGCCGTCCGGACCTCGGGGGGCCGGAGGTTTCCAGGAGGAAAGACGTGCTCCACCGTGGCAGGATTGACACAGAACGTCCGAGTCGGAGGCCGCCAGGCGCACCGGCCCCACGCTGCCATGAAGTTGGTGGCAATCCGAACAAGTGCTACTGCTGTGGCTCGGCGTGACGTACGCGGCGGGCTCGTGGCACGTCGAACAGAGCATCTGCTGGCCGTCTGCGTCGTTGATCTCCGGGTTGGGCGTGTGGGGGTCGTGGCAACTCATGCACTGCACGTCGCCGCCGGTGGCTCCGAAGACGCCCATAGAGGACGCCGGTCGCGCGTAACGTATGGAATTCAGGCGGTCCTGCATCAACGCGCCAGACCCTTCTGAGCGCTTTCCGACGAAGTGATCGTCCGACAAATCCAGCCCGAGGTAGGTGTTGGGCCCTGCAGAAGGGTTGCCCTGCCAGTTGCCGCGCATGTGCCGAGCGCGCTCCGTAGTACTCGTGTGGCAGGCGAGGCAATTCGCGGTCGATTCGTCCAGGCCTCCCGGCATGTCCAGCGTTCCGAACGTTCCTACGCCGTGATCGACGTGACACATCTGGCAGCTGCCCGGCGACTGGGTCAGCGTGCTTCCCCCCGGGTGCTGCCCCATGAGGGACGCCGGGACGAGAAGGAAGACCGTCATGAGCGCCGCGCCGCCCAGAGCGGGCACCGTTGCGGACCGCCAAGCCACGTCAGAAGCTCCGGCTCAGGCGAACCATGACCCGTTCCTCGGTCCGCGGGTTGAAGTTCTCCCAAACCAGCCGTTCATAGCCCATCTCCGCGATGACCAGCCCGGGGGCCCATCTCACCCTCAACTCTCCGCCCAGGAAGTTCTCGAGGCGCGCGGGCTCTCGCCATTTCCAGTAAACCAGCTGACCATCGAGGCTGAGGTCCTCCATGAAAGGCCATTCGAGACCGCCGCGTGCTTCGGTAAGGACCAAGGTGATGATGCCACTTGCCCATTGCGTCGTGTGGGACCCTGACAGGAGCCAACGCAGCCGGTTGGCCAGGAGGAAGCTCCAGCGGCCCTGAAAGCGGAAAGTGTCATTGTCGAAGGTGTCGGTAGTGCGACGGGAGTATTCACCCCCGATTCCCACCGTCCCGACGGGCACGGCGGCATTCAAGGAGGCGCCCGCCGTGAGGAAATCGTAATTGCGGAGGGCCGAGAGCGTCCCCGGGATCACGTCGTCCGTGGCGGTCTGTACCGAACGCCGGTGATAGAGCCGGACTCCGCTTCCGATGAGCAGTGCCACGTCCAAATCGGTTACCCAGGCGTTGGAAAAGGCTCCTGCCAGCAGCGTGTGTCGGTAGTCCACTCGGACCGAGGTGCCGGGCGGCATGCGTCCACCTGGAAGGCTCAGGATCTCGACGAACGGGCCCGCGACCACCGCCCTGTAGTCGAAATCTTCCTGGAATACCTCCGCCCCGTCCTCGCTGCTGATGAGGATGCTGGAGGGATCGGCAAAGGGACGGTCGAGCTGGAAGCGGCCGGACGGAGACACGACATGCGGCTCGTCCACCACGTCGACGCTGCCCTCGAGTTTGGGATCTTGACCATGCCATTCGTAGCCCAGGGTACCCGTGGCCCGGAGCAGGATGCCCAGCGGCAGCGGCGTCGTCAGATTCACGCCCGGACCGATCCGGGAGTACCTCAAGCTGCCGAGCGCCAAGTCCCGATGCTGCGTGTAGGCTGTAGCGTCGACACCCAGGCCTGGCAGGGCTTGGAAGGTCAAGGCGGCGGATCCCGTGGTCTCACCGGCCCGGCCCACCGCCCTCGACTCTCCTGTCCGCTGAAACCACATCTCCGACGAGACTTTCTGGGTGTGCTGGATCCGGACGCTCTCTCGCCACGACAATCTGCGGAAGGGGTTGGTCCCCATTCGCTGTCTACCCGAGAGCTCCGACAGCAGCTGGCTGCCCTTGCCCCAGGTCAGCCGGTGGGAAAGGACGCCATTCCTTAGTCGGTAGTTGCGCCCGGTCAGGCGGTCCAGGAAGGAGACCTGATCCAGCGCAATCCTCAGCCTACGGTTCGTTGCCCTGAAGCGCCCGGTCCGGGTTCGTGTCGCGATGCGGAAGGTGGAAGGCGTCGTGCCCGACTCGAAAGACTGGCTCCGGTCATCCTCCTCGAACGTCAGCTGCATGGGCAGGTAGCGGTTCCGATGATTGAGCGTGGCCCGCAACTGGGTCGCGTCGATCTCCGTGTAGGCGCCCAGCCGGGCTCGCTGGTCGGCATCGATCCTCGAGCCCTGGAGGCTCAGGGAGACCAGCGACGACGAGAGCAGGGTCACGTTGGCCGAACCCGTGAAGCTCGTGCCGGCGCCATCCGGCGAGTGGGGCTCGCCAAAGAACGCGGTCTGGGAAAAACCAGGGCGGACGTTGAGGGAGAAGCGTAGGAAGCGTGGGTCCAGCACGGCCCCGCTCATCTGTAGCCTGATCCACTCGTGAAACGTCCGCAGCCCCCTTTTGGCCAAGGAAGGGACGGTTGAACGGTTGGCGTCCAGGCCGACGCCGAGCTCGCCGGCCGGACGCGTCACCGTGAAGGTCTGTTGAGCGGCCGCCGGGATCGCCAAGGCGGAGGCCACGCCAAAGGCCAGTGTGCCAACGAACGACGCCCGCGTGATCATTGCGCTCGGACGGTGATGTGGCAGCGGTGGCACTGCTCGATTCCTGCATCGAAGGCCACTACGCCCTGATGGCAGGCTCCGCAGCCCGCCCGTCCGTGAGCCTCATCCTGGTTGAGATCCAGGGCTCCCCGCAAAGGCTCGAAGAGTTTGTCGTGGCAAGCCTTGCATTTGTAGCGGATCCTGTGCGCCCAGTGCGGGAACCGGGAGGGAGGATAAAGGTTGCCCGACAAAGCCGTGAGATCGGGTCCCTCCTCTGCCAGGGCCGAGTCCGCAACCACGGGCTCTGCTCTGATGAGCACGTAATCCGGCTCCAGGTCTGCCCGGACCCGGTTCGCCGGCAGATCGGGGGCCTCGTGGCAGCGCTCGCACGTCTGAATCGGGAAGGCTACGGGTCCGTGGCACCTTCCGCACGACGCATCGCTGTGGATCACATCCCCGGAGACGTCCGCGTCGCCTCGCCGGTAGATGCCCGGGTGACATGTCTCGCAGGTGATCTGGTCCGCGTGGGTCGAGTGCGGGAACGAGGCTTCGGGCCCGTCTCCCGACTGCATGAAGAAGTCGAAGGGGAACTGGGCGCTCTGCCCGTCATCCTCGCCCGGTAGCGCATCGCGGGGCCGAATGATCCGCTGGTGCTCGGCGGCGACCCAATCCACGTTCCCGGCTCGGTCCCGAGGCAGCAGTGCAAGGACGCTGTCCCGCTGCATGATCGCCTCGATCGGCGGCGGCGGTTCCTCGACCTCCACAACGAGTCCGGCTCCGGATCCGGCGGTCCCCGCAGCAGGCTCGGGCGGACGCTCGGCCGCCGGCGGAAGATCCAGGAGAATCTGAGCCGCCTGGGCGCAGCCCAGCGTGAGGAGCGCGCCGAGAACGACCGGGGGCAGGTTCCGCTTGTTAGGGCCGCCCCTCGGTCTGGGCCATCTGCCGGGGCTCGACGAAGCCATAGACGTTCAGTCGGTCTGGACCGTACTGGTTCGTGACTAGGATGAGGTATTTGAGCTCGAACGACTCGTGCACCAGCGGGCGAAAGTAATCCAGGTTGTCGTAGTCGATGATCACCTGGGCCGGCAGCCACATGTCTCCCGGTCCCTGGTACGGTCCGCCGAAGAACATGAGCAGCTCGCCATCGCGATTGAACACCTGCACGTTCTCGAAGCCCGAGTCAACGACGTAAACGTTGCCGTCACGGTCCGCGGCGACTCCCTTGGGACGGGTGAACTGGCCCATCCGGGAGCCGTAGCTTCCGAGCCGATGCAGGAACCGGCCCTCGCGAGAGTAGGCCTTGACGCTGAAGTCGCCGAAGTCACTCACGTAGACCCGGTCATCTTGGACCCAGAGATTCGTCGGCTGGCGGAGGACCCCGTTCGACTCGTTCTCGGGGAAGGACCGGACGTGGCGGCGGGTGGATTTGTCATAGACATGAACCGCTCCCCCAGTGACGTCCGCGACCCAGAGACTCTGGTCGTCCACGAACACGTCCGTGGGTCGCAGCCCCCGATCCTCGCCGAAGGCATCCTTGTAGACCCCGGTCGAGTCGAACACCACGATCTGACCGCGATCCGCATCGGCGACGTACAGATCGCCCGTGACTCTATCTACACTGCAGTTGATGGGCTTTCTGAGCTTCCCGGGACCCTGCGGAACGAAGTACTCGAAGGTCTTGGCATTCAGGTCCAGGACATCGAGGCCCGGGAGCATGGAGTCGCAGACGTAGATGACACCGTCTTGGATTGCGACTCCGTACGGCTTGTTGAAGGTCTTGTAGCTCTCGTCCTCGTCGGAGCCGATAAGGGCATCCAGGAACGATCGACCCTTCTCTCCCACGACGTCTCGCTCATCCGAGAAGGCGGCCAGAAACTGGATGCGCGGGGGGTCCGGCGGCAAGGGGTATACGATCAGCAGGTCGTCAGGAGAGGGTTGTGGGCTGCTGTCGCTCTGCCCGGTGGCGCACGCAGCTGCTGCGAACAGCAGCGCTGCGGTTACGATTCGCTTGGCGGCTTGCGCTCCGCCGCTGCTTTCCATGGTCATCGCTCGAACCTTGAGGACCGTTTGTGGAGGGGGGGCAGGCATCGGGCCTACCCCCCCAGTAGGTGCTCAGGCCGCGGCGAGTCCGCCCCGTCCCAAGCGTTGAGGCCGTTGAGGCAGCGCTCCTTACTTCTTGTGGCAGGTCAGACAGAACTGGCTGTTCGTGTTCTCGACCAGCAGCAGTGCTGTGTTCCCGCTGTTATGGACGTCGTGGCACGAGGCGCACTCCAGGTTGTCGCCGAAGAGCAGGTCTGCCTGGATGGTACCGCCTAGCGCCGTGAGGTGGCCGTTGTCCGTGGGGTCCCAAAGCTCGATGTCGGACGTAGCAAGCGCTGCCGTGTACGCGAACGAAATCGGGTGATCGTCCGACAGATCCGTTCCGACGTCCCGATTCGCGGGGATGAAGTTGGTGCCGGTCGTGTTGCCGCTGAAGTTGTCCAGAGCCACCGTGCCGTCGTGACAGCTCAGGCAGAGCTTCGACTGATTGTTGGGCTGGCCAGGGGCCGACTGCATCTCCGTGCTGGAATAGGGCGTGAAGTTGGTGACGCCTGTGACCGTATGATTCCACAGTGGCGCCGTGAGCACCGTCTGGTCGCCGTTGTGAGGCGTGTGACACACCTCACAGATCTCACCGCCGGCGGTACCGGGGCCCGGGTTCCATGCATCGTCACTGAAGTCATGAGCCGAGCCTATGATGGTCGCCTGTCCCATAGCGGGAGTCGCCGAGAGCGCCGCGAGCAGCGCGACAGAAACAAGTGTGGCTGTGCGTTTCATTCATTCCTCCTTGGAAGAGAGGATTCCCCGGGGTTTGCACAACCCGTCCGGAGTCCTCGCTCCGGACTTTCTCCAAAGGTACAGGAAGGCCCCAAACAGCGGCGTAGGGAGAGATTAGGTGCGTGAGAGGGGAGCTGTCCCGCCCGACTGTCAGGGCATTCCCTACAACGAATCGTTACGCCGCCCTCGAGGCACCGTATCCGGCGTGGGCGGGCGTGGGTCGAAGGGCTCGTCCCGCAGCTCCTCGTGGCACGCGAGGCACACGGAGCGGGTCCACCAGGGATCTGCCGCGGGGAAGGTCTTGTGGCACACCGAGCCCGAGCAGGTGGCGTGGACCAGGTCTTCCTCATGTGCCCAGGACGGCGGTGGGTTGTGACACGCCGCGCACTCGGTTTCGGTCTCGTGGTGGTCCACGTGACAGCTCACGCAGTCCACCTCGTCGGCGTTCATGGCCCGCTCCACCTCGTGGCACTGGGCACACCCCGCTTCCACGTGCGAGCCGTGGGGAAACGCCACGCTCCGGACCTCGGGCCCTCCCGGAAGAGCGAAGACCACGAGACGCTCACGCTCCGCCAGGTTCGTGGTGACGTGGCAGGACTCGCAGCTGTCGGGGGTTCGGCCCGCGTGGTGGCAAGCGTTGCACCATCCGGCGTTCGTCACCGGAGGCGCGCTCCCGGACTCGTGGCACCTCAAGCAGTCCACGCGCCGATGGGCGTTGTGATTGAACGTGCCGCTGCCGTCCGGCGGGGGAACGTTTGGGTCAACCTCCTGAGCGCCTGCGGACGCTCCGGCAACGGGACGGACACCCGCGGAGGCCTGCAGCGAGGCCATGATGGGCGCGACCAGGGCGACGGGGAAGACGCCTACCGCCCCGGACAGGGCACCCCCTCCGGGTAGCAGCCTGACGCTCTGGACCGCCCCGCCGCGCGGCTCGCCGCGTTGTCGAGACGTGAATCCCTCGCTCGACGTCGAGAGACCCACGCGAGGCTCCCTCATGATCTCGCTGTGGCAGCTCAGGCAGTCGTCTTCTTCCACTCGGAAGTCGTGCTGCGTGTGGCACTGGCTGCAGTCGTCCACGTCGATCCCGGCCCAGACGTGATGCTCCACGGGCAGCGTATCGACCATGGTGTGACAGCCGATCTCCGAACATGACTGGCCAGCGTCGCGGGAGCGGACCTGGTCGTGGGGGTTGTGGCAGGTGCTGCACTTCCCCTCGTGCGGCTCGTCCTCGGGGAAGATGCCCACGATCTCACGCATCTCGTGACACGCCAGGCAGGTATCGTGTCCGGGCCGAAGCGTGTTGAGCGCCAGCGCGGCCGCGCCGTCATGGGCGCCGAAGTCGCCCTCCGGGGGGCTATCCCAGAGCTCGGACTCCTGGTCCGGTAGCTCCGCGTTGAACTGGTGGCAGGTCACGCAGTGGATGCCCAGGCCCTCCATCCGACTCAGGGCCACGCGGATCTCGTTATGGCATCCGGACCGCCCGCAGGTCCGGTCCGTCGGCGCGAACTCGTGAATCGAGACGGAATGGCATTCCACGCACTGCAGCCCCCGCAGCGTGCGGTCCTCCGATTCGAGGTGCACCTTGTGCCCTGCGGTGTTGCCGACCAGGGCCCACTGCTCCGGGTCGCCGTCCACGTGGCATGCCGCGCACTTCTCGTTTTCGACTTCTGCGTGCGCGCCAATCTCCTCGGGCCCGAACAGGACCTGTTCGAGCCCCATCCGGGCGCGCTGGTACGTCGTGGGATGGTGACACGCCTTGCACGAAAGGTCCTTGTGGGCGCTCACCTGGAACAGCTCGAACGGCTCTGCCATGAGATGGCAGCTCGTGCAGAAGTCGTTGTCGTGCTGGACGTAGTCGTACGTGCCGTAGGCGAGCATCCCGGCCGCGGCCGCGGCCAGGGAGAGGAGGACCGTCAGCCCGGCAACGGCACCTCTGGGAAGTCTCCGCACCCCTGCGAGGAGTCGGCGTGCCCACTGTGGACGTCTCATGAAGCGATCACGGTCCCTACGTACAGACACGTTTCTTGCGCCCACCCCACCACACCTCGGCGCCGCCGGGTATGACGCACCCACTCGCAGTATCTGCGGGCGCGAAAGAACGAAGTATCGGGCGAAGCCTGGGTCGGCCGGTAGGGAATCGTCCCTGCACCGGGTGGGGAATCCCCCTTCGAGCTACCTGGCTCAAGTGCTCTCGGGCGTGCGTTCCGGTTCTGCCTGGGGGTGCGGGTTCTCCTTCACCTCGGCCAGCCATCGGTGAAAGGTCCGGCGGCTCACGCCCGCAGCCTCCGCGGCCTGTGAGACATTGCCGCCGTGCAGCCTCAGCAGCTCCGTCACGTAGGACTCCTGGAACCTCCGCAGCGCCTCCTCGCGCGCCTCGGCGTATCGGACCGAGGAGATCGGGGCGGGCAAATCCGGCGCGGGTGGTGCGGAACGTCCGAATCGCATCTCGATCGGCAGATCGGACAACGTGACCCGACCGTCGGAGTCCAGCGCTACCACGCGTTCGACCAGGTTCTTCAGTTGCCGGACGTTGCCTGGCCACGCATAGCTCTCGAGGGCCTCCCACACCTCGGAGCTCACCGCCGGGGGGGATCGTCCCGCCTTTCGGGAGAAGCTCTCGATGAAGTGCTCTGCGAGAAGCAGGACGTCGCTGTTCCGCTCCCTCAGGGGAGGAACCGTCAGCTTCACCACGTTCAGCCGGTAGAAGAGGTCCTCGCGGAACCCTCCATCGGCCACCGCGGCTTCGAGATCTCGATTGGTCGCGGCGATCATCCTGACGTCGATGCCGTGGTATTGCGTCGCACCCACGGGGCGAACGCTGCGGTCCTCGAGCACGCGGAGGAGCTTGGCCTGGAGAGGTGGTGTGAGCTCGCCCACCTCGTCCAGGAAGATGGTCCCACGGTCTCCCTCGGTGAGCAGGCCCTTGGTACGGTTCACTGCCCCGGTGAACGCGCCCTTCTCGTGCCCGAACAGCTCGCTTTCCAGCAGTCCCTCGGGCAACGCGGCGCAATCGACCGGCACGAACGGTCGGTCCCTCCGGTTGCTCGCGGCGTGGATCGCCCTCGCGATGACCTCCTTTCCGGTGCCGCTCTCGCCGACCACGAGCACGTTGGCCTCCGTCTTCGCCACGCGCTGGGCCTGGTCGAGCAGGCGCACGAACCGCGGGCTGGATCCGACGATGGTGGCGAGGGAGTCGGGGTCGAGTTGCCGGCGAAGGGCCTGGTTCTCGAGCATCAGACCCCGGTAGCGAACGGCTCTCTTGACGACGACGGAGAGCTGATCGGCCGTGAAGGGCTTGGCCAGGTAGTCGAACGCTCCTTCGCCGATGGCCTGGATGGCCGAATCCACGGTCGCGTAGCCCGTGATGAGGATCACGGGCAGGCCGGGGTCTTCGGCCTGCGCCTGGGCCAGGATCGTCAGGCCGTCAACCTGCGGCATGCGTACGTCGGAGATCACGATGTCGGGGTCGGTTTCCCCCAGAGTCTCGTGGAACAGGGTCGGGTCCTGCAGCGTGGTACAGCGGTATCCCTCGGCCGACAGCAGCCGGTCGAGGTTCTCGAGCATCTCGGGCTCGTCGTCGACGATGAGCACGCGGGTCTCGCTCACGACCCCATCCGCGCCGGTGCTTCGCCCCGAGCCGCACGGACCGGTAGCTCTACCACGAAACAACCGCCGAAGCCCTCTCGCTCGGAGGCTCTGATGGAGCCCCCGTGGCGTTCGACTACGCTTCGGCAGACCGTGAGCCCCAGACCGGTTCCGCCGTCTGCTGCCCGGGTGGTGAAGAACGGCTCGAAGATCCGTCCGCGCAGCTCCCGAGCGACACCGGGGCCCGTGTCACGGACCTCCCATCGGACGTACCCCGGTCTGGACGCCTGTCCCACCACCACCTCGACCACACCTCCCTCCGGCGTCATCGAAGCGGCGTTGAGGAGCAGATTCACGAACACGGTCTCGATGGCCTTCTCGTTCCCACTCATGGGGGGCACACGGGACTCCTCGGTCGTGACCAACTCGACTCCTTTGCGCTGGAAGTTCCGCCGCAGCAGCCGCGTGACCCGGTCCACGACCTGATGCAGATCCACGGTACCATCGCCTTCGGTGTCCTCGCGCGCGAACGCGAGGAGATCCGTGGTGAGTCGGCCGATGCGCTCCACGTGGGCCCGCAGAACGTCGAGATCGGCACGCACGCGCTCGGGATCCGGCTGTGCGGCGAGCTCGCGCTGCATGAGCTCGATCCGGTTTCCGAGGATGGCCAGCGGGTTGTTGATCTCGTGGGCCAGTCCCGCTGCCATGACGCTCACGGCGGCCAATCGCTCCGATCGGCGCATCTGCTCCTCGAGCAGCTGTTCGGCCCGTGCGTCCCGGATGATCAGGGAATACCCGACGACGGCTCCGTCCTTGTCCACGATGTGACTCTGTGTGAGGCTGACCGGGAGCTCCTCGCCGGAGCGCGTCGTGCGCAGGGTCCTGAGCGCCACGACGGCCCTCGACTCCGCCAGCTCTCGTTGGAGGAACGTCTCCTCGGCGGACCGGTGGGTCGCAGCCGGGCCCACGAGTCGCTGGATCGGCACTCCGCGCGCCTCGACCTCGGTGAAGCCGAAGAGCCTTTCGGCCGCCGGGTTCCAGAGCGTGACCTTGCCGTCCCGATCCAGAGCGACGACCGCGTCGGCCGCGTGTCCAACCACCTGATCGAGATGAGCACGGGTGGCCGCGAGGGCACGCGTACGTGCCTCCACCATGGCCTCGAGATTGCGACGGTGATCCTCGAGCGACCGCGCCATCTCCGAAAAATCCCGGGCCAGCTCCTCCAACTCGTCGTTCGTGTGGATCTGGATCGGTCGCGCAGGCTGGCCAGTGGCCAACAGGCGAGTCGCGGAGCGGAGCTCGTAGATGGGACGGGTGAACTGATCCGCCGCGACAGCGGAGACCGACAGCACCGTGACCAGAATGGCGGCACCGAGGATGGCCACGATGCCGGCGAAGTAGGCCAAGGACCCTCGAACGGCTTCCAGGGGGACAACCCGGTAGAGGGTCAGGGGGACCGAGGTGCCCGTGAGCGGAATGGGCCTGAAGCTCGCGAGGTGCGTGGACGTTCGGGTCCGGCCTGGCCGGCCACTGAGGACCTCCTCGGCCAACTCGCTCCCCAACTCGGCCAGCGGGTCCGACACGGGATCCACCGGCGCGGTCGCTTCGGGCGGTGGGGACCACGTCGTATGAAACAGTAGGCCCCCATCGGGACCCACCAGACCGCTCGAGCCGCGATTCCCGGATCGGTCGAGGGACAGAGGGCCGAAAAGGGAGGCCAGGGGAACCTCCCCCACCGTCAACCCGACGGTGCG
>JBDHHQ010000116.1:0-12099 GCA_039589315.1 Gemmatimonadota bacterium
CCGATCCACCCAGCTCTCGGGCGACGGCGGCCGCGACTGTAACGACTTCGTTGGCGACCCCGCGCAGGGATCCGTCACGCTGTTCGGCAAAGGCGAGAACGTCGCCCATCGTCTACTCCCATCACGCTCGGCTTCGACCCGGCGGGCCCGGTCGGGCAACGGGTGAAGCGGGTTTTCGAGGTGCCGACGGACGGATGCGCAAGACCCGTCCGGTCGGCGGTCACAGGACCTTCGCTTCTTCCCTCAGGAGCCGGACCAGCTCACCGGCCGCCTCGGCGCCTTCACCCACGATCCGGCCCTCGGGCCGGGCCGGCGGGGTCTCGAGGGACTGGACGACCAGCCGGGATTCGGCGACCTGGGCGTCCTTTTCCACCAACGGCTTCCGCTTGGCCGCCATGATCCCCTTGAGGGACGCGTAGCGGGGCTCGAACGCGCCCTTCGTGATCGTGAGCACGGCCGGCAGGGTCAGCTCCACCTCCTCGGCGCCGCCCTCCACCTCTCGATGACCCGTCACCACGCCGTCGCCGACCTCGAAGCTAGCCACCGCCGTGGCGCAGGGGCGACCCAGGAGCGTGGCCACCATCGGGCCGGTCTGCTGTTGGTCGTCGTCGGCCGCCTTCACGCCGAACAGCACCAACGGGGCCCCCGACGCCTCGACCTCGGCCGCCAATGCCTTGGCGGTCGCCAGCCCGTCCATGGTGACCTCTCCCTTGAGGAGGACCGCCTTGTCGGCTCCCATCGCGAGCCCCGCCCGAAGGGTCTCGGTGGACGAGGGGTCACCGAGGGTGAGCAGCGTGATCTCGCCGCTCCCGGCCGCTTCCTTGGTGCGGAGGGCCGCCTCGAGCGCGAACTCGTCGTAGGGGCTCATCACGTACTTGACGCCCGAAGGCTCGATGGCGGTGCCGTCGCCACCGATCTTCACGCGAGTCTCCGTGTCGGGGACCCGCTTGATGCAGATCAGGATGTCCAAGTCTCTGCTCCGAGGTGGGGTTCAGACGGTACGTGGACAGCCTCGAAACTTACCAGCTTCGAGGTGCAGTTCAACCGGAGAGGAACCGAATGCCGTGTCGCTTTTCGCCCCGGCCCCGCGACGGGCGCGAAGGCCGGCGACGCCAGGCACTTCGGGTGCTGCAGAGAGGACCCGCCTCCGGTCAGATCACCGCCCCCAGGACGGCGAATGCCAGGGTGGCCACGCCCCCCGCCAGAAGCGCGTACGGCAGCTGCGTTCGGACGTGGTCGATGTGGTCGGTGGCCGCAGCCATGGACGAGATGATGGTGGTGTCGCTGATGGGGGACGAGTGGTCCCCGAAGATGCCCCCGGACAGCGATGCCGCGACGAAGGGCGCGGCGGGAAGCCCGATGACCCCGGAGAGAGGGACCGCGATGGGGAGCATGATGGCGAACGTGCCCCAGCTCGACCCGATGGAGAATGCGATGCCCGCGGCGACCAGGAAGATGAGGGGCACGAGCACGAAGTTCGGCACCCTTCCCGCCGTGAGCTGGGCCACGTAGACGCCGGTACCGAGCTCGTCGGCCACGTTGCCCAGGGCGATGGCCAGGAGGAGGATCAGGGCCAGCGGCACCAGGCCCCCTGCCCCCTTGAGACCCACCCGCGTGAGCTCGTCGACCGACATGGCCGCCTGGGCCGTCAGCATGATCCACGCCGTGGCCAAGCCCGCCAGGACGGCCCAGAGCACCGAGGTGGAGCCCGACCCGGCCAGCATGTCGCCGTCACCGGTGACGTAGAGACCCAGGGGCATGGTCAGAACCATCACCAGGATAGGGATGACCATGTTCCGAGCCCGGGGGTGGACGGACTCGTCCAGCTCGGGCGAGGTCACCGATTCGTCGATCATCGGCTGGGCGCCGGGCCAGTGGAGGGCCCCTTCCCTCGTCCGCGCCTCCGCCTTCTTCATGGGCCCCACGTCGATCCCCCAGACGACCACCGAGAGGGCCAACAGCACGGCGGCGATGGCGTAGAAGTTCAGCAGGATCGACTGGAGGAACACCTCGAGGGGGGCATCCACCAGACCCGACAAGATCCCGAGGTTGTACGCGCCCCAGGCGTTCAGGGGGATGAGTATGCAGATCGGCGCCGAGGTGGAGTCGATCAGGTAGGCCAGCTTCTCCCGCGACGTGCGAAAGCGGTCGAACAGCGGCCGGGCCACGGAGCCGGCCACGAGCACCGTGATGTTGGACTCGATGAAGACCACCACCCCGATGATCCAGGCCAGCATCTGGGCGCCTCGCGCCGACGTGACCCAGTTGTTCTGCTCGATCCAGTTGACGAACCCGCGCACGCCCCCTGCCGCCTCCACCGTGGCGATGAGCGCGCCGATGACCAGCGTGAACAGGATGACCTTGGCGTCGCCGTCGCTGGCGAGGACGGCCACCGTCTCGTCGATGGCCCGCCACAGGCCCGTGCCCGGGTTCCAGCCGGAGAGGACCGTCCAGCCCAACCAGATCCCGCCGCCCAGGCTCAGGAACACCTGCCGTGTCGTGATCGCCAGCACGATGGCCAGGATGGGCGGCAACAACGAGATCCAGGTGGGCTCGGTCATGGTGTCTCGACGGGATGTGGGGTCCGGGAAACGGCGGGATGCCCCACCACGTGGAACCGGAGCGGCCAGTCCGCGGCATGGCGCACGCCGATGCGGCCGGTGGCGACGACGTCGCGGTCGTCCAGGGGCCACCCGGGCAGGAGTCTCAGCGGAGCCTGCCGAAGGTCGTGCCCGTTCAGGTCACCGGTGATCCCGAGTGCCTGGCAGAGCCGCCCGGGACCCGAGGCGAGCGGCGAGCGGCCGCGCCGGTGGGCCATGACGTCGCCACCGACGAGGGGGTCCAGGGCCCGAATCAGGACGGCTGACGGATGGCCCTGGGCGCTCGTCACGACGTTGAGGCACCAGTGCATGCCGTAGATGAAGTAGACGTACGCGACTCCGGCGGCGGCGAACATGACGTCGTTCCGCTCGGTGCGGCCGATTCGCTCCGCCGCGTGTGACGCCGGATCGTGGGGGCCTACGTACGCCTCCGCCTCGACGATGACGCCTTCGGTGTGCCGGCCCCCCACCTCCGACACGATCCGGTGGCCCAGAAGGTCCCGGGCCACCAGGTCGGCGGCGCGCTCCAGGAAGTTGGGCGGAAACCGCGCGAGGGCGGGAGCCGACGAGCGCCAGGGCCAATCGAACGCTGCGTCGCCACGGGCGGCGGCTGGCGCGGAGGCCGGAGGCGTGGGCACGGACTCGGGAGTGCCCGACTCAGTCGGCGGCCTTGCCCCGTGCGCCCCGACGCGTTCCCCGCCTGCGCCGCCGGGCACCGTCACCTGCGGGTGCCTCCTCGCGGCCGTCGTCTCTCGAGGCGTCGCCTCCGCGGGCCGGTGTATCGTCGCCGGCCGGCCGGGACCCCGTCCCGGAACGACGATCGAAGTCTGCGCGCCACGCGTTGAGGAGCTGCTCCGCCCGCTTGGCCGGTACCAGTGACCCCAGGCGATCCGGGTCGGCGTGAAGAGTCTGGAAAAGGTCCCTCCCCAGCGCGCTCACGACCGTCTCCGCGGTCTTCTGGCCCACCCCCTTGTACCGGCTCGTGAGGTACCGGACCATCGCGTCGGGCTCGGAGGGAAGTCCCAGAGCCTTGACGTCGACGGCGCCGGAAGGCGGGCCGGATGAAAGGGGAGCCGAGCGGGACTGGCGACCCGCCACCTGGCCCTCCAGCAGAGGCGGCGGTCCTTCGCCCTTCTGCTTGCCGCGCTTGGAGCCACGACGCGCTCGCACGCCGCGACCGGACCGCGCCCCCGCCGCCTCGTCTGCAGGCGGGCCGGCGGCTTCTACCTCTGCTTGCGACGCCTCGTCGGGCTCCACGCGGCGCGCTTCGACGGGCTCCTCGACGGCCTTCCTGGCGCGGGCCCCTCGCGCGGTCGGCGTCCGGCGAGAGGGCGGCGCCTCCTCTTCCTGGTCGTCCGCGCCCTCCGGCGGCGAGCCCCCCGGCAGGGTCACCTCGAAGTTGCCCTTGTCCATGCGAGTGAGGGCGACCACCCCTTGCTCGTGGGCCTGGCGCAGGAACCGGCTGAACTTGGGGAACCCGAGCTCGGTCTCGTCGAAGCTACCGTCGATCTCGAGCATCTTCCGCTTCACGTCGGAGTCCCGAACGGCGTCCCTGCCGTTGTCCTTGAGCCCGCCGAGGGCGGAGCGGAGCAGGTCGTACGCCAATGAAAGCGGATCCTCCGGCGCAGCCGAGGTCTCCGGAGTCCCCGCCGACTCCGTCTGATCCGCCTTTCGTCCGCCCCTTCCTTCCCTCGATCGCCGGCCCCTCGTCCTCTCCGCCCGCCGCGGCCGTGCCTCCGGGACCTCGCCCGTCCGCAGGCTCGCGCCTCCCGAGGGGCTCACTTCGTATTGGCCGTTCTCCAGCTTCTTCAGGTTGATGAGGTTTCGGGACGACGCCTCCGCCAGGAACTTGCTGAACTTGGAGAACCCGTAGCTCTTCTCGTCGAACCCGGGGTCGAGCTCGAGCATGACCTGCTTGAGGCGATCGGAGCGCATCACATCGTCACGCGCCACCATGCGCTCCAAGGCCTGCTCAACCGTGGCCCAGGGGTCGAGAGGCTGATGCTCCAGGTCGCTGGTCTTCCGGAGTCCCGCCAACGACGTGTAGGAGTAGTACTCGTCGCAGTTCTGTACGAGGATGTCCGAGCTGGACTCCTGGATCCCGATGCCGATCACGTACTTCCCGTACTCCTTGAGCTTGAGGACCAAGCTGGAGAAGTCGCTGTCTCCCGTCAGGAGGATGTACGTGCCGATCTCCGGACGGATGAAGATGAGCTCCATCCCGTCGATGGCCATACGGATGTCGGTGGCGTTCTTCTTGGAGCTTCCATACGCCGGGGCGAAGATCAGGTCGATCGAAGCCTCGGAGAGTGGCACGATATACTGCGGATACCTGCGCCAGTCGGCGTAGGCCCGCTGGACCGTGACTTTTCCTTTGATGATGTCGGAGTTGAGGAGGGTCTTCAGCTCTTTGGCCAGGTCGCTCCTCATTCCCATCGTGACGTTGTCGAAGTCGATGAGGAGGGCAGCGTTGAGCGCATGCGCACCCGGTGCGGTGGCCCCCTCTACGTGGGGGGCCCGCGAAAACGGTGTGGTCATTTCTGTCTTTTTCTCTCGCAGCGAGTCGTGTGTCGTGCCGCGAGACCTCCCCGCCTGCTCCACTCCGCCTGACCGCGTACGGTGGGTGCGAATGTGGAGCGGGCCGGGGTGGCCTCCAGCTATGCTATGGCCGACGGGCCTGGTGCTCGGCCTGAATCATGCGGGCGAGCTCGACTCGTCGGACCTTGCCTGTCCCCGTGCGGGGGAACGCGTCCAGGAAGCGGGTCAGATCGGGGACCTTGTAGTCCGCGAGCGTCATCCGGCACCACTCCTGAATCTCCGGGCCGGTGACGATGGCTCCTTCCAGAGGCACGATACAGGCACAGATGGCCTCGCCCAGAACCTCGTCCGGGACGCCGACCACGACGGCCTCGTCGACCGCCGGGTGGGACTGGAGGCGATCCTCCACTTCCCGGGGGTGGACGTTGAAGCCGCCCCGGATAATAACGGTCTTTCTCCTACCCACCAAATGGAGAAAGCCCTCTTCGTCCACCATGCCCAGGTCTCCCGTGAGGAAGAACCCGTCCGCGCTGAAGGCCCGGCTGGTCTCGACGGGCTGGCGGTAGTACCCGACCATGAGCCCCGGTCCCTTCACCGCGATCTCTCCCACGCTCTCGACCGGAAGCTCCGTGCCGTCGCTCTCCAGGACACGAACCTCGCTCCCGCGAAGTGGCCGCCCCACGGTGAAACGAACCTTGTCGTCGGGATCGTCCGGGGAAGTGACGGACACCGTCGATCCGGTCTCGGTCAGGGAGTAGGCGATCAAGAAATCCGGGCACAATCGCTCCCGGACGCCCTGCACGAGGCTGTCGCTCACGGGAGCGCCGGCGGCGACCCCGAGGCGCAGGCTCGAAACGTCGGAGCTCACGGTGTCCAATGCCTTGAGCTCGGTGACGAAGAGGGTCGGCACGCCGTACTGGACCGATGCCCCGTGACGCTCGATGAGCTCGAGGGTGGCCACGGCGTCGAATCCGTCCTGGAGGATCAGTGATGCACCGGCCACGAGTGCCCCCAGGACGCCCGGTCCCAGGCCGAAGACGTGGAAGAGCGCGTTCACCCCGATGATCCGATCCTCGGGCAAGAGGCCCACCGCCTCCGCGGTGGCGGCGGCGACCTTGAGCAGACTGTCATGTGAGAGCTCCACACCCTTGGGTTTCCCGGTGGTCCCGGAGGTGTAGAGGATGGTGAAGACCGTATCGGCAGGCTCGAAAGGCGGCACGTCGTAGCTCCGGCCCGCGCCCGCCGAAAGCGCGTCCTCGAACTGGAAGATCCGATCGTCGTACCAGAGATCCTCTTCCCCCACCGTGACCAGGTACTGGAGCTCGGGCAGTTGCGGGATGAGGTCCTCGAAGAGCTGCAGGTAGTCCACCCCGTCCAGGGTCTCGATGCAGACCGTGGCCACCGCTTCCGAGTGCCGGAGCATGTACTGGAGCTCCGGCACGGTGAGG
Source organism: Gemmatimonadota bacterium (assembly GCA_039589315.1). GTDB lineage: Bacteria > Gemmatimonadota > Gemmatimonadetes > Longimicrobiales > Gaopeijiaceae > JBDHHQ01. Next base: position 6,587 of record JBDHHQ010000116.1, read on the forward strand.
CGCGGGTTCAGCGGGACGATCACGGCGCCGAGCTTGGCGGCCGCGAACATGGCGACGACGAACTCGGGACGGGCCGGCAGGATCAGCGCGATCCGATCTCCTGCCTCGATTCCCAGGTTGGCCAGGTGGGCGGCGAGAGATTCGGACTGGCTCTCCAGCTGCCCGAATGTCAGGACCTCGTCGTCGAAGAGAACGAAGGGTGCTTCGGGATCGGTCGTGGCGCGGATGGCGAGGGCACCGGCCACCGTCATTCCTGCAGTGCGCTGTAGGAGCGCCATCTCACCTCGTGGCAGGGGATTCGACGTGCGCCCGCAAGATAGAGGCGGGCCTCACCGGCGTCAACGCGAGGGCGGAGCGGTATAAATGGCTGATTTGCATTGGGTTAGGGACGAACGTCAGACGGGGTTAGAACGGCTCGCACCGCCGGTTCGGGAACGGCGTGGGTCCAGAGCTCCCCTGCAGACACGGCGCCCATCTTCTCCAGCAGCACGAAGCGGGGAGCACCGCTGCGCGATTTCTTGTCTCGAGCCACGAAGCCTAGGACGGCCTCTGCGTCCAGGTCCGTCGGCATTCCGGTGGGCATGTCGAGTCGCCTGGCGATCGCGGCGAGCCGCTCCGCGGCACCGGGCTCGGTGACACCCAGGCGTTCCCCCAGGGTGGCCTCCAGGATCATGCCCAGCGCCACGGCCTGACCGTGTCGGATGCGGAAGCCCGAAGCGGCCTCCACGCCGTGGCCGAGCGTATGCCCGAAGTTCAGGACCTGACGGAGCCCGCCTTCCCGTTCATCGGCACCCACGACCCTGGCCTTGAGGCGCACCGAGCCCTGAACCACGCGTTCCACGGCCTCGGCGTCACCCGCCAGCACGCCGTCGAGGTCGGCCTCCACCGTCGCGAGGTAGGCCGGGTCGAGGATGGCACCGTGCTTCACCGCCTCCACCAACCCGTCGGCCCGAGCCCACCGGGGGAGGGTGGAGATCACGGCCGGGTCGGTCACGACCATCAACGGCGGATGGAAAGCCCCCACCAGGTTCTTGCCCGCCGGCGCGTCCACGCCGGTCTTGCCACCCACCGAAGCGTCCACCATGGCGAGGAGAGACGTGGGCACCTGCACCAGTGGAACACCGCGCATGAAGGTCGCCGCAACGAACCCCGCCAGGTCTCCCGTGACACCTCCCCCAACGGCGACGACCAGGGTGTCGCGCCCGCAGCCGTCGTCCAGGAGCGCGTCGGTGAGGCGCGCCCACTCGGCGCGGTTCTTGGACGACTCGCCGGGAGGAAACGTGAAGAGCGAAGCGCGGCGCCCACTGCCTACGAGCCGGGACGTGACCTTCGATCCGTAGAGCGCACCCACGGTGTCGTCGGAGATGACCGCGCACCGGTGCCCTTGTTGCGGATCCAGCAGCCCGGCCAGCTCGGCCAGCAGGCCGCGCCCGACCAGCACCGGATAACGGTGACCCCCGGCGTCTACGTCGATACGCCGGTGCCGCGGGCTTCCATCCTCACTCGTGCTGTTCGCCGCGCCCCCGTCGGAGGTCAAGGGACTCCACCGGTGAGCCGCACTCGCACCTCCGGCGCGGGGCCCACGGTGAGCACCGCGGCCGCACGGTCCATGACGCCGAGGGGTTCGAGCGTGGCGGGGCCGCCGAGGCCCCCGAGGCCCCGGGACAGCGTGGCGACGAAGCGGTCCCTGGCCGCCTCGTCGTCCCAGACGCTGACCCAGACCAGGGAACGCTCACCGCCGGCTTCGAAGAGCGCGTATCGATCTCCATCCCACCCGGAGCGGGCCGCCCGCGCTGCGGGCCCGCCATGGGCTTCGAGCAGGATGCCGGTCTCGAGCGCCCCCAGGGTGTTCTGGTACACGACCGCGCCGTCGCCCGTGGGCTCCAACCCCACCTCGGTGGGCCGGTCCGGTGGCTCGCTCAGGAGGCGCGTGGGCTCCAGAATCTGCTCCGTGGACTCGGGCAGTCGGTCCCCGAAGGGTGCGGGGCGGTCCGGCGCGCTCTGCCATACCGCCTGGACGAACGCGGCGCCCTCCAGGTAGGGAAACAGGAGGGACTCCTGAACGATGGCCGGCGCCGACGCCAGCGCTGGGAACTGCGTGCGCATCATCTCCAGCGCCGGCCTGATGGTGCTGGAGAAGTCGGGGACCGCCGCCAGGTCCAACGGGAGCCCCTGGGCCCCCATGAGGTACTCGAACATGACCAGGGTGGCGTGGCCCTCGATGGCCGACTGTGCGGCGAGCTGACGGTCGTTCCCCCGCTCCTTGGCCGTGATCGAATCCAGATCCGTGGCCTGATCTTGCACCGCGTGGACCAGCTCGTGCACGAGCACGGTCTCGGTCGTGGCCTCGGGCTGGTCGTCCATGACGAAGAGGGTCGCTGCCGCCGGATCGTAGAACCCGGCCACCTGCTCCCCGTAGACGGAGAGCAGCAGCGTCCTCAGGTCCAGATCGGGGGGGACCAGGCCCAGCAGGGCGTAAGCGTCTCTCAGCGACTCCGCCTCGTCCGGGGGAAGCTCCTCATCCAGCTTCTCCATGAGAAACGCCTCGAGCTCGTCGCGACTTCTGCGCTCGACCCGAACGGGCGCGGCCAGGTCCAGGCTGGACCGGTCGGCCAGCTCCGGAAGAAGCCGCGAGGCTTGCCGGGCCAGTGCCGGATCGGACGATTCGACCAGGGCGGTCGCCGCATCCTGTTGAGCGCTGCACGCGCTGACGAGCAGCAACGAAGCGGTGGCGAGCGTGGGAATCAAAGCGCGTCCTCCAATGCCGATGGGTCGGCGAAGCGGCGAAGACCGGAAGCGGCGACACCCGCGCATACCGCGTGGACGGGTTGGCCCGTGCTCGGGTCGACGAGGTCCGGGGCCACCTCCATGAGGGGCACGCAGACGAACGCCCGGCGGGACCAACGCGGGTGGGGAACGACCAGGTCGCGGGTTCGAATCATGAGACTACCGTAGAAGATCAGGTCAAGGTCCAACGTGCGGGGGCCCCGGGAGACCGTGCGTCGCCGTCCGGCTCGCCGCTCCGCGCTCATGAGGACGGCTAGCAGATCCTCGGGCGTGAGCCGTGTTGTCCCGCAGACCACCGCGTTCAGGAAGTCCGGCTGCTCCAGATAGTCCGCCGGCTCGGACTCGTACACCGAGGACACGCGTTCGACCCGTACGGGTCCGGACACTGCCTCGAGGCCCGACCGGAGGTGGTCCAGCCGGTCTCCCACGTTCGACCCCATCGCCACGACGACGCGCGCATCAGGCTCCTCGCCCCCGTCACGCCTGGTCCGCGCCGTCACCCTCCGGAGCCCTTCCGTATCGGTCCTCCAGACGCACCACGTCATCCAGGTGCGCCGTGGAGGCTTCGAGGATGTCGCAGTCGGTCAGCGCCTCCATGCGGTGGATCGTACCCGGACGAACCCGGTAGCTCTGGCCCGCATCCAGCGCGACCTCCTCGAGTCGGTCCACCGCGGTTCCCACCGTGAAGCGCATCCGACCCGTCAGCAGGTGGATGGTCTCGTCCTTGATCTCGTGGTATTGCAGGGAAAGGGACTCCCCGGCGTTCACGTGGAGGATCTTGCCCACATACTGTGCCGTCTCGGCCCAGAGGAGCTCGTACCCCCAGGGCTTCTCGACCCGTCGCGGCGTGATCTTCATGGAGCTCCCGGTATCATGTTCATGGAGTCTGCGGAGGGGCCGGGCCGGGGACTGCTGGAGCCCGGGCTCAGTTCCTGTACAGCTTCGCTGCTGCCCGGTCGAGAATGTAGAGGCGCCCGGCCCGGACCAGAAGGTCACCCGAGAAGTCGGGCTCCCGGACCACGCCCAGCTTGACGGGTGTACCCTGGCCATCGAAGTCGTAGACGAAGACGCCCTGAGCGCCCGCCGCCACGTATACGCGGCGGTGCAAGGCCGCGGCATCGTACGCGAAGTCCATGCCGGTGAGCACGTGCTGGATGGCGAGGGACCGGGGGTCGGACACGTCCACCATCGCCGCGCCGGCGTCGCCCATGGCGATCGTTGCCAGTGGCCCCGCCAGATTGATGGCCACCGCTCGCCCGGGCAATTCGAGCCGACCCAGCTCCGACAGATCTCCCGGGCTCCGCGCCACGAGGCTCGAGTCCTCCAGCGTCCAGAGCACGTTGCCCCCGGGCGCAAGGCGCAGGGAGGGAGCCAGTCCGACCGTGGACACCGACGTTCCTTCTCGGACCGATGGCGCCAGCGCCGATCCAGTCAGCTCCAGGCGTCGAATGCTCCCAGGCTGCGCCACGGCCAGGGCGCCACCCCGTAGCGTCTCCAACGACGCGGCCCCGGTCGACGCGATGGGTACCGGTTCCTCGACCGCGCCCGGAATCGGGACCCCTACGAGCTGGTCGCTCGACGCGAGAAGCAAGAGTCGGCCCTCCATGCCGACCGCAGCGGCGCGGGCCGGAAAGCCGCCGAGGATCCTCTCGGCCGTCAATGCGTCGTCGACGAAGAACACCCAATCCCGCGTCAGCGCGTACACGCCGTCCTCGGCCTCTCGCAGCCTGTTGGGCGTCTCGGCCAGATCCACCGAGGAGAGCTCCAGCTCCACGGTGGGCCCCTCCAACGCCCGCCGCACCGCCTTCTTGTCCAGCTCGGACCCCAGCAGGTATCCCAACCCCGCACCCAGGAGAGAGCCCAACGCCACCACACAGCCGGTGGTGTCGCATACGCCTGTCCGGGACTGCTCGCCGGCTTGGTCGGTGAAGGTGGCCGCGCCGCCCAGAATCAGCGCGCCGGTCGCGGCCCCTGCCCACCGGCGCCAGCGGCTCGGCACGTCCTCCTGCTCGACCGACTGGGCCAGCAGCGTGCCGGGTTGGAGGAGAACGGTCAGGACCAGGGCCCGCACGAGGCCCGTTCGGAAGGTCATTCGCTGATCTCCAGGGTCACGATCTCCTGTGCAATCGGTTCGGCGCTCCCCAACGGCGGCCACGGACCCTTCTCGATCGCTTGGGTCCTCTCTTGGCATCCCTCGGAAGCCCCAATCGATACGTGGCACGACCGTTGGCCGCGCCGACCACAAAGGAAGTTCAGCCCAAAGAGCGGCGCCCGCCACCCGCATGGGGCGACGGGCGCCTATGCCTCCGGGGGACTTTGGTCTACCTGGGGAAGAAGCTCACGAACTTGAACTGGTAGTTCTCGCTCACTTGTACGAAGTGCTGGGTAAGCACCTGCAGTCCGTCCGGTTCCAGCAGCACCGCGTAGGTGTTCTTGGGGTTGAACGAGCCCACCGTCGACTCGGGGATGATGTCTAGTCCGTTCCCCAGGGCGTCCACCGCGAACTCGTTCGCTCGCGCGAACTCGGTCACCGGCGTGCTCGGGATCAGCTCCACGATGTAGCTGGTGTAGTGGAACCCCTGGGGTGGCTGGGGCAGACGCCGCAGCTCGGCCTGCAACTGGCGTCCGGCGTTCAGGCTGATGAACTCTGCCGTGCCGGAGCCCCCGTTCAGGAACTGGTAGTCGTTGGTGCCACCGTTGAAGCCGCCGAGGGTCATGGCGCCGGC
>JBDHHQ010000117.1:0-16019 GCA_039589315.1 Gemmatimonadota bacterium
GCCTCTCTCGCTCTCGGCCGCTGATGGGGGCTTGGGAGACCGTGCACAATCGGGTCACCGCGAATGTGCTGAATCGATTCAAGCAGGTTTGCGAGTGGCGGTTCGAGCGGATGCAGGAGGGGTGAGTCGACGGGGTTTCTCCCACGCCGACCTCGAGTAGAACAGGCGGCTTCCGGCCTACCGCCCGCCTTGCCCCGGTGGTTCGGGGTCTCAGGCCGGGGGGCTCAACCGCTCAGGCACTGCGTCTCCTCGCCACGCACCCAGGCGGCCAACATCCGCCACTCCGGGTCGTCCTGGCTGAGCCAACGGCGACCCCCGCTGTGGAAGTGATCCCCTCCAGCCTCGGGGGCCAGCGGGTGCGTCAGAAGGCGGCTCCTGAGCGGATACTCCGGCTCGACGTATCGCCGGATCACCTCGAAGTTCTGCAGCGACTCTTCGAGGTTCCAGAACACCCGTCCCTCGGGGATCTCCCGGGCGAAGTTGCGCGGGCCGGACCCGTGGCAGTGGACGCACTCCATGCGCCCTTCCCGCTTGTTGAGGAAGATCTGCTGCACGCAGGTGCGGAAGAACTGGAAGTCCAGCGGCGGCGGTGCAGTCTCGGCCGCCTCCAAGTCCCCCGGAGACTCGGCGGTGCGCACCCAGTCGGCCATCGTCTGCCACTCGGGATCGGCCTGAGAGTCGAAGAACTTGCCGCCCACGTGGAAGGGGGCCCCGCCCGCCTCGACCGCCAGCGCCTTGCGCAGCAACCGGCTCCGTTCGGGCCGCCCTGGTACGACCAGGCGTGACACGACCTCGAAGTTCCGCCGGGAGTCCTCCTCCGACCAATACACCCCCCCGTCATCACTTTCCTGAAGTGGCTGCAGCTTGAGCGGCGTCCCGTTGTGCACGTGGCAGGTGACGCACGGCGACATACCCGGCCCATGTCCTCCCCGGGGCGCCAGGAAGACCGGCTCGACGTCGGCGCGATACCGCGCGAAGTCCAGTGCCTGCTGCGCCCATGTGGATACGGGTGCAGCCAGGAGAACAACGGCTGCGATCGCCGTCGAGCCGCCGACGCGGAGGAGGAGGTGGACTGCCCGGGTCGACGAGGAGTTGGTGGCGTGGGCATTGCTCGGCGCCCCACCAGGGACGGGTAGAGACGCGGCCACGGCCTTCCCGGGGCCCACGCTGCACCGCGCCCTCATCGGAGCACCGCCGTGTGGTTTCGCTTCGGCACCTGCCCGACCCGGATCCGGGCAATTTCCACCATTTGCTGCGTGTCGATGACGGACACGTCGTTCGAGCCGGCGTTTGCCGCGTAGAGGTATCTCGAGTCCGGTGTCATCGTGAGCCAGTCCGGATGATGTCCAACACCCACGCCATCCAGGAATTCGAGGTCGGGGAGGGACCACGCATACACGTGGTTGTTCGGCTTGCTCGTGGACCACAGCATCGTCCCGTCGGGCGAGACGGCGAGGCCGTGACCCGGTGAGCCCTGGAGCGCATCGTTGTCTACGCGGCTGAACGGCAGCTCGGGCATCGAGACCTTGCCGACGACCAGGCGCTTCTCGAAGTCCACCACGTAGACGCCGTGGAAGTTCGAGATCTGGACGAAGATCCTCTTGGTTGAGCCGTCCGGGTTCTGATCGAATGCCATGGGGCGCACGCCGCCGTCGAAGTGCAGGGACCAGAGGGGCTCGTCCGTCTCGGTATCGATCACGGTCAGGGTCCTGGCCGCGATCATGCCCGCCACCACGTGCTTGCCGTCCGGGGTGGTGAACACGTTGTGAACCCCGCCGAGCGTCCGGATGCTCTTCACCACCTCTCCGGCCTCCAGGTCGATCACGTCGACATGGGCGGGTCCCCGGATGGCGACGTAGACCTTCTCGCCGTCAGGGGTGATGGCAATGTTGTTCGGCCGGCCCGAGAGCGGGATTTGCTGCACCACCCGGAGTGTCTTCGTGGGGACGACGTCCAGCGTGTGCTCCACCTCGTTGCTGAAGTAGAGAGCACTGCCATCGGGCTGCGACGTCACGCCATGGGCGATCGGGAGGCCCATGATCACGTCCACGATCTCGTTGGTGGTCGGGTCGATGATGTGGGCGTTGTCGCCTGCGGCGTTCGTCTGGATGATGCGGACCGCGCCGGTCTGGGCGCCCAACGGAGCCGCGATCGAGACGATCAGAAGCGAGAGGGCGGGGAGCTGCGTGAGGCGGGCGCTCGTCATCTGAACCTCCGCGGTAGGCGTAGGGAGGAAGGGGTAGCCTCTTTGTACACGAATCGCCAGGCCGAACCTGCCGCCCGCTGGTCAGGAAGGTCAACTCGATCGCACCCGGGCCAGCGACTCCAGAGGGCCCCGAGGAAGTCCCAACCGCCGCCTGAGCGGTGGCGAGTACCGAGAAGAGCGGGTTCCTCTGGGGCGGTACAAACGCGGCCGGGCGACGAGTCTCGAGAGGCTCACCGCCCGGCAGTCCGTCTCAGGGCCCGAGCTGAGGCCCCGCCCGATCAGGGCAACGGGTTTATGTCAGCGGCTCCTCCGAGGGAGGCGTTCTCCGCGATCCATGGGACTCCCTCGAGGTCGAAGGTCAGGGCCAGGGGCAGGCTGAGGCCGGCCGCGACGACGGCGCAGGTCCCGGCAGCGACATCGCAGGCCTTGACCGTCCCGCCGGCCACCGCGCCGCCGGCAATCTCGATCGCGAGCCACCCGAGAGCGTCGAGCTCGAGCACATAGAGCATTCCGTCGGGTCCGAACGCCATGTCGACGATCGATGTCAGGCCACCGAGAGCCTGCGTGCAGCTCGCGCTGGGACATACCACGTGCCGACTACCGGCGGGGACGCGCCACACCCGCGAGATTCCCGGCGTTCCGGGGAAGCCGGTCAACTCGCCGACGTAGATGTGACCGTCGGGCCCCACGGCCACGGACGTGGACACGGGCTGCGCCGGGATCGCATCGGGAAGAAAGCAGATGTCTGCGGGGCCCGATGGGCAGCCCACAAAGTCTTTGAGGGGCTGGGTCGTGGCCAACTGGGGCGTCAGGACCGCCACCCAGTCCACCGCTCCGTGGGTGTCGACGTGCAGTACGGCGTTGGCCGCAGCGTCCGCTACCAGGGCAGCGCCTCCACCCAGCCCGACCATGTTGTACGGGTTGGAGTCCGGTTCGCCGGTATTCCAGATCTGGTCGGGGTTCACGGTCTCCTCGAACTCGCCGAGGTCTGCGACTTCCCGGATCTGGCCCCCGGACATCCGGAACATCCGACGAGCCACGTGATCCGGTCCGAACCCGCCACCCGTGATGGCCAGGTGGTTGCCTCGGCCGTTGGGCGCGAGCCCGGTGACGCCGGTCAACTCGGCCAGGAGGTCCGCCCCACCCTTTCGCAGCTCCACGACTCCAACGAAGGTCTCGGCGGCGAGCAAGCTTCCGTCGGGGTTCGTTGCCAGATCGAACACCGAGGAGCCCAGGACGGTCGGCGCGTTGGAAAGGCTTGCCGACATCTCGGGTGGAGAGAGGAGCTCCGGAGTATCGCCGCAGGCCGAAGCGGCCAGGAGGGTCACGACGAGCGGAGTCAGCCAGCGATGAGCAGTATTCATAGAGCCTCCGAGCGAAGAAGGTGGGGAGCCCCGCAGGCGACGTCCTCACCTTCACGGCTGCGGACCGAGTGGGGGGAACCAGGGCGAGCCGCTTCTCCAGAATACCGTCGGAGCGGCCCGCAACGCCAGATCCATTGAGATGAGCTCCACCTGGGTCGCGACCGCGTGCGGGCCGGCGAGGCCAGCCGCGGCAGCCAGCCACGGGAGCGCCCATTACGCGGCTTCCACAGACCATTGGACCCGCTCGGCGAGGAAGCGCGCGAAGGGCTCAATGTCGCTTCCCACGCTTGCGACCTCCAACGCAGAGAGGTAGGCGTCACGGTCCTCGATACGAATCACCGTCCAGGGATAGCCTCCTGAGGCCAGCATCGCGTTCATCAGGAATCGGGCGATGCGGCCGTTCCCATCAGGGTAGGGATGGATGTAGCCGACCATCCAGTGCCCGATTACTGCACGGACCGACGGCTCCTGCTCCTCTTCGAGCAGGTTGAAGAGAACGGGCATGGCGTCCAGTAGGGACTCCGCGCGCGGCGGCACGTGCCGGGACCCACGGAGGTAGACCGGATCGCTGCGATACCCGGCAAGGGCCGCGGCCGGGATCACCCCTGCACCCACGAACGGCTGAAACAGCTCCCGGTACCACTCCCGGTGGCTCGTACGCACGAGCGCTCCAGGGTTCGCTCCCGTGAGGATTCGGCGGACGTCGGTCTTGACGACCTGGAAAGCCTGCCAGTATCCGCGAGCCGCAAGAGCGTCACGGTCCTCCCGATCTTCTGGGCGCGATTCGGGATCCCAATTACCCGCTCGCACTCGCTCGATCAACTCGGGAGTGACCGAATACCCCTCGATGGAAAGGGAGTGGTAGGCATCGCTTCGATAGATATCTTCGACGAACGCCAGGTATGCGCGTTCGTCTTCGGGGAGTCCGGGCGCCGCTGGGAATTCCTGGATGACGGTGTTACGCATAGCTTGCCATAGGCCGCGTACCCGTCCGGCGAGTGGGGCCACTCGTGGGTGGACTTCCCCGAATGACTGTTCAGGCAAGAAGGGATCGGATTCCCGGATGTCGTAGTCGGCGGCCTTCATCGCTGCGAGGATCTCGTCGGCGACGTCGGCCCGGCCGATCCGTCGAAGGGCGCCGGCGAGTCGGCCGGCGACAGCGGAGCGACCGCCCTCGAGGAGAGGACGCAGCAGCTCGGAGGCATCCTTGATGCTCACCAACACGAGCTGAGCCTCCACCGGGTAGCGCGCGAAGAACCCATCGGGCACCTTCATGAGCGCTGCGGCCGGTGAGTACAGGCGCAGTCCGCGTAGCTCCGTAAGATCGGCCCTCGCCGGCATGGCTGGCTGCTTCAGGTCGTAGAGACTGGTGCCGAACAACAACTCGATCGTGTTGTTCGTGCCGTATGGGCTGTATATGACCACCTGATCGGGGATCGTCGTATCTTCCGCGTGGATGAGGATCGACAGTTCAGGTGACAGATGCCACTCCTTCCCGAATCGACTCTCGCAGTACCTGGCGCAGAATTCCCAGAGGGAGGCGTACCAAGGAGTCGTGTCGCCCGGACCGGTCTCGGGACCCGAGGAGATCAGCCAGCCCTTGATGACTTGCTGAAGAAGGCTGTGCTTGAGAAGGCGCTCGCGGTGGACACGCGTGAAGTCACTGGATCTGAAGACCCGTCGGCCGCCTCTTTGGAGGCCTTGGAGCACCTCGAGGGACGAGGCGAGCTTCTCGCTTGGAGTAGCCATGGCTTTTCGTTATGGGCTGGCCGCCCGCGGGTCGGCCTGGGGTCGAGTGGGTATCGAAGCTGACGATGACGCGAGCGAGTGATCCCAAGTATGAGATGTCGTGTGGATACAAGTATTAAGTGTTGTGATGAAACAAGTATAAATCGCCGTGTCGATGCAAGTCAATGATGTCGGAGACCACATTCCTATTGAGCTTTCCCGCCGTCGGGTTGCCCATGCGGTCTCCGCAAATGAATAGACAGATTCGATCCATTCTCTCATTTCGCGAATCCAGCAAGGGTGCCGCAAAGCCGGTTAGACGGCGCCATGATCTCAGCATCGTCTCGAGATGGCCCACTTCATCCATGAAGACGCATGTCGGAGGGCGTGACGTGCACTCAGGGGACTTTGCTGACACCGGTTTGTCACCCACCTTGTCACCGAGGAACACACTGTCAAGGGAAGGTGAGCTCACTAATCAGCGGTAGGACAGACACTTCGCCGGGGTGGTGAAATCGGTAAACACAGGGGACTTAAAATCCCCCGGGCGTAACGCCCTTGCGGGTTCGAGTCCCGCCCCCGGCATAGACGCAGTGGACAGATCGTGAGACGGCACCCTGCCCGGGGGGGACGGCCTGCCTAGACGGCCGCGTCCCTTCGCTGCTCGATGACGCCGAGGGCGGCCGCGACGTTCCTTTCCCGGATGCCCAGCTTCTCATAGATGCGTAGCTGCCGCTCCACGGAACCGAGAGCCTGGTCACCAGCCCGAGCCAGCGCGTTCCGATAGTACTTGGCGACGACGCCGGGCTTGCTGGACGTTAGTGACTTCAGGTCGGCCTGGCTGATGAGGAGCCACGGGTCCTCTTTGCCTTGGCGCTCGTTTCTCGCCAGTGCGGCCTCGATGGACGCCTCCACCATCGCCTCGAGCTTCGCCCGACGCCGCTCTTCCTTTGCAAGGAGCTGGGCGCCGTCCTCGTCCTCGTCGAGCTCCGCCTCCCAGATGTCCGGGTTGGCCTGGGCCAGCTCCACTCGAACGGTCACGAGGCCCAACGCGTTCAGCCCGGAGTAGTAGTGGTTGAGATCCTGCTGGAACCCGTTTTCGTATGCGTCGATCGATCTCAGCAGGAAGGGTGAGGTCAGAGCGGCCTCACGTCGTGATTCGGCGTCCGCGGCGCTCTGCCAGTCTGCCAGCCAGCGGGTCTTCGCGTTGCTGGCCTCCAGCGATCGTAGCTCCGCGATCTCGTCTTGTGTCGCGTCCTGTCGCTCGTGAATGCGCAGCAGCGCTTGGTCCGACCTGGTGAGGTCGTTCATCTTCGCGTAGATGGTCCCGAGCCGGCTGTTGGCCTCGAAGTCCGTGGGCTCCAGCTTGCGGACGGCTTCCCATGCGTCGGCGGCCTGCAGCCAAACCTGCAGCCCGAACAGCGCCTCAGCCGTGAGACGCAGACCTTTGGCCTCCCACTTGGGCTTCTCGTCACGCACGCGGTGCGCCATGCCGGCCAACTCGTCGGTGTCTCGTTCCCGCTCCGCCGCCCAGACCGCCTCCCGGAAGCTCCGCGGCACTGCCATGAGACGCACGGGGTCCTGGGATTCGAGACCGGGGAGCATCTTGAAGACGGGGCTGTCGGGGCCCTCGTTCTCCATGGTCGCCTCGAGCACCTTGACGAGCTCGTCGACGTGATTCTCGGGCGCGTTGACGTCGTACCAGCAATAGCGATCGGTCAGCAGGTCGAAAGGCACGTCATCGGCTCCGTTGTTGATCAGCACCGTGCGCTTTTCCCGAACGGCGTGGCGGATGCCCAGCTCGTAGAAGACGTTCGCGTTGTGGATGGAGATGTCGGCGATCACGACGTCAGCCGTGCAGATGAGCTCGAACATGTCCTCCCTGATGTTGCCCGCCTCGATGATCTCGACCGTGGTGCCGCCGCCCAGGCCCGCAGCGTCGATGGCGGGCCCGATGAGCTTGGCGTGGATGTCCTCGAAGTCGACCTCGTTACCCTTGGAGTCCTTCTTCTTGTTGAACGGCCGGATCGTGAATGCGCGGGCCATGTGATCTCCCTAATTAAGTTGCTGGCTCCGCTGCCAGGCGAAGTGAGCGGGCCCGGAGCGATGACTCCTCACCGCAGGTCGAAGCGCTTCGGGAAGTGTTTCGCTTCGATCTTGCTCATGCCGTCGATCTCTGCCAACTCGTTGAGCAGGGGCATGTTGTCGGGCTCGTCCATCTCGGTGAGAGACTCGAGGGTTTCCTTGTCGATCCCGGGCTTGAGGCCGTCTACGGACTCCCGGGTCAGAGAGAGGTCGTAGCGCTGGTAGGTGAAGCTCGCACCGCCGCCGACGTGGTCGTCGCGCAAGTTCCCGATCTCGCGATCGATGACGCGATGCGTGTCCCCCTCGGACAGCCATTGGACGAGCGTCTCCACGAGGGCACCGGAGTCGTCCATGAGCGAAAGGAGCGACTGCATCGCCCCTTTGGCCGTGATCCATGTGGGCTCCTTGCCTGGGTGTCCGCGGCCGGTCCCGATGGACACGACCAGGAGCTTGTCGGGACCAGTGTCCCATCCGACATGGGACCCCTTCAATGTCGCGTACATGAACGCTTGGAGGGTGGGGTTGTTGAAAGGGCTCACGCCGCCGTCGACGAACTCGCCCTTCACGGTCTTGAAGCCCTTCTGCTGCTTGATGGTGATCTTCTCGGGGTCGAAGAAGCTGGGGGCCGCCGTGGAGGCGCGCACGACCTTCCACAGCGGGTAGTCCTTGTTGGAGATCCAGTCGTCGCCTCTGCCGGCCTGGTAGTACGCTCCCCTGGGATTGTTGCCCAACGGCCAGGGGCTCCCCGTATCCATTCGCTTGGTCATGACCAGCAGGCCGGTCTTGAGCTCCTGACCACCGAGCGTCGTGTCCTTCCCGAAAACGGCGCGCAGGTGCTCCGTGAGTCGTTCGTGGCTGTACCGGGCGCGAAGGATGCCCTTCCTCCAACGACTCCTGCGGAAGACCTCCCGACCGAGCCGCAGGTATATCTCGGTGAGCTCGTCGACCGACATCCCCAGCGCGCTCGCAGCGGCGATGATGGATCCCGTGGAGGTACCGGCGATGAGATCGAAGTAGTGACACAGCCGGAAGTCGTCTCCACCGCCATGACGGCGCCGGAGCAGATCCTCGATCCGTTTGAGGTATCCCAGGGTGACGATTCCACGGAGCCCTCCACCGTCGAGGGCGAGAATCCGTTTGGGCCCTGGTGTCTGGAAGTGCTGATTCCGCGTGAGCTTCTTGTAGGGCATGGGGTCTCCGGTCAGCGCGTACGGTCGGTCGGGGGCGGCTGGGGCGACTGGGTGTCCTCGAGGTGCGGACGTACCCAGCCCCCGGCACCGTGTGCGGGGTCCTTGTTCAGGGCTCGGGTTTACCGTTGTCGCGGGTCGCCATGTGCGAAGGGGGGACGTCAATGATCCGGAGCAGGAGCCGGTCGGGTCAAGCAAACTCTTGTTTCTGGATGCAGCTCCGGGTCCTTCGCGGCCATGGACTCGGGCACCCGCAACAGATGGGCACCGGATTCACGACCGAGAGCCGGACCCGAGCCTCACTCTCCCCAGACCGCCTCGAAGACCCGTAGGTAATTCCCGCCCAGGAACTTCAGGATCACCTCGTCGGAGTGGCCCCGGGCGGCGAGGGCCTCGGTGAGGCGGGGCACCTCGCTGATGTCCTCGAGGCCCGCCGGGGCGAGCTCCAGCCCGTAATGGTCGCTCCCGAGCCCGACGTGGTCGGGCCCCATCACGTCGAGGGCGGTCTCGATATCGCGGACCACGCTGTCCAGATCTCGGTGGGCGACGTGGATGAGACCGACGACGCCCCCGTTCCCGGCGATCGCCTCGAGTGTCTTCCGGTCTCGGGGCAGCTCCAGGCGGGGACGGGGGAGCTTCCCTCCCACCAGGTCCTGGGCGTCGGGAGCGGTGTCGGGGAACATGGTGGGTGTCGTGTGGGAGAGGATGACAGGCCGCTCGGCGAGCTCGAGGATCTCCCAGAATCCGACCTCGCCGATGTGCACCAGGTCGATCACGATCCGGAGCCGGTCCAGGCGCTCCACCACCTGCCTGCCCAACGGCGTCAGGCCACCCTGCCGGTCCGCCGCCCAACAGCCGTCGGCGAAGAGGTTGCGCCGTGTGTGTGTGAGGCTCGCGGACCGGAGTCCCAGCGCGTGGTAGAGATCGAGGAAGCGTGGGTCCGTTCCCAGGGCGTCGCACCCCTCGAACGTGAGCACCAGGGCGACCTTGCCGTCTTCCTTGGCCCGGCGGATGTCGCGGACCGTGGTGGCGAGCATCAGATCATCGTGCCGTGTGATCTGGTCGTGGAAGTTCCACACCATCTCCATGCCGCGCCGGAAGGGATCCCTGAGCCAGTCGTCGTCGAGGTAGACCGCGCACAGTTGAGCGGTGACTCCCCCCTCCCTCCAGCGGGGCAGGTCGTACTGCCCCATGCAGCCGAACCAGGCGGTGTGGGGACCCATGCCGAACTTCACGATCGGGTGGCGCTCGAGGCCTGGAGGCCCCTGCCAGTCGAGCCCTGGGACCTCGACCCGCTCGCCCAGAGACATCTTGCCCTCGGTCACCGGGATCAGGATGTCACTGTGGCCGTCGACGACGATGGCGCGGTGGTGTAACGCTCGGGCGCGAGCGCCGATGCCGGTCACGGATGGAGCCCCACGGCGGAGCGGTGGGACCAACCCGTCGCCAGCGCGTCGGCGAGCGCCTCCAGGCTCTCGAGATTGTGGACCGGCCGGTGATCGTCCACGTGGGGGAGGAGCGCCCGGATGCCGCCGGCCAGCGGCTCGAAGCCCTCGTAGCGGAGTAACGGGTTGAGCCACACCAGGCGACGGCAGGACCCACGAAGGCGCTCCGCCTCACGGCCGACCTCGGCGCCACCTTCTCGGTCCAATCCGTCCGTGATGAGCAGGACGTTGGCTCCCTGGCCCAGGACGCGTCTGGACCAGTCCCGATTGAAGGCCCGGAGGCAGGCCCCGATCCGGGTACCGCCCGACCAGTCCTGACACGCCTTCCCGACACGGTCGAGAGCCAGGTCCACGTCCCGATGGCGGAGGGCCCGTGTGACGTTGGTGAGACGAGTGCCGAAGAGGAACGTGTGAACCCGGTCCCTGGCGTTGGTCAGCGCGTGGATGAAGTGCAGCAGCATGCGGGCATACCGGTCCATGGAGCCCGAGACGTCACAGAGCACAACCAGGGGCGGAGGTCGGAGGACGGGTGAGCGCCACCGAAGCGGGATCAGCGCCGATCCGGAGCGGAGGCCGGTCCGCAGCGTGGACCGCATGTCCACCCGCGCCCCCGTGGGATCAGGCCGGAAACGACGGGTGGGCCTGGGACGGATGGCGAGAGCCATGCGTGCCATCGCGGCCCGCGCCGCGTCCATCTCCTGCCGTGACATCTCCTCGAAGTCCCGGGTGCGTAGGCTCTCCTGGTCCGACCAGGTCATGACCAGGTCCACGCGCTCAGCGGCTCGACGCGGTGCTGATCGGGGCCGCTGCCCGGCAGCTTCGGCCAGTCGGCGCGAGACGGGTCGCGCACGAGGCCTGCGGAGCTCCTCCACGGTGGGAAGCAGATCTGCCAGGGGGGCGGGTGCCGCCAATGGGTCACGCCAGAAGATCTGGAAGGCCTGACGAAAGAGCTCCCGGTCCTCGGGTCGACTGACCAGGACCGCGTGGAGCGCCCAGAACATGTCGGTGCGTCGCTCCACGCCTACGGCCTCGACCGCGCCTACCGCGTCCAAGGTCCGGCCGGTGCCGACGGTGAAGCCCGCGGCCCGGAGCAGGCGGACGAAGTGCATGATATTGGCGGCGAGCACCTCCGCTCCACCGCCGGGCACCTCGACGCTATTCACGCCCCCGGCGCGGCGGCCAGCTCACGCTCCACGTCCCGGAGCGTCTGCGCCGCTTCGTCACCTCGAAGTCGCTCCACGTCGTCCTGGTACTTCAGCAGCACACCCAGCGTGTCGTTCACCACGTCGGGATCCAACTCCACCTGATCCAGAGCCAACAGCGCACGGGCCCAGTCGATGGACTCCGCTACGCCGGGCACTTTGAACAGGTCGGCGTCCCGTAGGCGCTGTACGAATGCGACCACCTGCCGCGAAAGGCGCTCTGGCGCCCCCGGTACCTTGACCTGAAGGATCTCCAGCTCCCGGGCCGCATCCGGGTAGTCGATCCACTGGTAGATGCAGCGGCGCTTCAGCGCGTCATGCACCTCCCGGGTGCGGTTGGAGGTGATGACCACCAGGGGAGGATGCTCGGCCCGGATCGTGCCGACCTCGGGCACGGTGACCTGGAAGTCGGACAGCACCTCGAGCAGGAACGCCTCGAAGGGCTCATCGGTCCGATCGAGCTCGTCGATCAGCAGCACGGGCGGACCCTCGATGTGGGGCTCCAGCGCCTCCAGGAGAGGGCGGCGGATGAGGAAGTGCTCGCTGAAGATGTCCGCCGAAAGACGATCCCGGTCCATGCCTTCCGTGGCCTCGACGATGCGGATCTCGAGCATCTGGCGGGCGTAGTTCCACTCATAGACGGCCGACGCCAGATCCAGCCCTTCGTAGCACTGGAGACGGATCAGCCGTCGCCCCAGCGCTCCTGCCAGGGTCTTGGCCAGCTCCGTCTTGCCCACGCCCGCCTCACCCTCGAGGAAGAGGGGGCGCTCCAGGGTGAGCGACAGGAAGAGAGAAGTGGCGAGGCCCCGGTCGGTGACGTATCCGCCCGACGCAAGAAGCGCCAGGGCCGGGGACGGGACGGGGTGGGTCTCGGCCGGCCGGCCTCTCTCCGTGCGAGGAGTCGGACGGGCCCGCTCCCGCACCCATGGAATCGCTCACCTTCCGGTACCTGGAACGAGGCGGTCGCCGGGCCGCCGCGGGGCTTCTGGGCTCCCGCGTTCGGCGGGGTGGACCCGGTGGCGCTGCCCGGGTCCGATCAGCCGCATCCCGCCACGGCCCGGCGAATTCGGCGGACGCGTCCAGGTCCGCCATGAGATCCGCCGCGTCCACGCCGGTCGTCGTTATGGCCTCCGGGGCGAATGTGCCGGCCAACGCCTGCTCCACCTCGCTCGCACGGAAGACGCCGGTGGCCGCTCCTGTGACGGCCACGCGCACGCCGTCACCGGTCCGGGCGACGAAGACGCCCACGATGGCGTACCGTGAGGCCGGATTCGGGAACTTGGCGTAGCACGCCGCAGCCGGAACGGGGAAGCGGACCGCGGTGATCACCTCATCGGCCTCCAGGGTCGTGTCGAACATGTGGCCGAAGAAGTCGTCCGCGGCGATCTCCCGTCGATCCGTCAAGACCGTCGCCCCCAGTCCCACCAGCGCTGCCGGGTAGTCGGCCGCGGGATCGTTGTGGGCGACGGCGCCTCCCAGCGTCCCCCGGTTCCGCACCTGGGGATCGCCGATCCCTTCCGCAAGGTCGGCCAGGGCGGGGATGGCCTCCCGCACCACCGGGGACTCGGCGACGGCCCCGTGCGTGGCCATGGCCCCGATCACGACGGAGTCGCCCTCACGTGAAACCC
This sequence comes from Gemmatimonadota bacterium, assembly GCA_039589315.1. GTDB lineage: Bacteria > Gemmatimonadota > Gemmatimonadetes > Longimicrobiales > Gaopeijiaceae > JBDHHQ01. The sequence goes on from JBDHHQ010000117.1 coordinate 12,846, forward strand.
CGTCGAGTCCTTCTATCCCCGACAGGGACACCACGTCGCTGGGCGCCGCCAGCTCCAGTTTCATGACCGGCAGAAGGCTCTGGCCCCCCGCCAGGAACTTCCCGTCCGAGGCGGCGGTCATGGCCGCGATGGCCTCCTCGACGGAGCCCGGTCGGTGGAATTGGAAATCTCGCATGGTTCGTCTCCGTCAAGCCTGTGCGTCCCGGATCGCCCGCCACACCCGCTCGGGCGTGGCCGGCATGTCGATGTGCCGCACGCCGTACTCGGACAGCGCGTCCACGATGGCGTTGATCACCGCCGGTGGCACGCCGATGGATCCCACCTCGCCCACGCCCTTCACCCCCAGCGGATTGTGGGTGCAGTCCGTGTTGTGCATGCCCAGCGTGAAGAAGGGCAGGTTGTCGGCCCGGGGCATGGCATAGTCGAGGTAGGAGCCGGTAAGCAGCTGCCCGTACTCGTCATACTGACCGTGCTCGAGGAGCGCCTGGCCGATGCCGTGTGCCAGGCCTCCGTGCAATTGACCGTCGACGATCATGGGGTTGATCACCCGGCCTACGTCGTCAGCGCACGCGACGCGCACCAGCTCGACGTGCCCCGTCTCGGGATCGATCTCTACCTCCACGGCGTGGGTTCCTGCCGGGTAGGTGAAGTTCTTCGGATCGTAGAACGCGGTCTCGTCCAGGCCCGGCTCGAGGTCCTCCGGGTAGTCGTGGGGGACGTACGCGGCGAGGGCCACCTCGCCGAAGGACTTGGACCGGTCGGTGCCGGCCACGGTGAACGCCCCGTCCTCGAACACGACGTCGTCGGCCGAAGCCTCGAGGAGATGGGCCGCGATCTTCTTGCCCTTCTCGATCACCTTGTTCAGGGCGAGGACGATGGCCGATCCACCCACCGCGATGGAACGGGAGCCGTAGGTTCCCATGCCGAACGACGACTTGGCGCTGTCGCCGTGGACGACGTCGATTTGGTCGGCGTCGATGCCCAGGTACTCCGAGGCGACCTGGGCGAAGGTCGTCTCGTGCCCCTGTCCGTGACTGTGCGAGCCGGTGAAGACCGTCACGCTCCCGGTAGGATGAACGCGGATCTGCCCGGATTCGTAGAGAGCAGCCCTCGCGCCCAGGGACCCTACGACCGCGGAAGGGGCGATGCCGCACGCCTCCAGGAAGGTGGAGACGCCGAAGCCGCGGAGCTTGCCCCGCGCCTTGGCCTCGGCGCGGCGCTCCTCGAACGTGCTGTGCTCCGCGAGGTCGAGCGCCATGTCCAGGGTCGCGTCGTAGTCGCCGGTGTCGTATTGGAGGGCCACCGGCGTCTGGTAGGGGAACTCCCGGATGAAGTTCTTCCTCCGGATCTCCACCGGATCCATGCCCAGTTCCCGTGCAGCCGTATCGACCAGCCGCTCGATCATGAACGAGGCCTCGGGGCGCCCCGCACCGCGGAGCGCGTCCAAGGGCGCGGTGTTCGTGAAGATCGCCTGGACGTCGCCGTAGACGGCGGGGGTCGCGTACGGACCTGCGAACAGAGTGCCGTAGAGGTACGTAGGCACCGCCGTCGAGAAGGTGGACAGATAGGCTCCCAGGTTCGCCTTGGTGTTCACCCGCATGCCCAGGAAGGTGCCTTCGGTGTCCAGAGCCAGCTCGATGTGCGTGATGTGGTCGCGACCGTGGGTGTCCGTCAGGAACGATTCGGAGCGCTCTGCCGTCCACTTGACCGGCCGACCGAGCCGCTTCGAGGCCCATGTTACGATGACCTCTTCCGGGTAGTGGGGGATCTTCGAGCCGAACCCACCCCCTACGTCGGGGGCTACCACCCGGAGCTGGTGCTCGGGAATCCCCATCACGAACGCTCCCAGGAGGAGGCGGATGAGGTGTGGGTTCTGGCTGGTCGTGTATAGCGTGTAGTCGCCGCTCGCCGCGTCGTACTCCGCCAACGCCGCCCTGGGCTCTATGGCGTTGGGAATGAGCCGCTGGTTCCTGACATCCAGGGAGACGACGTGATCCGCCGCTTCGAATGCCGCGTCGGTGGCTGCCCTGTCGCCGATCTCCCAGTCGAAGCAGACGTTGCCCTCTGCCTCGGACCAGACGAGCGGTGCCCCTGGGGCGAGTGCCTGCTCGAGCGTTCCCAGTGGGGGCAGCTCCTCGTAGTCCGCCGCCACGAGGTGGGCAGCGGCCTGGGCCTGCTCGCGGGTTTCGGCGAGCACCACCGCTACCGCGTCACCCACATAGCGCACGGCGTCGGCAGCGATCGGCGCGTGGGGCGGCTCGACCATGCTGGAGCCGTCCTTGTTGGTGATCAGCCACCCACAGGGGAGGCTGCCGAACCCCTCCTCGGCCATGTCCTGGCCCGTGAGCACCGCCACCACGCCGGGCGTGGCGAGGGCCGCGCTGGTGTCGATGCCGCGGATGCGGGCGTGAGCCACGTTGGAGCGTACGATGTGGGCATGAAGCTGCCCTGGCCGGTTGATGTCGTCCGTGTACCGACCCTTCCCGGTGAGAAAGCGGTCGTCTTCCTTGCGCTTGAGGGCAGCGCCGATTCCCGTGCTGGCCATCGTCAGCCTCCCATCGCGTTCGCGCCGGCCTGAACGGCCTTCACGATGTTGTGGTAGCCCGTGCAGCGGCAGAGGTTGCCCTCGAGCCACTCCCGCACCTCGTGCTCGGACGGGTCGGTGTTGCGGTTGGCCAGATCGATGGCCCCGAGCACGACGCCGGGAGTGCAGAATCCGCACTGAAGCCCGTGGTGCTCCTTGAAGGCGGCCTGCATCGGGTGAAGCTCACCGTTCGTGGCCACGCCCTCGATCGTCGTGACCTGGGCGTCCTCGGCTTCGGCTGCCAGCATCGTGCAGCTCTTCACCGACCGCCCGTCCACGTGCACCACGCAGGCGCCGCACTGGCTCGTATCGCAGCCCACGTGGGTGCCCGTGAGTCCCAGGGCGTCGCGCAGGTAGTGGACCAGCAGAGTCCGGCCCTCGACCTCAGCCGACCGCTCGGTCCCGTTCACGGTCATGGAGATGACTGGCATCGCTTTGCCTCCTGACGTCCGTCTGATGACCCGATGCCCCGTGCGCCAGGGGGTGGCGACGAGGTGGCTCGCGTTTCGCGGGGAAGGACAGAGTGAGGAGGGAAGGGGGCCCGGTCAAGCTGGTGCGGCCCTGGCCCGACGGCTCGGCACCAGAATCAC
>JBDHHQ010000118.1:0-11948 GCA_039589315.1 Gemmatimonadota bacterium
CTCTATCTTCGGGCTCTGGAGTACAGGGCGTCGAACGAGCGGCGTGAGCGCCTGCTGTGGCAAGCGATCGAGCAAGATCCGGACTTCGCCCTCGCCCATGCGGCCCTGGCCCGCTCGCACATGCAGCAACACTGGTGGCGCGGGGATCGGTCGGAAGAGAGGCTTCAGGCGGCCAAGGCTTCCACGGATCGGGCAATCGAATTGGACCACGACCTCGCGGAGGCCCACCTCGCGGCTGGGTACTACTATTACTGGGGTCACCGCGACTACGTGCGGGCGGCGGGCGAAGCAGCGCAGGCGGCCGAAGGACTTCCCAACACGGCTCCCGTCCATGCATTGCTGGGTCACGTCCAGCGGCGTCTCGGCCAGTTCGACGAGGCGATGACGAGCTATCGTAGGGCTGCGGACCTCGACCCCCGAGGGGGCACCGGCCTTTTGGACTTGGCCGGGACGCAGGCACTGGTACGCCGCTTCGGCGATGCCGAAGTGACCTATGCACGGTTGGCTGATCTGCGGGGCATACCTTTCCATCGCAGGGCTATCCAGTACGTGGTGCTGAACCGTGGTGAAGCTGCCACGGCCGAGACCATGCTGGCCGCGTACAGCGCCCACCAGTGGGAAGACGCAGAACTCTGGAGCGTAGGTGAGCGGTGGTACACGTATCAGCGCATGTTCCTGATGTTGCGTGACTACGAGCGGGCCGCAGAGGTAGTCAACGCTGCGACTCAGGACTATGAGGGCACGCAGTCGCTTCGGACTCGATCCACCGCTCTGGGGCACATCTACGGTTTGCTCGGGCAGGAGGAACTGGCCCTGGCTCACTACGAGGCATCGCGCACCCAGCTTGAGCTTAGGAACGCAGATCAACCCACCGACGTCCGGGTTCTCTCGGCTCTCGGTATTGCCTATGCGGGGTTGGGCCGGGACCGTGAAGCGGTCGAGATGGTGAGGATGGCGATGGAACTGGTCCCAGAAGAGAGGGACGCCCTCCAGTTCCGCAACCTCGTGACAGACCTTGGGACAGTGTACGTCATGGTGGGCGATGATGATAACGCCCTGGTGCAAGTCGAGTGGCTGCTCTCCCATCCGTCTCGCATGAACGTTGGCCGTTTTCGCGCCGAGCCCATCTGGGATCCCATCCGCGACCACCCCCGCTTCCAGGCGCTGCTGGAGAAGTACGGAAGGGAGCCCTGACCGATGTCCCTCCTGACCCGCCTCAAGGAGCGCAAGCTCGTCCAGTGGGCGCTGGCGTACGTGGACCGGATGCGCGAGGACGTGTTGGCGATGGAGGCGGATTTGGAGGCTGCTCGACTGGCGAGCGGAAAGGAACAGTAACGAGCACAGTCACAGCGCCCACGATTCCGGGTGATCGCCCACGAGCGTCGAACCCAGGAAACAAGCGCCCACGAGCGCTAGTGGGCGTCCTGCATCTTCCTCTTAATCAGTAGGTTCGGGGTTCGAGTCCCTGGCGGGGCACTGGGGTAAACGAGAGCCCTGCATCGATTTAGGTCGGTGCAGGGCTTTGCTATTGGGGATCTGTGTGGCAGTGAGTTCTCATATAAGTCTCACTCGTGACGGATTTCGTGGGACACGCCGTCGGCCGCCGTAAGTCGCTGTCATGCATGAGTTTGCCATCTACAGCGGATGCTCTTGTTCCGAGCAAACCGTTGTCCTGGTACCGTGGTACCCGCGCGTGTGGCGGTGTTCAGGGAGCGGGTCGCGCCGCTCGGCCGCTACAGGCCGCCCCTAGCCCACGGGGGGCTAGGGGGGTCTCTAGGGGGTCCGAAAGGGGGGAGTATCCCAACCCGATCGCTCGGTGTTTGCTTTGCGATGTGTCTAAGCCATAGTAGAATAATGACTTAGCCTCGGGGCTACTTCTGATAAGGGCCATTATGTAAAGTCGGGCCCTGCATACCCGCACGGAGTATCCTTTGTCCTGGTACCTTGGTACGCGCGCGTGTGGCGGCGTTCAGGGAGGTGGTCCCACCGGGCGTTGGCCCTGGCCGGGGGTCCAATCCGTACCGGCCCTGGCCGGGGGTCCAATCCGTACCCTGGGTGAGGGGGGGGGCCCGTGTGGGGGTACGACGGCTACGTGTACTTCACCAGCGGGCGAGACGCCTTTCGCGTGCTCAGCGCCGGAGGAGCGGCAGAGGTCCTCCTGAGCCTCGGCGAGGGAGAATCCGTCCATCGATTCACCGACCTGTTGCCGTCCGGTGACCGAGCGCTCCACGGCGTGGTCGCCGATGACGAAGGGGAGGTCCGGATCCTCGACCTCGAAGGCGGCGAGGAGCGGACCCTTGCCTCCGGCGCGTGGGGGAAGTTCGCAGCGCCGGGATACCTCCTGTATCTCACTGACGGCACACTCATGGGAGCCCCGCTCGATGCCGCCGCCATGGAGCTCACCGGCCCCCCCGTTCCGCTCATCGCCGACGTCCTCGCCTTTTCCGTAGCAGAGGACGGCACTCTCTTCTACTCCACCGGGGCCGGCGGCGGCGGGACTGTGGCTCGCGCCGTGTGGGTGGACCGCGCCGGCGAGATCACCCCCATCGATCCGGCGTGGACCTTCGACCGGACCACGAATCCCAACGACATCCCGGCCCTCTCACCCGATGGGACGCGCCTCGCCCTGCGAGAGCTCGCCGAGGACGGCTTCGACATCTGGGTCAAGCAGCTACCGGCCGGCGTCCGCACCCGACTCACCCTGGCTGAGGGCGAGGACCGGATGGCAGTGTGGCACCCGAATGGCCGGGAGATCCTCTTCATCTCCAGTCGGGACGGTGACCGACAGGTCTGGATGAAGCGGGCCGACGGTATCGGCGAGGCTCGTCTCTTCGTCGACTTCGACATGCCGGTGGCCAATGCCGCCTGGACCCCGGACGGAGCGAAGCTCCTCCTTCGGACCGCCGGAACCGGCGGCGTGGAGGGTGGCCGGGACATTTACATCTACGATCCCGAGTCCGGTGACTCGCCCCAACCTCTCCTTGCCGAGGGCTTCGACGATGGTGCGCCGGCCGTCTCTCCGGACGGTCGCTGGTTGGCATACACCTCCAACGAAAGCAACCGTTGGGAGGTCTACGTGCGTCCGTTCCCCGACGTGGAGGGCGGCCGATGGCAGATTTCCACCGACGGTGGGCGGACGCCCAAGTGGTCCCGCGACGGTGATGAGCTCTTCTTCCTGGACAACAACGATCAGTTCGTGGCCGTGGCCGTCGAGACCGACGGCGGATTCCGCGCCGGTACGCCCCAGGTCCTTTTCACCGTCCCTCCCTACATCGAGACCGTCGACCTCAGCTTCCCGTACGATGTGGCGCTCGACAACGACCACTTCGTGGCGCTCAGCTACGACATCGGAAACGACGACGACCGTCCCGGCCCGGGCGCGGTGCTGGTGGAGAACTTCGCCGCGGAGCTTCAGGCCAGGATTCCCCGCTGAGCGGCGGCGGGTGGACAGCCGCGCTCACTCCGTCAACACTGCCACGCGCGCGTAACCATCATCCCAACATTCAGTTACGGTACCGGCGGCCCTGTCTCCGGGGCCTGCAAGTGGAATCCGTCACGAGTGAGACTTCTGTGATACTCGTGTCGGCACATCGAGAATATAGCAAAGCCCTGCACCGATCTAAGTCGATGCAGGGCTTTCCCTTACTCTATGCGGAAGGCCCTGCGGGGCAGGCGTGAGGTCGGTGGAGGGGAGTCCTGAACCGACACGCTGAATCGGCACACGTCCGGTGCCAAGGGCCCGAAGGCAGCCCCACCTGAGGCCGTGACCTCAAGCGGGGCTTGATGATCTCCCAGTGGAGCCAGGGGGGCTCGAACCCCCGACCTCCGGCTTGCAAAGGGAAGATCGCCCTAACAGAAATGCCCATTTCGCCAACTGCAGGCGTCTGTAAGTTATTGCATCATAGCAGGTTAGTGTTCATGCCAGGTGACGCCGGGTCCTCCCCGTACACGTCGCTGAAGGGCAGATCTGTTACCCGTTTTGTTACCGGTTGATCGGGTAGGCTTCCGGCCGGTCCTCACGGCAGCGCGCGGCGGACACGGACCGGGCATGTCGCCTTGCGTCACCTGCCACGTGAACAACGGTACGCCACTCAAGCTGCAGCCACTCCAGGAGAGGGATGGCGGCCGGGTGTACTGGTCGGAGGAGCAGTCGCGATCGAACTTCGAGGTGGTGTCGCGCCTGGTCGTACCCGGAAGCCCGGAGCGGAGCCGTGCTGAAGAGGGCGCGTGCCGTCGAGGCGGGCGGGGCCACCTTCCGCGTGGGTGGCAAGTTCTTCGACTCCCAGGCTGATCCCGAGTGGCAGGCGATCGCCGACTGGGTGCGGGCCGCCGACGCTCCGGCCGAGGCGGAGGCGTCCGAGTCCATGCCACCACCGTTGGACTTCCAGCTCTTCCGCACCTGCGTTCAGCAGATCTTCCTGAACAAGCGGGAGGGGCGTATGGAGTGCGTCCACTGCCATGGCTCCGGCTCGCGCGATTTCGCCCGAGAGATTTCAGAGGGGAGGGCGTTCTGGAACGTCGAGGAGTCCCGGCAGAACTTTGAGGTTGTCCTGCGTTACATCGAGCCCGGACATCCCATGAGGAGGCGCTTCCTGACGCATCCGCTGGCGCCCGAAGCAGGGGGCGATCACTTCCACAGCCGAGGTCGGCGTTGGCTCAGCCAGGACGACCCGGAGTGGCGGATGCTGGCCGCCTGGGTGAGGGGCGAGCAGGCCCAATGCCTCAGCAGGTGATCCCCTCGAGAATGCGGCGCCGGGCCTCCAGGCCGCATGTCAGGCCACCATGACCTGATCCGGCACCCCATTGGCGCAGAGCTTCCAAGTCGTCGTTTTCTTGCCCTTCCCTGAACCGCTCACACATCTTGAACCGGCCCCGGCCCGCGCCGGTCCCCCCGCCCCCCAACTGGTCTGCAAGACATGACGGACGACATTTCCTCGCTCGAACGCCTCAAGGCCGCGCTCGCCGATCGTTACGAGCTCGTACGCGAGCTCGGCGAGGGCGGGATGGCGACTGTCTATCTGGCCGAGGATCTGAAGCACAACCGGAAGGTCGCGCTCAAGGTCCTGAAGCCCGAGCTGGCCGCGGTCGTGGGAGCGGAGCGCTTCCTGGCCGAGATCGAGGTCACGGCGAACCTGCAGCACCCGAGCATCCTACCGCTCTTCGATTCGGGTGAGGCAGACTCGTTCCTGTATTACGTCATGCCCTACGTGCAGGGCGAGTCGCTCCGGGAGCGCTTGGACCGGGAGCGGCAGCTGCCGGTCGACGAGGCCGTGAGGATCGCGACCGAGTTGGCGGAGGCGCTCGACTACGCCCACCGCCAGGGTGTGATCCATAGAGACATCAAGCCGGCGAACGTCTTGCTGCAGGAGGGACGGCCGCTCATCGCCGACTTCGGCATCGCGCTGGCCGTGGGGGCCGCCGGCGGCGCGCGGCTTACGGAGACGGGACTGAGCGTCGGCACGCCGTTCTACATGAGCCCGGAGCAGGCGACGGGCGATCAGGTAATCGGGCCGCAGAGCGATACCTATTCGCTCGGCTGCATGCTGTTCGAGATGTTGACGGGTGAGCCGCCGTATCCCGGCGCCACGGCTCAGGCGGTGCTCGGCAAGATCATCGCCGGGAAGCCCGTCTCGGCCACCGAGGTTCGCACTTCGGTGCCGATCCATATCGACGCGGCGATCCGCCGCACCTTGGAGAAGCTGCCGGCTGATCGGTTCGCCTCGGCGGGCGATCTTGCAAAGGCCCTGGCGGATCCCGGCTTCCGGCATGGTGAGGCTGTGGCTGCCGGCATCGGGGGACCCAGGCGCTCCTGGAACGCACTGACGATCGGATTGACGGTCGTGGCGGCCGTCAGCACCGGAGGGCTCGTCTTCACGGCTACGCGACCGCATCCATCTATGCCTGTAATCCGCTATGCCCTGACGTTTCCGGAAGGCCAGGCGCCGGTCGCCGGCCAGGACGCGTTCGGAGTCTCGTTCGGAGTCTCGGCAGACGGGTCTCGCCTGGCATACGTCGGTCCCGCCGGTGAGGGCGATTCTCAGCTCTGGGTCAGGGAGCGGGACGCGCTCGAAGGCGTTCCAGTGCCCGGTACGGACCTCGGCGTCCAGCCGTTCTTTTCGCCGGACGGTCAACGCATGGGCTTCATCGTGACCGGCAGCCGCGAGCTCAAGGTCGTGTCACTCGGGGGAGAGCCCCCGCTCACCCTGGTCGATTCCCTCGTCTACCGGCTCGGTGGGTCATGGGGGCGAGACGGGTACCTCTACTATTGCAGCCTGCCCGACGGCGGCCTTTACCGAGTGCCGGCCACGGGCGGCGACATCGAACAGCTTTCGACAGCCGACACCACGCAGGGGGAAACCCGCCATGCGTGGCCGGACGCGCTCCCGAGCGGGAGAGGCGTTCTGATCACGGTGCAACGGGGCGACAACGCCTACACTCCCGAGGACGACGTTGGAGTGCTGGACCTGGAGTCCGGGCGCGTCGAGATCCTCTTCCGTGGACTCCTCGCGCGGTATCTGCCGACGGGTCACATACTCGTGGTCACTCACGACGGGGACTTGGTTGCCGCGCCGTTCGATCAGGAGCGACTCGAGGTCACCGGTCCAACGGTGCCCCTGCTCTCGGGGCTGCCCGGAGGGGTGCGTGGACCCGACGTGGCGATCTCCCGATCGGGCCGGCTTCTCTACCAGCCCAGCGGTGTGACCGCCGACCGGGAGTTGATCTGGGTCGATCGCGCCGGGCGAGCCACAGCCGTGGAGCCGGGCTGGACACTGACGCCGGTGGGCAACGGCGGGTTGGCGCTCTCACCGGACCAGACGAGCATCGCTGTCGACGTCCGACCGGCGGATGGGGGATCCGAGCTCTGGATCAAGCAGATCGGCGGTCCGTTCACGCGGCTCGGGAGAGGTTGGCGGCCGAGCTGGTCGGTGGATGGGCGTTCGGTCCTGTACCTGTCCGATGTCCAAGGACCTAGCTTTGACATATGGACCCGAAGGGCGGACGGCAGCGGAGACCAGGAGCTGGTGCTGGACCTGGACGACCCCCTCGCGGAAGCCCGCCGGTCGATCGCTGGCGACTGGCTCGTCGTGAGAAAGCTCAACCCCATCTTCGACGTCTTCGCCATAAGGCCCGGCGTGGATACGGTGCCCGTCCCCTTGATCGCCACGGACTTCGCAGAGTCGTCCATCTCGCTTTCGCCCAACGACCGCTTCCTTGCCTACGTTTCCAATTCATCCGGCCGCCCGGAGGTCTACGTGCGGCCGTTTCCGAATGTGGACGAAGCAAGGATACAGGTCTCCACGGACGGCGGTGTCGAGCCTGTCTGGGCACACAGCGGGCGTGAGCTCTTCTACAAGAATCAGTCCCGAGAGTTGATTGCAGTCGCCGTGAACACGGACGATGCCTTCCAGGTTCTCGGACGCGAGCCCCTCTTTTTGCTGCCTCTCGGCGCATCAGTGTTCTCCGCCTATGCACAGTACGACGTCACTCGGGACGGTCAGCGGTTTCTGATGTTCCGTTCGACCGGCGGCGTCGGCGAGGGGGAAGTCGACCGCTACATCGTGGTGGAGAACTTCCAGGAGGAGCTGCTGGCGAGGGTACAGAACTGAGGTCACAAAGGGATGTGATCCTCTCGGACACCCCAGACGCCAATACCACGGTCGTTGTCAGAACCGTCACGACAACCCAGGGCACTGTGATCAAGGGGAACGGTGGTGGTGACGCGACGAACACAGCGACAGTTGCGTCACTGGGCTGGCCTCGAATGGAGCGACTGGTTCCCGTTGGACGGCACGCCGCAAGACCTGGCCGCGGTTCCGAGAACCGCCGGTGTCTATCGGGTGCGCAGCCCACCCGAGCCACACTCATCTACGTCGGTGAAACCGGCAGGGAGTTGCGAGACCGACTGAATGCGCTCCGTCGCGGCATCGTGTCTGTACGAATGCCGTTCAACGATCCACACACCGCCGCACCGTCCCTTTGGGCATGGCGGGACGCCGAGGGCATGCGTTTCGAGGTCTCAGTGGCCGAAGTCGACATGCCTATGCCCTCGCGGCGAGCACTCGAGTGCTTCTTACTCTGGCGGCACCGTGTCGAGCTGCAAGCCTCGACGCTCTGCAATCACGGCTGGTTCCATCCGGCGTACTGGAAGAGCGGTAGCCGAAAGAGCGGGCTGATCGGAGGACGAAGAACTGGCGACGAGCTTGGCGCGGCGCGGGCGGAGGCCAAGGCCCTTGGGCCGTTGGACCCCCAGCAAGACCGCGCTTCTGATCAGCTCCCATGGCGAGTCGGGGGAAGGCTGGACTCGCTGGAGCTCACCGGAGTCGCCAATGCGGCCGGGTTGTATCTGCTGCTTGAGGACCGCGAGCTCGTATACGTAGGAGAGACACGGAATCTACGGGGCCGTCTCGGCAGTCACAGGCGAGTCCTACCTGCTGCAGACGGCTCGATGGTTCCAAACGGATCCGCTAGGGCTGCCGCAACAACGGCGCGAGATGGAGACCGATCTCATCGGCGCTTTCTACGAGCACTACGGACGTGCCCCGAACCTTCAGTTCGGTCGGATGCCGAAACAGCAGAAAACGTCCGGCTAGCTCAGCACTCTCCTTCTCCCGCAGCGTCCTCCGCCGCCACCGCCTTGAGCGCCTCCAGGTGCATCTGCTGCACCGTCGGCACCGCTGTCGGCCCGCCCCGCTCGAGCGCCGCTACCAGGAACTTGCGCACGTCGATCTGCAGCCTGGCCTGGGCCACCGCCGGCTTCATCGGCTGAGCGCCGTCCGCGATGGCGAGCGTCTCGTCCGCGAGCTTATCGGCGCGGGCTTGCTTCGCGTCCTCGAGCTGCCGCCGTCGCTCCGGATCCTTCTTGATCCACGACCACAGCATCGTGCGGCTGATGCCGATCCGTCGGCTGAACTCTACCTGCGAGATCTCGGACAGGATCGCGAAGATCTGGTGCTCGCCGAGCTGGTCTAGCATCGCGAAGACGGATCGGCGCTTTGGTCTTCCGGCCATCGGTCACCTTCCTGTCGGGGGGGCTCTCTGATGATACCCCCGAGGGAAGGAATAGTGGGCGGGCTGGGTGAGGGGTCCTGGAGGTGCAACAGCCGCAACATGCCTTGATCTGCCTGGGTTCTTGGCGGATCTCGAGGGTCCAGCAGGAACGGTCGTGTTGCGGTCCCGCGGACGGCGGAAAGGCCCTAGATACCGGGACTGTTGCGGGTGTTGCGGTTCGATTAGGGGCCGTTCCCGGCGCGGGCCGATCTTGCACCCGCCACTTCGGTCTCTGGGTGGCGCGGGACTCCTCGATGGCGCGTCGGCGTGGGCGCGACATGGCTTGATGGAACGATCGCCTCAGCCGTCGATGTTGTGTGGCGGACAAACGATCTCGATCAGGAGCGCTACGAACCGTCCGGCGGCATCGGCATCCAGGATCCCAGGCCGACCTCGTTTCGACGGAGGCGCCCGGCCGTCATCTGACGCACCGTGTTCAATGGGGCCAGGATGCTTCTACCCTAATCGTGAGCCAGTTCCACCCAATCCGCCCAACCAGTGGTCTCGGCCAACGCCTGGAATCCCTGCCACGCGGCTTCGCACGCGCTCCCGCACGCCTCATCGATCGCGTTGAGAGCTTCACTGGGTGTGCCAGAACGAGGCACCCACCAGTCCCTCACGTATACGGATTGGATGTCGTAAACGAGAACGTACTGCCCCGGATCCGCATTCCTTTCGCCTTTCATCACCATGAGGTGCATCCCGGGGTAGCGGCCGCTGATGACGGGCTCCCACTCGTCCTTGACGTAGCGCTCGAAGTCGGCAGGGTCGACCCCGTCCTTGAGCGAGAGGTGGTGGATGCCCAAGAGTCGCGGTTTCACGGCGAGCTCTTCGGGGACCCTCACGCCGGATCCGTCGAGGAACCCCGCAACACCCGTGGAAGCCATCAGCACTAAGGACAAAAGGACTAGAAGAGCGGGGGCGAACTTGCGCATGAGAATGCCTCCAGAATCACAAGGATCGTGCGATGCTCGCGAACTGCTACGGCGGGTGTCGTCATGGCTGGACGGGACGCTTCGCGCTCAGCCGTCCACAACAGGCGGTGGCGGACAGATGACCTCGATGCCGTCGAGCGTCGTGGTGATCCCGAAGTCCTCGACTATTTCGAGCACGAGGCCGGACTGCACAATCCGTTCCTGCACCAGGTCTCCCCTTGGAGTAGTATCCAATGTTTCGTGCAAGAAGAGGAGGACGGGGCTTTGAACCACGACCGGCAACGTGACCTCCTCCATCACCTCGACCTTGTCTGCCCCCACAGCGAGAGCCTCCGCAGCCGATTGCAGACCCACCAACTGGATGCCCTGAGACCACACGTGGGTTTCGAGGTCCATCAGATACGTCTCTTTCCCAACGACCGGCTCGAGCGTCAGGCGGTGCAGCACACCCATGACGCCACTGATCGCCACGCTCTCGTCAACACCGCCTAGGCACGGCGTGGTGACCTCCTCAGCGACAAAGAGCACTTCCTTCGTCGTGCTCCTGATCGTGCCATCATCGGCGTCGGCCGGCGGCGGACAGACGATGTCGACGCTCTCGAGCGTCGTGGTGATCCCGAAGTCCTCGGCGATCTCTATGGTGAGACCCGTGGACAGTCCGAAACCAGTGGATTGTGCGTGGGGGACGCCCCCTGCGTTGGAAGCGGATTCGGCGAAGTCCAGATTGAAATCGACTGCCAAGCCGGTCGGCAGCGCCACCACCTCTTCCGTCACCTCGAACTTGTCCGCCCCCATGGCCAGCAATTCTGCGGCGGCCTGGAGGCCGACGCCCCGAATGCCCTGGGACCACACCTGAGTATTGAGGTTCAACAGATACGTCTTGCCCCCGGAGATCGGCTCAAGCCTCAACCTGTGGACCACGCCAAGCTCGCCGGAGATCTCGACGAACTCGCCCTCGTTTAGGCACGGCACATACACGACGACCGGCTTGTCCTGACCGATCGAGATCACGTCCCTCACCGTCGTGACGACGGTGCCCTCTCCTGTTACGGCGGCATTGGGCTGGACCTCGGGCGACGAAGTCGGGCTGCCACAGCCGGTTGGAACGAGGATGGCGCAGAGGGACAGAACAGCGGCGGCGCGGAGCGAGCGTGCCATGATGACCTCCCTTGGCAGATAGCTCAGCCTACGGCTTCTACGTTATCTGACCGTTATCCCCGTTTTCAGCCTTTTCCCGACAGACAGCGGCAGCCGATCCCGCGAGGCTAAGGTCACACCATTGGTTTCCAGCCCTTCCCCGGCGGGCAGGAGTGAAGCCGATGGCCCGCCCGGTGGGTTTTCCTCATCGGCAGGAGGGTGATGCCATGAGGCTGTCAACGCTTCGCCCGACCGCTCGGTCGGGCCTGCGCCGCCCACTCTATCTCAGTGCGTCCGTGGCGTTGTTGGTCTCGGGCTGTGGAGACGAGCCAGCGACGCCTGCCGATGTGGGCCACCGCCCAGACCTGACCGTTGTCACCGGGAATAAGACTCTTTTGACCCAGTGGGAGGTGGACGCACAGGCTGGGCTCACCAAGGTGATAGGGACTCTCTATATCTTTCCCTACGGATCTCCGATCATGAATCTGGACGCCCTTTCTAGCCTGACCTCTGTGGGGCGGTACCTCGAAGTCATTTCCAACGACGCCCTCATGAGCCTGGACGGCCTGTCCGGTGTGACCTCGGTGGGGGAGGGCCTCTTGGTCCACCGAAACGCCGTCTTGGGAAGCTGCTCGGGCATTGCCGGGCTTGTGAGGAGCGGAGGGGTCACGGGCACGGTCACGATTGAAGACAACGCGCCCGGCTGTAACTCCATCGAAGAGGTCCTAGCGAGCGCCCCCACGCCGGAAGAGCAGTTCGAGGATCTCGCAGACATGGTCCAGGACCTATCCGACGCGGGCACGCTCACGAAGGGTCAGGCCAATGCTC
>JBDHHQ010000119.1:0-11888 GCA_039589315.1 Gemmatimonadota bacterium
ACCCGGGGGGGCCTCCCGTACCCCTCCGGGACACGCCTCGTGAGCCAAGCCCCTGGAATTACCGCTGTTTCGCCTCGCACACGGGGAAGCAGGGGCGTGAAGGCGCTCCTGGGGTGGAGAGCGAGGAGAGGGCCGTTGAACTCAGGTGCTCGGTGATCACCACGACGACCCGCGCCGAGGTCCACCGGGAGAATGCCTCCCGCATCTTCGATCTCTGGATCGACGAGAGCCAAGCCCTGACTGAGGACGTCCTTCGTGAGCAGGCGCGGCGACAGATGGGGGAGGTCGATGCCAACGCCGAGGAACTGATTGAGGTGTGGCAAGCGGCTCTGGGTCAGCTGGAGCGGATGGAAGTGGTCGTGCGGTTCGCGGACAAGATCGCGGCGGCCTTCCCTTCGGAGAGTGTTCGGTCTCGCAGGGACCATCCCAAGGTCTATGCCCTGATCCGGGCATCAACTTTGCTCCATCAGCGCCAGCGCGACCGTGACGGAGACGGGCGACTGATCGCCTCGACCGAGGATTACCGCCTCGTCTTGCCGCTCCTTCAGCGGGCCCTCACGCAGTCCGCCATTCAGCTCAGCGACCGAGCGCGGGATCTGTGCGCACTCCTCGACGAACTCGCAGGTGGACGCAGGGACGGGTGGGTGATGAGGGCGGAGCTGGAGGCGGAGGCTCATCGACGACGAGTGGCGAGCCGGAACACCGTGCACGACTGGTGTCGGAGACTCGCGCGAGTGGACATCTGGCAGGAGGAACGTCTCGACAGCGAGCAGCTTCGCTACCGCAAGCTCCGTGACCTCACGGAGCTGTTCCCACTGCCGCACCCGGACGAGCTATGACCGCCCAGGAGGGTCCCAATGGGGTGCTGGGATGTCGATATCATTGTATGACAACACCTTACGGCAACCTCCCAGGCCTCCCAATAGAGAATCCGGGAGAGAGAGTTCTCCTGTTCGTGCGCGGTACGGCATTGAGGGTTGGGACGCCTGGGAGCCACGGCCGAACGCCTGTCAATCATAGGCTTAGGCCTCCCACATGGGCATTGGGACCTACCTGTCAGCGGTTGCCCGCCGCATCAGTCTGACCGACCTATGCCGCGCCTCCACGACCGCATCCGCCCCGCCGACCTCGCAATGAGGTGGCGGTCCAAGGCCGAGGATCTGCGTCGGCTCGCAGCCGAGGCTCAGGCGGTCACGCTGGAGCACTGCGCCGATGAGCTGGAGGAAGCCCTCCGAGAGACCGAGGCTGTCCCGCTCAACCTCCAACAGGCCGCTGAGCAATCCGGCTACAGCCCGGACCACCTGGGCAGGCTGATCCGTGAGGGGAAGATCCCCAACGCCGGTCGGAGCGGTGCCCCCAAGATCCTCCGTAGGGACCTGCCCCGGAAGGCCGCCGCCTTGACCCCGGAGCCATCGCTCCATGAGCTTCCACGCACGAAGGAGCAGATCGTGCGGTCCGTCATCGCCGAAGGAGGCTGATGATGGGAAGCACGAAGAAGAACTGGAGCTACAGCGCAGGAGAGCGGGGTAGGAACCGGGTCAGGGCTTTCGAGCACCAGACCACCGGCATCATCCAGCTGGAGTGGTACGACCGGGGGCGCCGGAAGCGGCTGTCTCTCGGCCACAGCGACCGCAGGAAGGCCAAGATCCAGGCCGACGAGGTCGCCGCCAAACTGGGTCAGGCCGAAACCCCTCGCTCCGACGACATCACGCTCCAGGAGCTGTTTGACATCTATCTGGGTGAGGTGACGCCCACCAAGAGCCCACGGAGCCAGAAGCACGACCAACGCGCCGCTGACCTGTTCCGGTTTGCTTTCGGCCCCGGTCGAAAGGCGCGTGACCTGAGTCGAAGAGACTGGGACCGCTTCGTCCGTGAACGGAGAGAAGGTCTCCTGGCTCCCGGTGGAAGGCAGGGCAAACGCCCAATCGTAGGCGAAAGGACAATCGCTCGGGACCTCAAATGGCTCTTGGCAGTCCTCAACTGGGCCACGTTGGCGGGCAACGGTCGCGGTGGATTATTACTTCAGCGGAATCCGCTCAGGGGGCTCCCCATTCCGAAGGATGAAAGCCCCAAGCGCCCAGCGATGACGAAGGCGATGTACGATGCGATGCTTGCTGCCGCCGGAGAGGTAGACTGGCGGGTCTCAGTGGCTCTGGTGATGGCCCATGAAACCGGGCACCGCATCGGCGCAATCCGACAGCTCCGTTGGTCCGACATTGACCTCGATACCGGTCGCGTCCGGTGGCCCAAGATCAGCGACAAGATCGGCTTCGAGCACGAAACACCCCTGACGCCCGAGGCCGTCGAGGCACTCAAGGTCGCCCGTCAATACAACCCTGGCATCGGTGACAGCTGGGTCTTTCCCAGCCCCAAGGACCCTGCGAAGGCGTGCTCACGGCATCTGATGCGGGACTGGTGGCGACGAGCGGAGTGGAAGGCTGGCCTGGAGCACGTCGAGGGCATGGGATGGCACAGCCTGCGGCGGAAGTTCGCCACGGAGCTGAAGGAGATCCCTCTCAAGGATCTGTGCCATCTGGGCGGGTGGAAGAACCCACAGACGGTCCTGAGCTGCTACCAGCAGGCCGATGAAGGCACGATGCGGAAGGCTCTCGCACGCCGAGCTGAGCAGCGGGACGGCTCCTGAATCGACACACCCGACCGACACACGTTCGGAGCCAGAAGCGCACAGAAGACCCCGCCCAAGGCCGTAACCTCAAGCGGGGCTTGACCATCCCTCAATGGGCGCTGCTGGACTCGAACCAGCGACCTCCTGCTTGTAAGGCCCACCAGGGGGCCGCAGGTTTTCACGAGATTCGTGTAGGCATTGAGCTTTCCTACCCGAGACTCGGGTAGGATCCCAGCCCAATACCCGGATCTCGGGGATTCGAACGTACACACTTGTGTACACAGTCCCGCCTAGGGACCCTCAGCATGGGGGCCAGACTGAGTTTCCTTGCGCCCCAATGGTTCGGCACAGGATCTTGGGCATCATGTCTGATCCCGCTGACCGTCTGAACGCTGCCCTCGAAGGCCGCTACCGCGTAGAACGCGAGCTCGGCGAGGGAGGCATGGCAACGGTCTATCTGGCGAAGGACCTCAAGCACAACCGCAACGTCGCGCTCAAGGTGCTCAAGCAAGAGCTGGCGGCCGTCGTGGGTGCCGACCGATTCCTGGCCGAGATCGAGACGACGGCCAACCTGCAGCATCCGCATATCTTACCGCTGTTCGACTCCGGCGAGGCAGACGGCTTCTTGTTCTATGTGATGCCGTACGTCGAGGGCGAAAGCCTTCGGCAACGACTCGACCGAGAGCATCAGCTGCCAGTGGATGATGCCGTTCGCATCGCGACGAACGTGGCAGAGGCGCTCGACTACGCACACCGCAAGAGCGTGATCCATAGGGACATCAAGCCTGCCAACGTCCTGCTTCTCGAGGGCAAGCCGGTGATCTCGGACTTCGGCATCGCGCTAGCGGTGGGCGCGGCAGGCGGAGGTAGGCTGACCGAGACAGGTATGTCCCTCGGGACTCCGCATTACATGAGCCCCGAACAGGCCACCGGTGATCAGCACGTCGGACCCGCGACGGACATCTACGCTCTCGGTTGCGTTTTGTACGAAATGCTCGCGGGTGAGCCCCCGTTCACTGGGAGTACCGCTCAGGCGGTTCTCGGACGGATCATCACGGAGCCCCCGCCAGTCACGAGCAAGCGCAGGAGCACGGTCACTGAGCACGTCGAGGCGGTGGTCACCAAGGCACTGCAAAAGGTGCCCGCGGACCGATTCGCGTCGGCTCAAGGCATGGCCCGTGCGTTAGGGGACACGACCTTTCGGTACGGCGAGGTCGTATCTCGTCAAGGGAGCGGACGTGAGGTCCAATGGAGGCGCTTGGGTCTCGTGATGACGGCGGTTTCCATCGTGCTCGGGGTCGCCCTTGCATGGACGTTGCTCACGTTGCGCCACCAAAGCGAAGCCCGATTCATCGTCGCAGAACGATTCCCCGCGCCCCTCCGGGCGCATCAGATGCCGCAAGACGTGGGGATCCCGAGCTTCGTTCTGAGCGACGACGGCGCCCTGCTCGTCTATCGCGCCTTGGGTCCTGACGGCCCCGAGCTCTTTGTCCGAAGCTGGAGCGGACTGGACGCCGTGTCTCTCCCCGGCACCATCAATCCCATCAACCCCACGATCTCTCCGGATGCGGACGAGGTCGCGTTCGGGGCCTTCGCCTCAGGCTCCGGGGTGATCCGAGTTGCTCCACTCGACGGTGGACCGGCGCGAGACCTGAGGCCCGTGGACAATCCCTTCGCGCATTGGGGTCGCGACAACTGGATCTACTTCCCGAGTGACTCAGGCGTGACTCGCATTCGACCCGATGGCGAAGATGCGCAGATGGTCACTAGGACCGACGGCTCGTCGCCCGACGGAGTGTATCACATCGTCTGGGACGTTCTCCCGGGGGGAAGGGGGGCCCTCATGGTGGCGGACATCGGGGAGGTCTCAGAGGTTCGCGCTCTGGACCTGGTCAGCGGCGAGATGATCCCTCTGACCCGGGGCTCGTTTCCCAGCTACGCGGCTTCGGGTCACGTCGTGTACTTGAGTGATTCGGACTCGACCATCATGGCCGTCCCTTTCGATCCAGACGGCCTCCGCCTCTCGGGTGCCCCCACCAGGATACTCGGAGGTGTCTTGTACTTTTCGATTTCGGATGATGGGCGCCTCTTCTATCAAGCGGCCGCCAGAGCGCCGCCCTTACTTGGCGAGTTCGTCTGGATGTCGCGTGATGGACAGGTTAGCACCGTGGACCCCGGTTGGACCTTCGAGCCCGGCACGGCCAACGCTGGTTGGAGTCTGTCACCCGACGGCCGTCGAATCGCGTACCGCGGGATCCGGGACGGGCAAGAGGACATCTGGGTGAAGCAACTCGACGATGGCCCGAACTCACGACTGACGTTCCACTCAGCACTTGAGCGCATGCCCAGGTGGAGTGCGGATGGGGCGGAGGTCACTTTCCTGTCCAACAGGGGGGGACAGCTGGACGTCTACCGTAGAGCCGCGGACGGTACCGCCGACGCGGAACTCCTGTTCGATCACGAGCGAAGTCTCGCGCAAGGGTTCCTTGGCCCAGACGGAGAATGGCTGGTGATGCGCACCGGGGGAGCGGCAAACGTCGCCGGAGGTCGCGACATACTCGCGATCCGACCCGGCATCGACGAGGCACCACTCGAGCTCCTAGCGGAAGCGTACGACGAGGCCGCACCAGCGCTCTCCCACGATGGTCGGTGGCTCGCCTACGTCTCCGATGAAACCGACACGTACGAGGTTTTCGTTCGCCCATTCCCGGAGGTAGAGTCTGGCAAGTGGCAAGTGTCCGACGCCGGCGGACGGCAGCCGATCTGGTCGGATGAGGGTGATGAGCTCTTCTTCATCAACGACGCGGGGGAGATGGTCGCGGCGCAGGTCCAGGCCGGCGAAGACGCGTTCCGCGTCGTGGATCGCGTCGTGCTCTTCTCGATCCCGCAGGACATCTTGGGTCGCGATCTGCCCTACTCGGGAAAGTATGACGTCACGTTGGACGCACAGCGGTTCATCATGGTACGAGAGGTCGAGCGTGACGAGGCCGAGTTGGTGGAGCCTTCGGACCAGTGGTCCCTCGTTCTCAATTTCTTCGAGGAGCTGAAGCGGCTGGCGCCGAACTGACCCGTCTGGTCCGTGGTCAGCCAACTCACCCGACTTGGACCGAGGTTGGCCGGTACGCGTCCCGATGCTTTTCGAGGCTGCATTACTGACTCACCCGTAGACGGGCAGGAAGGGGCGCCGAACGTACACACCGGCTGAACCCACGCGCCGAGTCATTCTCCCTAACTTATTGTAGTTAATAGTTTTACCTCAATGGGCGCTGCCGGACTCGAACCAGCGACCTCCTGCTTGTAAGGCAGTGCCAGCACAGCAGTTAGCACCTATCCACGACGATTCTAGCGGGTTTCTCAGACCAACGCGAGCACCAGCGGCAGCCACCAGCCATACGCTTTGACACTGATTACGGCACTGAGCACAAGCGCGGCGCACGTCCTGTTGAGCGCCTGCCTAACAAGCGCAGCCGAACGGCCCCGGATTCGACAACGGCCTTCTCAGGAAAGCCAACGAATCCGGGGCCTTTCGCGTTTCAGCACTCGAACCGACGGCCAGATCCTGACGGTGTTCCAGAGGCCGGTATACAGGGTTTGGCGGTCTGAACAGACCCAGAAACAGACCCAGGTCTTTATCCCGCCCGAGGGGCCCGTCAGGCGCACTGCTCCGCCGCGTCTCTTTCTGGCGCCACGCCTCACCAGCGTTGGTCTTGGATTGATCGCCAGCAGAGGCTTCTCCCCCTCTGGAATAGACCAGTGTTGGACCCCGTCCTCACCCCGCCAGCGGATCTACCGAATCCGGACCGGCACTATCGTGACGGGATTCTCGCGCCCGGGTATCCTGGTGGTGATCTGCAGCACCAGATCCTCGGGCTGGTCGGGGCTGATCTCGAAGTCGTACGTCTCCCCGGCACCGAGGAACTGTTCGGATGGAACGGTAATGGCCTGATGCGCCGCGAGGTCCGCGCCGTCCTTGCCGTACCGCCTCCACGTCGACAGCTCCTCTCCCGTGAGGAGCCGGATGTCTTGGTTGTTACTCGGCGTGATGTTGATGAACCGCAACCGATAGGTCTTCCCCACCTCCAGGTCCATCGGCGGCGGGGCGGCGCTGCCGTTGAGGAACGGCGGCGCGTCGTTGCCCGGTCCTCCCCAGCCCATGAGGAAGATGCGGTCCGTGTCCGGATCGTAATCCTCGCCCGGCTCCAGCACGATGAGAGGCGCGTACAGGCCCGAGGACAGCTGGGCCGACTCCTCCATGTGGGTGTGGTAGATGAACGTGCCGGCCCGGTCGGGCGTGAACCGAACGACGAACGAATCGCTCGCGGCGATCGCGGGCGTCAGCCGAGAGCCTGCACCGCTCCACCCGGCGATCCCGTCGTAGTAGCTGTCCAACTCGATCCCGTGCCAGTGGACCGTGATGGGCACGGGGGTCCGGTTGAGCACGGTGATCTCGACCGGCTCATCCTTCGTGAGGATGATGGGCGTGCCGGGAATCCGGATGGAGTCCAAAGCGGGCGGCTCGGGACCCTCCTGAAGGATGTATCCGAACCCCGGATCGTCCCCGAAATAGCCATCCCGGGCATTCGCAAAGATGCGTAGCTGGCGGCGCTCTGCGTTCGGGTCTTCCCTCAGTCCCTTCCCCTCCGGATCACGTACCAACACGCCCATCATCAGGCCGGCCATGCCCTGATACGCATGTTCGTGGAGCTGCTCGTGGCCTCGGTCCTCGATGTCCGGATAGGTGCCTTCGGCTCCGTGCACGATTGTCGACGGATCGTCCAGGACGTGCTGATCGGGGCTGATGTGCGCGATGAAGTGACAGTGAAAGAGCCAGTGGCCCGGGCGCTTGGGAAGCCAGCTCAGCGCCATCGTGGTGCCCCCCCTCATGTTCTCCGTCACTGCGAGTCGCTGCTGCGCGGTGGTGTAGACGGTGTCGAGCTGCGCGTCCCCCCGCGCATCGACGCGGTAGTAGAACCCGTGCAGGTGCATCGGGTGGGACCTCGGGGTCCCGTTGATGACGCGGATGTGCACTGAATCCCCGACCACGGCATCCATGGGCTTCGTAAACGGCCAGGAAAGCCCATTGATCGTGTGCGTGTGACGGACGTGCTCCGCCCCTGCCTCCCTGTCCTCCCGGTTCACCCACAGCCCGATGAACAGCACTTCGTCTTGCACTCGGGCGCCCGGCGGATCGACGACGATGGCTCCCTTCAGCTGGCCGTCCTCGAAGACGCCGAGCCCTCTCCGGTCCCCGCTGGTTCGACCCCGGTAGAAATAGGATCCCACCTCGCTTAGCGTGAACCGCACCTCGTGCGTCTCACCCGGCGGTACGTCGATGGGATCGGGCGGCGGCTGGCCTCGGTCGTGGAGCCCTCGGACCAGGAGGGCCCGATCCAGGGAGTTGGTGACGTACGCGTGCACCTCGGTGCCGACCGGCACGCGGATCAGGGGCCCGGGGTTCTGCGGCGGTCCGCCCTCCACCCCGAAAGCCTCGATTGGAAACCCCGGCCCACTTTCCCCCTGTGGATGGAAAGACCCCGTCTTTGCCTCGAGCCGGAGCGTTAACACGCCATCCTTCAAATTGCCCGCCGGTGTGCGGTTGTCGTTCGGCAGCACCAGATCTCCTTGACCAAGGACCGGCGTGGCGCCGTAGCCGAAGGCCAGGAGCATGATCGCTGACAAGACGGTCATCCTGGGGAGCCTGGTGGGATGTAGGGATGGGGAAGGGGCGGGCATATGACTTTCCTGGTCCGACGGGGGACGCTAGGGCTTCTGTCTTGGCTCGGACTGCGGCGCAGAGTGCTGGGCCCAGTGAAAACGTCACGTGGCCTGCCGGAGCCTCAGCAATACTCTATCCCTGCGCGGGCAAGTGCAAGCTGTGCGTTCTCTAAAAGATGTCGCATGCGCTCTCTAAACTTTGTCGCATGCGGGGCGTGAACGGCGGGGCCTAGGCGGCCCCTGTCTTGGCGGTTCCCTCCTGTGGTTTGAGGTGACGAGTGCGGTAGGACGACCCGCGGAGGGCGAAGTGGGTTCCGCGCTCGAGGACCCGGTCCAGAATGGCCTCTGCCAGATCTCCATCGTGCAGCATCTGACCGAGGGCGGCCAGGGGCTTGTTGGTCGTGAAGACCATGGGCTGGCCCTGCAAGTAGCGGTCATTGACGACGCGGTAGAGGACGTTGGCGGCGTCGGCGGCGTAGCTCTGGTAGCCCAGCTCGTCGATGACGAGGACGTGGGGGTGGACATAGGGCTCGAGCGCGTCAGCGTCCAAGCGGTCCTGGGCAGCAGCTCGAGAGAGGTCGCCGATGAGCTCGTCAGCCGTGGTGAAACGGGCGTCGAAGCCGTTCTGGATGGCCCGGTAGGCGAGGGCCACCGCCAAATGGGTCTTCCCTCGGCCCGGCGGTCCGCTGAAGATGGCCGAGCGCCTCTCGGTGACGAACTCCGGCCCGAGGAAGCTACCGAGCATCTTGAGCCGCACGGAGCTCTGGAAGGTGAAGTCGAACTCCTCGATGGTTCTGAGGAACGGGAACTTGGCCTTGCGGACGGAGCGTGTGATACGGGTCTGGGCGCGGTGCGCGATCTCCTCGGACATGAGGATCTCGAGGTAGGCTCGGTAGCTCATCTGCTCGTCCTCGGCCCGGACAGCGAGCTCGCCGTAAAGGCGCCGGACGGTGGGCAGATGCAGCCGCTTCAGCATGCCGTCGAGGTCCGCAGGCGGCACGGGTGGAACCGCAGGCCGGGCGCTCATGACACCTGCTCCCGGGTTGCCAGCTCTACGACGTACTCAGAGCCGTAGAGCTGCTGGAAAAGCGCTCTCTGCAGGAGACGGCGGAAGGTCGGCTCGCCCAGCTCCTCCAGGAGCATGAACAGGCGCTCCACGTCGCCCTTCCAGGTCCGGGGCCGGGCGTGGATGAGCTCGGTCAGGTAGCTCTCGCCCACCGGGCCCAGCTCCAGGATGCGTTCCCGCATGAAGTAGAGTCGCTTGCGGGCTCCCGCCACGGCCGCCAGCTGCTCAGCCCGTTGACCCGGCAGGTAGCTGATCCGGCCGAACTCGGGAAAGCGTGGATGCGTGGCCTCGAAGCGGCCACCGCCCGTGACGATCTGGACCCGCTCAGGGTAGAGGTGCAGCGTCGCCGGGATCCCGCACGCCCCGGCCGGCATCGCGTAGCGGACGCCACCGAAGTCCACGAGCGCCGTTGGCCCTACGTGCACCGGGTAGCGGAGCGCGTACTCGGCCGGCGGCACCGCCAGCGGCTTCATCCGCTCGAGCTCACGTGCCAGGCGGAGCTTCGGGACCTCCCCTGTCGCCCGGTTTGGCCGCTCTTCGTTCACCTCCACCAGCCATTCGAGCAGCTGACGGGGCAGGTCGCTCTCGACGTCGGTGAACCGGCGCGCCCGGAAGAAGCGGCGCTTCACGAAGCCCACCCCGTTCTCGACTGAGCCCTTCTGCTCCGGGCTCCGAGGCGCACACAGCTCGATCGTGAACCCGTAGTCGATCGCCGTCTGTGCCAGCGTCTGATTCCAGATCGGACGGCCGTCCCTCTCCTGGCCCACGACCACCGTCCTAGGCCGGTCGAAGACCACCCGCAGAGGCACCCCGCCCGAGGCCTCGAACGCCCCCAGCAGGGTCCGGATCAGCGACTCCACCCGCTCGTTCGGCACCAGCGTCACCCACACCCAGCGCGAGTACTTCAGCCGATAGACCGAGACCCCACAAGCGCCCTCGCACCCTTTCTTCCCCGTATGCGCGAGGGGCTGCGCTGCGGAAACAGCGGTGGAGACTCCGGTGAAAATCGGCGGTGAAAAGGCCGGTTGGGGAGCGAAACTAGCGGTGCCCGGTCGCGTCGACGGACCGCTGCGAAGCCATCCGGACGGTGAGCGACCAGGTGATGATGGAGATTCGGTGGAACGGCCGGCGTGAGCAGCAACGATCATACCTCACCGAACTGCTCGACCTCGTCCACTGGACTGGCCGCCGCATCGGTGCGGTTCGGCAGCTCACGTTCGATGACCTGCGGCTAGGGCAGGGCCCGCACGGGTGCATCCGGTGGCCGGCCGACACCGACAAGCAGGGCAGGGAGACGCTGGTGCCGATCAGCGCACCGGCTAGGGCCGCGCTCGATCGGATCGCCGCTGAGCGGCCGGGCATCGGGCCGGTCCCGCTATTCCCAAGCCCGCATGATCCACGAAGCCCGTGCGGTACGAGGTCACCCGTTCATGGCTGCTCGAGGCCGAGCGGCTGGCGAAGGTGGAGACGCAGCAGGGCTCATCCTGGCACGCGTACCGTCGCGGTTGGGCCACGAGCCGGAAGCGACTGCCGGACGTGGACGTGGCAGCGGCCGGTGGTTGGAAGTCGCTGGACGCTTTGAAGCAGTGCTATCAGATGGCGGACAGCGCCACGATGCAGGCCGTGGTGGACTCGACGGACGAACTGCGGGAAGCGAAGTGATCCTTGCACACATCCTTGCACACCCGGCTCTTTCGGAGGCTGTCGAAACTCAGTAACCTTAACGGCACCAAAACCATGCGGGTGTAGCTCAGTTGGTAGAGCATCAGCTTCCCAAGCTGAGGGTCGCCGGTTCGAATCCGGTCGCCCGCTCCTTCGAAAAACCAGTCACCGCAACGACTTACAGCGGTGGCTGGTTTTCGTTGCCTCTCAGTCTTGGCTTTGTGGGACCATCCCGTGGGACAAACGATTCGGAGGGAATGGTGCGGCCAGGAAACCCCGGTGCAGGTTCCTCCGCCGCCCGCACAGCATGGCCGACGCCAAAGAGAGTACTGCGATCCTCCAAGTTGAGCGATCACGTCCTTCTCCGAGTCTATGAAGTCCTGTTCATCCGAGGCAGTGAACACCCCCCGCTTGACGAGATTCTTCGTCCCCTTCTTGAAGTGTGAGACCTTTCGAGAAGCCGCGTTCGGCTTACGCTCCTCATCCGGCTTCTTCGCGTCGGCAACCCGGGCGCCGAGCGAGTCGCCCTGACCCAGCCCGGTCGCCCGCTTCGTCCGGAACGATGGCCCCGCAGGCTGTTGATAGCTTTCCGGGGTAGCTTGCTTTCAGAACCACCCCACGCCCCGTCCAATAGCACCAACCGGGGAAGAGGCACAGGAGGGCATCGAGCGCTTCGAGGCCGAGTACGGGGCGAAGTATCCGAAGGCAGTCGAATCGCTCAGGCGCGACGAGGGCCGACTCCTGACGTTCTTCGACTTCCCTGCCGAGCACTGGAAGCACATCCGCACGACGAACCCGATCGAGTCGTCGTTCTCGACG
>JBDHHQ010000120.1:0-12845 GCA_039589315.1 Gemmatimonadota bacterium
CTCTCCGGACACGCCCCGGCGCTCGAGCACTTTCAGGAACTCGCGCATCCGGCGAGGCTCGCTGGCCACCCAATCCTGATAGGGGATCGGGTTGAAGGGGATCAGGTTCACGAACGCGTGCAGCTCCCTCGCCATCTCGGCGAGCTTGGGCGCGAGGTCGGGGTGATCGTTCACACCCCGGATCATCGTGTACTCGAAGGTGATCCGCTTCCCGCCCCGAGCGTTGAAGGTCCGCAGCGCTTCCATGAGGGTGGGAAGGGGATAGCGCTTCTCCAGGGGGATGAGCCCGGCGCGGAGCTCCGACTCGGGCGCGTGCAGCGAAAGGGCCAGGCGAAACTGCTCCGGGCGGTCGGCCAGCTCCAGGATCCCCGGCACGAGCCCCACGGTCGAGACGGTGATCCTTCTGGCACCGACACCGAACCCCTGGTTGAGGATGGTGAGGGCCGGGTGGACGGCCTTCCGGTTGGCCAACGGTTCGCCCATGCCCATGAAGACGACGTTGGAGATGCGGCCGAGCTCGTGCTCCTCGGCCCACCGGGCCGATGCCCGGTACTGCGCCGCGATCTCGCCGGCCGTGAGCTGTCGACGGAAGCCCCCCCAACCGGTCGCGCAGAACGTGCATCCCATGGCACACCCGGCCTGGGAGGAGATGCACAGCGTGAGCCGCGTCTCGGTGGGGATGAGCACCGACTCGACGAGCTCGCCGTCGGCGGCGCGCCAGAGGTGCTTGACCGTCCCGTCGGCGGAACGGGACACCGTGGCGGTGTCCAGCTCTCCCACATGGAACGCCTGGGACAGCGCGGCCCGCTCCGACGCCGGCAGGTTGGTCATGTCCTCAACCGATCGTGCAGCGCCGCCATACACCCAGCGGCGGACCTGGTCGACCCGGTAGGCCGGTTGGCCCCGGTCTCGGAAGTGTCGGTCCAGAGCCCGCGTCAGCGCGTCGGGCGTCAGGTCGAGGAGATCTCGCGGGTCTTGGCTCACGGAAAGGTCGTGGGTTCGGTTGGACCGGAGTCGATTCAGTTGAGGCCGATGCTGGCCTGGAAGAAGCGGGCCGCGCCGAAGTCGTTGGGCAGCCCCTCCCGCACGATTGCCAGCCCGTAACGGCCGACTTCCAGCCTCAGCTCCAGCAGAGAGGTCCAGGGACCGCCGTTATGGGAAAGGGCTGCCGCACCGGCAATGAAACGCCCCAGCCATGTTCCCCGAACTGACAGCCGATGTTCCGGATTGAAGTCGGAGACGGTCCCCTGAAGACCGTACCCGGCAGTGAGCTCGAGGCGGTCCGGCCAGGGCGTCGGGACACTCGCCTGGGCTCCGAGGACCGCGTCCGTTCGGGTCCCCACGGAGCGCAGGGCCGCGCCGACACCGGGACGCAGCCTACCGCCGAAGCGGGACTGGACGCCCAGGTCGACGGCGACCCTGTCCCGTCGGTCGGAGCCAACCGTGCCGCGCATGAGCCGGACCGAGGCGCCCACCCCGGCCAGGGACATGACGCTCTGGGCAAGGCTCAACACGGCCAGGTCTTCGGTGACCGTCAGGGATCCCGGCTCGGGCTCGGGTGAGCTGCCCGTGCGCTCGATGTCCGGGATGCCCAGGTGCTGATAGGCGACGCCCACCCGGCCCAGCCAGGGCAGGTCGAAGACCACCGAGCCCACCAGGCCCTGGATGCCCGAAGCGTCGGGACCGTCCACGTGGACGATCCACACTTCCCGCTCCTCCTGGCTGGAGGGGGCGAATCCGGAGGGATTCCAGAGGAGGGAAGGGGCACCGGTCACGAGGGCCTCGGGTCGGACGTCCGATCGCACGGGCCAGTCGAACAGGACCTGGCTGCGGAGGGAGGCCGGCGTCACCGCAGCCACCGCCAGCGTCGCCGCCAGAAGCAACGACGGGGGCCGAGCGGAAGGTGTGCCTCGTCCCCTCACAGGGGAGTCCCGGCCCGCGCCCGCCCGTGGAAGGCCACCGACGCTACCATGACCCAACTGCCTCCATTCGCTTGAACCTCCAGAATGCGCCGGTTAAGTTAGCCGCCGTTATGCCCGTCGGAAAACCTATGATCGGCGGGCGACACCGGCTGAATCCGGAGGAGTCCGCGACGGACGGCCCGAACCGAACGAGATGTGATCCGCGCTTTGATCGCATGGGGACCGGCGGCGACCTGGGCGACGGTCCTCTTTTTGTTGAGTGAGTTTCGAGGCTTCACTCCGAACGTCTGGTTCGCCGTCCACGACAAGCTCGTCCATCTGCTACTGTACGGGGTTCTCGGCGCGACGCTGAGTTGGGCGAAGCGAATGAGCGACCGCTCGGTTCCGCATTGGGCGCTTCTGTCCCTGGGCCTCGCATACGGCGTGGTCGACGAGCTTCACCAACGCTTCGTGCCCAATCGGGTGTCTTCGGTCGACGACCTGGTGGCCGACGCCATTGGCCTCGTGATCGGCTACGTCGTGATGCTGTTGGTGTGGAACGTCGTCGGCCGGTTCCGAACGCAGCCTTCCCGGTAGATTCCTCCTCACAAAGCGATGACGCCAGTCAACAAGGATCAGACTTCGCAGCGCTCGTGCTCATTGGGCGGCCTCGACGCCTCCGGCGTCGGGGAGAGGCTGCGTGTGGTGGGATGGGTGCATCGGCGCCGGGACCTGGGTGGGCTGTTCTTCCTGGATCTCAGGGACCGCACGGGCCTCTTGCAGGTTTCTCTGGGTCCGGACTGGACGAACGCCGACGGCATGGTCGCCGGCCGGACCCTCGGCAGCGAAGACGTGGTGGCCATCGAGGGTGAGCTGAGCCTGAGACCGGAGGATGCCCGGAACCCCGAGATGCCCACCGGCGACGTGGAGCTCAAGGCTGAGCGGGTCGAGCTGCTGAACAGCGCGGTCACGCCGGCGATCCCAGTATACCGGGCCCCCGACGAGGAGCTTCCCGCCGAGGAGCTGCGCCTCCGGCATCGGGTCCTGGACCTGCGCAGGCCGGAGCTGCAGGCCCGGCTCATCTTGCGGCACCGCCTGGTCCTGGAGGCCCGCAACTACCTGAGCGAGCAGGGCTTCACCGAGATCGAGACCCCGATCCTCACCAAGCCGACCCCGGAGGGCGCGCGGGACTACCTGGTGCCCAGCCGGGTCCACCCCGGTGAGTTCTACGCCCTGCCCCAGAGTCCTCAGATCTACAAGCAGATCCTGATGGCAGCGGGATTCGACCGCTATTTCCAGATCGCCCGCTGCTTCAGGGACGAGGACCTGCGCGCGGACCGGCAACCCGAGTTCACACAGATCGACCTGGAGGCATCGTTCGTCGAGCCCGAAGACATCTACAGGTGGATGGAGGGGCTCATGGAAAGGCTCGCGGTGGTCGCGGGGATCGAGGCGCCCACGCCCTTCCAGCGCCTCTCGTACGCTGGCGCGCTGAACCGTTTTGGCAGCGACCGCCCGGACCTTCGCTACGCCCTGGAGATAGCGGATTGGAGCGGTCCCCTTGGCGTGCTCGACTCGGGCATCCTCCGCTCGGCCCTCGAGGGCGGCGGACGGATTCGCGGGATGGTGCTGCCCGGAGGGGCCGGTCTTTCACGACGGGAGATCGAGGCCCTCGAGGCCGAGGCCAAATCGGCCGGTGCGCCGGGGCTCCTCTGGTTCAAGCGGACGGCTGACGGAGGGACCGGTCCCTTGAGCCGATTCATGACGCCAGAAGCGTACGAGGCCACCAGGGCCGTGGAGGGTGACCTGGTGGTGGTGGCCGCCGGAGAGGACGGCGTGACGTCTCCGGCGCTGGCCGCCACGCGAGGCGCGGCCATACGGGCCCTGGACCTCCCCGCCGAGCGTGAGCATGCATGGCTGTGGGTCACAGACTTCCCCTTGTTCGAGGTCGTCCCTGGGGCGGACCGCCTCACCGCCACCCACCATCCCTTCGTGCTACCCCACGAGGACGACGAGCAGAAGCTGGGATCGGATCCACTGTCGGTGCGGGGCCATGCCTACGATCTGGTGTATGACGGGACTGAGTTGGGTTCCGGGAGTCTGCGTTGCCACGACCCGGAGCTACAGCGCCAGGTGCTCGCGGTGTTGGGGATGGACGACACCGAGATCGACCGGCGGTTCGGATTCCTGCTCCGGGCGCTGGGGTCCGGTGCGCCTCCCCACGGAGGGATCGCTCTGGGCATGGACCGGATCGTGAAGGAATTCAGCGGTGCTCAGAGCCTTCGGGACGTCATCGCATTCCCGAAGACGACGGCGGCGCGCGCATTGTTCGAGGGGGCACCCGTTCCGGTGTCGTCGGAGGACCTGGCCGAGCTCAGGATCCGGGTGGAGTCCAGGGCGGACGACTAGAGCGCGCCAGGACGGTCGCGAACCCTTTTCGGCGAGAGGTACGCATACGAATGGCGAACGGCGACAGCACCATGGTCGAGCACCGGCTCGACGCCGAAGGGGCGGATCACCTTCTCCTGGCCGGCGTGAACGACGCCAACATGCAGGAGATCGCACGTCTGTTCGGCGTGCGGGTCGTCCTCCGCGGGGACCATCTGATCCTCTCGGGAGAGTTGATCGCGGTGGAAAAAGCGGTGCCCGTCACGCATCACCTCATCGAGCTGGCTCGTCTGCGGGCACCATTCGACACCAACGACATCGCCCGGTTCGCGGAGGAGGCGGCCACGCTGGGTGAGGTCGGGCGCATACCGGCCGACGAGGCTCTCCGCATCGCTCTCCCGGGATCCAGCAAGGTCATCAGCCCGAAGTCCGATGGGCAGCGGCGCTACCTGGAGGCGATCTCCGAGTACGACATCGTCATCGGCATCGGTCCCGCGGGGACGGGCAAGACCTACCTGGCGGTGGCTCGGGCCGTGGATGCTCTCTACAAGAAACGGGTGCGCCGGATCGTCCTGGCTCGGCCGGCCGTCGAGGCGGGCGAGAACCTGGGGTTCCTTCCGGGAGACCTCCAGGAGAAGGTCGATCCCTACCTGCGTCCCTTGTACGATGCTCTCGAGGACATGATGCCCCACGACCGCGTTCAGCGGGCCCTCGAGTCCCACACGATCGAGATCGCGCCGCTCGCCTACATGCGGGGGCGCACGCTCGCCGACGCCTTCGTGATCCTCGACGAGGCCCAGAACGCCACGACGGCGCAGATGAAGATGTTCCTCACGCGCGTGGGGCTGAACTCCCAGGTCGTGATTACGGGCGACAAGACCCAGGTCGACCTGCCGCGTCGGGAGGACTCCGGGCTCCTGGAGGTCGAGCGGATCCTGACGGGCATCGACGGCATCGCGCTGGTGTATCTGGACGCCATGGACGTGATTCGGCACCGATTGGTCAAGGACATCATCCGGGCCTACGCCCTGGCCGACGAGGAGTCCCTTCTGGAGTCGGACGGGTGAGCACCGGGAACGGGCGGAGCCGGGGACCCACGGTTCTCGACGGCCTCTCGACGAGACCCACCGGGGTCTGGCCGGATGCGGTGCTGCACCACGGAGCCCGCATAGCCTTGCTGCTGCTCGTTGCCGTAACCGTGACTGCCCTGTTCCCTCCGGTGACGAGCATCACGATGGTGGGGTACGAGCTCGGCACAGTGGTCGAGGAAGACCTCATTGCCGAGTTTCCCTTCGCCGTTCCCAAGTCCGCCGAGGAGCTGGCCCGGGAGCGGGCTGACGCAGCGGCGTCGGTTCCGCCCACCTTCGACTTCCGTCCGGACGCCGCCGATTCAATGGCGGTACGCCTCGAGCGCTTCTTCGCAGCCGTGGATTCGGCGGTCGGCCAGGGAGAGGCCGCCGCGTTGGAAGACTACCTGAGCCGCGTCCGTATCCGGACCCAGCCTGCCCAGCTCGCGCTGCTGGTCGAGCCGGACAGCCGCGCTCAGCTTCGGCGTGCCTCGCTACGGGCCGCCCAGGAGATCTTGCCCGGGGGCGTCATCGAGAGCGAATCCGACATCACCACCGACCGGGTGGCGGTACGCGTCGGCGATCAGGACCAGGGCTACATCGGCCTCGACCAGCTGATGACGCCGCGGGAGTTCCAGGCCGAGGCCGAAGCAGGCCTGGGATCGAGCCCCTCCAGCGACGCGACCGATCTTCTGCGGCTGATTCTGATCCGGTGGCAGGAATACAACTACACGCTGAACGTGGTGGCCACCGACGTGGACCGGAATCAGGCCCGCCAGGCCGTGGACACCACCCGCGAGAGCATCCTGGCCGGCGAGGCCATCGTCCGGGCGAACCAGCAGATCCGCGCACCGGAGATCGAGCGCCTCACCGCCTACGAGCGGCAGCTCCAGACCCTCGGTCTGGTGGAGGAGGGCGTCTCGTTACTCCCGTTCGTCGGCTCCACCCTGGTGGCAGTCCTGCTCCTGGGCCTCTTCGGCATGTTGCTGTTCTTCTACCGCCGCGAGGTCTACACCACTTTTGTCTGGCTCTTGCTGCTGGCTTCCCTCGTCACAGGGTACTTCCTCGTGGCTTGGGTCATCGACCTGAACCGGTTCGCACCCGAGTTGCTCCCCATCGCGTTCGTCGCCCTGGCCGTTGCGGTGCTGTGGGACGGGCGCATGGCGCTGGTTCTGGTCCTGCTCCTGGCGCTGCTCACCGGCACGTTGGAGGGCTTCGCGCAGCACGGGATCGTGCTGACGACGGCCACCGGTGGCTCCGCCGCCGCGCTGAGCGTGCGGGCAGTGCGCCGCCGGGCGCAGACCTGGGTCTTCGTCGCGATCATCGCCGCGGCGTATGCAGCCATGGTCTTCGCGCTCGGTCTGGTCGAGAGTGCCTCCGCGAGCTCGGTGTTGACCGGAACCTTCTGGGGCGTGGCCAACGCCACCGCCTCCGCGATCCTGGCCATGGGCTTCCTGCCCGTGTTCGAGTGGGTCACGGGGATCACCACCGACCAGACACTGCTGGAGTGGGCGGATCCGAATCGGTCCCTCCTGAAGCGGCTGGCCATGGAGGCGCCGGGGACCCACAGCCACTCGATTCAGGTGGCCAACCTGGCCGAGGCCGGAGCCGCCGCGATCGAGGCCAACGGGCTCCTCTGCAGAGTGGGAGCCTACTATCACGACGTCGGGAAGGTCCTGAAGCCCCAATACTTCATCGAGAACCAGCCCGAGGGCCGGAATCCCCACGACAAGCTCAAGCCGTCCACATCGGCGCAGGTCGTCCGGGAGCACGTCACCGAGGGCCTGCGTCTGGCGCGGGACGCGAAGGTCCCGAAGGCCATCGCTGACTTCATCTCGCAGCACCACGGCACCCAACGCATCGCGTACTTCTACCAGAAGGCGGTGGAGGAAGCCGGGGAGGGTAGCGTCGATCCGGCTCCCTTCACGTATCCGGGCCCGCGTCCTCAGTCGCGGGAGACGGCGATCTGCATGTTCGCCGACTCCGTGGAGTCCGCCACGCGCGTCCTGCAGGACGCCACGCCGCAGAGGATCAGGGGGCTCGTGCACAGCCTGGTGGAGTCCAAGATCCGGGACGGTCAACTCGACGACGCCGACCTCACGCTCCGGGAGGTGGCGGTCCTCGAGGATCAGTTCGTGAAGATGGTGAGCGGCATGTACCACCACCGCATCGACTATCCTACGACCCGCCACTTGACGGAATCGCCCGACGTCTCGGCCGGTGAGGAGGGGGAAGAAGGGCCCCCCGAGGAGGCGGCTTCGGCGTCCTCGGGCTCCGATCCTGCCACGTCGGGCGGAGCTGAAGCCGGAGCACCTGAAGGCTCCCCGGCCCTGGGCCCGGACGGCGCGGGGGCGCCCGTCCGCACCGAAGCCCCCGCCTCGGAGGCCCCCGCGGACGACACCGGGGAGGAAGAAGCCCCCCAGCTCCCCGGCCTGGGCACCTGAGCCCGGCACCTGCCGATAGCCCCCGTGCTTACCGTCCACGTAAATTGCAGGGGCCGATCCGAGATCGACACCGACCTGCTGGAGTCGGCCGTGCGGCTCGTTCTCCACGCCGAGGGCGTGGAACGAGGCGAGGTTTCCGTCACGCTCCTGGGGGACGACCCCATCCGGGAGATGAACCGCGACTACCTCGGGCACGACCGGCCCACCGACGTCATCGCGTTCGCCCTGCACGGCGAGGGCGAGCCGGTACTGGGTGACGTGTACGTGGGCGTTGAGCAGGCCGAGCGGCAGGCGGTGCGAGAGGGCGTGCCGGCTCGGGATGAGCTTGCGCGTCTGGCCATCCACGGCACGCTGCACGTGCTGGGATACGACCATCCGGACGGCGAGGGCAGAAGCGCAAGCCCCATGTTCGAGCGCCAGGAGCGGCTCATGGCCGAGCTGCTGGGCGATCGCACGGGCGGGTCCCCAGAAGAAACACCGGACGGGAGAAAGTCCTTGAACGGGTCGGGCACACCGGAAGAGACGTTGATCGCCGAGCTGCGCCAATTGATCGAGTCCGGAGAGAGCGAGAGGCTCCAGGAGATCCTCGCGGGGATGCACCCGAGCGACGTCGCCGACCTGGTGGAGTCGATCGACGACAGCGCCAGGCGGGTGGCCTTCATACGCGCGCTCCCCTCCGAGCTCGCCTCCGAAACCCTGAGCGAGATGGAGGAGGGCGAGCAGCCGGCCGAGCTCCTGGCGGCCCTGGGACCCGTAGAAGGCGCGGCCCTGGTCCACGAGCTCGACGATGACGACGCGGCAGACCTCATCGCCGATCTGGAGCCCGCGGACAGGGACCGGATCCTGGCGGAGCTCCCGGAGGACGAGGCCGAGGACATCGAAGGTCTCCTCCAGTACGACGAGGAGACCGCCGGTGGCCTGATGACCACTGCCCTGGTGTCCGTTCCCGAACGCATGACGGCCGCGGAGGCGATCGCCGAAGTGCGGAAGCAGGGCCGTGAGGTGGAGGACTTCTACACCGTGTTCGTCGTGGACGACCGCGGTCGCCTCCAGGGCACGGTGCCGCTGGACGACCTCATCCTGGCCGATCCCCACGAACCGGTGGCGAGCCTGGTGCAGCCCGTCGTGACCTCGGTGCTCCCGGAGTTGGACCAGGAGGAGGTGGGCCGCCTCCTCGGTCGCTACAACCTGGTGAGCGTCCCCGTGGTCAACGAGTTCGGGACTCTCTTGGGGCGCATCACCTTCGACGACGTCATCGACGTGATCGAGGCGGAGCAGACCGAGGACATCCTGCGCTTGGCCGGTGGCTCGGAGGACGAAGAGGTGCGGGCCCGCTGGACTGACGCCGTGCGAGAGCGCCTGCCCTGGCTGCTGATCAATCTGCTTCCGGCTACCCTGGCCGCCGCGGTCGTCTATGCCTTCGACCAGACGATCGAGAACGTGGTGATCCTGGCCGCCGTCATGCCCATCATCGCCGCGACCGGAGGGAACGCGGGCACGCAGGCCCTGGCCGTCACGATTCGGCGTATCTCGCTGGCCGGCGGGCGGGCGGAGCGGGGATCGCCAGTGTCCAAGGAGATCAAGGTAGGCCTGGCGAATGGAGCGGCCATCGGCGCCACGGTGGCAGTGCTCGCGGCCGTGGTCCCAGGCGGTAACCCCGTCCTTGGCCTGGTGGTGCTCATCGCCATGTGGGGGACGGTGTTGATGGGGGGGTTCACCGGCGCCTTTGTGCCCACGGTGTTGAACCGCGCCGGCATAGACCCGGCCGTGGCATCCGCGGTGTTTGTCACCACCCTTACCGACATGTTCGGGTTCTTCCTGCTCCTGGGCCTCGCCTCCATGTTGCTTCTATGAACCCAGAGCCCGGGAACGCCGCGGGGCCGCGACTCCTCCCGGGCCGCCCGGACGTGGAGGTGGTGGGGGAGCGGGCCAGGGGACGGCGGCACCGATGAAGCGGGTCATCCGCAGCACCTCCGTCCTCGTCCGCCTCGTGCCGTACATCTGGGCGTTCCTGCGCGACCGGAAGCGGTGGATCATCCTGGGCCAGCCGGCCCGACGTAATGAAGCGCACCACGAGCGCCGCGCCGAGCGCCTCACGCGCACGATTGCACACCTGGGTCCCACGTTCATCAAGTTGGCCCAGCTCTTCTCGTCCCGGGCCGACCTGCTCGTCGAGCCGTACCTCTCGGCCATCGGCACGCTCCAGGACCAGGTCCCTCCGGATCCCGTGGAGCGAATCCGCTCCGTGGTGGAGGCAGAGTACGAGAAGCCCATCGGGGAAGTGTTCGACGAATTCGAGCCCGAGCCCCTGGCCGCGGCGAGCCTGGGTCAGGTTCATCGAGCGGTCGTGGGAGGGCGCGAGGCGGTGGTCAAGGTGCTGCGGCCCGGTGTGGAGGGGGTCGTGGCCCTCGACCTGGATATCTCGTTCCGCGTTCTGTTCTGGCTCAACCTCCTGTTCAGGAACCACCACGTGCAGGGGCTCACGAACGTGGTGCGGGAGTTCAGCGTGAGGGTCCGCGAGGAGATGGATTTCACCAAAGAGGCCGAGAACATCCACCACTTCCAGGAGAAGTTCCGCACCGACCGGAAGGTCAGGGCCCCCTACGTCTTCCCGGAGTACACGCGGCGCCGCGTCCTCGTCATGGAGTACTGCCGCGGCACGAAGATCGATCGTCTCCAGGACAGGTTCCGGTCTGGTAGGCTGCGGTTCGAGGACGTGATGGAGACCATCACCGGCCTCTACCTGCGCATGATGATGGTGGACGGCTTCCTTCACGCCGATCCCCATCCCGGTAACCTCCTGGTCCAGGACGACGGCACCATCGTCGTGCTGGACTGGGGCATGGTCATCCAGGTGCCGCGGTGGACCCGGGAAGACATCCTGGCCATCGCGCTGGCCGTGGAGCGGGAGAACCTCGACGGGGTCATCAACGGCATGTACCACCTGGGGATGATCAACCCCGACGTGTCCCGGGGCGAGATCCGTGAGGCGGCAACGGAGATCCTGCACATCCTCGAGCGGGTGACGGGCGGCGGGCGAGAACGGATTCAGGAGATCGTCCAGGAGATCTTCGACACCTTCTATACGTGGCCCCTGATGCTCCCCCAGGAGCTGGTGTACTTCTTCCGCACCACGGCCCTGCTCGAGGGAATCGGGTTCCGCTATCGGCCCGACTTCGACGGACTGGGCCTCGTCCGGCGGGTCATCCGGAGCTACCGCGGCGAGATCCTCCGGACCACGGCTCGGCAACCCGCCGCGGTGGCCAAGGACGTCCTCACGGAGGTCAACAGCGTCGTCCGCTCCGTCAGGGACCTCCTGCACCGGGCCGAGCGGGAAGAGCTGCGCGTGCGGATCCATCCCCGTGACCTGGGTCACCTGGAACGGAACATCCACCTCCAGGCCCGGCGGTTGCTCCTGAGCATCTTCGCTACAGCCACAGCCGTAATCACCTCGGTGCTGTTCATATCGCTCCGCAGCTGGTGGCTCCTGGCCGGAGGACTCGTGATCTCGCTGTTCATGTTCGTCCTGATCCTCTTTTTGCCTACGCACCTGCTGGAGAACCCGCTGAGGCACGCGAGGGGAATTCGGCCGGGAGACCGGTTCTAGTGGCCGGTGGACGACACGTCGGCAGAAGGGGCGGAGGCACGGCGCCCACGATGCGCCTCGAGCGGCTCGGCCAGCCGGTCGCGACCCATCGCATTCGTGTCAGAGGACGGTAGCATGGCCACGGAGGACCTCACCACGGCAGTGGCCAGGCTGGTGGAGCGCTTCCAGGGTGGTCAACGGCCGGCCCTCGCCCGCGCGATCACGGTCGTGGAGAACCAGCGCACGGGCTTCCAGGAGCTGCTGCACGGGGTCGTGGGTGGCGGCCTCCAGGCGCGCCGCATCGGCTTCACCGGACCACCGGGTGCCGGCAAGTCGAGCTTGATCTCGACCCTGGCAGCCCGGTACCGGGCGCAGGCAGAGGAGGTGGCGGTGGTGGCGGTCGATCCCACGTCGCCCTACTCGGGGGGCGCGCTTCTGGGCGACCGCATCCGGATGAACGACCTGGCGACGGATCCGGGCATCTTCATCACGACCGGCGAGGTCATCGATCTGATGGACGCCTTCGGGTTCCCACGGGTGCTGGTCGAGACGGTGGGTGTGGGGCAGACCGAGCTCGAGATCACGGGAGCGGCCGACACCGTTGTAGTGGTCCTCGTGCCCGAGTCGGGCGACGCCATTCAGGCCATGAAGGCCGGGCTGATGGAGATTGCCGACATCTTCGTCGTGAACAAGGCCGACCGGCCGGGCGCGGACCGGCTGGTCAAAGAGATCAGCCTGGCCATTCACCTCAGGGCGGGGGAGGCCCTGAAGGACATCCCCGCGCACCATGGGGTGGCCCTGAAGCCGGTGGGGGCTGCGTCCGGCGAGGGGCTGGCCGGGGCGGACACCCGCGCCGGACATGAGCCCGCTGTGGAGCCTGGCGCGAAGACGTCCCGCCGTTGGGAGCGTCACCGCCCCGAGGCCGGCGAGTGGAAGATCCCCGTGCTCAAGACGGTGGCCCAGACGGGCGCGGGGGTGGACGGCTTGGCCACGGCCATCGAGGAGCACCGGACGTACCTGGAGGCCAGCGGCGAGCTCGAGCATCGCCGTCGGGAGCGGGCTGCGGGCAGGGTCCGGGACGTGGCCGAGCGGGAGCTCTCGCGCATCGTGTGGGGCTCGGTCGAGACGTCGGAGTTGCTGGCCCAAGGGGTGGAGGCCGTGGCCCGGGGCGCCGAGACGCCGTACACCGTGGCCCGGCGGATCGTCGAGCGGCACCTGGGGCGAGTGGATACGGCGCTGCCGGAGTGACGCTGTGCCGGTCTCCACGCCTGACCCGAGCGCTTCTGGATCAGCAGCGGGGACGGCTCGTCCGGCTTCCGCCGCCTTGGATCGGTGAGGATCGACCCACCCATTCGGCGTGCGGCGTGTGATTCGCTCCCAGGTGATTCGTTGACCCGTTCCGAATGCCCGATGATCTTTGAAGAGGCCGACAATGGACCGACTACGGACCTGCAGGGGA
>JBDHHQ010000121.1:0-11742 GCA_039589315.1 Gemmatimonadota bacterium
TCCTCCGGAGAGAGGGCGGCTTGCAGCGCATCCGTCACGAGCCTGGCGATTTCGCCCTGAATGGTGAGCACGTTGGCCACGGTCAGCTCGCGGTCGTACGTCTCCGCCCAGAGATGCTCTTCGGAGCGCGCGTCGCTGAGCTGCACGTTCAGGCGCACCCGGTCGCCGGCCCGCTGGACCCCGCCTTCCAGGATGGCGTCCACGCCCAGGTCCTGGCCGATCTCCCGCAGGGACATGTCCGAGTCCGCGTACTGCACGACCGACGTCCTGGAGATCACCCTGAGTCCGCTCACCTTGGAAAGCTGGGTGAGGAGATCGTCGTGCATGCCCGCGGCGAAGAACGCGGACTCGTCTTCGCTGGATCCGCGGTCGTCGAGGGGAAGGACGGCCAGGGACGGGGCGGACCCCTGGGGGCCAGGCAAGGCGTCGCGGCGCAGCGGATCGGCCGGGGCCCAGAGAGCGAGCGACACGCCGGCGGCCAGAAGCACGCCCGCAATGGCCAGCAGCTCCAGGCCGGAGACGCGTTGGTGACCGCGTTCCCCGTGGTGCCAGGCGAGAATCAGGACCACGGGCAACCCGAACACGAGGACGATGTAGACGCCGCGCTGGACGACGAGTGGCCATTGGAACGGCTCGGCCACCACGTCGACGACCTGGGCCACGACCCAGGCCGCCGCCACATAGGCGAGGGCCCACTGGCCGAGCTTCCGTTCCTTCAACCTGCGGAAGATGGTCACTGCAGCCACCGGTCCATCTGCGGGAATCCGCACCCGGGTCACCCAAGCCAAGATGTCCGAGTGCTCGGGCGGGCAGCAAGGAAGACGTGGGAAACCGGTGTGTCTGGGCCGGGCCGCGACCACCCCGGGGACGCGTGGGGCCTACTCCGCTTCGCCCCCCATCAAGGCGACCAGATCCTC
The DNA here is from genome assembly GCA_039589315.1 of Gemmatimonadota bacterium. GTDB lineage: Bacteria > Gemmatimonadota > Gemmatimonadetes > Longimicrobiales > Gaopeijiaceae > JBDHHQ01. Next base: position 918 of record JBDHHQ010000121.1, read on the forward strand.
CACCCGGGTCACCGGACGCTCGCATCGGTAGTCGTGGCAGAGGTATGCCGTGGTCTCTCCGTCCTGGGTGCGGAAGTCAGCGAGGAGGGGCGCGAGCTCGGTGAGGGAGTCTCCTGCCTGGTCCGGTGAGCGGACGAGCATCACGCGGCCCGGGTGAAAGCCTCGGCGGGCCGCGTCCAGCATCTGCCGCGTGGCGTCGTCGTCGGGATCTCCCACCAGCACCAGCTCCTCGGACCCGCCCAGCGAGAGCGCCAGCCCCGAGAGCAGGAACGTGAAGGCCGAGGGGTGGTGGGCCACCTGGCGAGAGAACGCCTGGGCGATCTCGTGGGCGATCTGGTCGTACCGCGGCTCGGCGGTCAGGCGGGCGAGCCGGATCAGGTTGTACATGGCCACCGAGTTCCCCGACGGAGCCGCCCCGTCGTACACCTCTTTCTGCCGGACGATGAGGTCGTCGCGATCCGCCGGCGAGAAGAACAGCCCACCCAGCTCCGAGTCGTGAAAACGGTCCAGCATGGTCTCGGTCAGGTCGATGGCGCGCCTCAGGTGACGGGGATCCTGGGTCGCCTGGTGAAGCTCGACGGCGCCCCAGGCCAGGAAGGCGTAGTCGTCCACGTTGCCGTCGATGGCGGCGGAGCCGTCCCGGTAGCGGTGGAGCAGACGCCCGTCCCGCCAGAGCGTCTCGTGGACGAAATCGGCGGCCCGCTCCGCCGCGCGGACGTACGTCTCGTCCCCGAGCGCGACGCCCGCCTTGGCCAACGCGGCGATCATCAGGCCGTTCCAGTCGGTGAGGATCTTGTCGTCCAGCAAGGGACGAATCCGTCCTTCCCGTCTCTCGAGGAGCGCGGTGCGGGCCTGCTCGAGCTCCTGGGTGAGCTCGTCGATGGGGACACCCAGCTCTCGAGCCCAATCATCGAGCGTCCGGGTCCGATGCAGGATGTTGGCTCCCGTCCGCTGCCGCGTGGCTTCGTCGAGGAAGTTGCCCTGCGGCTGCGCCTCCCACACCAGGGCAGCCAGGCGGGCTCGGTCCTTGCCCAGCACGTCCACCAGCTCGTCCAGCGTCCAGACGTAGAACTTCCCCTCCTCGCCCTCGCTGTCCGCGTCCTCTGCCGAGTAGAAGCCGCCTTCCGGGGCGGTCATGTCGCGCAGGACGTAGGTGAGCACCTCCCGAGCGGTCTCGGCGAACCGCTCGGCCCCGGTGGCCTGGAAGGCCTCGGTGTACGCCATGGTCAGGAGGGCCTGGTCGTACAGCATCTTCTCGAAGTGGGGCAGGAGCCAACGTCCGTCCGTCGAGTACCGGTGGAAGCCGAACCCGACCTGATCGTAGACGCCGCCCGCCCGCATTGCGTCCAGGGTCACCTCCACCATGGTCAGCGCGTGCTCGACGCCGCCGCGGAGCCAGTACCGGAGCAGGAAGAGCAGCCGGTGGGTGGTGGGGAACTTGGGCGGCCGGCCGAAGCCCCCCAGCTCCCGGTCGAAGGAGCCGGCCAGATCCCGGAAGCCCTGATCGAGGGTCTGGGCATCGAGGGCCACGCCGCCCTGGTCAGCCTTGGCGGCCCGCTCCAACGCCTCCTGCATCGTACCCGCCGAGCTCACGACGTCCTCCCGGCGCTCCTCCCAGAGGCTGCCGATGCGAGGGATCACGTCGAGCATCCCGGTCCGGCCGTGCCGGCTCTCCTTGGGGATGTAGGTTGCCGCGAAGAACGGCTGACGGTCCGGGGTCATGACGATCGTGAGCGGCCATCCGCCCTGGCCGGTGGCCAACTGGGCGACCGTCATGTAGATGCCGTCAATGTCGGGCCGTTCTTCCCGGTCGACCTTGATGTTGACGAACGCATCGTTCATGAGGCCCGCCACTTCGTCGTCCTCGAACGACTCCCGCTCCATCACGTGGCACCAGTGACAGGTGGCGTAGCCGATGGAGAGGAAGATCGGCTTGTCGGCCTCGCGGGCGGCGGCGAAGGCCTCGTCGCCCCACGGGTACCAGTCCACCGGGTTGTGGGCGTGCTGAAGAAGGTAGGGGCTCTTCTCGTGGCTCAGACGGTTCTCGGGCATGGGGCGACTTCTGTGGTCGTGGGACGTGCCGGCCGCTCCGGCTCCGCGCGGGGAGTGAGGGGCCGGTGACGTGGCGCGAACCCCTGAACGCCGCCTACACGAACCAGGAGCCGGGCGGCGCGAACGCGCAGGTCACGAGCGGTGCCGGAGAGGATCCTACGCTTCTCCATCCACTCCGGAGGGTCGGAGCAACGTACCCTGAGGCAGTGGGGATGGTCCGGCCCGTCGGGAGAGTCCTGCTCGGCGGGCGTTCAGGCGCCGGGCGTTGAGGGAGCGGGCACCCCTCGTCCTTCTACAGGCACCCCTCGTCCTTCTAGGGGCACCCCTCGTCCTTCTAATAGACTTTTGTGATCATGCTAATCTGACTAATTTAGTCATATGATTCGGAAGGCCGCTATCTCCATACTGAAGGCTCACCTGAGCCGGTACCTTGACGTGGTCAAATCCGGCGAGGAGGTGATCGTGACCGATCGTGGCCGGCCGGTTGCCCGACTGTCCCCCCTCGCCGCGGCCGCCGAACCAGAGGGGAGAATCGCGCAGCTGGTGCGGGAGGGAAGGATGAAACGGCCGGAGGAGCCCCTCTCCGCCGGCTTCCTGGACGAGCCTCGGGCAGCGGATCCGCGAGGCGAGTCCCTCGCGGCGCTTCTGGACGAACGTCGCGAGGGACGCTGATGCGGTTCTGGGACTCCTCGGCCATCGTGCCGCTGTGCCTCGACCAGCCGTCGAGCGGCAGGGCTCGCGAGCTCCTGGGCGAGGATCCCGAGGCGGTAGTGTGGTGGACCACGCCCGTCGAATGCGCTTCGGCGTTCGCCCGCCTTCGGCGGCAGGAGCGGCTGACGTACACGGAGGAAGAGACGGCCCTTCGGCTGCTGCGGACGTTGCAGCGAAGCTGGTACGAGGTCGTGCCGGGGGACCGGGTTCGGGCGCAGGCCCTTCGGCTACTTCGGCTGCACCCCCTCCGAGCCGCTGACTCCCTGCAGCTGGCAGCCGCGGTGGAATGGGCCGGCTCCCCAGCATCCGGCGATCTGGTGACGTTCGACGAACGGCTGGGTCTGGCTGGGAGGCTGGAGGGATTCGACGTGAGGGGTCTGCAGACCTAGGGCGGTTCTCGTCCTCAGCGCAGCGCGGCCAGGATCAGACTGAGGCTGCCCACCACGATGGCCGCGGCGGCTCCGGTGAGGACGGCGGTGAGGACCCAGTCGAACGACTCCGAGTCCTTGAAGCTGTTTCGCGCCAGGACGAACAAGACGACCCACAGCACCCCAGTCCCGACGAGGAACCAGGTGGGTGAATCACTATTCAACACGGGTGTCTCCATTCCGACAGCCCCGGAGGCCCAGCATGGGGCCACAAGCGGATTCGCCTGCTTCTCGGTGGCAGTTGCCCATGGTCGGGCCTGGCCCACCTCGTCCGGCGCTGGTCAGATGATAGCCGGCTGGGCACCCATCGAGAAGCCACGCGTGGGGTCGGGGCGTCTCTCCCCGTCTACACCAACTCCGGCAATGACACTAGTTTGGTAGGCGATCGGGGCCATAGCTCAGCTGGGAGAGCGCCGGCTTTGCAAGCCGGAGGTCGGGGGTTCGAGCCCCCCTGGCTCCACTGTGGTAACTAATTGTGTATTTGCGATTTACAGGGCAGTATTCTCTCCGCCCCTTGATCGGTAAACGGCATGATGTGACGTTAATCGTGTCATTGAGACTCGATCAGGGGGCGTTCCCATGGCACGAAACGGCACGAGATCTCGCCTCTTCCGACGCGGTTCGCGGTACTGGGCGGACCTCAGGACCTTCAGCGACGTTGGTGGTAAGCGGGAGCCTCTGGTCGCACCTGGCGAGAAGAGCGCCACCACAGATCGCACAGTTGCCGAGGCGCTGCTCGGCGACCGCATTCGGGAGCTTGAGGCTCGCCGACGCAACAGGGCCCTGCTGGGCACGGTGGAACAGGTAGGGCTCGCGGAGTACGCGAGTCATCATCTGCTGCAGAAGGCGAAGTCCGGTCGGGTGACCGACGACTGGCTGAAGGAATCGGAGGCCCAGCTTCGGAGGGCTGTGGAGTTCTTCGGCGAGGACCGCGATCTCGGCTCCATCGGCGTTCGGGACGTGCAGGATTTCACGCACTGGCTGCAGGCGATTCCGAGTCCGCGAGGTGGCACGCTGAGCCCCGGCACCGTCCGTCACTACCTCAACACCTTGTCAAACCTCTTCCGTCGGGCCCAGGGCGAGGAGGTAGTCCGTGCCGGGCACAACCCGGTCGCAGGAATGTTGGAGAAGCCCATCGGGAGGAGCGGTGAGGCTGCATGGCTGGAGGTGCATGAATCGGCGCTGCTCCTCGAAGCTGCCCGCCACCACGGTGCTCGCCAGCGAGATCATCTGCCGTTCGCGCACGCCCTCATCGGCACGTTCCTGCTCACGGGCGGGAGGAAGAACGAGGTGCTCGGCCTCTTGGTCGATGATATCTCCTTCGACCGTCGGACGGTTGTGTTCCGCGTGCACGCACACCGACGAGTTAAGACCCAAACCAGTCGCCGCGTGGTGCCCCTATGGCCCCAACTGGAGGAGATCCTCCGGCAACACGTCTTCCAGGGCGGCCACGTGTCGGGCCTCCTGTTCCCCAGTCCACGAACGGGCGGGATGATCCGAGATACTCGGAAGACCCTGGACGCCGTCGCGGCCAGGGCCGGGTGGGATCCTGGCGACATCCGAACCAAGATGTTCCGGCATACCTACTGTGCGGCGCGGCTGCAGACGCTCGACCATGGTGCCCCTGTGTCCCCGTTCACCGTCGGCCGTGAACTCGGCCACGGCGGTGATAGCCTAGTGAAGCGGATCTACGGACACCTGGGCGAGGTCCGTCATCGGAGCGAGGTCGTCGAGTACCGTGTGGAGAACCATCGGGACCAGCTGGCGGATCGACTTCGACTGCTGGAATGACGGGAGCTACGGTCACCCAAGCCACCAGAGGTTCAGAGGCGAGGTAGTGGAGTACAGGCTAGCGGGGTCGTGAGGGGCACACCGCTCATCCTGGTCCTGGCCTCCGCCTGAACCCACGCCACCGTCTCCTCCAGACCCTCGAACCCGCACAGCACATCGAACGCCCCAGGGACACCCAGCTCCCTGCCCAGAATCGCAGCGTCGAGGTCTGGCGGACCGGTGAAGTGGCGCATGCTGCCCGCCGCGTGGGCCACAAGGCACTTGCCGTCCAGGGGCTCAGCAGTCTGCATGCCGTCGTTGCCCCCGTTGCCCCCCATCGGGGGAGTCCCGTTCCATCTATGAAGTTATAAGCCGGAGGGAGATGTAGGTGGTGCTGGAGGAACGGTTGGCAATCGTTTCTGATGCCCCTCTGTGACCCGTTCGGACCTCCTTCGATGCCTCCTGTCGGGCCTGCGGTGAGCTTCAACGATGGCACCTGGGCGTGGGCGCGGACATGGGATTCTGGGACTACAGCAGCTTCCACCATTTCCTGACAGACAGCGGCGACCGATCCCGCTAGGCTCGACCTGCACGGACTCACACGGCGACCACGGAGGGGAACAGGGCGTGATATACAGTCATGACCTGGCCCCCGCCTTCTCCAGTCGGGAGGGCTGGAGGGCACGAGTCCGGCATGGGAGACGGGGTGTAGCGGCCACGTGACTGTTGCGTCCATGCGCTATTGCGGGCTCGCTCGTGAATAAGGTGCGTAGGGTTTCGTACTACGTCGAAGGCCGTAAGTCCGGCGACGGTCTGTCTGCCTCGCTCCCAGGCCGGACATGCACGGCGATGCGCGTCACGCTTTCCGGTGCGACCAGCGTTCGTGTCGAGTGAGGCGCCATGTGAAAGTTGCTAACCCTCATCGGAGGAGTTGAATGATGAAGATCTCGCCGTTCTCTCGGGCGGGCCCTGGCTTCCCCACTCTCCTGGCTCTGCTTGCGGCGGTCGCGTGCGGCCAACCAGACACCCCCACGGCTCCGTTTGTCGACGAGCTAGAGCCGTCGTTCACGACGGTACTGGGTGGTCGCGGGGATGGGCCAATCATCTATGTGACCAGCCAAGGAAAGTACTACGACTCCATCGTCACAGCAGCTCTGCCGCAACAGGGGCCGTTCCAGCAGCTCTTCCCACCGGGTACGAATCCGGATTGGCCCGCCGGCGGGTCCCTCTCGACCCAGTACGGCCCGAGTGATCCGGGCTACGTCGGCGGCCGCTGGTGGCTGGATGCCAATGGAAATGGAGAAATGGACGCCGGGGACGCGTTCTTCTCCTGTCCACTGCTTGGACCTGGCCGAGAGAGTCCTTGAACTCCGGCTGCGAAGCCACCCTGCGAGGGGCGCCGGCCTCTGCCCGGTGCCCCGTCTCCTGTTCAGGTGCCGATGCGAGTGGCATGGCTCGCGCTCAAGGGAGCATGTTCAGCTACGAAAGGGCTCGCACCGTGCTCGGGTTGTTTAGGGCGTTCAAGGGCGCATTTAAGACGGGCTAGGCTGCTGCCGACATGCCAGTGGCTCTGACAGCCGACGCGTTCCAGGCCTATTGTTTGAAGCGGGGATTGGATCGGGTTGAGGACCCTGTTGACTTGGGCGGAGTTCAAACGGGACTTCCGCTTTCACAAGTACGGGGAATACATCGGTCGATTGATGGATCAAGGGGCCGATGGGTCCGTGGTCAAGCTGCTTCAGGACCAGCGGGATGCGGCGTGGAGCGAAGACTGTTCGCGTTTGGAAACCCTTCACGACGAGGCCGCACGCAAACGTGCCGCCGAACAGGGTCCGCGCTAGTCCGATGGCAAGGGGCCGCCTCGTCATTCCGGGGGCGGGAAGCGGACCTGGCAGGTCGCGGCTGACCCCGTGGTCTAGTTCACCACCCTGAGCCCACCCTCCTTGTAGATGCGCCCACGGGCGAGTTGGGCGTCTACGCAACCTGCTCAGTCCCCCCACGGGCCGCTTCAGCGTCCGCCTCTCGATGTCGCTGTTGAGGTAGCGATGAGAAGCAGGTTGCTGCACCTCACACCTCCCACCGATTCCACCTCTTCTCCCACCACCCCCCATCCCGCGTCCAGTCCATGAGCCTGTGTGCCGCCGCCGAGACCGGGGTACCGCAAAGGATCTCGTAGGCCGCATGCTTCGACTCCTTCGCCCAGAGCGGCGTGTCGCTCGCCAGGTCGATGGGCCGACCGTCCTCGTCTCGGCGTTCCACCATCGCCCAGCGGTGGCCCAGGTAGAGACTCGATGCTGGCACCCATGCCGCCACGCACTCGGATCCAGCGCTTCCCGCAGTTGAGCGGTCCCCTCAGAAGCTGGCCGATGTCAGCCGCGCAGCCGACCCGGGCCCAGATGTCCACCCGGAAGAACTCCGGGTGCTCATCGTTTGGCCGAGCAACCAGCGCGAGCTCCGTGCCCCACCATCGGAACAGTTCGGCACCCAGCAGCATCGCGTGCGGAATCGGCTCCAGGAGCTGCGAGACGATCGCGTGGTCCCCGGTCCAGGCCGTGACCGGCTTCAGGTACCGGACTCCCAACACGCCGGGCTGCTCCAACGCCCCCAGCGGCTGCTCGGGCTCTAGCGCCTCGCCACCGGGTTCTAAGCGCAGGGGGAGGGTCTTGGAGTAGACCACGTGCCCCTCGCAGCGGCCATCGTCCCCGTGCTCGAACTCGTCGTATCGCAACATGACCCACCCCCTTATCTGTTCGCGGGGGAGCTGACGCCAGAAGAACGCCGCAGCACAGCCCGGCCGAGCCTCTCGAACGCAGTTTTCGGCGGTGCCTGGCCCACCAGCGTCGGACCCAGCTCGCGCCCCAGTTCCAGGGCCTGGGCCGCGATGGCGTAGCCGATGTAATAGGCCACCTCGGGTGAGCAGATGCCGGCGGGCAGGAAGGTCGCCTGAGTCACCGAGTCGGTCAGATCGTCGTAGACCCACGCGCCCAGGCAGTGGAGGCCGTTCGTCCTGAGCACGCGGCTCGAGCTGCGGAGGTTCAACTGCTTCGCCACATCCTCAGGCCCGTAGCCAACGACGGACCGCACGTCTTCCCCCACCGGGAGGCTGAGCAGGCACAGCACACCCTTCCCGAAGCGAGGATGGTCGATGGGAGACAGGATGCGCAGCAGCGACGACCAGCTCCCGAACGGGATCTCGGCCATGAGTCCCTCATTGTCGCCCACCGCACCGATGCCCTGCTCGTTCAGGTACGCGGCCAGCCGCTCCCACGCGGACTCCAGGTACAGGTCCATGAACTGCCGCTGCCAGACGATGGTCATGGCCCCGTAGTTCATCTCGTCCTGCTCCTCACGCTCGCCCATGACGGGGTGGCCGCTCTCGGCGGGCTTCGCGCCGAGGCCGGTCAGCACCGCTGCGGCCCGGGCCGCCTCCTGCGGCTGTAGCCCGGCGCACTGGGCCGCCGGCAGCCACATCCAGTCCAGGTTCTGCGGATGGGGGACCATGGACGCCGAGAGCGTGACCCTGCCGTCGTCGTGACGGGCCAGCGCGGACAGCGTGGCTTCGCGGTTGAGGCGATCCAGCTCGCGGTGCACCTGGGGAGTCTCAGGCACTTCCCGGGACACGTCGGTCTCGACGACCAGGCGGACGGCGGTGATCCCGTCGAAGTCGGCGTCCTCCGTGACCGAGATCCGCTGCGCCAGGCGGAAAGGCCACCACCGGAAGCCGTCCACTGTCCATTCGCACCATTCGGCGTCGATGCTCAGGGTGCGGTAGAACCGCCCGAGGAGGTGTCCCCTGAGCGGGGCGGCGCTGGCTGCTGCCCTGAGGTCGGCCTGGCTCGAGCGCCCGGTATCGGCGAACGGGTGCTTGCTTGTAGGCTGGGTTCGGGAGGTTTCGTGCTGACTCATGGGTCTCTCCTATCTCTCCCCTTCCGGGGTCGGAGTTGGCACCTTGGCCGGGTGGCCAGGTTGCCGGGCGGTCATCGGGCCGAGTCCCTCGCGCCGCTCTGGATAGGGCTCCGGTAGATGCCGGAGCTATGTCGGGTGGGGCCAAAGGAAAGGCCCCGCGTGGCAGACCGCACGCAGGGCTAGGGTTGCGAGCGGTTTAGCAGGTTGTTCACGCGGCTGCAATCGCCACAAATCGCCGCGGTGTGTGGGTCACACACTCTGAAAGATAACGGACGGACTGAGGGTCCGGCAGGGTCGTGGACCCGCTTTCCTGCCGAGCCCGGCGGCGTGTACGTTGCTGCCAGCGCTACCCAGCCCGACGCGGCTGCGCTAAGGCCGGGCTGCGGAGACGCGGCCGTCCAGGTAGCGGAGCCTATCACCCGGGGAGCGACGTTGGCCTCAACAACCAGATTTCGGGCAGTGGCTCTTGAGATGGTCGTCATTGTCGCGAGCATCCTCATCGCTTTCGCCCTGGATGCGTGGTGGGATCGGGCCCAAGAGTCGGCCGCCGAACAAGCCATTCTCAACGACTTAATCGAGCAGTTTGAAGCCACGAGAGTGAACCTCGCGGACCAACGCCGTGTGCACCTCGCAGGCGTTGCCGCCGTGGATCGAATGCTGGATCGATTTGGCAAGGCACCGCCCGACGGGACGGTGGCGTTCCCAGACTCCACGATCATGCGTCTGTACACGATCCCCACGTTTGATCGGAGAGAGTACCGGCTCGAGAGCCTAATCCAGTCAGGACGTTTGGAGGTCATCGAGAACCCCGAACTCCGGGATGGGCTGGCTCGTTGGCCCGGGGTCGTCGCTGAGATGCTAGAACATCAACTGGCGGCGCGTAGCATCTACCAGGAACTGGTTGTCCCGCATCTGCTCGTTGCCGGAGATGTTTCCGGTCTGATGGTGCAATCGCGTCGTAGCAGCATGAACGAGCCCGTCCTGGGCACCTTGAGGTATGGCGCCGGCAGTGAGACCGACCTGATGAACGGTAAGGAGCTACGTGGAGCGTTGGCCTACCTCTCGACTCAGAATGGGCGGGCGGCCTGGGAACTAGAACTCATGGATGCCATTCTCGAGGAGATGCTACATGACCTCAGGGAAGAGCTGCGTCCGTGAGGGCAGCCTAGCCGGGCCGGCTGGCGGGAACGGCTCAGGATGCTCCTGCGCTGCGCTCCTCGAAGCGATGAGCCTTGATCGCTGGCTCCGTTCACACCTACGGTGTTCACATCGCTGCGCGGGTCAGCAGGTAGGTCGCGCAGCGGGATCGCAAGTCCGCTAGACTGAGCGTCTACTAGCCAGCCGAAACACTGAATGAAGAAGCCGACACTCTCGGAGTTTGCTCAGGTGGCCGAGGTAATCGCGGCGGTGGCCGTGATCATCTCGTTGATCTACGTCGGTAGAGAGCTTCAGAGCAACACCGCAGCGATCCGGGCGTCGTCGCTTCAGTCGGTTTCCAACGCGTCAGCAGATATTCTCCTGAGTACGGCGACTGACTCCGCGCTCTCACGGATTCGACAGATCGGCGATGAAGACCTCTCGGGGCTGACGGATGCCGAAGCGTACCGATACCACACGTTGATTCGTCAGGTATGGCTTACGCTTCAGAACGTCTATTTCCAGAATGAGCTAGAGGTTATCGATCCGAGAGTCTGGAGCGGTTATGCTCGGATCATCTGTGACGCCTGGTCGCATCCCAGCACACCCGACACATGGCCAATCCATCGGCACACGCTCGATTCGGGCTTCGCAGAGTTCGTCGAGCAGTGTTCCAGCCAATAGGCGGCACAGTCTAACGAGCGATTGCTGCAGACGCGGTAGACGGGAACGGCACAGGAGGCTCCTACGCTACGCTCCGGAGCGATGAGCCTTGATCGCTTGCTCCGTTCCCACCTACGGTGTTCACGTCGCTGCGCGGT
>JBDHHQ010000122.1:0-11587 GCA_039589315.1 Gemmatimonadota bacterium
CAGCTCGGGCTTCAGGACCTTGAGGGCGACCTTCCGCTCGTGCTTGAGGTCGTCGGCGAGGAAGACCGTGGCCATGCCACCCTCGCCGATCTCGCGCTGGATGACGTAGCGGTCGGCCAGGGCCGCCTTGAGGCGATCTGAGGACGGGATGCTCATCGGTGGAGGCGCTCGTCAGACGGGGGCTGGGTGAGCTCTGCGGACAAGATCCCGGCCGGACCGGGTGAAGCGCAAGGCGGAGGGGCACGTGGAAACGCGTCGCTCAGGACGACGAGGCTCGTTCGAACGTCAGCGCCTCGTCGCCTCCCGCATAGAGCCGCAACCGCTCGCCCTCGACCGAAAACGTCGAGACCGCGGCCAGCCGCTCGCCGAAGACTCGCTCGAACTCCATGGCCTCCGGCGGCCCGGCCATCATGGTCGTTGCGACGAGCCCGAAGGCCAGGTGGCCTTCGGCCAGATCCGAGGTATGGAGCGTCGTGTTGTACCGATTGACGCCACTGAATCCGCCTACCGAGCCGTCACCCCGGATCTCGAGCGTCACCGGCTGTTCAAGCTCCGGCAGGGGTTCCCCGCCGAGGGCCACGAGCACCCAGGATCCCTCGAGGCCGGCGAGTCGAATGCTGTCTTCTGAAGCCTCATTGAGAGGTGCGCCAGCCTCCGCGGATGGCTGGCCTTCGTCGCTCGGCACGTCGGGACTGTCCGGCTCCGGCGGGGCGCAGCCCTGGAAGGCGGCCAGGGCCAGGATAGTCACGGAGGTGGACAGGGGTCTGGAGAGATCCGATATCATGGTGCCCGCTCGGTTGTCGTCGACGTGGCGCTCCTCGCGACCGATCCTGCCTTGGGGAGAAGATCCCGAGCGCCGTGGGGTAGATGCAAGACCGCAGCACGATGCTCCGAATCAGGAGGGCTGACTCGCCGCAACTGAACGGGGGCTCACTACGGCTGCGTGCGCCACGGCAGCTCGATACGGGGTGCGCTCTTCGGCGCTGCTCGCATGGCGGGGCCCGCTTCGACGGATCAGCGACCGGGAGAGGGGGCGAATCACCGTTGAGGCGGCGGAGCACGGGAACGGGATCCTTCACCTCCCGGTGTCCCAGGCCGAAGCCCCCCTTCCCCATTCGCGCGTCTCTGGTTCCTTTGGGGCATGTCGCTTGCCCCGTTCCACCGTGCGGGCCTGGTTCCTCTGGCCCTGGCAGCCCTTGCCTGCGGCGAAGCCCCTCCCCCGTCCACCTCGGACTCGGTGCCGGAGGATCCGGATCCTCCCGTGACCATCCCGGCGATGGGCACTCCGGCCACCTTCGACGTCGCCACCTGGAACATCAAGCACTTCGGCGAGCCGGACGATGGCCCGACCGACGACCAGAGGCAGCTACGACGCGTACGGGACGTCATCCTCGGCACCGACGCGGACCTGTGGGGGGTCCAGGAGATCGCGGATGAGCGTGACTTCGCGTCGTTGCTCACCGAGCTCCCGGACTACGGCGGCATACTCGCGACCGATCCGCTGGTGGGCGATGGTGCTGCCCAATACGAGGACTTCGACTTCGAGCGTAAGGTAGGCCTCGTGTACAAGCGGGCGATGGTCGAGGTCCTGGACGCGCGCATCGTGCTCACGGACCTCGCGTTCGAGTTCGCCGGCCGTCCTCCGCTGGAAGCACGGCTCCGGGTGACGTCCCAGGGCGTCAGGCGAGACGTGACCGTCGTCGTGCTGCACACGAAGTCGGACGACCAGGTCGCCTCCTGGGAACGGCGAGCGGCAGCGGGCGCGGGGCTCAAAGCCCACCTGGATGCCACGTGGCCGGACGATCCGGTCCTTGTCCTCGGCGACTGGAACGACGACATCGACTCCTCGATCACGCCGGGGCGGGACAGTCCGTATCGCCCGTTCGTCGACGATGCGACCTCGTGGGTCTTTGTCAGCGCGCAACTTACAGCGGCGGGCCAGACGTCGATCATCGGATTCCCAAACGTGATCGATCACATCCTGGCGTCCGACGAGGCGGTGGCGTGGTACGAACCGGAATCGGCCCGCGTGTACCGGGTGGACGACTTCATCCCTGAGTACGTGACCACGACCAGCGATCACCTACCGGTACTGGCGCGATTCGTCCTGGAGAGGTGAAGCGGCCCGCTACCCGCGTCCTCCCGCCCCACAAGGAGACCGCCTGATGCGACGACGTGACTTCCTGGGCCTCGCCGGCGTGGCGACCCTCGGCGCTGTGCGCCCGACGCTCCTGACGTCCGGCCCTGCGTCCCCGGTCCACGCCGCCGCCGATCAGGAGGTTGCTCGGGACCGCGTCATCGCCCGACTCATCGAGGCGAAGATGGCCGAGCACCGGATCCCCGGAGTGGCCTTCGGCGTGCTGAAGGACGACGAGCTCGGCCTCCACGGCTTCGGGCTGACCAACCTGGACAATCCCCAGCCCGTCACGCCGGACACCGTCTTTCCCATCGCGTCGATCTCGAAGACGGTGGTCGCCACCGCAATGATGCGCCTGGTCGAAGAGGGGCGTGTCTACCTGGAGGCCCCGGTCCGGGAATATCTGCCGGACTTCCGGGTCCGGAGCGAGGCGGCCAGCCGGGACGTCCGCATCTGGCATCTCCTGACGCACACGCCCGGGTGGGAAGGTCAGCTGGGCACGCCGGACCGGGGGCCCGAGACGCTGGCCAGCTTCGTCGAGGGCTTGGGCGACCTGCCGCAGCTCGCCACGCCCGGGACCGTCTGGAGCTACAACAACGCCGGGTTCGGCGTGGCGGGTCTCGTGCTCGAGGTCCTGACCGAGGGGACGATCGGCGAGGCCCTCCGGGAGCTCGTCTTCGAGCCGGTGGGCCTGACCCACGCGTTCACCCGCACCGGCACCGCCATGACCCACCGGTTCGCCGCCCCACACCGTGAGGCGGAGGGCCGCACCACCGTCGTCCGACCCTTCCGGCTGCCCGCGAACGTGGCCGCGGGCGGGGCCGCCATGAGCCTCGCGTCGATCATGGCCTACGCCCGCTTCCACCTGGGAGACGGCACGGCCCACGGCACTCGCGTGCTCCAGCGCGAGACCCTCGAACAGATGCGCACACCGCGCCTGACCAAGAACAGCACCACCGACGAGATCGGCTTGGCTTGGCAGCTGCGCACCGTGGGCGGCGTACGGACCGCCGCTCACGGCGGCACTCTGTCAGGCCACTGCCTGCACTTGCAGCTGGTGCCTGAACGGCGCCTGGCATTCGCGATCCTGACGAACCACCGTCAGGGATGGCGGCTGATTCAAGCCGTGGAGCGCGCCGTCCTGGACACGTACGAGGGCCTCGCGTTGGAGCCGGGCCAGGCGACGGGCGGAAACCGGGGCGGCAACGAGGACATGACCGTCCACGCCCAACCGCTCGCCACCCAGCCCCCGCCCGACGCCTACATCGGGACGTACAGCCGGCCTCCTAACGGAACGGCGGAGGTCATGGCGAGCGAGATCGGACTCGTGATCCGAGGCGGCGGCGCCGGCGGCGAAGGGGTGCCGCTGGTCTTCTGGGGACCGGATCTGACATACGCGGCGCCTGCCGACGGCACAGGCTATCCCTACTACGGCATGCCCATCGAGTTCGTCCGCAGGCCGGACGGGTCGGTGGGGTGGGTGCGGATCAACGGGCGGATCGCGGCCCGGGATCTGGGTTGAGGTGGTGGCGCCGGCGAGCCCTTGGCCGCTCCAAGTGGGCCAGGTCCTCGGCAGCGACCAGCGCAGCTACCGGCACGCCGTCGTGCGTGATGACCTCGGGCGGCCCACCCTCTGCCTCCCGCACGTAATGGATAGAGCGGGGCGTCCCCCGCCCTAGGCCTGTAGCGCCACCACCGGATCCACCCGGATCGCCTTGAGCGCCGGCCCCAGTGCCGCCGTCAACGCCGTCAGGACCAGCGTCCCAACGATCACGCCGTAGACGATGGCATCCCACGACTCGACCCCGTACAGCGTGGCCGCCAACGGAACGCTCAATGCCGCCCCGAGCCCAAGCCCCACCGCCATTCCTACGCCCAGCTGGATCAGGACGCGCCGGAGCACGAGGTGCAGGACGTCCCGCCCCTGCGCGCCCATGGCCATGCGCACGCCCAGCTCCCGGATGCGGCTCGAGACTGAGAAGTCGATCACGCCGTACAGTCCCACCGCAGCCAGGAACAGGGCGGTGGCGCCGAAGATGGCAAACATGATCCCGAAGATCTTGTGGAAGAAGATGGACTGGTCGACCACCTCGCCCATCGTGCGAACCCAGTACAGCGGCAGGTTGGGATCCACGTCGCTCACGGCGCGGCGCACCACCGCGGTGATCTGGGTAGGCGGACCCACGGTGCGAACGGCGACGCTCATGAACCGGGCGTCTCCCTGCCCCAGCGGCAGATAGATCCCTTCCGCCAACGGGTCTCCGCCCGCGAAGGGGTTCACGCCGCCATCCACGTCGTCCACGACACCCACGATTCGGAGCCACGGCGCGGGCTCCTCTTCGGCGCCACTCCACAGCCGGACCTGGCGGCCCACGGCTCCACCGTCCGACAGGTGCCGGTCCACGAAGCTCCGGTTCACGATCACCACGGGCTCGCCGTCGCGGCGCGTCTCGGACAGCCGGAAGTCGCGCCCGTCCCGAACCGGCACCTGGAACGTCTCGAAGAACCCGGGCGTGATGAGGCCCGTCATGGCCGTGGGCACATCGCGATCCGTCGCGTACGCCTCACCCTCGACCTCCACGCGCCGACGGCCGCCCCCGCTGGCAGGCAGACTCTGCGCCAGGGTCGCCGAAACGATGCCGGGCTCGGCGGATAGGCGCTCGAGCAGGTCGTGGTAGAAGCGGTTACGGGCGTCCTCGTCGGGGTAGTCCGTCTCGAAGAGCCCCAGCCGGAAGGTCATGACCTGCTCGCCCCGAAAGCCCATGTCAGCCCGGTTGAGGTCGACAAGCGCGCGGACCAGCAGTCCGGACGCCACCATGAGGGCGCAGGAGATGGCGAGCTCGGCCACGACCAGGCCCGAGCTGAACCGGCTGAGCCTGATGCTCGACGACCCGCGGCTCTCGTCCCTGAGCACGGTGCTGATCCGGGTCCCGGAGGCGCGGAAGGCCGGAAGGGTGCCCGCTGCCACCGCGGCCAGGAGCGTCATGCCCGTCGTGAACAGAAGTGCCACGCCGTCCAGATCGAAGTAGATCCAGTACGGCTTGCTTACGTCCTGCAACGAGGCGTTGAAGAAGCGCAGCCCGATGCTCGCTACGAGCAGCCCCACAACACCCCCGACGATCCCCAGCGCCACCGCCTCGGCAAGGAGTTGACGAATCACCCGCCAGCGGTCCGCTCCCATGGCACTCCGGATCGCCACCTCCCGGTCCCGTACGGCCGCCCGGGCCATGAGAACGTTGGCCACGTTGGCGCATGCGATCAGCAGGACGCCGGACACCATCCCCATCATCATGACCATCATCAGGCTGATCTGGGGCGGCATGTTCGCCTCCTGGAACAGCTCGACCCGGCCGCTCACACCCTCGTTCTCGTCGGGGTACTGTGCCGCGATCTGCCCCAGGATCCGCTGCACCTCCTGTTCGGCGACCTGGATTGAGGTGCCCTCTCGCACGTAGCCGATCACCTGCAACGGACGCCCGCGCCGGGGAAGGGTCGCCGGATCGTCCCTGAGCGGCATCCACAGGTCGTCTTCGAAGGGGAAGTGGAAGCCCTCGGGCATGACCCCCACGATGGTGGCGGTCTCCCCGTTCAGCCGTACGGTGCGCCCCACCACGTCAGGGTCGGATCCGAAGCGGTCCCGCCAGACGGTGTATCCGATCACGACCGTGGGCGCCGCCGAGGGGTCGTCGTCCTCGTCAAGGAAGGTACGCCCGAGGACGGGGGGCACGCCCAGCATGGCCAGCGTGCTCGAAGTGACCCACGACCCCTGGAAGCGCTCCGGGGGACCCTCGTCTCCGGCCAGGTTCATGGTGCCGGAGGTCATGCCGTTCAGGTATTCGAAGCTGGTATGCTGATCTCGGACGTCGATCAGGTCGTGGAGCGGCACCCCCATCTGGTCGATGCCCTCCTCCGTGCGGTTCTCGTACATCGTGATGAGCCGCTCTGCGTCCCTGACCGGGAGCGGGCGCAGGAGAGTACCGTACAGGACGCTGAAGCCGAACGTCACGCCCCCTACGCCCAGGCCGATGGTGAGGATCGATACGAGCGAGAGGAGGGGCGTCCGGACGAGCATCCGGAAGCCCTGCTTCAGGTCTCTGAGCCAGCCGTCCATGGGCCTCTGGAGTGCGAGTCGAGTCGGGTCGCGGGCCGACGGGGGCCGAAGTGGAAGATCCCGGTCAGGACGGTGCGGACGCAAGCATCGTCACAGCCCCTCCGTCTCGAATTCGATGCCCAGGTGCTCGAGTAGCCGGTTCTCGACCTCTTCCTGGAGCGAAGGGTCCGCCAATGCGTGGGCGTCAGGTAGGCGGACCCGAAGAGATCAGGTCTGGTCGACGCCCGACGGATACACCCACGACCGCTCCCAACTATCCGCCTCGACTACCGCCGCCACCGCGCCCGCGATCTTGGCCCCTCCCACCTCATTCGGTTCGATCTCCAGGACGTAGTCGGAGGGCTCGTTGCAGACCCTGCGCAGGTCGATCACCGGCGCTCCAACGTCTAAGGCGGCCTGGAAGATGGAGCCGTTGAACATGCGGAGGGCGGCGTCGATCACACGCTGCGTGTCGGGCGGGAACGCGCCGCCGTAGATGGTGCACACCACCAACGGAAGGTGTCCGTAGGCGGGCGCATGGCATGCGTCGACCACCGCATGGAGCGCCCGGTGGTACGATGCCTCGAACTCGTCGATCACGTCCATCATCCTGTCCAGCGCCTTGTCCATGCGTCGGACCCGGGCCCCGAGGATGGATTGCCGCATGAGCGCGTCGTTGCCGCCGACGCTCAGCGCCAGGTGGGTGGCGTCCTCGGGAAGGCCCTCGAGCTGACGGAGAACGTCCCACGTGACGGCGCCGTCCACGGCCAAGAGCGTGACCCGGCCTCCGAGCCGCTCCCTCAACTGGGACGCCACGTCTGGGCCACCGTCGGTGTAGGCGGCGTTGTCGAAGGTGGAGTCGCCCACGAGGACGACGTGGCGGGTGCTCATGATCGATTCCTCGGTACGCGGGGAGCGAGGCTCGTCGTCACGGGCCTTCATATTCCAGCAGGCTGCTTCGATTATGTAGCATGCGGGCTCGCGCCAGTAGCCCTTGGGCTCCGCCGAAGAGGAGACCTTCCATGAATCGAAATGCTATGCGTCCCGCCCTGGCCATTTCACCGGCGTTCCTGACCGCTCTCCTCGCCGTACCGCTCCTGTCCGCGCCCCTCCAGGCGCAGGCGCGCGCCGTGGAGTTCGGCATGGATCTGGGCGTGACCGTGACCGACTTCGAGGACTCGGACATCACGCTGATCGACGTGGGGATCCCGGCTCAGCGTCTCCGGGTCGGCGCGTTCATCTCGGACCAGGTGTCCATCGAGACAGCGGTGGCGTTTTCGCTCTTGGATGTCGATGACTTCACGACAACCACGACCGATCTGGCGCTCGGCGTGAACATCCACTCCACGCCGGACCACATGGACCTGCGTGTCTACGCGGCCCCCTTCGGGGGCGTGTCGATCGTGTCACTCGACGACGAGACCGACACCCAGTGGTCCGCGGGAGCCGCTCTCGGCCTCAAAGCACCCGTGCGGGAGACCTTCCTTGTTCGTGTCGAGGCGAGCTACGCCCGTGGCTTCGAGAACAGCAACGTGGCGGGCTCCAACAACTTCCGGGGTGTGGTCGGTCTGTCATTCCTCGTGTTGTAGGGCGACGGTGGTGGTCGGCGGTAGCCGGCTGCCCGTGACCAGAGTAGTACCTGGTCGTGGTCATGGTTCCCCGGGTTCCTCCGAGGATAGAGAGAGGACGCGGCGGAGCCATGGTCGTTCGGGACGGAGGTTGGGAAGGCGTCACCGGGAGCTTGCCGGCGTAGGGCGTCGAGCCGTCCCCCGTGACGCACGGCCACGGTCACGCTACTGTGCGGAGACCCGATCGTAGATCCAAGACCCCCGAAGCCAAGCGACCGAGGAACCGATGGCGACCTACACCTGTGACGTGTGCGGCATGAGCGTGAACATGACCTGCGCCAAGTGCGGCCAGGAGCTGGTTCACGACACCCTGACGACAGAGGGCGGCAGCGTTGCGATCTCCAAGTGCCCGGAGGGGCACGGCAAGATCAAGTCGCCCATGTGCTGTGGGCAGGACATGACCTGCCCGATCTAGTCGCTGGGGCTCGCCGGGCACGGTTGCTCCGGCGAGGATCAGGTACGGCACTACGAGGGCCCCGTCCAACAGCGGGGCCCTCTTGAACCGACATCGGAGTATCCCGGGCGCTGGGAGGAGCGTCTTGGCGACACGGGCCTGACTCGAGGCGATCCGCCTCGCGAGGGTCGCCTACGAGGAGGATGATGTTCGTGGCGGTCTCCTTGACCCACTTCAGTGGCCTCGGAGGATCGCGAGACGAGGTGGGCGCGCGAATGCCTGGTTGGGCCGGTGAATGGGCTTAGCTTCACTACATGACCACCCAACCCCTCGACCTCCCCACCCTCTGGGCCCTGGCATGGAAGACCCAGCAGGCTCAGTACCACACCCACCACCACGGCATCGACCACTGGGTCCGCGTGGAGCGGAACGGGCTGTGGCTGGCCGAACAGGTCCCGGGCGTTGATGCGCTCGTACTTCGCTGCTTCGCGGCACTCCATGACTGCCAGCGTTGGGACGACGGCTACGACCCAGAGCACGGCCCTCGGGCCGCCACGTTCATCGAGGGGCTGTCACTACCCCTGGACTCGGACAAGATGGACCAGCTGCTCGTCGCGGTTCGTACCCACACGCACGGCGACATCCTTCAGGATGATCTGACTATTCAGGTCTGTCATGACGCTGACCGGTTGGACATCGGAAGGGTGGGAATCCGTCCCGATCCCCAGTACTTCTACACGCCCCCGGCGAAGGACCTGGCCCGCCGCGACGCCTGCGAGTCCCTGGATGCGGTGCAGGTCGACCTCACGTGTCCGGAGCACTTCGCGCCGACGCCCAGGTGGGATCGCTGGTAGTGGAGGTGCGGGCCTCAGTCCCGGGCGCCATGCAGAATCAGACGTGGATCCCACTCGAATGAAGGCGCGGACGGGAGGGTAGCGGGGGTTCTACAACCGCCGCCACTCGATGAGGAAAGAGAACCGGGTGCAGCTCAAGATGCAGAACTCGATGTCGTTGAACCGCGCGACGAGTATGTCCAGCCCGATCAGCTCGATGGTCCCGTCCAGCGGTTCCCCGCCCTCGACCAGCGTGATGGTGCCGTCGGCGAGCGAGAGCTGTCCGTAGCCCCTCTGCTCGGGAGCGTCCGGCGCACGAGTGAGGGTCGTGAATGAGCCGTCCTCGTCGATCTCCATTGAGTACTCGACATCGCGGGCCTCGATGGTACCGTCTCCCACCAGTTCGGTTATCTCGTACCGGGTAGCCTCCCACGTACCGGCGAGATCGGACAATTGCGGACCTGTCGGGCCGCCATCTCCGGAGCATCCCCACAGCACTGAGACCAGGGCCACGATCGTCGCGTTTGGGCCTTTCATGGGAGCCTCCTCCGTTTGGGCCACTGTGCCCGGAGGTTGGCGCGGCAGGGTCAAGCCTGAGTCAAGTGCCGGGACCCCGCTGCGACGCTGGGAGGCGTGTAGCCAGGGGCAGCTTGCCCCGCCCCCCCCGGATCCACCCGCACCGCGACCGCGACACTGCCGCCCGGCGGGTGTATCTCTCCAGTGAAACCCGAATGCCAAACCAACCCAGGAGAAACGTTGCCCAGAGGCCTGATGCGGGAGCTGCTTCATCGGCGGGTGCCGCACATCACCGGCATCTACCTGGCGGGCGGTTGGGGACTGCTGGAGTTCACCTCCTGGGCCATCCAGCGCTTCGGTTGGCCCGCCGGCCTGGCGGATCTGGTGGTGGTCCTGTGGATGCTTGCCCTACCCGTGGTGGCGTGGCTGGCCTGGAGGTACGGGGCGCCGGGTCCCCAACATGGGCCCCACAAGGACCCGGACCAGAGCGGCAAGTCGGTCGCCGTCTTGCCCTTCGACAACCTGAGCGAAGGGCCGGAGGACGCCTATCTGGCTGAGGGCCTTACTGACGAGATCACGAATGCGCTCACCCGGGTCCGGGGGCTGAACGTGGCGGCGCGCACGTCGGCCTTTTCGTACAGAGACGCCCAGGAGGACGTACGGGACATCGGTCGCCAACTGGGCGTGGGAGCCGTCCTCGAGGGAACGGTGCGGCGATCGGGAGACCGCCTGAGGGTGACCACGCAGCTGGTGAGCGTCGCGGACGGATATCACCTCTGGTCCGATCACTTCGATCGGCTCATGGAGGACGTCTTCAAGATCCAGGAAGAAGTCGCGGCCAACGTGGCGCACGCGCTGGAGCTCATCCTCGCGGCCAGCGAGCGCCGTGCCCTGACCAGGATCCCCACGTCGGACATCCGAGCCTATGAGCTCTACCTGCGTGGCCGGCAGTTCTTCTACCAGAACCGACGGAAGAGCCTGGAATACGCCCTCGAGATGTTCGAGCACGCGATCCAGATCGATCCAGGGTATGCCATGGCGTACGCCGGGCTGGCCGACTGTCACTCGACGCTGTGCAGGCTGTTCCCCGGCAGCGAGGGCGACCTTATCGAAGCGGACCGGGCCAGCGCGCAGGCCGTGGAGCTGGATCCCGAGCTGGCCGAAGCGCACTCCGCCCGAGGGACGGCGCTGTTCCTCATGGGGCGCATGGAGGAAGCGCGGCAGGCGTTCGAAACCGCGATCGAGCTGAATCCCGGACTCTTCGAGGCACGGTACTCCTTCGCGCGAGCGTGCTTCCAGTCCGGGGATTACTCGAGGGCAGCGTCGCTCTTCGAAGAAGCCGACAGGATCCGGGAGGACTACAGCGCCGCGTTCCTCGCGGCGCAGTCACACCAGGCCCTGGGGAACCACGAGGCTGCCCGGGCAGCGTATGGCAGAGCCAGGCTCCTGGCCGAGCGCCACATGGAGCTCAACCCCGATGATGCCCGTGCAGCGACCATGCGAGCCGTGTCGCTCTTTCGGACCGGAGAACGGGAGCAGGGTCTCCACTGGGCCGAGCGCGCCTTGACCATCGATCCGGACGACGCCGGCGTGCTCTACAACGTGGCGTGCCTCTATGCTGTCGAGGGCTTGGTGGATGAGGCCCTCGACTGCTTGTCCCGCGCCGTTGGCCGGGGACTGGGAAACCGGGAGTGGCTCGAGCGTGACCCGGACATGGACCGGTTGCGCGACGACTCGCGGTTCCAGGCGCTGGCAGCGGAGATGGATTGACGGCTGGTGAAGAGCGACCCCGAGCTCGTCGGGCCGCACCCAACCACCCGAAACGTTCAATGGAACGTTCCGACCCGTCCCAACGAACGCTATCCACTGCCTCGGGGGTCTGTCCATCGTTCCGTAAATGCCTTTGCAATTTAGGCATACGAGAATGGGCAACGCGATCTACCTCCGGCATACCCTATGCGCGGTGAACAGGATTGACCGGAGCACGGG
>JBDHHQ010000123.1:0-11514 GCA_039589315.1 Gemmatimonadota bacterium
GCGCCCTTCAGGATCTCGACCCGTTCCACCGCCTCCCAGTTGATGTCATCCAGACGCGACGTGGTGGCCCCGAAGCGCCCGTTGTAGCCCATGTTGCCCGAGTTGTCCACGCGCATGCCGTCGACGTAGACGACCGGCTCGTTGGACATGGACAGGCTGTTGCTGCCCCGGATGCGCAAACGCGTGCCAGACCCGGTGGCCCCGTCCGACGTGAGCCCCACAACCGACGGCTCGCGGGCCTGGATCAGCTCCGACAGGGTCGTGATCGGCGCGGTCTCCAGCTCGGCCGCATCGACCGTCGCGATGGTGTTGCCGAGCTGTTTCTTCTGGAACGCCCCGGCGGTCCCCGTGACCACGATCTCGTCCAGGTCGAAGACCGTGGGCGGCAGCTCGAAGGCGGCATCGGCCGTGCCGCCCGGGGTGACCTGGACCGTGATCGTGCGGGCGGAGTGGCCGAGGTGGTCGGCGCGAACCTCTGCTGAACCCGGTGGCACGTCCTGCAGGACGAACGCGCCCCCGCGGTCCGTGATCGCTCCGATGAGGGCGGCCGGCGCAGCCCCGTCGATCCGGAACACCTGGACCTCGGCGCTGGTCAGGGGGCGGGAGCTCCCGGCCTCGAACACGACGCCTCGGACAGTCCCGGTTTGCTGGGCCTTTAACGGCGCCGCGAACGAGGCCAGGAGAATGCCGGCGAGTAATCCCGTCAGCAAGGTGAGTGGTTTGGTCAGGGAGTGGGTTCGCGGGGCCCTCGGCCCCAAGCTCCTTTGGCGCATGGCGTACACCTCAACGGGACCGGCGCGGGGGCATGGCTGAATGATCAGCGTGACGCCTTCTCTCAACGCATCGCTAGCAGGGCACATTGGGGTTCAGGTGGCAGTTGGCGTCTACTTCGTCCGAAGAAATCGGGAAGAGGGTCCCCGGCGCCAGGGACGCCACTGAGCTCGGCAGCCAGGTGTTGGACGTGATGCCGAAGCGGTACATGTCGGTGAGGCGCCGGCCCGATAGGAAGAGCTGACTCTGCCGCTCGTAGATCAAGAGGTCCCTGGCCGAAACGCCGGACTCGGGGGTCCAGGGCGTCAGTGACCCCCATTCCCGGACGCGGTTGACGTGCTCGGCGAACATATCCATATCGCCACGCGCCAACGCGTCCTCCGCAACGATCAAGTGCATCTCGCGGGCGCTGGTAACCGTGAGATCGCCGCCGTCGCAGTTCCCCGTCGCATTCGCCTGAATGGCGAAGACGAACTCTTCGAGCCACGGGTCCGGGACGCCGTCGAGCGGATCCAGGAGAATCACCTCTGCCCCCTGGAGGTTGTCGAGCGTCGGCCGGACGTACCGGTCGCCGAACCGCATGTTGGGAAAGCAGTTGAGCACTCCGGACGTCGCGGAGACCACCTCCCCGGGGGCAAACTCGAAGATCCAGCGCCAGTCCCGCGCATCGTCGGCCAACACTGCCAGCGCATCCTGCACCGCAGCGGCGCTCGACACGAGCCCGCCACCGGAGAGGTCGGCTGGCGGCGGAAACACCCGGTCTCGTACCTCGCGGGAGTGCTGAATTCGGGCCCGAAGCGCAAGCAGGTTCCGGGGCACCTCGCCCTCTGACTCGATGGCGAGGCCACGAGTCGCGTAGGCGACGGCGGTGTCGTAGAGCGCCGCCATGTTCTCGGGCCCGATCGCGGGGCCGGGGTCGGTCCGGTCGGACGGAGCGTAGTCCTCCAGGCCATCGGCGATGGCGGTGTAGGCGACGGCGCCGTACAAATAGACGCGGCCCACCGGGCTCGGGTCGCGCAGCAGCCCCTGATCGTGGAAGCCCGTGAGCAGCTCGATCGCTTCGTCCGCCATCCACTGGGCAGACGCGATGCGCGGGAATCGCCCGGTTAGACCCGCATTGCCGGGGTCGGAGAGGTTGCCGCGGTCCAGCTCGCCCCACCATCCGTGGGGGCCCACGAACGTGGTTTCGTCGGAGGCGGCGGAGACCAATGCCAGCTCTCCGTCCCACCCTTCCATGGCCATGGTGAGCGCCCCATTTGCCCAGGCTTCGGCGCTCTCGGGGTCTCGGATGTCGTCGTCCGTGATGCTGCCGGGATTGTCGACATCCAGAAGGCCCTGGCAGCCGCCGCTCACTCCAGTGAGCGCTATGACAAGACCCGCCCTCACCGCTCTTCGCAGACCAGTCATGGCCATGAACTCCACTCGCCGCCTCAAAAGCCGACTCGGACAGCGAACGAGATCCGCCGCTGGAGCGGTAGCGTGAACGTATCCGTCGCGTCGAGGAAGTTGCACTGTATGGTGCCGGAGCCGGGGCCCGCATTCCCGACGGCTTCACCACCGCCACCACAACGCTCGGCCTCGTTCGCCTCGGGATCGCTGCCACTGTAGCCGGTCCACACCGCCAGGTTCCGGGCGGTGAAGATCAGCGAGACATCGTCGAGGCCGATCTTGCCGGACCAAGGCCCGGGGAGCAGGTAGCTGACGCTGAGCTCCCGCCAGCGAACGAAGTCTCCCGTTTCGACCAGGTTGAGCCCGCTGTAGGGAGCCAGTGACAGCAGCTCGTTGGCCCAGGTCAATGCGGCGTCGACTCGGCGCGCCCCTTCCACACGCGTCGCGGGATTGAGCAGGGTACTCTCCACCTCCGCGGTCTCCCGGACGTTTCTGCCGAGACGGTTGTCCGTTCGCCGGAACGCATCCGTCAGGTTCGCCACGACGTAGTCCCCGGCCCTGTACTCGAACAGCGTGTTGACCGACAGTCGCCCCCAGAGCGTGAGGTTGCCGCCCACGCTGCCCTGCCAATCGGGAGTAGGCTTGCCGAGGACGTGGTCGAGGCGATCGCCATCTCCGTCCTCGTCGTCGATGAGGACCCTCATTCCGGGATGGTCGAGAGGCACCCCATCCATCGAGGTCAGAAACGCTTCGAGCTCGGCCTCGGTGTCGGGAGCGCCGTCACTGTTCGAGTCGAAGGGCACCGTGCTGCCCGGCGTGTAGCACGCCCGGTCGATTCCGGCCCCGCACACGGGCAGTGGCTGGGCTCCGAAGAACGTGCCCGGCGCGTGCCCCTCGGCCAGCTGGTTCCGATGACGCGCGTAGGTACCGGACACGGTGATGGGGGGCTCACCACCCATGTCGGTGATGATCTGGGTCAGGTACGCTGCGTTGGCGAAGAGGCTGAGGCTGACGTTCCTCGTGGTGAGGGGCACGGCGTCCAGACTCAGCTCCCATCCGCTTCCGTCGACCTGGCCGATGTTGTCCATCTGGGGCTGGGTGAATCCTCCGGCGGACGGGAACCGTCTCTGGATCAGCGCGTTCGTCGTGGTTCGGTCCCAGTACGTGACGCTCAGGGCGAGCTTGTCGTCGAGGAATCCGAGGTCACCGCCGAGCTCGAGCTCCCTGGATCGCTCGGGCGCGAGCCGGGCGTTCCCGATGTTGAAGGGAGTGATACCACCGCCCTCCGGGCTGCTGACCGGACGGTAGGTGGTGAGCTTGTCGAAGACTCCGGGCTGGAGGCCGGACTCGCCGTAGGCCGCGCGGAGGCGAAACGTGGGCAACCAGGCCACGGTCCAGCTCGGCAGGTCGCTGAGGACGGCCGACACGCTGGCTTTTGGATAGAATGCGGCGCCGGCGTCTCGACCGAACGCGCTGTTCTTGTCGAACCGTCCGCCGAGCGTCAGGTAGAGCCAGTCCCGGAACCCGAGCTGCTCCTGGGCGAAGATGCCCAGGTTGACCTTGGACAGCACATTGTCGAACCCGAAGTTGAACTCGGCGGACTGGATCGTCTCCAGGCCTGCCGCTGGGAACGATTCGCCGACCCCCCCGTCGATCCGGGTGTCCGAGATGAAGCCTTGCGACCCCACGACCAACTCGGAAAAGAGGTCCGGACCCACGCCGGTGCTCCACCGAGCCTTCACGTCGAGGGTGATCTCTCGGTGGCTGCGGTCGAGGAGCTCCCGTTCCCCCTGGAAGGGTCCCCGGGTCTCGATGCTGTTCACGTTCGAGCCGAAGGGTCGGCGCCATACCTGCTGTTCCTCCACCTGGTCGAGGCCCACCAGGCCGTCTATCGACACCTTGGGTGACACAGCCCAGGTGGCCGAGGCGGAGCCGGCGAAGTGCTGGGCGGATTGGGTGTACTCCCGCTGCATGCTCTCGGCGGGCGAGGTGAAGAAAGTGCCCCACGGGTTGCCGTCGCCCGTGCACACGGGGGTCGAGGCACCGAACATGCTCGTGTCGATGCTGGAGGGGAAGCAATGAGCCCGTTCGGGCTTGGCCGCCATCGCGTTGGTGGTCGCAGAGCCGATGTTGTTGTTGCGGTCGAACGTGTCGTGCCGGGCGTCGGTGAAGCGCGTATTCAGGCGGAAGGTGACGTCCTGGCCCGGGAAGAACGTGAAGCTCGAATTGGCCTGGATGCGACGCATCTCGTCCACCGTGTTGCCCCCGAGGTCCTGTCCACCGAGGGGGCCGTCCTCGTTGGCATAGCGGCCGGAAACGTAGTACTGGAACTCGTCCGAGCCTCCGGTGACGTCGCCCGAGATGGACCCGAAGCGTCCGGTTTCGAACAGGTCGCTGACGAAGTCGCGCTCGAACACCTGGAATGGCTGGAGATCCTCCCGATATAGCTCGCTGAGGTACGCTGCGTGCTCGTCGTTTCTGGCGAACCCCGCCTGGGGCTTGATCACGCCGTCCGGGTACTGGGACGTGCCTGCCTCGAGGCGGAACGTGGTCCGAGTGCGGTTCGGGCTCCCGGTCTTGGTGAAGACCTGGATGACGCCGGAGGAGGCCTCGCTCCCGTACAGGGTGGCGGCCGCCGCTCCCTTCAGTACCTCGACCCGCTCGATGGACTCCCAGTTGATGTCGTCCAGCCTGGACCCGTTGACGCCGTGGCGCCCGTTTCCCCCCATGCCACCGGAGTTGTCCACCCGAATGCCGTCGACATAGACGACGGGCTCGTTGGACATGGACAGGCTGTTGCTGCCACGGATGCGAAGGCGCGTGCCGGAGCCGGTTGCCCCGTCCGAGGTCAGTCCGACGACCGCGGGCTCCCGCGCCTGGAGCATCTCGGACAACGACGTCAATGGCGCGTCCGCCAACTGGCTGGCGTCGACCACCGCGATCGTGTTTCCGAGCTGCTTCTTCTGGAACGCGCCTCCAGTGCCCGTGACCACGATCTCGTCGAGGTCGAAGACCGTGGGCGGGAGCTCGAAGACGGCGTCGGCGGCGCTCCCTGGAGCGACCTGCACCGTGAGGGTGCGCGTGGAATGACCCAGGTAGGAGGCCCGGACCTCCACGGAACCCGGTGGGACGTCGTCGAGAACGAACGCCCCGTTTCCGTCGGTGATGGCGGCGATGGTGACGCCGCGCGGCGCTCCGTCGACCCGGGAGACCTGGACCTCGGCGCTCGCCAGGGGGCGGGAGCTCCCGGCCTCGAACACGACGCCTCGGACAGTCCCGGTTTGCTGGGCCTTTAGCGGCGCCGCGAACGAGGCCAGGAGGGCCCCGGCGAGCAACCCTGTCACCAGGGCGAGTGGTCGGTGGCCGGCGCACTTGCGCAAGGCGGCGGCTCGCGCCTGCCCCTCGTTGCCCATGGTACATCCCTCCACCGTGAGCGCCCCGGGGAAAGCGGCTCAACAACGTGCGTCGTCGCCTGCTTGGAAGGAGCCACTGCCAGAACCCACCACCGGTGACGGTGTGAGCTCACGGCCATGACTCCTCTTGGGGCGGGGGTGGCGACATCCTCACGCCAGACCCCCGGGGCTGTCCGTACCTCCAACCTGAGGTCGAACACTTATCTCGGACTTATCTCAGCCTTATCTGAGCGTGAGATGGGTTGCGAAAAGCCATCTTCACCGGAATACGAGGGACTGAGGGGGGGCGAGGCCGCCGCTCCCGAGATGCAGGCGCCGAAGGTGCTGCGGGGCCTGGCCACGCCCGGTGCGTCGGAGCAACGGGCGCTGCGAAGGACATCCACGCCACAGAAGGTAGAACCAACCCCGCCCGGTAGCCGTAACATCCAAGTGGACGAGCGGGTATGTTCATGACAAGAGGTCTCCTCGGCTCCCCGAAAACCGGGATCGCCGCAGGCCTCTCAGGGAACGATTCTTGCACGAACCCCTCACTTGGGCGCGGCATGCCGCGCCGGGTTGTGCAACGTTCCCGACCATGAACGTCTTATGGGGTTGAGAACCCCGTAACGGCCCGGTCCGGCCCGACCCACGCCCGGGTCAGGGTGCCGGCAGACGCCGGCGCCCTGTCCCGAAACGGGTCAAGGCGACTCGCACGGAGGCACACGGGCGGGGAAAGACGGAACAGGGAACCTCGACGCAGTCCGGGGTCCCGCTCAGCTGACGGAGGTGGACCCCGTGCGCAAGCTCTATCTTCTTGGTTTCCTGTGGCTTGGCGTTAGTGGCCTCTATCTCTTTGCCAAGTTCAGCGGCCCGCGAATCCTCTACCACAACAGCACCCAGCCCACCGTCTTCTCGGGCGAGGGTGGCGCCTGGTTCCAGCAGATCCGTCGCTTCTGCAACCCCACGGAGGTTGACGTTCAGCTTCGCTGGAACCCGCCCCCTGCGGGACTTCAGGGCACTGGCTACGCCGCAGCGTGCTACTCGCTGGCGGGGAAGACCGACAGGGCGCGGTCTCTGATCCTGGAATTGGAGCCTGACGACCAGTGGCGCGCCGCCGGCATCGTATTCAACGTCGGTCACCCGGTGGCGGACGCCGGCGACGACCTCGCGTCCGGCGAGATCATGGAGCTCGTGGTCGAGTTCTGGCCCAACCACTACATGGCTCTCTACCATGCCGGAGCGTCTCGGTGGGCCGTGGGCGACGTCGAGCGAGCCGAGCACTACCTGACCGAGTTCCTCGAGTATTACGACTGGGAGGACGGATGGACGGAGAGCGCGCGGCGGATCCTCGAGGAGATCGAGGACCGCTGAGACGTCTCGAGCTCCCTGGCTTCCCGACGCACCCGAAACGTACGGTCTTCCCGTGCCCTCCTCCGCCCGCCCCCTCGCACCCGTGAGCACCGGGCCCTTCCCCGGCCCCGGCGAGGTTCTGGGCGACCGATACGAGCTCGTGCACGAGATCGGTAGGGGCGGGTATTCCGTCGTCTTCTTCGCCCGGGACCGGTCCCTCGGGACCGACGTGGCCGTCAAGCTCCTCGTCCCTCCTCCGGCCGTCGCCCACCAAGCTCGGGAGCGCATGCGTCGCGAGGCCAGGGCCGTTCGGGGGCTCACGCACCCCAGCATCGTGGCGCTGCACGACTTCCTCGAGCAGGACGGCTGGAACTTCCTGGTCATGGAGTACGTCGACGGCCTCGACCTGAGCGCGGTGGTGGAGCAGCGGGGACCGCTGCCCGTGGACCAGGCGGCGGGCATCGGACGAGACGTGGCGGAAGCCCTGGCCGCCGCCCATCGGAAGGGCATCCTCCACCGGGACGTCAAGCCGCACAACGTGCTCGTCGACGCGGAGGGCCGTGGCCGGCTCACCGACTTCGGCTCCGCCCGCCTCGAGGGCCAGGCCACGATGACGCATACCGGGGGCGTGGTGGGAACGCTCGCCTACGCTCCCCCCGAGATCCTGGCGGGCCGGAGGGGTGACGCCCGCTCGGACGTGTACGCCCTGGGTCTCACGGTGTTCTACGGCCTCACTGGTAGCCTGCCGCCCGGCGGCCTGTTGGGCCCGGGCGCCTCGGAGACCGGCTTCCGGCCCTCGGTCCAGGTGGACGGAATCCCGGGATGGATGGACGACATCGTCGCGCGGGCCACGCGCTCGGACCCCGGGGACCGTTTCCCCACCGCCGGCGCGCTGGGAGAGGCACTGTCCGCTCGGGGCGAGGGGAGCGGGGCCCTGGTCCCCGTGCGGTGGAGCGGGCGTTGTCTCATCTGCGGCGACGGCATCCCCGAGGGCACGGGCGTGTGCCCGGCCTGCGCCGCAGCCAGCGCCGGGGCCCCGAACCGGCTGGTCTTCCTGGATCGGCCCGGGTCCAGGACGGAGCGCCGCGAGCGCCTGCGTGAGCTGGAGGACCGGGTGGGCCAGACGGCCTCGGTGGCCGACCTGACCGCCGTGGCCAGCGGCGTCCGGCCGTTGGTGCGGGCCGCCGAGCCCATCTCGCAAAGGGCCGCCGAGGCCCTGGTTGCCGATGAGCTGCCGGCCGTGTCGCTGACGCGGCTTCAGGCCGCCGGGCGGGTGCCGCCGCCGTTTCTGCGCCTACTGAGCGCGATCGTTGGCGTCGGCGTCGCCGCCTGGTGGACCGGCGGCACCTTCGTGGCCCTCACGAGCCCGGTCATCGCGGGCCTTCTCTGGCTGGCAGCCTTCGAGCGAGTGCGACACCCGGCCATCACCGTGAGCTCGGCGCAGTCGGCCCTACCCGAAGGGGCGGACGCGACAGCCGTGGAGGCATTGGCCAACATGCCTCCCGGCGCCGGCGCCGACCTGCTGTCCACGGTGCTCAGGCTGGCCCGGGCCGTTGCGGCGGCTCCTGCCACCGAGGACATGGACTCAGGGGGCCACACGCTTGGGCAGGTGGTCGAGCAGGGGGCCGCCCTGGCCGTCGAGGTCTCCCGGCTTGATCGGGCGTTGGCCGTGCTGGACAGGACGCCGGTCTCCGACCCGGCCGACCAGAACCTGTGGGACGTTGTGACTCGGGCCCAACGAACCCGGGACCAACTGGTTCAGCAGCTCCTGGAGGCCATCGCCTCCCTGGGCCGCGCCCACCATCACCTGGCCGAGTCCGAAGCCCGTCTGGCCGCCATCGACGACGCGGCCCGGGAGCTGGAAGAGGACGCAGCCCGGGAGGCCGCGGCCGCCCGCGAGATCGAGGCGCTGCTGGCCGGACCGAGCTAGCCGACCCATACTGCCGGGGTCTCGGACCACCCTACCCCCTCGGCGGCGCACGTGCACTCGACGGATGTCCGAGGAGCGGCACCGGGCGGTCGCCAGCGTCCCACGACCCGCCCGACATGCCCCGCTCCCGCTTCCCCGACGCCCTCACCCTGCTAACCGGCTGCATCCTGGTGGCCGCGGTCCTCAGCTACATCCTCCCAGCCGGCCAGTACGACCGGGTAGACGACGAAGCCACCGGACGCAGCGTGGTCGTGGCAGGCAGCTTCCACGCGGTGGAGCCCGCCCCCGTGGGCCCGTTCCAGGCCCTCGTGGCCATTCCCCGGGGACTGGTGGACGCCGCCGAGATCGTCTTCCTGGTCCTGCTCATCGGTGGAGCCTTCACGGTGGTCGATCAGACCGGAGCGCTGCGCACCGGAGTGGAGTGGCTGGTCGACCGCCTCGGGCATCGGGAGACCGTGGTCATTCCCGTCGTTTCGCTGTTCTTCGCCACCGGCGGTGCGCTCCAGAACATGCAGGAGGAGATCATCGCGTTGGTGCCCGTCCTCCTGATCCTCACCCGCCGCGTAGGCTTCACGCCAATCGTGGCCGTGGCCATGAGCGCGGGCGCCGCATTCGTAGGCTCGGCATTCAGCCCGATCAACCCCTTCCAGGTGGGCATCGCCCAGAAGGTGGCCGAGCTCCCGCTGCTGTCCGGCGGGCTCTTTCGCCTGGTCAGTCTGACCATCGCCCTGTTCCTGTGGATATGGAGCACCACACGGTACGCGCAGGCCAACCGCGTCCCACCGGAGGCCGTGGAAGCCGGTGACGAGCACGGGGCGCACGGGCGCCACTGGCTCATTCTCGGGATCGTCGTGGCGACGTTCGGCTTCGTCGTATGGGGGCTGTTGGGACTGGGATGGGGTTTCAACGAGCTGAGCGCGCTGTTCTTCGCCATGGCGGTGATCGTGGGGCTGCTCGGAGGCCTCCAGGTGGACGGCACGGCCAAGGCCTATGCCCTGGGCTTTCGGGACATGGCCTACGCGGCCGTGCTCATCGGCTTCGCCCGCGGCATCTTCGTCGTGCTGCAGGACGGCCGCATCATCGACACCATCGTGCACGCCATGTTCACGCCGGTGGCCACGCTCCCGGTCCAGGTCTCCGCGCTCTTCATGATGGCCACGCAGGCCGTCATCCACGTCTTCGTGCCCAGCGTCAGCGGGCAGGCGGTGTTGACCATGCCGGTGCTGGTGCCTCTCTCGGATCTGCTCGGGCTCTCCCGGCAGGTCACCGTGCTCGCCTACCAGTTCGGGGCCGGCCTGTGTGACATGATCACCCCCACCAACGGGGCCCTCATGGCCATCATCGCGTACGCCCGGGTGGGGTACGAGGAGTGGCTCGGGTTTTGCCTACCGCGGTACCTTGCCCTCATGGCCCTCGGGGCAGTCACGATCGGCGTGGCCATCGCGATCGGTCTTCAATAGGATGGCGTGAAATGCAGGCGACGATCACGAGTCACGGACGTGGACGACCGCAGATCGCATACGCAGCGGTTCCCGGGCCCCTCGCCTGGGTCAGCGTAGTCGCCTTCGCGCTGGCGGCCGCTGCCCTGACGCCCCACACGGCCCTCTCCCAGTCCCCGTCGATCCTCGAGCTGCTTCCCACGGCCGACCAGCGTGTAGAGATCGGCACCGAACGGGCCGGCATGCTCACGGCGAGCGACTACGCGACCACCGACGGCAGGCGCGTCCAGGCCTTCGAGCTCTCCGGTGAGCGCGGCCAGCCCGTCACGATCGACGCCGTTAGCGACGACTTCGACGCGTTTCTGTACGTCGTCGGCCCTGGATACGACGAGCCCCAGATGGACGACGACTCGGGCGGGCAATGCCATGCCCGACTATCCCTGTTCCTCCCGGATTCCGGGACGTTCCGCGTCGTCGTGGGCTCGCTCGGCGGGGGGACCGGTAGCTTCACCCTGTTCGTGGGGGATCGTCAAAGACCCATGGCGGAAGGGGGCTGCGGCGAGGACGCCGAGGAGGAGGCTGCCCTCCTGAGTCGGCTTCTCGAGCTCGAGCCTCGGGCCACCTTGGGCACGGGGGATACCGTTCCGGCCACGCTGTCGCCCGACGGGCCCTCGCTGCCCGACGGGAGCCCCGCCGACGCCTGGTTGGTCGCCGGCGAAGCGGGCCAGACACTGGTCATCGATCTGGTTTCCACGGAGTTCGACGGTCTTCTCTTCGCCGTGCGGCCGGGGGGCGAAGGGTACGACAGCGACGACGACTCGGGGGGAGCGTGCAACGCCCGCCTGATGATCACCTTCGACGCCAGTGAGCCCATCCGCGTCGTCGCCACGTCACTCGGCGGCCGGACCGGAGGGTATGCGCTGACGGTCTCCGATCGGGCTGGTCCCATGGCGACGGGGGAGTGTCCCTAGGCGCACCGCGGACCCGATAGGTCGACGACCCTGAGGGGTAGACCACGGCGAGACCTCGCGAGACCCCTCGGTTCCGGTAGCTCGACCGGCCCTCGAGGGGTGGCCCCGGTTGGATGCGCCTCGGGGGGCGATCCAGCCGACTGCACGGCCCCGTCTCGTTTCCCCACCGGTCAGCCGATAACCCTGGAGGAGCAGGACGCCACCTCCAGGGACCGACACATGCCCCCCTCGCCCAAGACACAGTTCGAACTCGCCGAGCCACCGCAGGACGC
>JBDHHQ010000124.1:0-11430 GCA_039589315.1 Gemmatimonadota bacterium
AGCCGGTGACGCGTGTGAGCGTAGCACTCCCCGAAGAGGAGTCGTTACAGTCGGCACCGACCATCCGGTTGGCGATCTCCCCGGACGGATCGCGTCTCGTGTACACGGGACCGAGTGACGGAGGCTCCCATCAGCTCTGGGTTCGCGAGCTGGACGCCCTGCAAGCCCGGCCCCTGCCGGGGACGGAAGAGGCGCAAGCACCCTCCATCTCGCCCGACGGCCGGTTCGTGGCGTTCGCCAGCCCGGGGGCCAACCTCACCGTCGTTCCCATCGACGGAGGGCCGCCGCGGACGGTCGTGTCTCAAGGGGTCAGCCCGTGGGGCACGGCGTGGGGTCCGGATGGGATGCTCTACTTCGCGGGGGGGACCGGCGGTCTCCACCGGGTGCCCGTCGGAGGGGGATCCGTCGAGCAGCTGAGCGAACCGGACTCCAGCCAAGGGATTATGGAGCACGATTGGCCCGACGTGCTTCCTGACGGGCGTGCCGCGCTGGTGGCGGCATGGAAGGGCAGCGTCCAGGACGTGATGGTCAGCGTCGTGATCTTCGAGACCGGCGAGGTGCGCCCTTTGGTCACAGGGGTCTATGCCCGCTACCTCCCTCCGGGTTACCTCGTGTTCATGACGCGCGACGGAACGCTGAGCGTTGCCCCGTTCGATACCGATCGCCTCGAGCTCGCTGGGCCGGCAACTGCGATCGTCGAAGGAGTACGTATCGAGAGCAACAGCGGGACCGGGCAGTTCGCGATAGCCGAAGTGGGCACGCTCATCTATCAGGGCGGGGACGGCCAGCGAGAACAGCCGGTGTGGATAACCCGGGATGGGGCCGCGACGCCGATCGACACGACGTGGTGGGCGGACTTCAACTCGCTCGCGCTCTCGCCGGACGGTAGCCGGCTGGCGGTGAGCATCGTCGATGAGACCGGCGAGCATGTTTGGGTAAAGCAACTGGACAGCGGGCCGCTCACCCGGCTGACGTTCGAGGGGTCGACGAACTACCGACCCGCCTGGACCCCGGATGGCCGCTTCGTCCTGTTTGTGAGTACGCGGACGCAGGGTCGGCGAGAGGTATGGCGCAAACGGGCCGACGGCAGCGCCCAGGCGGAACTCGTGATTCAGAATGTTGGGGCTGTCGACGAGGTGCTTGTCGCCGAGGATGGCGAATCGTTCGTGTATCGGATCGGGAGCGGTGGGACCGCCACGCGGGATCTGGCATTGATTCGCCCCGGGACCGACACCGCGCCGCAGCCGCTCGTCGAGTCGCGGTTCGATGAGTTTGCCCCGGCGCTGTCGCCCAATGGGCGCTGGTTGGCCTACGTCTCGAATGAATCAGGCAATCAGGAGGTGTACGTCCGACCGTTTCCGGAGACGACCGCTGCGCGATGGCTGGTATCGGTTGACGGCGGGAGCGAGCCGCTCTGGGGACCGCGCGGTGCAGATTTGTTCTACCGAACTGTTCGGGGCGACGCCATGGTCGTGGAGGTGACCTCCGGGCCCACGTTCGCGTACGGCACGCCGCGGCTGTTGTTCCGGGGTCCGGAGTACGGCACGGACCTCTACCACTCGATGTGGGACGTCGCCCCCGGCGGAGAGCGCTTCGTGATGATACGGGGGGAGGGGGCCGAAGACACCGAATTGGTGCTCGTCTTGAATTGGCTGGAAGAGCTGAAAGATCGGTTGGGCTCGAACAGTCCTTGACGCCGCCTACGCGCTTCCGGCTCTTGGGCGTTGCGAGCCCAACTGACCCACTGAATCCCCGACAACGCGTGAACCCCATTCAGTATTCGACCGGTTCCGGAGCACGCAAGCTACCGGAGACCCGCCTCGGATGAGTTGGCGGGAAGCGCCGGAACGTGCTACGGTTCGGCCAGCCGGCCCGATCGCCATTGGAGCGAGCCGTCGTGCCCTCACCCTTGGATCGTCTGAAGGAGCGCAAGCTCGTCGAGTGGACGCTGGCGTATCTCGCCGGCGCCTGGTTGGTCATGCAGCTGGTCGAGGTGCTGGCGGACCGCTGGCCACTCCCGTTGGGTCTGCAGCGTGGGATCGACGTACTGCTCATCGTCGGGTTCTTCGTCGCCTTGACGCTCGCGTGGTATCACGGCGAGAAGGGCCGGCAACGGGTGACGGGGCCAGAGTTGTTGATTCTGGCGGTGCTGCTTTTCATCGGTGGGACGTTGCTCGCGTTCCTCAGGCCCGAGGAACGCGCGGCCGACGTCCTCCCCGACCGGTCGGTTCCCATGGCCTCCTCCCCGGCGGAGGACGCTCCGGGAATCGCGGTGATACCGTTCAGGAATCTGTCGGGCGATCCCGAGCAGGAGTACCTCGTGGCGGGCATGCACGAGGCACTGATCAGCAGCCTCTCCCAGATCGAAGCCCTGAGGGTGATCTCCCGCACGTCGGTGATGCGGTACGCGGACACGGAGCAGTCGGTCCCCGAGATCGCCAACGAATTGAGTGTCGACGCGGTCATCGAGGGATCGGTGAACCCCGTCGGTGACCGCGTGCGCATCACGGTGCAGCTCATAAACGGACACACCGACGGGCATATCTGGGCTGAGGAGTACGACCGCGATCTCCGGGACGTACTCATCCTGGTGAGCCAGGTGGCCGGATCGGTCGCCGAGCAGGTCGAGGTGGCCCTCGCGCCCGAGGATGCCGAGTTGCTCACCTCCGCCGGTCGCGTCGATCCGGAGCTCTACGACCTCTACATGCGAGGGCGGTTCTTCTACGGCCAGTTCACCGACGACGGGCTGGCACGCTCCATCGAGACCTTCGAGCGGGCCATCGGAATCGACTCCACATTCGCCCCCGCCTGGGCAGGACTCGCCGGCGCGCACGTGCTGCGCATCTACCGGGGCTTCGCGACGGCCAGAGAGAGCACTCCACACGCCGAGCGCGCAGCGGTTCGCGCCGTGGAGCTCGACGAGGATCTCGCCGTGGCCCACACGGCTCTCGGGTGGGTGCGATTCCTCCAGTGGCGCTGGGAAGACATGCGTCTGGACTTGGAGACGGCACTGTCCCTGAACCCCAACGACCCGGACGCCCTTCACGGGTTCGGGGATTATCTGACCATCACCGGAAGCGCCGACGACGGACTGGTCTATGTCAGGAAAGCCACGGACAACGACCCGTTCTCGCCCCTCTGGCGCACCACGGTCGTAGGGCACCTCCACATGATGGGCAGGTTCGAGGAGGCGATCGCTGAGGCGGACCAGCTCCTGGAGCTTCATCCAGAAGTGCCCATCTGGGGGTGGCGTGGCCATTCCAATTGGCAGCTCGGGCGCCTCGAAGAGGCGATCGCCGACTATCGGAGGTTGTTGGCTCGTCGGCCTGAGCAGCTGGAGGTTCTCGAAGAGGGCTACGCGAGCGGGGGGCCGAGAGGGGCGCTCCGTGCCTACACGGATGCGACCGCAGAAGCGGCGGAGGGGTCCGGCAGGGGCGCGCTCGGCGTGGCCTACCGGTACGCCCGTCTGGGAGATGCGTCCAAGGCACTGGCATGGATCGAGCGAGGCTTCGAGCAGCGCACCCCGGATCTGGCTTACCTCGGCGTGAGGCCGGAGTTCGAGTTCCTGCGTTCCGCCCCCGTTTTCCTCCGTCTACTCCAGCAGTTGGGACTGCCGGCCCCGACCAGCGGCTAGAACGTCACTCCGGCGACCTCTTGGACCCCGTTCGCGCTCAGGGGGCCCGCGCATTCGGCATTCCAGGGCGTTTGCGCGCTGTTCTGGGCGTCGGCCGTTTGCGCACTTGGCCCGACACGCCGCGGCGCAACGCCGCGTGGGCCTCCCCAACCTGTCCCGGCGCGAAGCAGCAGTGACCGTCCAGCGCTCCTGTCGCAC
Organism: Gemmatimonadota bacterium; assembly: GCA_039589315.1. Taxonomy (GTDB): domain Bacteria; phylum Gemmatimonadota; class Gemmatimonadetes; order Longimicrobiales; family Gaopeijiaceae; genus JBDHHQ01. Next base: position 3,833 of record JBDHHQ010000124.1, read on the forward strand.
TGGTTGGGCGGGTGGTGTGTTCGGGCTGGATGAATCGTGCGCGCGGAGCCGCCTTACCGTATCCTGGGGACTCTGTCTCCCGCTGGGCCGAACCTTCAGTAGCGGCTCCACGGGACTACACTCCTTTCCGCACAGATCGTAGTGGTGGGACGCCCGCGATGCCCAAGATCACCTGCCTGCCGGACAACAAGAGCATCGAGATCGGCGACGAGGAGACGATCCTCGACGCGACGCTCCGAGCCAACATCGCCCACGCCCACGCGTGTGGGGGTCGCGCCAAATGCTCGACGTGCCGTGTGTGGATCCTGGACGGGCTGGAGCATGTGGTCGAGCAGACCGATCAGGAGCTCTCACTCTCGGAGCCGTTGGGCTTCGGACCCGAAGTGCGACTGGCCTGCCAAGCCAAGGTCGTCGGAGACGTCAAGCTGCGGAGACTCGTTCTCGACGAAACAGATCTCGAAATCACGAGCCAGCTCGCCAGAAAGAGGCTGGGGTTGGCTGGCGAAAGCAAAAGGGTGTCCGTTCTCTTCTGCGACATCAGAGGCTTCACCCATCTGACCGAAACGTTGTCGGCGTACGACGTCGTCTTCGTGCTGAGTCGCTATTTTTATCATGTGGGCGAGGCCATCGAGGTCAATGGTGGCTACATCGTCGACTTCTACGGCGACGGCGTAATGGCACTGTTCGGCGTAGATGATGACCCCTTGGCCCCACTTCGAAGTGTGAAGGCCGGGCTCGACATCTTGGAAGCCGTGGATCGCTTCCGGCCGTACATGCAGTCGATGTACGGGCAGGGATTCGAGGTGGGCGTCGGGCTCCATTACGGACCAGCAGTGATCGGTACAGTCGGATCGGCCATGCGAGAGAAGCTCACAGCCATCGGCGACACGGTGAACATCGCGAACCGGGTGGAGGCGGCGAACAAGGAGTCCGGCACCAGCATGCTCATCTCCGACGACCTCTACGACGAGGTCGAGGCTCACGTCGAGGTTGGCGATTTCCTGCGGGTCAGGCTGAGGGGTTCGAGCGAGCGGCGGAGCCTCTACGAGATCTCTGGGCTGACTCCGTCAGGTGTCGCCCTTACCGCCCCGAGCGGAGCGGAGGACGAGACAAGGGAGCGGTACGCCGGCCGCGACTGGATCCGTGTGCTCCCGGAGGCCGAGCTGCCCATGGGCCACCGCAAGGTCGTGGAGCTCGATGGCCTGGATCTGCTAATCCTCCACTCCAAGCGGAGAATCCATGCGATCAACAACGCCTGTCCCCACCTGAAGCTGCCGCTCAGCGACAGCACGGTCACGGACGAGGAGACGATCGTCTGCCGTTGGCACGAGAGTCGTTTCGATTTGAGTTCTGGCGAGATCCTGGAGTGGTGTCCGGCCCTGGCGGACGATGGCACCCCGAAGGGAATGGAGCATCTAGGAAACGTCAGCAAGAACCGGACACCGATGAGCCCCTTTCCCGTGAGAGCTCACGATGGGCATATCTGGGTGGCAATCGATTAGCGGGTGCGCTACGCCGGGCCATATCGGTCGGCCGCGGTGACGACTATGTAACCCGGCCTCCCTGATCGTCAGGCTCACTGGCCTCCCCCTCCCGGTCACGGCCGAATCCCTCGTCCATGATACGCGCCTGGAGTGCCTGTAGCCTCGCGACATCCCCGGATCCCGCGCACAGAGTCTCCCGTGCGAGCGTGCCTAGCCTTGCCATTTGTGCGGCGTACTGCCGGCAGCGCCTGCAATAGAGCAGGTGAAGCCGAGTCAGCACGCGCGTCGGCCACGATGCGCGCTCCAGCTCTTCACTCGAGATCCGAAACGCCACGTCTCGGCACTTCATCAAGCTCATCCCTCCAGGCCTTTCATCTCGAGACACCGGCGTAACCACGTCCGCGCCCGGTGGAGCAGCACTCCCAGGTTTGTGCGCGTGACGTCCAGGATCTTACAGATCTCATTCGACTCCAGGCCCTCGACCTCACGAAGCGTGAATGCCATCCGCTGCTTCGTCGATACCTGATCCAAACAGGATTCGATGCCTTGACGGACCTCGGAGGCGTAGACCGCCGCGTCGGTGGGCCGCGGCGGTCGGGCCCAGTTGCCGGCGGCGTCAATGATGGCCGGCGGACCAGGACGTACGGGACTTCGCCAGGGAGCACGGGCTGGATACGGCCGAGGAGGCGCTGGCCTACCTGCGGTGCGGCATCCTTGCCCACGGCTTCGGGCGGCCCGCTGCGCCCGTTGCCGCCACGAGTTCCTGGTAGCGTTCAGTTGCAAGGGCCGAGGCGTCTGTCCGTCCTGCGACGCGCGTCGCATGGTGGAGACCGCCGCCCATCTCACCGACAACGTCCTGCCCCCGCTGCCCGTCCGTCAGTGGGTGCTGTCGGTCCCGGACAACGCTTCGCGCGGTGCCCGGATTCGCCCCTTCCTCCACCACAACCCGGCCATCGCCAGCTCGGTGCTCCGCATCTTTCTCCGGGCCATCCGTTCCACGCTCCGCCGCGCGAGTCCCGGAGCCAGCCCTCGAGCCCAGATCGGCGCCGTCTCCTTCCTGCACCGGTTCGGCTCGGCCCTCAACGCCCACTTCCACTGCCACGTCTGCGTCATCGACGGCGTGTTCGGTGTGGATCCGCACGGTGGCGCCCGCTTCCACGAGGCCACCCATCTCACTCCGTCCGATTGGCAACAACTCCAGCAGACCGTTCGCCAGCGCGTGCTTCGGTACTTCCACCGCCACGGTCTACTCGAGCGCCACGTCACCGACGACATGCGCAGCTGGCAGGCCTCGGGAGGGTTCAGCGTCGATGCGTCGGTGCACATCCCCGCCTGGGACCGAGCGGGGCTAGAACGCCTGCTCCGGTATTGCGCGCGCCCGCCGTTCGCTCTCCAACGACTCGAGCTCCGGGCCCACGGCGAGGCCGACGCCGGCTCCACACGCGTCGTCTACCGCCTCCCACGTCCCACGCCCGATGGCTCCACGGCGCTCTCGCTCACGCCCCTCGAGACCCTCCAGCGCCTCGCCCTGCTCATCCCCCCGCCCCGCCTCCATCGCCAACGCTATCACGGCGTGTTGGCCCCCAACGCTCGCTTGCGGCCACTCGTCGTCGCCATGGGGCGCGACTCCGACCACGCGTCGCCACCGGAACACTCCGACCCGGCGCGGACCCCGCATTCACAAACCTCCACCCCTCGCTCCGGCCCGGGGGACCACCCCAAACCGATCTCCTCACGGGGCTCGTCGATCAGTCCCCCACCTTCGATCCGTCCGAGCCCGACCCCGTCCCGGACTTCGACTTCGACCAGTCCGTGCCTGACGAGTCCAGCGCCTGAGTCCAGGCGCCCGTCGGCTCCGCGCTCCCAGCTCGATCCCTGCCCATCTTCGCATCTTGGCGTCTCAATTCACATTCCCCTTCCACCCAGCGTCCGAGAACACCCCCCAAGCCCTCGCCAGAACCCCAACCGCCCTTCCCTTCTCACCTCAGCTTCCGCCCAGTAAACCCGTTTGGATGTCCCATCCGTCGACGGTGTTCCGAGGGTCTCCGGCGGAACGCCGCGTCCGTTTCATGAAACATGCGCCTCCGGGGGCCATGCACCTCAGTGCGATCCCGTAATTGCGCTAGGACAACCGGTTACACGAAGAGCTCTTCTTTGTTCGGTTGCGGTACGGCGGCTGCATCACACCCGGCAAACCCTGCCAACCAGGAGAGGAACAGATGAGGTTCTTGGTTCGACACACGAGATTCCTATTTCGACGCCGGCTGTGGAGCGTCGCCCTGGTCGCCACGCTGGCGGCATGCGGAGACGACGAGCCCACCGGACCGGTAGGCCCACTGCCGCTGGATCCAACTACCGCGCCCCGTGCGACCATCGACCGCTTCAGCGACGCGGCGGGCAACCTGTTCGCGCGGAGCGCCAACCCCGGCCTTCCCGCCGCCGGGGCGGCCATCGATTTCGACCAGGCCCCCTTCATCACACAGGGCCTTGGCCCAGCCGGCCAGGTCGTCCGCTACTACAACTTCGACGTCCAGCCCACGGCGCCGGCGCCCATCTGGGTCTTCTTCCGTGAGGGGAGCAGCACGCCCCTGCCGGGCCAGCTCAACGTCATCGACGTGATCCCCGGAGACCCGGGCTACAACGACTTCTGGCAGGTGGTCAGGGTCACTGTGCCGGCGGATTACGTGGCCAACACGGTGACCAGCCTCCTGGGCATCCTCGACGCCGGGTTCACCACGGAGACCACGAACACCGTGGTGAACTGCCCGGTCGTACCGGAGGGCTCCGTGGCCCGCGAGGGGCCCGGCGCCAGCGGGCTGACCCAGGGGTGGTACAAGGACCAGCTCGTCTTCTACTTCGACTTCAACGAGGCCCCGCTGACCACGGTGGCGGGCGGCGCCGTGCCGACCTCCCCCATCTTCGTGAGCTTCAACGTCGATCCGGACCAGGCGGGCGGTGGTCCCGCCTCGGGCTTCATGGCGCAGGGAAGCTCCGCCCAGACCCACAACGTGGTGGCCACCATCCCCGGCGACCCGGGCTACTCGCCGCTCTGGGGCGTCCACCCCTACAGCAACCAATACTTCGACCAGGTCTTTGACCTGACGTCGGCTCAGGCCATCGACAACTTCGGCCACGTGGCCAACGTGAACTGTCCGGTCGTGTTCGTGGGCGATGCGCCGGGGAACCCCGCGACGGCCACGAAGACGGTCATCGACCGATTCAGCGATGCCGCCGGCAACCTCTTCGTGCGCAACGGCAACCCGGACCTCCCGCTGCCTGGCGAGGCCATCGACTTCGACACCGGCCCGTTCATCACCCAGGGCTTCGGCCCCGGTGGGCAGGTGGTGCGGTACTACAACTTCGACGTCATGCCCACGGCGGCCGCGCCCATCTTCGTCTTCTTCTACGAGAGCGGAGACCCGGTCCCGAATCAGCTGAACATCGTGGACGTGGTGCCGGGGGACGAGGGCTACAACGACTTCTGGCAGGTCGTGAAGGTCACGGTGCCGGACGACTTCGTGGCCAACACCGTGACCAGCGCCGCGGAGTTGGTGGCGGCGGGATACGCCACCGAGTTCACGGACATGGTGGTTAACTGCCCCATCGTGCCCGAGGGCTCCACGGCGACGCTCCGGCTGGCCGGGGGCGATTCCGGTATGACGCGCGGGTGGTACAAGGGCGAGCTGGTCTTCTACTTCAACTTCACGGAGGCTCCGCTCACCCTCACTGGTGCCGGTACCGTGGAGACGTCGCCCATCTTCGTGACGTTCAACGTCAACCCGGACCAACCCGGGGGCGGGCCGCCTTCCGGATTCATGACCGAGCCCGGGACCGACCAGACGCACAACGTCCTGGCCACCATCCCCGGTGACGCCGGCTATTCGCCCCTGTGGGGCGTCCACCCCTACGACAACCAGTTCTTCGGTCAGGTCGTGGACCTGCAGTCCGCCACGGCCATCGAGAACTTCGGCCACGCGGCCAACGTGAACTGTCCGGTGGTGTTCATCCAGTAGGCCGAGCGCGACAACGCAACGACAGCGGGTGGGCCGGGGGGGACTCCCCCCGGCCCGCCGGAAGCGATGGATCATGACGAAGAAGACCATTCTCGGCGCCGTGGCCGCGCTGGCGGTGGCGCTCTCCCCAGGCCCGGGCGGCGCGCAATCCGTGGCCACGCGGACCCCCAACCTCACGGGCGGCTGGACCGCCCCTCCCGGGGTCATTCAGTTCAACTTCCTGCACCGCTTTTCCATGAGCGACCCTCCGCTTCGCAAGGTCACCAACACCCCCACCTTCATGGTGGGCACCGGGATCACCGAGGGGCTGATGGTGGGCTTCACCTACGGGTCCAACTCCGCCCTCGTGCCCGCATTCCCCAACGAATGGGAGCTGTACGCCCGGGCGATGCTGCTCTCGGAGGCCCGGGGGCGCCCCTTGGACGTCTCCGCCCAGGCGGGATACAACGTGGCCTCCGAGAGCGTGGACGGAGAGCTCCTGGTGGCCCGCGGATTCGGTCCCTTGAAGCTCCTGGCCGCCGGCCGCGCCTTCTCCGACGCGTACGACGGCTCGGAGGTCCGGTACGCCGTTACCGGAGGCGCCGCCCTTCGGCTGACGCCCTCGGTGTCGCTGGCCGCCGACTACGGCGTGCTCCTGGACCGTGCCGACGACGAGCGGGCCGCGTGGGGGGTGGGTCTGCAGCTGGGCGTGCCCTTCACGCCGCACAGCTTCTCCATCCACGCCACCAACGTGGGAACGGCTTCGCTGGAGGGGGTGTCCCGGGGGACGCGCACTCGGTGGGGCTTCGAATACACGGTACCCATCACCCTGGAGCGTTTTCTGCCCCGTGGCGGGAGAGACGACGATGGGGAGGCAGACGAGATGCCCGGGGCTGACATGATGGCCACGGGCGACACTGTCGTCATCGACATCCAGGGCATCCAATACACGAGCGAGGCGGTCACGGTGGATCCCGGGACCACGGTCATCTGGGTGAACCGCGACCCGATCCAGCACTCGGTGACCGCCAACGATGAGAGCTTCGATTCCGGGCTCATCGATCCGGAGCAGTCCTTTGCCATGACCTTCGACACTCCTGGCACCTACGCCTACCACTGCACCCCCCACCCCTTCATGGAGGCCCGTGTCGTGGTGCGTGACATGATGGAGGGAATGCCGTGAAGCACAGATTCCTCAGCACACGCAGCGTTCTGGGGCCGCTATTCCTGGGGGCGATCGTGGCCGTCTTTGCGGGGGCGTGCAGCGAGCACCAGGATCCCACCGGGCCGCCAGATCCGGCGCCCGGCCAGGTCGTGGAGATCGAGCTCCGCAACTTCGAGTTCTCCCAACGCGAACTCCGGATCGCGCCGGGGACCACGGTCCGGTGGCGGAACAGCACCAGCACCTTCCACACCGTGACCCCGGACGGTCATGCACAGTGGAGCGAGTGGCAGACGGCAGGAGTGGGCGAAACGTTCGAGGTCCGGTTCGACCAGGTGGGCACGTTCTCCTACTACTGTCTACCTCACCGCGCCCTGGGCATGACCGGGACGGTCATCGTGGAGTAGCAGAGACACTCCCATCCGCCGGAGCGTCTCGGCGGACGGTGGCATGTCTAAGTGAGGCAGCTACCCCTCGGACTCTGGCGAGAGGATCCAGCCCTTCTGGCCGCAGCCGACGAACTTGCCCTGAGCGACGAACAGGTTAGGCGTCTCGAATCCCTCGGGGATCGCTTCTCTGTAGAGGGTCAAGTCCCGATCTGTGTGTAAAGAGGTTCAGAGCAAGCTCCCCGTTCATCGAGGATCAGGCGGCTTTGGTGATCTCCTCTGGGTTCAGGAGTGAGAGGTCCAGGTAGCGACGGCTGCCCCAGGCCTCGGCGGTCCTGAGGGCGACGGCGGTGATGAGGCGGAGGGCGCTGGCCCGGTCGGGGAAAGCGCCCACGGCCCGGATGCGGCGCTTGATCTCTGCGTGCAGGCGTTCGAGTCCGTTGGTGGTCCTGAGACGCGTCCAGTGGGCCGCGGGGAACGCGTAGAACCGGGTCGCGGCGGGGAAGCCTCTCTCGAGCACCTGCATCGCCTCGGGGAGCTCCTTCACCCAGCGCGTCGTGAGCTCCGCCAGTCG
>JBDHHQ010000125.1:0-11360 GCA_039589315.1 Gemmatimonadota bacterium
CTGCCGGACGGGCGGGACTTCGAAGCGCTGGTCGTGGGAAGCGACGCCACCACAGACGTGGCCGTGCTCCAGATCGATGGGGCAGGCCTTCCGGTGGCGCCCCTGGGCACGACCGAGGGGCTGGTGATCGGCGAGTGGGCCATCGCCATCGGCAACCCCTTCGGCTACCTCTTCTCGAACGCCGAGCCGACCGTTACGGCCGGCGTGATCAGCGCGCTGGGACGCCATCTCCTCCCGAGCTCCGAGGAGCGTGGGTTCTACGTGGGCATGGTGCAGACGGACGCGTCGATCAATCCCGGCAACTCTGGTGGCCCTCTGGTGAACGCCCTCGGCGAGGTCATCGGCATCAACAGCTCCATCTTCTCCCGGAGCGGAGGAAGCGAGGGGCTGGGCTTCGCGATTCCCATCGACCGCGCGCTGCGGGTCGCCGACGACCTCATCGAATACGGCGAGGTCCGCAGGGCCTGGCTCGGGTTCGAGGTCGAGGCGGTGGAGGGAGACATCTGGGGGCGGACGCACGGCGTCGGCGTCACACGAGTGGCGGAAGAATCACCGGCGGCCGCGGCCGGCCTCCGAGCCGGAGACCGCCTCCTCATGGCCAACGGCCGGGGGCTGTCCAGCCCCCTGGACTTCGAGGCCGTCATGCTGGATCTGAGACCTGGCGACGAGGTGGAGATCCGGGTCGAAGGGCGGGATCCTGTGAGGATGCGGGGCGAGTCGGTGCCTTCGTTGCGGGCGGAGCGGGTCCGCGTGTTCGAGGATCTGGAGCTGGTGACGCTCACGCCTGCCATTCGCCAGGAGCAGGGCATCGCCAGCGAGGTCGGCGCGCTCATCGTCTCGATCACGCCCGACCTGCGTCGACAACTGGACCTCAGGGCCGGAGACGTGCTCCTGCGCATCAACGACATCCGGATCGCGGGCGCCGAAGACGCGGCGCGGGCGCTCGGGTCGCTGCGCCGGCGCGTCCGCATCTACTTCGAGCGGAACCGGGGCCTCAACGTACGGGACTTCGTGGTACGATGAGAGGTCTCCCGGAGCGGTCCGGTACCCAACTCTCCGAGGCGCGCGAGCGGTGAACGAGCCCACGCTGGAGCGGTACGTCCATCCCCTGGCGGACAGGTATGCGTCGGGGGAGATGCAGCGCATCTTCTCGCCCGCCAACCGTTACGGCACCTGGCGGCGGCTCTGGTTGGCTCTGGCCGAATCGGAGCGGGAGCTGGGTCTGCCGGTGGAGGACCGGGCGCTCGAGGAGATGCGGCAGGCGCTCGACGACATCGACCTGGCGCGGGCGGCGGAGTACGAAGCCCGCTTCCGCCACGACGTCATGGCCCACGTCCATCTCTTCGGAGACGACGCCCCGGCGGCCCGCGGCATCATCCACCTCGGCGCCACCAGCGCCTTCATCGGCGACAACACGGACCTGGTGCTCCATCGGCAGGGCCTGGAGCTCGTCCGGGACCGCATCGTCCGTTGCGTCGCGGCCCTGGCCGGGTTCGCCCGAACCCACCGGGCGATGCCGACCCTGGCCTACACCCATTTCCAGCCCGCGCAGCCCACCACCGTGGGCAAGCGGGCGACGCTCTGGATCCAGGACCTGCTGCTGGACCTCGAGGAGCTCGAGTTTCGCCTGGAGCGGTTGCGTTTCCGGGGGGTCAAGGGCACCACGGGCACCCAGGCGTCCTTCCTCGAGCTCTTTGAGGGGGACGCCTCGAAGGTGGACGCACTGGACGAAGCCGTCGCTCGGCGCATGGGGTTTTCCGAGGCCTACGGAGTCACCGGCCAGACGGCGCCCCGCAAGGTAGATGCGGCCCTGCTCGCCACCCTGGCCGGGGTGGCAGCCTCGGTCTCGAAGCTGGGCCACGACCTCCGTATCCTGGCCCATCTGCGGGAAGTCGAGGAGCCCTTCGAGTCAGAGCAAATCGGCTCCTCGGCCATGCCGTACAAACGCAACCCCATGAGGGCGGAGCGCATCTGTGCGCTGGCGCGGCACGTGATCGTGCTGGCCCAGGACCCGGCCTTCACCGCGGCCACCCAGTGGCTCGAGCGGACGCTGGACGACTCGGCCAATCGACGGGTCTCGATTCCCGACGCCTATCTGGCCCTCGACGGTACGTTGGTCCTGGTGGAAAACGTCTCGACCGGGTTGGTGGTCCATCCCGAGGTGGTGCGGAAGAACCTGGAGCCACACCTGCCGTTCATGGCCACCGAGACGATCCTGATGAAGGCCACCGCCGCCGGTGGAGACAGGCAGGAGCTCCACGAGCGGATCCGTCGTCACTCCATCGCCGCGGCGGCGCGCATGAAGGAAGAGGGTCTGGACGCCGACCTTCTCGACCGCATCGCCCATGACGGCGCGTTCGGCCTGTCGCGGGAAGCTCTCGCCGCGCTGGTGGACCCAGCCCGCTTCACAGGACGCTCCGCCGAACAGGTGGACCGCTTCCTCGAGCGGTGGGTAGACCCCGTTCTCGAACGGCACGGAGCCGGCGCTGACGCCAGGCTTGGTGCCGCCAAGGTGCGAGTATGAGCATGGAGGCGAGCCCCATCCAGCCGACGACCGGCGCGACCCCCGCAGGCGGGTCTAGCACGACTCGGCTCGGCGTGTACCGCCCAGCGCTTCGCCTCCCCCTGGCTCATCGGGGCAAGGTGCGGGAGGTCTACGAGGCGGGCCCGGACGCGCTGCTCATGGTGGCCTCGGACCGAGTCAGCGCCTTCGACGTGGTCATGCGGCAACCGGTGCCCCGGAAGGGCGAGGTGCTCACGCTCATCACGGCGTGGTGGGTCTCCCGCCTGACAGGTCTCACCGAGCACCACATCGTGGCGGTGCGGCCCGACGAGATCGCGGCACGCGTGCCGGCGCTCGCCGACTGCGACCGGTCGCACTGGGCACGCCGGTCCATGCTGGTGCGACGGACGCGCCCCTTCCCCGTAGAGTGCGTCGTGCGCGGCTACTTGTCCGGCTCGGCGTGGCGGGAATACCGACGGGACGGAACCCTGGCCGGAGAGCCGCTGCCGCCGGGGCTGGTGGAGTCGGACCGACTCGATCCGCCCATCTTTTCGCCAGCCACCAAGGCCACCGAGGGTCATGACGAGAACATCACGTTCTCCCGGGTCGAGGCGACCGTAGGGCCCGAGCTGGCGAAACGGCTCCGGGACACGTCCCTGAGTCTCTACAGGGCGGGCGTGGAGGTGGCGGCCGAGCGGGGCATCGTCCTGGCGGACACGAAGTTCGAGTTCGGGCGGGACGATCGAGGGCGCGTGATCCTGATCGACGAAGTGCTCACCCCCGACTCGTCCCGGTACTGGCCTGCGGAAGCGTACGAGACGGGCCGAGGGCAGCCGTCGCTGGACAAGCAGCCGATCCGCGACTGGCTGGACGCCTTGCCCGGGTGGGACAAGAGCCCGCCCCCACCCGACCTGCCCGAACATGTGGTTTCTGCGGCCACCGACCGGTACATGGACGTCTTTCGCCGCCTCACCGGGAGCGAGCTCGACGACTACGAGCCTCCGAGCTTCGAGGTAGCGGGCTGATGCGCTTCGCCTCGGAGGGTCGTCCGTTCATCATCCCTACGGGGGCGCTGGCCGCGACGCTCTGGGCCCTCGGACTCGGCGTGGGCATCGGGTGGGTCACTGCCCTGGCCGGGGCGGCGACCCTGCTCCTGGCTTTCGTGGCCTACTTCTTCCGCGACCCCGATCGGGCGGCCCCGGAAGACGAGACCCTGGTGCTCTCGCCCGCCGACGGCCGCGTGCTCTCCGTCGACGAGCTCACCGAGCCCAGCTTCTTCCAGGGTCCGTGTCGCCGAATCTCGATCTTCCTCAGCGTGTTCAACGTCCATGTCCAACGTGCGCCGCTGACGGGCACCGTCACCCACCGCGGCTACCGGCCCGGTGGCTACGCCGTGGCCTGGAAGCCCAAGGCCAGCGAGGAGAACGAGCAGGCGTCGCTGGGTCTGAAGACGCGGGCTGGTCCCGTCCTCGTCCGGCAGATCGCAGGCCTGGTCGCGCGCCGAATCGTGACCTACCCCAACGAGGGGGACCGGGTCGGGCGAGGGCAACGCATCGGCATCATACGCTTCGGCTCACGGGTGGACCTGTTCATTCCGCTGGAGTGGACGGTCGACTGCGCGGTGGGTGACGTCGTGCACGGCGGAGCCACACCTGTGGCCCGGATGCCTGCCGGCGCAGAGACCGTTGCGCCGCCAGGTGCCGAGGGAATGGTCCGTCAGGGAGGTGACGCGTGATCTACCCGGAGCGGCCACGCCCACGCCTACAGCGGGGCGTCATCATCCTGCCCTCGGCGTTCACCATCGGCAACCTCTTCTTCGGGGTCTACGCCATGGTGGCCGCCGCCCGCGGTGACTTGATCTGGGCCGGTTGGTTCGTGGTGTTCGCCGGCATCCTGGATATGCTTGACGGGCGCATTGCCCGCTTCACCCGCACGGGCTCCGCCTTCGGGGCGGAGCTCGATTCACTGGTGGACGCCGTCTCGTTCGGGGTCGCTCCGGCCACGATCCTGTACCACCTGTATCTGGCCGATGGCGCCTGGAGCTGGCTCGTCATCTTCTGCTACACCGCAGCGGTGGTGATCCGACTGGCCCGCTTCAACGTCGAGCAGGGCGGCAAGGCCAAACGGTTCTTCCACGGTCTGCCCTCCCCCACCGCGGGGATGATGCTGGCCACGTACTACCCCTTCAGCCAGACGGCCTTCTTCCAGAGCCACCTGAGCACCCTGCCCTGGCCGCAGATCGTCACGGTGCTGACCATGCTGCTGGCGGTGCTCATGCTGAGCCACGTGCCCTACCCGCTCGTTCCCCGGGTCGGCTACAGGACGCCCCGCGGGCTGGCGTCGACGGCTCTCATGACCTTCGGGTGCGTGGCCGCGATCACGGTTCCCCGCTATTGGTTCTTCCCGGCGCTGGTGGCCTACACGGCGTGGGGTCTCCTCAGGGCTTTCGTCCTGGGGCTCCTCGACCGGCTGCCGGACCGCGACCCGCTCCTGGACGAGAGCGGCGAGCCCGACGAGCTCAGGGCAGAGGTCCGGACCATGGACTACGGTGACCTGTCGCCCGAGCGCTTTCAATCTCGCCACCCCGACGACCACTCGGAGGATCTCCCTTGAGCAGCTACCGACTCGAGATTCGCGTCACCCCCCGTCCAGGGCTCCTGGATCCCGAGGGTGCCGCCATCCAGCATGCCCTCGGTTCCCTTGGCTTCCACGCCGTCACGGACGTTCGTGTGGGCAAGGCCATCTACGTGGACGCGAGCGCAGTCTCGGAGGGCGCGGCTCTCGAGCTGGGCGAGGCTATGTGCCGTAGGCTGCTGGCCAACCCCGTGACCGAGGACTTCGAGGTCTCGCTCCACCAGCCCACGGGGGCGGAGGCATCGTGACCAGGAAATGTGCTGTCGTCACGTTCCCGGGATCCAACTGCGACTACGACCTCTACAAGGCCGTGCAGCTCGTGGGAGGCGAGGCAGAGTTCCGCTGGCACCGGGACACGGAGCTGGGCAATGTCGATGCCGTGCTGTTGCCCGGTGGGTTCTCCTATGGGGACTACCTGCGGGCCGGAGCCATCGCGCGCTTCAGCCCTATCATGGATGCGGTGACCGCCTTCGCCGAACGGGGTGGGCCGGTCCTCGGCATCTGCAACGGCTTCCAGATCCTCTGCGAGGCGGACCTGTTGCCAGGCGCACTGCTCCGAAACCGTACCGTGAGATTCCACAGTCACGACGTGTACATCCGTGCCGAGAATACGGACACGCTGTTCACGGCCGACCTCGCTGCGGGTGAGGTGCTGCGCGTCCCGATCGCACACGCCGACGGGCAGTACCACGCCGATCCGGAGACCCTCGCTGCCCTGGAGGGCCAAGGCCGGGTCGCGTTCCGCTACTCTGACCGGAACGGCGAGATCACGGACGCCGCCAACCCCAACGGCTCTGTGAAGAACATCGCGGGGATCCTGAACGCCCGCGGCAACGTCCTGGGCATGATGCCCCACCCGGAACGGGCAGTGGAACCGGTCCTCGGCTCCACGGACGGCCTGCGGATCTTCACCTCGCTGCTCAGGAGCCTCGCGCCGGCGGGGTCCGCGTGAAGACGAGGCTCGGGCTGGGGCCACCCGTGGCCGCAGTACCGATCGCCACCCGAAGCGGGACGAGCCCTCGTGCGCTCCCGGACACGGACGACCCTACTCGAAGGACATAGATCCCGGCCCATGACCGACCGATCCGCAGAGCACTCGATCCACTACGAGCCCGGAGCCACCGCCGGCACCGCCGCCACGACCGTCGAGCCCCCGGCGCCGGGGCCCCGGCCCGGCGATCCGGCCGTCACTCCCGAGCTGGTCGCCGCCCACGGCCTCTCACCGGACGAATACGAGCGCATCCTCGGTATCCTCGAGCGAGAGCCCACGTTCACGGAGCTCGGCGTGTTCAGCGCCATGTGGTCCGAGCACTGCGGGTACAAGAACTCGAAGCGGCTCCTGAAGCTGCTCCCCACGGATGCGCCATGGGTGATCCAGGGTCCTGGCGAGAACGCAGGTGTCATCGAGATCGACGACACGTTCGCCCTGGCGTTCAAGATCGAATCCCACAATCACCCCTCGGCCGTAGAGCCCTATCAGGGCGCGGCCACGGGCGTCGGCGGCATCCTGCGGGACATCTTCACCATGGGCGCTCGGCCCGTCGCGGTGCTGGACTCGCTGCGTTTCGGCGACCTGGACAGCGGCCGGGTGCGCTACCTGCTCAACGGGGTCGTCCGAGGCATCGGCGACTACGGCAACTGCGTCGGCATTCCCAACATCGGCGGCGAGATCTCCTTCGACCGCGGGTACGAGGGCAATCCGATCGTGAACGCCATGTGCCTGGGCCTCATGAAGAAAGAGGACCTGATCCGCGGCACGGCGTCGGGGACCGGCAATACGCTCATGGCGGTGGGGGCCCGCACCGGTCGCGACGGGATCCACGGCGCCACCTTCGCCAGTGAGGAGCTGAGCGAGGATTCGGACGAGGCCAGCCGACCGCAGGTCCAGGTTGGCGATCCGTTCACCGAGAAGCTGCTCCTCGAAGCCAGCCTGGAGTTGATCAAGAGCGGCCACATCGTGGGCATTCAGGACATGGGGGCCGCAGGGCTCACCTCCAGCGCCAGCGAGATGGCGGGCCGGGGTGGGAGCGGGGTGGTCTTCGACACGGCCCTGGTGCCGGTGCGGGAGCCCGGGATGACGCCGTACGAGATCCTGCTGTCCGAGTCCCAGGAACGCATGCTGGTGGTCGCGGAGCGTGGTCACGAGGACGAGGTGACCGGGATTCTCGAGAAGTGGGAGTTGGAGGCCGCGGTCATCGGGCACGTGACCGATGACGGCCGATTCCGGATCCTCGAGGACGGCGCCACGGTGGCCGACATCCCGGCCCTTCCCCTCACGACCGGTTGTCCCACCTACGAGCGGGAGGGCGTCGAGTCCGAGGAGATCCGGGCGCTCCGGACCGAGGATCTGTCCGAGGTCTTGGCCCTGTCAGGAGACCTGACACCCGAGCTCATGAAGCTCGTCGCCTCGCCCAACATCGCGTCGAAGCGGTGGGTCTACGAGCAGTACGACAGCACGGTGCGGTCGTCCACGGTGGCGCGGCCGGGAGGGGACGCCGGTGTCATCCGCATCCGGGAAACGAAGAAGGGCGTTGCCGCTACCACCGACTGCAACGGCAGGTACGTCTACCTGAGTCCCAGGCGAGGAACCCACGCAGCCATGGCCGAGGCGGCCCGAAACCTGGTGTGCGTGGGCGCCGTTCCGGTGGCTATCACCAACAACCTCAACTTCGGCAATCCGCTCAAGGCCCACATCTACTACCAGTTCCGCGAAGCCGTGTTGGGCATGGCGGAAGCCTGCGAGGCCTTCGAGACGCCGGTAACCGGCGGGAACGTCTCGTTCTACAACGAGACCGACGGCGTAGCCATCTACCCCACGCCCGTGATCGGGATGGTGGGGATCGTGGAGAACGTGGACCGAGTGATGGGGCAGGCCTTTACGACCCCCGGCGATCAGATCCTGCTCCTCGGTCGCAACACTCGGGAGCTCGGCGCTTCGGAGCTCCTGTACGTGCTAACGGGCAGGGTGGCCGGTGAGCCTCCCGCCGTCGATCTGCTGGCCGAGCGTTCGCTCCAGAACGCGGTCCTCGGCCTGATCCACGAAGACCTGCTCCACTCGGCCCACGACTGCTCGGAGGGGGGCCTGGCGTGCGCCCTGGCCGAATCGGCCATCGGTAGCGGAGAGGATCTCCTGGGGATCGACGTGGAACTGGAGGACGAGCTGCCCCCGGCCGCGGTGCTCTTCGGGGAGGCCCAGGGGCGCGTGGTCGTTTCCTGCGCCCCGGAACGCGCCGACTCGGTCCAGGGAGTGGCCGAGCGCCACGGCGTGCCGTGCCAGGCCATCGGCACCGTCGGCGAGCACGGCGGGACGTTCAGGATCCGAGCCCTGGACTCAGGGGTAGAGGTCGATCTGGACACCCTGACGGACTCGTATTTCGGAGCCCTGTCCGATATCATGGATCGAGCCACGGGTAACTGACCGTGAGCTGCGAACGGACCTTCGCACCCCCTCACGAGGCCGTTTGAGATATGCCCGCCAAGGACGTACGTCTCCCGCTCCTCGACGACCACCCGAACGACGAATGTGGCGTCGTGGGCGTGTCGGGAGTCCCGAATGCCGCCGAGTTGACCTTTCTGGGCCTCTACGCCCTCCAGCATCGAGGCCAGGAGTCGGCCGGGATCTGCGCGGTGAACGGAGGCCAGGCCCGACTCCAGAAGGGCGAAGGCCTCGTCGCCGACGTCTTCAACGCCGAGCGACTCGCCAAGCTCCCCGGCCCGACGGCGATCGGCCATGTGCGCTACTCGACGGCCGGTGGCAGCGGCATCCGCAACGCCCAGCCCATAACCGTACGGTACGCTCGCGGCGACCTGTCGGTAGCCCACAACGGGAACATCACCAACGCCCAGGAGCTCCGGCAGCGGCTGGTCCAGGAGGGCGCGATCTTCCAGAGCACCTCCGACTCGGAGGTCATCGTCCACCTGATCGCCAGGTCCCGCCACGACACGGTCGAGGCCCAGATCGACGATGCCCTCACCCACCTGGAGGGGGCCTTCTCGGTAGCCCTCTCCGTCGGCGACACGATGTTCGCGTCGCGGGACGCCCGTGGATTCCGGCCCCTGGTCCTGGGGCGGACGAACGGCGGACACGTGGTGGCCAGCGAGACCTGCGCCCTGGACATCATCGGCGCGGACTACATCCGAGACATCGAGCCCGGCGAGGTGCTCCGTATCCGCGGCAGCCGTGTCGACCGGCTTCGCAGCCTGCCCCCGGCCCCACGACACGCCCCGTGCATCTTCGAGCTGGTCTACTTCGCGCGCCCGGACTCCCGGCTCTGGGGCATCAGCGTCGACCGTGCTCGGCGCGCCTTCGGGCGTCAACTCGCCCGCGAGCACCCCGTGGAGGGCGACGCCGTCATCGCCGTCCCCGACAGCGCCAACTCGGCAGCTTTGGGTTACGCCGAGGAGAGCGGAATCCCCTTCGAGCTGGGCCTGCTCAGGAATCACTACGTGGGCCGTACCTTCATCCAGCCGTCCCAAGTGGATCGGGACTTCGGCGCCCGGATGAAGTACAACCCGGTCCGCGAAGTCCTGGACGGACGACGGGTCATCGTCGTGGACGACTCCCTCGTCCGGGGTACGACGAGCTCGAGCCTGGTCAAGTTCATACGGCAAGCGGGCGCCCGTGAAGTGCACTTTCGCGTGGCGAGTCCTCCGGTGCGCTTTCCGTGCTACTACGGCATCGACATGCCCAGCCGCGAGGAGCTCATCGGCTCCCGCCTGTCCGTCGAGGACATCGCGCGCGAGGTCGGGGTGGAGACGCTCGGCTACCTCTCGCTCGAAGGCATGGCCAACGCCGTAGTCGAGGGTGGGCCCTTCTGCGACGCCTGCTTCTCGGGAGACTACCCGGCCCCTCTCGTGGACATGGAACGAGGCCTGTTGGCCATCGCCGGAGCCCGAGGGCGCGGGTGAGCACCAGATCGGTCGCGGTCACCCGCGAACGGTTACTGGCGCTGCCCAAGACGGAGCTTCATGTCCACCTGGACGGCAGCATACGTCCCGGCACCATGGTGGAGCTCGCGGAGGAGCACGACAAACAGCTTCCTACCACCGATCCAGAAGCCCTCGCCCTCCACATGCAAGCGGGCGACACGCGCAACCTCGAGGAGTACCTGAGCCGCTTCGAGCTCACGCTTTCCGTCATGCAGCACGCCAACGCCCTCGAGCGGATCGCGTACGAGCTGGCTGAGGACAACGCTCGGGAAAACGTGCAGTACCTGGAGGTGCGGTACTCGCCGATCCTCAACACCCGCGAGGGCTTGCCGCTCACTGAAGCGGTGGAGGCGCCCTTACGGGGCCTGCGTCGAGCCGGAGAGGAGTTCGGGATCCGCACCGCTGTGATCATCTGTGGAATCCGGAACATGGATCCGGGCACGTCGCGCGACCTGGCCGACCTGACCGTGGCCTTCAAAGGCCGCGGCGTAGTGGCGTTCGACCTGGCGGGTGCCGAGTACAACTACCCGGCCAAGAAGCACAAGAACGCGTTCTTCACGGTCATCAACAAGAACATGGCCACCACGATCCACGCCGGTGAGGCGTACGGAGCCGAGTCCATCCACCAGGCGCTCCATTACTGCCGGGCAAACCGCATCGGCCACGGCACCCGCCTCATCGAGGATCCTGACCTGATGGCGTACGTGAGGGACTTCCAGATTCCCCTGGAGATCTGCCTTACGTCCAACGTCCAGACCCGGGCTGTCCCGTCCTTCGCCGAGCATCCCCTGAGGCGGTATTTCGACGAGGGACTGGTGGTTACGCTGAACACCGACAACCGGCTCATCTCGGGGACGACGCTGACGGACGAGTACTGGCGGGCCCACGAGCACCTGGGGTTCACGTGGGAGGAGCTGGTGCGCGTAGCGCGGATGGGGTTCGAGTCGGCGTTCCTGCCCCATGTGGTGAAGGCGGAGGTCTTGCGTCGGGTGGACGAGGAGACGGCGGCGATCGCCTGAGCGACTGGTTGCTCTCAGCGACGGCCAGCTCTGGTTCTGGGCGCCTCGAGTGGCTTCCCTCGGGGCTGCGGGGAGTCTGGGTGGCCGGGTGTTTCGAGACGTGCTCCGCGTACCGCGGGGGAGCTCGACTCCGCCACGCCCTTTTGGGTCGCGGCGCCGCTCGGGACGGGGGCCATCCGGCGCGTCTTGCCCTCGCCACGGCGTCCGCTCCACCCCGGTCCGGGCCGGCCCCTTCGCCGTCGGGAAGCAAGCCCTCGCCACCCCAACACCGGGGG
>JBDHHQ010000126.1:0-11352 GCA_039589315.1 Gemmatimonadota bacterium
CCCCGGGTCAAGCGGCTGTTGGACGAAGCGGGAGCGGATCACATGCTCCTCACGGGCGGAGGGATCATCCCAGAGGAGGACATGGAAACGCTGGCGGCCCAGGGCGTGGGCAAGCTGTTCGGGCCGGGTACGTCCACCGGACAAGCGGTGGAATACATCCGGGAGTGGTTCGCCACCCAGGAGCACCTGTTGTGAGGGCCGTGCCGCGATGACGGAAGTGACCACCGAGGGGAAGGCGGGCCAGACCACAGAGGAGCGTGACACCCGCTTGGGTGCGCTCGCGTCGGAGCTGGGCGAGCTCCGGGCAGGCCTCCGGCTCGGCGGTGGGTCCAAGCGCATCCAGCGCCAGCACGATCAGGGCAAGCTCACGGCCCGGGAACGCGTCGAGCGGCTCCTGGACCCTGGGGCGCCGTGGGTGGAGGTGGGCCTGCTCGTGGCTCACGACCTCTACGACGGGCAGGCCCCAGGCGCCGGGGTCGTCACCGGGGTCGGTCGGGTGGAGGGTCGGGAGGTCGTGGTCGTGGCCAATGACGCCACGGTCAAGGCGGGGTCGTGGTGGCCCGAGACGATCAAGAAGATCCTGCGGGCGCAGGAGATCGCCATGCGCTGCCGGATCCCCATCGTATACCTGGTGGACTCGGCCGGCGTGAACCTCCCCTACCAGGGGGGCGTCTTCCCGGGTCAGTACGGCGCGGCCCGGATCTTCTACTACAACTCGGTCATGCGCCGCTACCTGCACGTACCCCAGCTGGCCGCGGTCATGGGGCCGTGCATCGCGGGCGGCGCTTACCTGCCGGCCCTCTCCGACGTGATCCTCATGGTAGAGGGCACCAGCTTCATGGGGCTGGGCGGCCCGAACCTGGTGAAAGGCGCCACCGGTCAGAGCGTGGGCTCGGAGGAGTTGGGCGGCGGGCGCGTCCACACATCCGTCAGCGGCGTGGCCCACTACCTGGTGGAGAACGACGAGGCGTGCCTATTCAAGCTCCGCCAACTCGTGCGGGAGCTCCCCCGGGAGACGCCGGCGCTGCGGTACGACGGGGAGTGGACGCCTACCACCCGGCCGGTGGAGGATCTCTACGAGCTGCTCCCGCCCGATCACCGTCAGCCCTACGATACGCACGGTGTGCTGGACGCGATCCTGGACGGAGAGGGGTTGGACGAGTTCCAGCCCGAGTACGCCAAGGAAATGATCTGCGGCACGGGTTTCATCCAGGGGATTCCCGTTGGCGTGATCGCCAATGCCCGCGGGATGATCCGTGTATCCGGCGAACGGCCTCGCTTCGGAGGCATCGTCTATACCGAGAGTGCCGAGAAGGTGGCGTACTTCATCGAGACCATGAACCGCCACCGGACACCGCTGCTGTTCGTACAAGACGTGTCGGGGTTCATGGTGGGGCCCGAGGCCGAGCACTCGGGCATCATCCGGGCGGGCGCGCGCTTCGTGGAAGCCATGGCCACGGCAACCGTCCCCAAGCTGGTGCTCACGCTGAACCACGCCTCCGGGGCCGGCTATTACGCCATGGCCGGACAGGGCTTCGATCCCGACTTCATCCTGAGCCTTCCCACGGGCCGCATGGGCGTGATGGAAGGCGAGAGCGCCGTCATGGCGCTCTTCAGCAGTCAGCTCGACAAGCTCAAGGCCGAGGGGAAGGTGCCGGACGAGGACCTCACGACGCGCATGGACGATGTGCGGGCTGAATACGACCGCCAGCTGGACGCCCGCTTCGCAGCGGCCCGTGGGTTCGTGGACGAGATCGTGCTTCCGGAGGAGCTCAGGGACGCCCTGGGGCTTCTGCTCCGGGCCTCGCTCCACAATCCGGGCCCCCACATCGGCGCTTTCCACCTGCCATGGGCCCAGGAATGATGGCGACCGGAGCGCGACGGCCACCGCGGTTCACGTGACAGAAACCGACGACGCATTGACGACGACGCCGTGACCGACCGTATGCATCTGACCATCGACAACTGCTCTTCGAAGAGACGCCCGTGACCGACACCGCAGACGACGCCATCCGCATCGCCAGCGGACAGGGCTTCTGGGGCGACGACCTGGAGGCGCCGGTTCGCCAGGTTGAACGGGGCCCCATCGACTACCTGATGATGGACTACCTGGCTGAAGTGACCATGTCCATCATGCAGAAGCAGCGGGCCAGGGATCCGTCGGCCGGCTACGCTCGGGACTTCGTGCCGCTGATGAAGCGCATCCTCCCGGCGTGCGTCGAGCGGGATATCCGCGTCGTCACCAACGCCGGAGGAGTGAACCCCCGCGGGTGCGCCGAGGCACTGGTCGAGGCCGGTCGGGAGGTGGGGGTGGGTGGGAAGGCCCGCGTGGCCATGGTCACGGGCGACGACCTCATGGATCGTCTGGACGACCTCCTGGCGGCGGGTCACGCCCTCGAGCACATGGAGACGGGCGAGTCTCTCTCCACGGTCCGCGACCACGTCCAGAGCGCCAACGTCTACATCGGCGGGGCCCCGATCGTGGAAGCCCTCCGGCAGGACGCCCGGGTGGTGGTCACGGGGCGGTCCACCGACACGGCGCTCACCTACGGTCCCATGATGCACGCTTTCGGGTGGAGCCCCGACGACTACGACCGGCTGGCGGCCGGGGTGGTGGCGGGCCACATCAACGAGTGCGGGGCCCAGTGTTCGGGCGGGAACTGCCTGATCGACTGGTGGGACATCCCGGACATGGCCGACGTGGGCTTCCCCATCATCGAGGCCCAGCCGTCCGGCGAGTTCGTCGTCACCAAGCACGAGGGGACGGGAGGCCGGGTGTCCCGGGCCACCGTCACCGAGCAGATCGTCTACGAGATGGGCGATCCGGCTACATACATCACTCCCGACGTGATCGCCGACTTCACGACGATCCACCTGGCGGAGGAGGGCTCCGACCGCGTACGGGTTCACGGGGTGAAGGGCAGGGGACCCACGCCCTTCCTGAAGGTGTCCATCGCCTACTCCAGCGGCTGGAAGGCCGTGGGCACCCTGGTCTACACCTGGCCCGACGCGGCGGCCAAGGCCCGCCGGGCCGACGAGATCCTCCGTGAGCGCATGGACCGGCTGGGCCTCATGTTCGACACGATCCGCACGGAGCTCGTGGGGTGGGACTCGACCCACGGTCCGCTGGTGGGTGAGCCGCCGGCCGACCTGCCCGAGGTGCAGCTCCGGATCGGCGTGCGTGGGTCGGACCGGGCGTCGGTGGAGCGCTTCACCCGGGAGATCGCGCCCCTGGTGCTGACCGGCCCACCCTCGGTGACGGGCTTCGCGGGGGGCCGGCCCCGGGTGCAGGAGATCATGGCGTACTGGCCAGCGCTCATCGACCGCACTGTCGTGGAGCCCCACCTGAGCGTCGAGGTGTTCGACGTATGAGGCGCAGGATCCGAGCAGATCGAGGCGTTCGCGGCACAAGGCGCGGGACCGAAGCAGGTCGAGGCGTTCGCGGCGTGGGGCGGATCGCCCGAGCCCGGCCTTCGAACGAGACGCGGAATGACCGAACATCCGGGAGGACGACCTCGTGACCCGTATCCAGCTCGTCCACCTGGCCCACGCCCGATCGGGCGACAAAGGAGACACGGCCAACGTGGGCGTCATCGCCTACGATCCCGACCACTACGCGCTCCTCCGCAACGCGCTGACCCCCGAGCGGGTGAAGGCGCACTTCGGCGACATGGTCCTGGGCGAGGTGGAGCGCTTCGAGCTTCCCAACCTGGTGGCGCTGAACTTTCTCCTGCACGGCGCGCTGGACGGCGGAGGAACCGTTTCGCTGATGACCGACGCCCAGGGGAAGGTCTTCAGCACTGCGCTCCTTCGCATGGAGATCGAGGTGCCGGACGACGTCGCAGAGGCGGTGACCGGCAAGGGTCGACTGCCCGAAGGGGGTGCGGCGTGAGCGAGATCCTCCTCTACTCGGTGGACCTGGGCGTCGCGACGCTGGTCATGAACCGGCCCGAGAAGCGGAACGCACTGAACCGGGAGCTGGTGGCCGCGTTGGCCGATGCCCTCGAGCGTGCGGCGGCCGACGACGAGGTCCGCGTCGTGATGCTGCGCGGCGCGGGGAGCGACTTCTGCTCCGGGGCCGATCTGGCCGAGCTGGAGCGCATCGCCGAGATGGGGCCTGAAGCCAGCCTCGCGGACGCCTCGGTCCTGGGCGATCTCTTCGTCGCCATGCGCCGGCACCCCAAGCCCATCGTGGCCGCGGTGCACGGCCGTGCCCTGGCGGGCGGGGCGGGGCTGGCCACCGCGTGCGACCTGGTGGTGGCCTCGGAGGACGCAGAGCTCGGCTACCCCGAGGTGCACCTCGGCTTCGTGCCAGCCATGGTCATGGCGATCCTCCGCCGCAAGGTCGGAGAGTCCCGGGCGTTCGAGCTGGCCACCCGAGGCGACCGGATCCCGGCTCCGGACGCCAGGGACCTGGGCCTGGTGAACCGCGTCTTTCCGGCCGACCGGTTCGACGACGAGGCCGCGTCGTACGCGGCGGCGCTGGCCGCCCGCCCTACCTCGGCGGTTCAGCTGTCCAAGCGGCTCCTCTACGGGCTCGACGGCGTGGGCTTCGAGGACGGCATCGCCCGGGGTGCCGAGGTGAACGCCATCGCACGGCTCACCGAAGCCTGCCGCGAGGGTGTGCGCCGCTTCCTTCAGCGTACGCGTTCCTGAGGACGGCTCTTGGTCTTCCGTGCTCGCCGTGGCCGGGACCACTACCTGACCTGGAAGGTCCGCCTGTTCGCCATCGGCGCCACATTGGGCCTCGCAGGTATGTTCCTGGAAATCCGCGAGCTGATCTGGGCAGCCATCGTGGTTCTGGTGGTGGGGTTTCTGTTGCGGTTCTTCCAGGTGTCCGGCTCGGGGTCCGCCGCCGACGCGCGGGCTGAAGACGACGGCGGGAGATCGGAGGACCGCAGCGTGCGACCGGGAGGGAACGAGGTGGCGTCGGAGGACGAGCCGAGCCGGCCGGACCATCCCGGATCGTCGTAGCGGCCACCGTCACGTCCCACCGGCCTTTTCCGCACCGTCACGTCCCACCGGCCTTCCCGCGCCCGCGTCCCACCGGCCTTCCCGCGCCGGCATCTCGCTCGTCCCTTTCTGACCTTCCCTTGCCCCTGCCACCTCCCTTGATTCGGGAGTGGGCAACCCAAGCCTGATCCCTGGGCCGGACCGAGCTGCACGTCCGGCCCTGGAAGACGCCCGACGCGTCCTGCTGGAGCGGTTCGGCTATCCCGGCTTCCGACCGGGTCAGGCCGAGCTGGTGTGTGCGGTGCTCGCGGGCCGGGACGCCCTGGGCATCCTGCCCACGGGCGGCGGTAAGACCGTGTGCTACCAGGTGCCGGCCCTGCTTCTGGGTGGCGTCACGGTGGTCGTGAGCCCCCTGATCTCGCTCATGGACGACCAGGTCGGGCGGGCGCGGCAGGTGGGCCTCCGGGCGGCAGCCCTCACGTCCACGCTCCCCCGGGCGAAGCTGCGCGATCTCCTCGGCCAGTGCCGCCGCGGGCAGCTCGACCTGATTCTCGTGGCACCCGAGCGGTTCGAGGTGCCCTCGTTCCTCACGGTCCTGAAGTCCCTGCCCGTGAGCCTGGTCGCGGTGGACGAGGCCCACTGCATCAGCGAGTGGGGTCACGACTTTCGGCCTTCCTACCGTCGCTTCGGTGCCGTGTGCCGGTCCCTGGGCTGTCCGGTTCTGGCCCTCACCGCTACCGCCACACCGCCGGTACGGGACGACATCACCCGGGTGCTGCGCCTGCGTCGGCCGGTCCGAGTGGTCGGGTCGTTCGATCGCCCCAACCTCT
This sequence comes from Gemmatimonadota bacterium, assembly GCA_039589315.1. Lineage (GTDB taxonomy): Bacteria > Gemmatimonadota > Gemmatimonadetes > Longimicrobiales > Gaopeijiaceae > JBDHHQ01. Next base: position 5,784 of record JBDHHQ010000126.1, read on the forward strand.
CGTGGGCGGTGATGGGGGCGGGGAGCCACGGCGAGAAGGTGGCGGCGATCTGGACCCACCTCGAGGACTGCTCGGAGCCGGCAATCGTATACGCGAGCACCCGGCGCACCGTCGAGGCCGTGCGTCGCTCGTTGGCCGGCAGCGGGCTCCCCGCGGCGGCCTATCACGCCGGGCTGGACCCCGACGAGCGGCACCGGGTCCAGACCGGCTTCATGGCCGGGGCGATCAGGATCGTGGTAGCGACCAACGCATTCGGGATGGGCGTCGACAAGGCCGACGTGCGCACCGTCCTCCACTACCAGCTCTCCGGCTCGCTGGAGGGATACTACCAGGAGGCCGGACGGGCCGGGCGTGACGGCGCTCCGGCGACCTGCCTTGCCCTGCACGGACCCCACGACGGGCGGCTTCACCGGGCGTTCGTGGACCGGAGCCGGCCACCGGCTCGGTTCCTGGACCGTGTGTGGCGGGCTCTCCGCAAGCAGTGGCACCGCACCCGACGTCCAGTGTCGGTCCAGACCCTCGACGCCGAGCTTCGCAGGGGGGCCACGGCCGAGCGGGTGGAGGATGCCCTCACTGCCCTGGCCGGCGAGGGCGTCGTCGCAGCCGTCCACGCCGAGCCACCCGCCGTTCCCGCAGACGGCGGGGCCGTTGTCGGGCCCCGTCGGAGTGGCCGGGAAGGAACTCCGCTGTCGTCTTCCGGGTCTTTATGCTGGGCTCCGGTTCCCGGGGCCGACCCACCCGATCTGAAGCGGGCACGGCGCCTGCGACGTGCCGCTCTGAGGAAGGTGGAGGCCGTAAGCCGCTACGCTGCCACGCGCCAATGTCGCCGACGGGAGATCCTGGAGTATTTCGGAGAGCGAGGCGCCGCGGTCCGGTGTGGCCGCTGTGATCGCTGCGCTCCCCGCCGGTGAGCGTCCAGCCTGACACGATCACGAAGAGTCAAATGGACCGATATCTCTCGAAGGACCACGTCGCCCTCCGGAACCGCGTACGCGAGTTCGCCCTGGAGTCCATCGTTCCGGTCGCTACCGAGCTCGACGAGCGGTCCGAGTTTCCGTGGGAGACCGTCAAGGCCATGGGCGAGATGGGGTTGCTGGGCGTTCCCGTCCCCCGGGAGCTGGGCGGCATGGGCCTCGACTACCTCAGCTACATCCTGGTCGTGGAGGAGCTGGCCAAGTACGACGCCAGCCACGCCATCACGGTCTCGGCGCACACCACCCTCGGATCCGGACCCATCCTGGACTTCGGCACCGAGGAGCAAAGGGAGCGCTTCATTCCGCCCTTGGCGTCGGGCAAGGTGCTGGGAGGATTCGGCCTCACCGAGCCGGATGCCGGCTCTGACGCCGGCAGCAGCCGAACGCGGGCGATCCGCGAGAACGGCTGCTACCGGCTGAACGGCGCCAAGATCTTCATCACCCACGCCGGGGTGGGAGAGATCTTCACGGTCACCGCCGTCACCGATCCCGACGCCGGCTCCAAGGGCATCAGCAGCTTCGTCGTTTGCAAGCCCACCGTCGACCTGGAGCGCGCGAGCCAGGTGGGGTTCGGCCACCTCGACGACCTGCCCTTCGTGCCTGGTGTCAAAGCGGGCAAGAAGGAAGACAAGATGGGTTGGCGGGCGTCCGATACGCGCGAGCTGCTCCTGGAAGACGTCGTGGTGCCCGAGAACAGCCGCCTGGGCGACGAGGGACAGGGCTTCATCAACTTCATGAAGACCCTGGACGCGGGGCGAATCGGCATCGCGGCGCTTTCCCTGGGGCTCGCCGAAGGCGCGGTGGACGTGGCCCTCCGCTACGTGAACGAACGGGAGCAGTTCGGCAAGAAGATCTGGGAGTTCCAGAGCGTCCAGTTTCCGCTGGCGGACCTGGCCACCGAGATCGAGGCCGGGCGACACCTGACGTATCACGCGGCGTGGCTCAGGGACCAGGGCTGCCCGTACGGCAAGGAAGCCGCCATGGCCAAGCTCTTCTGCTCCGAGCTGTCGATGAAGGCCACGGCGACGGCCATTCAGGTGCTGGGCGGGGCAGGCTACACGTCCGACTATCCGGTGGAGCGCATGTTCCGGGACGCCAAGGTCTGCGAGATCGGCGAGGGCACCAACGAGATCCAGCGCATGGTCATCGGACGGCACATGGTGAGGGAGGCCTTGCAGGAGGCCTGAGCCGCTCAATGGCCGGATCCGGATGCACCCCATCCGGTTGGACGCAGCTCTCGTGGATCGATCGAGCGCCTGCGGCGTATACGTAAGCGCGACGGACACGGCCGAACCCGCGAGGAGGGCAGGCCGCGCCCGTCGCCGCATAATCAGCTGTGTCTAAACCAGGGGCCTGAAGCCCCCTGCCGCCCAAGTGACAGCCGACCTCCGCCCCGGAGTCTGCCAGGCCCGGAGGGGAGACGGGGTCGAATGGGAAGCGGTCGACCGCGGCCGGTCACACGCCCACGAGCGTGAATGGCCGGCACGGTGCCGTCGGGACAGGGGACCAGGTCGCGCACCCCCGAGAAGGGGACCAGCGTCTTGAAGAGGCAGATTCTGATCAGCGCCACGACGCACGAGTCGTGGGTGGCGCTGGTCGAAAACGGAGAATTAGCGGAGCTCATGTTCGACCGGCCCGACCAGGGCCGGCTCGTGGGCGACATCTTTCTGGGTCGCGTAGAAGCCGTGTTACCCGGCATCCAGGCGGCCTTCGTCGATATCGGGACCGAGAAGGCGGGGTTCCTGCACGCCTCGGACCTGGAGCGGACCGAGGACGACGACGAGGATGACGGGGGCAACGGTCGTCGGAGTCGAAAGTATCCGCCGATCCAGGACAGGGTCCAGAAGGGCCAGCAGATCCTGGTGCAGGCGACCAAGGAGCCCATCAGCACCAAGGGGCCGCGCCTCACCGCGGAGGTCTCCCTCCCAGGTCGGTTCCTGGTCTACATGCCCTTCTCGTCACATGTGGGCGTGAGCCGCAAGATCGACGACCGCTCCGAGCGGGGCCGGCTGCGACAGTTGGCGCGGTCGATCCTTCCCGAGGACAGCGGGGGGATCATCGTCCGCACGGTTGGGGAAGAGGTGACCGAGGCCACGCTGGCCAAGGAGTTCCAGCGCCTTCACGCGAATTGGAAGAAGATCCAGAACCGGTCCCGTTCGATGAAGGCACCGTCGGTGGTTCATCGGGAGGCCAAGCTCATCTCCGGCGTCATCCGAGACCTGTTCAGCGACAAGTTCGACGCGCTGATCATCGACTCCAGGGCCATCTTCAACGAAGTCAGCCAGTACGTGCAGTCGGTGGACCCGGACCTCATGGACCGGGTCAAGTACTACGACGGCTCCGAGCCCCTCTTCGACAAGCACAACATCGGAGAGGAGATTCGCGGTCTCTTCGAGCGCAGGGTCGAGCTGGCGTCGGGAGGCTCCATCGTGATCGAGCCCACGGAGGCTCTGGTCTCCATCGACGTCAATACCGGGCGCTTCACGGGCAAAGGCAAGAACAAGGATCCCGAGAAGACGATCCTGAAGACCAACCTCGACGCTGCCCGGGAAGTGGCTCGGCAGCTTCGCCTGCGCGACGTCGGCGGCATCATCGTCTGCGACTTCATCGACATGGAGTCCCAACAGAATCGGGACCGAGTCCTGCACGAGCTCCGGACGCACCTGGGACGGGACCGGGCCCGGACCCGCGCCTTTCAGGTCTCCGACCTCGGACTCGTGGAGATGACGCGGCAGCGGGTCCGACCGTCTCTCGCCCATTCCCTCACGGAACCGTGCACCTGCTGCGGCGGCAGGGGGCGCGTGGACACGCCGCCGACGGTCGTGCGGCGGATCGAGCGTGCCCTCCGCAGGGCCTCGGCCTCCAGGAACGAGACTACGCTGGTGATCCGCATCCACCCCGAGGTAGCGCTGTACATCCTGGAGGAAGAGGCGGACTTCCTCCGGCGCATGGGCAAGTGGACCAAACTCTCCCTGGACATCCGCGACGATCCCCTCATGCGCCAGGACGAGTTCCGCCTGCTGTCCGGTCCGGCCGAGACCGACGTGACCGGTCGGTACAGCAGCCAGTAGGCCTCCATCCGCGACCGACCTCCTCGCAGCCGTCTCGCGTGCCCCGTGGGGAGCTTACGGACCGCGTTCGGCACCTCACGACTTGCATGGGTCCATCCTTGACATGCATCTTCCCTCGCCGTAAGTAAGATAATTACCAAGTCAGGAGCACGTCAGATCTTGCAGGGGCCGCGACGCCCCAAGGAGGTGTGGGCTGACCCGTCTATCGTTCGATCCCCCACATACAAGCACAATTTCCCAGCTGCACGCATAGTGTCCGGGAGAACACTCTCGCGTGTGGCGTCCGCTGTGGAACGTGTCCGCAGTGGAACCGTTTCTCTCCGACCTTTTTGGAGGCCAGAGAAATGAGACGTCCATCGTACGCTCTTCTACCCAAAGGGCTTGCGCGCCTCGCGTTTGCGGGGGTTTTCGCGTTCGCCCTGGGGTGGGCCCCTTCGGCGGCTTCGGCGCAGACCGGAACCATCGTCGGCACGGTGTCGGAATCCGGAGGCCTGCGCACGCTCGAAAGCACGCAGGTGTTTATCCCGGGGACCGGAATCGGCACGCTGACGAACGCCGCCGGAAGGTACCTGCTCCTGAACGTCCCGGTCGGTCAGGTGACCGTTCGGGCCGAGCTCGTCGGCTACCGCGCCTCCGAGGTCACCGTGACGGTGGCCGCGGACGAGTCCGTGGTCGCCGACATCTCCTTGGCTCAGACGGCCATCGCCCTCGACGAGGTGGTGGTGACGGGAGCCGGCCAGGCAACGGAGATCCGGAAGCTCGGAAACACCATCGCCAGCATCAACTCCGAGGATCTGGAACAGCAGCCGGTGACGACGCTGTCCGAGATCCTCACCGGCCGTGAGCCCGGCCTGGTGGGTCTGCCCAGCTCCGGTTTGACCGGCGAGGGCGCCCAGTTCCGGATCCGCGGCTCCGCCAGCCTCTCGCAGTCCAACGAGCCCATCATCTACGTGGACGGCGTCCGCGTGGACCGGGCCGGCGGGTTCGGCCAGGGCGTGGACGCCGGCACGGCCGGTGAGCCCTCGCGTCTGGACGACATCAATCCCGACGCCATCGAGCGGGTCGAGATCCTCAAGGGCGCGGCGGCGGCGACGCTGTACGGGTCCGAGGCGTCCAACGGCGTCATCCAGATCTTCACCAAGTCCGGGCGGACCGGTGAGCCGAGCTGGAACTACACAGGCGAGTACGGCCTGGTGAACTACCCCGGCGACGCTTTCCTGCCCAACACGGGCTTCGCCACGACGCAGGAGCAGCTGGGCAACATGCAGCAGCTCTACAACGCGCCGGGTCTGCAGCTGTACGAGCCCCTCGCGGTGCCCATCGTGAAGGACTGGTCCTACGAGACCGGCCAGTTCACGACGCACTCCCTGTCGGTGAACGGTGGGACGTCGGCGGTGACCTACTTCCTGAGTGGCCGTATCCAGTACGAGGACGGCCCGTTCGGCGGTACGGACCGTTGCGTCGTCGGTTGCGCCGAGGACACGAACCAGAAGGTCCAGGGATCTGCGACCATCAACGTGTTCC
>JBDHHQ010000127.1:0-11796 GCA_039589315.1 Gemmatimonadota bacterium
GGGACCACGTTCGTGGTCGTAACCCACGAGCTCCAGAGTATCTTCGACATCGCCTCGAACAGCGTCTTCCTGGACGCCGTCAGCCGCACCATGATCGCCCGGGGGGATCCGAAACAGCTCAGAGACCATTCGGACGATCCCAGAGTCCGCCAGTTCCTCAACCGTCAGCCTGACGCCAACGGGGGAGCAGCCCCTTGAAGAATCGCGCGAACATGACCGCCGTGGGCGCGTTCGTCATCGCCGCCATCGGCTTGGCCGTGGTGGCCATCGTACTGTTGAGCTCGGGCGCCCTCTTCCGCGACACGATCGCGGTCGTGTCCCTCTTCGACGGCTCCGTCCAGGGTCTCCAGATCGGGGCGCCCGTGAGCTTCAGGGGCGTCCAGATCGGGATGGTGAAGGAGATCCGGCTCGCGTTGCCGAACGATCCTCGCTTCTCCGACCCCGACAACGTGGACGCGCGGATCCCGGTCGTTTACGAGATCGACAGGACCCTGCTCGCGGCCAGGGGTGGCCGTCCTGAACAACTCAGCGAAGAACGCGTGCGCCAGCTCGTCGAGCAAGGACTGCGTGCCCAGCTGTTCACCGAGAGCTTCGTGACCGGCCGCCTGCTCATATCCCTGGACTTTCGTCCCGATGTGGAGGCGAGGCTGGACGATTGGGACCTGGGATACGTGGAGGTCCCCACCATCGCTACCCCGATCGAGGAGATCCAACAACAGCTGGCGGAGGTGGACATCGAGGCGCTGATGGCGTCCGCCGACCGTCTCATGAACTCGTTCGCCGACGTCGCCGAGGACACGCGAGTCGAAGACTTGACGGCCTCGATGGAGCACACCCTGTCCCAGCTCGACCAGACACTGTCCAGCTTCCGTGACGTTGCCCAGGACGTCTCCGGCAACATCGACCAGGTGTCGGATCGGGCCGCAGATCGCGCCGAGCAGCTGGAGACCGTGCTGGCCGAAGCCGAGCTCACTTTGGCGGCGCTGCGCCATACCCTCGACCCCCAATCCCCGATCGCGGTACAGATGGCCATCACACTGAGAGAATTCGGAGACGCGGCCCACTCGCTACGCGTCCTGACCGAGGCTCTGGAGCAGAACCCAGGCGCCCTTCTGCGAGGCCGCGCCTTGCCGGAGGGTAACCGATGAGGGCTCTTCGAGGCTTCCTGGTGGCTATCGCCGCCGCCGCGGTCGGCGGATGCGGCCTGAACTTCGACCCGCAGCCGAACCCGACCCAGTTCTACCTGATGTCGGCGATTCCGGATTCCCCTCCTGCCCCAGCTGATGAGCCCCTTCGGGACTCCAGCCTGGGCATCGGCCCCTTCGGTTTCGCACCCTATCTCGATCAGCAGAAGATCGTCACGCGTGTGGAGGCGAATCGGGTCGAGTTCGGCGAGTTCGAGCGTTGGGCCGAGCCGTTCAGCGACCATTTCCTCCGCGTCCTCGGGCAGATCCTCCACAACCGCCTGGGACCGCGGGAGCTGTATGCCTATCCCTGGATCGGCACGCGCCACGTAGACTACCAGGTCGAGTGCTTCATATGGCGATTCGACCGCACGCCGGACGGCGGGGCCGAGATCGAGGTCGATTGGATCCTTCGGGACGGTGTCACGGGCGTCGTCCTCGCGAGCCGGGACGTATACATGACCGAGCCGGCAAACGGGACAGGCGTGAACGGCGCGGCCACGACGGACGATACCGTGGCGGCCATGAGCCGAGCCACCGGACGATTGGGCGAGGAGATCGCTCGAGCCATCCGGGAAGTCAGGGCCGGGCGATAGCCCCGGATCCGACTCTCCCGCGGCGTCAACCGCCACCCCGATGAGCGACGTCCTCCGCACGCTATGGCCCATCCTGGCCACGGCCTTGTGGATCGCCATGGCCCTGGCGGCGTCGGTGCACGCCATCCTCACCAAGAGAGAGGTGCGTGCGGCCATTGGCTGGGCGGGGTTGGCTTGGTTGAGCCCATATGTGGGCGCGATCCTCTACGCCCTCTTCGGCATCAACCGCATCAAGCGAAGGGCCCAGACCCTCCGTCCCCGTCCCCAACTGCCGGAAGAGACACGAAGCGCGGTGTTGGCCCGGGCCAGGGCCGCCGTACAGTCCCTCGGCTACGACCCGGATCTGATCCGGCTGGGCGGCGCCATCTCCGGCGAAGAGCTCACGGTGAACAACCACATCGAGCCGCTGGTCTCGGGTGACCAGGCATACCCGGCCATGCTGGAGGCCATCGGCCAGGCCGAGCGTTCCATCGGCCTGTGCAGCTACATCTTCGACCATGACCGGGCGGGGGTGCGCTTCATCCACGCGCTGGAGGCGGCGCACCGGCGAGGCGTCGCGGTCCGGGTGCTCATCGACGGCGTCGGTGCCCAATACAGCAAGCCCCGCACCCCCAAGGCCCTCCGGGAGCTCGGTATCCCCGTCGCCGAGTTCCTCAGCGGTCTGGTATCGGTGAGGATGCCGTACATGAACCTCCGGAACCACCGGAAGATCCTGACCGTGGACGGACAGATCGCGTTCACGGGCGGAATGAACATCCGTGAGGGATGCGTCCTGGAGTTGGGTTCCGGCCATCCGGTCCAGGACCTGCATTTTCGGCTGACGGGACCCATCGTGTCACAGGTGCAGGAGGTGTTCACCCGGGACTGGCAATTCACGACCGGAGAGGTTCTGGACGGCGAGGAGTGGTACCCGGAGTTGGGTCCGGTCGGCGAATGCGTGGCTCGGACCATCCCGGATGGACCGGACGACGACTTCGAGAAGATCTACGAGACGATTCTCGCAGCCATCAACAACGCCAGGGAATCGGTGCGTATCGCCTCGCCCTACTTCCTTCCCGACGAGGCGCTGAGCCGCGCCCTGCACCTGGCCGCCAAGGCTGGCAAGCGAGTCGAGATCATCTTGCCCGCGGTCAACAACCTGCGGTTGGTTCACTGGGCCATGATGGCCGAGCTGGAGCACGTCCTGGTGCCCGGGATCGACATCTGGCTCACTCCCCCACCCTTCGATCACACGAAGCTGATGGTGGTGGACAGCCTCTGGGTCATGTTCGGCTCTGCCAACTGGGATTCCCGGAGCCTCCGCCTCAACTTCGAGCTGAACGTGGGCTCGATGAACCCCCCTCTCGCGGAGAGGCTCGACCGCCTCCTCGACGAGAAGATTGCCTCGGCCCGCCGGCTGGAGCGGGAGGAGTTGAAGTCTCGGAGACTGCCTGTCAGACTGAGGGACGGGGCGGTGAGGCTGTTTTCGCCCTATCTGTAGCGGGGACGCCTCGGGGTGAGCCTGGCCCACGTCCGCCGGGGTCGCGCCGCGCCGGGGCGAGCTCCCGCCTGCAAGGGTGTGATCGCCATCGGCAGGAGGAGAGCGGGTATGCCCGTCGACATTCGGACACGGACGGCTGACGCCGGGAGGAACGCCCGGTTCCGTCGAACCGTCGTGGTGATCGGATCGCTCCTCGCCGTTTCGATCGCCTCAGCCGGCTGCGCCAAGACCAGCCAGACTCCCTTCATGAAGGAGCTCAGTCCCAGGGAGCTCTCCAGTCAGGAGCTCCGGGCTCGCCTTTACGGCGCCGTGGATCGCTACAACCGGCTCGTCTCCAGCAACGCCGACCTCATCCGACGCGACGCGGAGGATCCGGCGGTGCACGCCGCGGCGCTGCGGTGGAAGATGTACGCCACCTCACACATGATGGCCGCCGCCTTCCGGGTGGACCCCCTGCTGGGCTACGTCGACTCCTGGGCGCTGGCCACGCAGATGCGCATGGCGTTCGAGCCGGGAGGGCTGCTGGAGGACATGTTCCACGAGAAGACGGAGCTGGCCATCGAGGCCAGCCGGAAGGGTGAGGCGCTGTTCGTCGACTTGGCGCCCGTGATGTTGAGTGACGCCGATGTCATGAAGCAGCGTGTGCTCGAGTGGGCGCCCCGGTATCCGGTCGGGAACCTACGCTTGGGCCGCACATCGGTTCTGGACGTAGCGGAGCAGGCTCCGGCCTCAGAGTACCGCACGAGCGCATTCGGCGTTGGCGAGATGCAGTCCACGATCGAAGATCTGAATGCCCGGACGCCCCTCCTCCTGGAGGCGGGCATGCGGCAGACCCTGTGGTCACTCGAGCTTCTCTGGGCGGAAAAGGGGCTCGACGGCTCGCTGACCTCGATCGTGTCCGACCTGAGTAGCATAGACTCGTCGGCCGCCCGGATCGCGGTGGGGGTCGACTCGGTTGCCCGCGTGCTCAACCAGCTCGACTCGCTGGTCTGGGTGATCGAGCGGGAACGCACTGCCGTGCTCTCCGACCTGGACCGACAGCGGGTGGAGACGCTGAGCGCCCTGACCGCTGAGCGCATCGCCGTTCTGGACGCCGTCGACGCCCAGTTTGCGGCCATGTTGGCCACGCTGTCGGCCGAGCGTGCCATGATCATGGCATCCGCGGATTCCATCACGGACGGCAAGCTCGAGTCGGCGGTGGTCGGGCTCAAGGACGTCGCGGACCACGTGTTCTGGCGGGCGCTCCAGCTGCTGGCCATCGCGGCGGTGTTGGCCCTCGTCGTGGGGTGGCTGCTCACGCGAGGCAGGCGACGGGCTTCTGCGTAGCGCAGTGCCTCGAAGGTCCGACCCCACCAAGAGCCTCGAAGCGCAACGTCCAGCCGGGCCGGGGGGCGGGTCTGCACCCGCGAGCGATGCGTGAAGCCGTCAGCTCGACGGCTCACGAGCAGGCAGGGGGGCCCGGTCACCGCGACTGAGCCCGAGCACCTTCACCCGTTCGCCCTTCCCCCGAAGCAACACCTCGCCCTGCCAAGTGAGCTCGTAACCCTCGTCGGCAGGAACACCCCGGAAGACGTCGTCCGATACGAACACCTCACCGTTGTTCTGCTTGCACAGCTCCAGGATGCGAGCGGCGGTGTTCAGCGGGTCGCCATGGAACGCGATGCTCCGCTTGATCTCGCCGATCTCGGCCACGGTCACCTCGCCGACCCCGGCGCCGCCGCGGAAGACCGGCCTGGAGCCGTACCGTTGCTCGTACTCCGGCCCGCGATCCTCCAATGCCTGGGCGAACTCGAAGTAGGACCGGACGGCGCAGGCGCGGGCTGCCCCGTCCTTGGTTGGCCAGTTCAAGACCACCTCGTCGCCCACGTATTGATAGACCCTCGCGTCATTCCGGATCGCGACGTCCGTCAGATCCCGGATGCAGGATTGGAGGAACCCGCTGTACCTCTCGTGGCCCATCGATTCCGCGAGGGTGGTGGAGCTCTTCAGATCCATGAACAAGAAGACCTGCTCCTCCGTTCTGGGGTGCTGATACCGTCCCCTGAGCAAGTCCCAGAAGATCCCGGGGCCAATCAGTCGTCGAGCTTGAAGGGCGAGGTTGATCAACGCTCCCAGGAAGAACAACTGAAGCCACACACCCAGGGTATACGCGGGGGTCATCTCGCGAAGACCCGCCATCACCCAGGCTCTGGAGATTCCCAGTAGCGGAAGGGCCGCGAGAAGAGTCACCTCGATGCCGATGATGGCGCCCAGGAAGAGAAACGCCTTGAGGGCCACCACCTGCAGGACCGACCGACGTCGGATGCGAGGCCGATCAGAGATGCGATCCAATCCCACCAGCATGACGCCAAGGCCGATCCCGGTGAGCCAGAGCTCGGCGTGGATGGCACTGCTGTCCAAATAGTCCTTCAGCGGCCCGGGCCGGAAGTACTCCTGGATGGCGCCATAGCTGTACCAGTAGAAGAGGTAGTTCCCCACGATGAACGCGCTCGCTGAGAGGGCGCTCTCGCGAATGAAGATGCCAGACTTCCGGGTCATAGACGGGTAACCACCGCTGGGGCTCTCGGCACGATTGTCTTGGGGCCCTGAGTGACACCGCGGGAAACCAATGGGGCCTCCCCGCACCCCCGCGACCGCTTCCGTGCTCTCGGCCGGCCGCACGGACCCGACGGGCCTCGCTCCACTATCCGACGGGCCCCGCTCGGCCGACAACCACTTTAGGTACGGTGAACTGCGCCGGCCGTCCAGGCAATGGCCGGACGGGAGCGGCGGACCGGCGTGGCCCGGAGTTCCCCACGACAGCCAACGAACAGGCCTCGAGGTGCTGGTGGCCGAAGCAGCGACCGCGGGTTCGTTCCCGCTCCCGGACAACTCACCGATCATGGTCCTGGACGACGACGCGTCGCTCGTCCGGTTGGTCCAGTCCTATCTGAACCAACAGGGCTACCCCGTGCGGGGGCACCTCTCCTCAAGGACTGCCCTGGAGGATCTGGCCGATTCGCCCGTCGATCTGCTGATCGTGGATCTGTCACTGGGCAGGGACGACGGCCTGAACGTGGCACGCTCGGCCTTGGAACAAGACCCCAACCTGGCCGTGATCCTGGTAACGGGCAAAGGAAGCGAAGAAACCGCCATCGCGTGTCTTCACCTGGGCCTCTCGGACTACCTACCCAAGCCCTTCTCACTCGACGACCTGGGCCGATCGATTCAACGATCGCTCATTCGGCGGGCTTCCCAGATCCGTCGCTTCCACAATGAAGAGCTGATCCGTACCCGCCTCGCGGCGCTGCAGAAGGAGACACGGGAAGCGGCGCTCGCAGTGCTCTGCCAGATCGCGGGTACGCTCGAAGACAAGCATCCCTTCCTGAAGGGACACAGCCACCGCGTCGCGGACCTGACCGTCGCCCTGGGTCAGGATCTCGGGCTGCCGGAGTCCCAAACGAAGCGACTGCGGGAGGCGGGACTCATCCACGACGTGGGCATGATCCTGGCGCCGGACGGCGCCCTGTGCAGCGACGGTACGCTCTCGCAAGAAGACCTGGCTCGGGTTCGGAGCCACGCCACGCTGGGTGCTACCCTGGCCCGTTCCCTTGGACTGGGCACAGTCGCCGACTACATCGAGTTCCATCACGAACGGCTGGATGGATCCGGCTACCCCAATGGACTGCAGGGCTCGAAGATCCCGCTGGGAGCCATGATCCTGGGCCTCGCCGAGGCCTACTCTGCGCTCACCGAGAACCGTCCCTTCCGAGACGCGGCGGCGCCGACCGAGGCCATCGCGACGCTGAAAGGCACGGAGGGAGTCTGGTTCCCCACTGGACTGATCGACGCCTTGGGGCGGGCGGTGGCGGCTGGTGTTTCGACCCCCGGGCTCTCCGCCGTCCGGGAGTAGGCCCTCGGGGAGGGCCCTGGCGTCACTTCCCTCCCCTATCGTCGGATGGGCTGGCCTCCGGTTCGCTTGAACACTTCGGCCACCAGGTCTTCCGCCTCACCGGGGGCCACACGCAGCACCACCCCGATCAGGTCGGTGGCTTCCGGACTCGGCTCGCCCACATCTTCCCACTCTCCCATGCCCAGGATGTAGCCGAAGAGCACACCGATCGCGCCCCCTCCCACGACCCCCCTCACCGCGGCCATGGCAGGGTTCGTTCCGAGCAGGCTCAGCACGGGCTCCGCAATGACGCCTATCGACACCAGCACGGCCACGATCCCGCCCAGTACGGCCCCGGCGACCCCGAACCCGATGGCCCGGCGATGGGCCCCGGTCAGGTTGGAGACCGGTGGCCCTACGATCGCCTCGACTTCCTGTGGGTCCTTTTCAATCGCATGACGGGGGACACCGTTTGCCACGAGCGCCTCGATCGCACGCTCTGCGGACGACTCGTCGGGGTAGGCGGCTCGATGCTCCTTGGTCATGTCGTGCCTCCTCGCTTGATCGGCCGCGCTCTCCGCCGCCGTCTCTCGCTCCGCCACCGCGGAGCCTCCAGTTGGGACTTCGAGAGGCTGGATCCGTGGGCCGCGGCCAACGGGCGCGGCTAGACCGAAGCGGGAGGCCTCAGCCACCGGACTCGCCATCTGCCAGTTCGACGAAGTCCGGCTCGACACGGATGTCATTGAGCACGCCGCCGGCGAATTCGTCCACTTCCCCGCTGACGTCCAGGACCAGGTGGCCGTACTCGTCGATCTCGGCAATGTGGAAGAGCTTGTCTTCGCAACGTCGAAAGACCCGCTGGCTATCGGGGGGAAGCCGGGGCACCCAGGGCGGGAGTACCGTCAAACGAACGCGATCGCCGACCCTGAACGTTGCCATCTCATTCCACTCGACCGGATCAATGACGTCTCGGCCAGCACGCTGACTCGGCGGCGTCCGACGAAGACAGGATTGAGCTCGGCTGGCCCTCCGGGCCATCCTCGCTCGTCTCGCGGGGCCGCAGCCCGGTCGGCGCCCCGCGCCGATTCATCACTCTCGCCGCTCGGCTCGAACCCCGCAGCGCTATCGCGCTGCTGAGCAGCGAGCTCGGCCGTCACACAGATTCGAGTAGCCCGGAGCCTGCGGCCCCGGGCTCCTCGAATACGCCCGACAGGATTCGAACCTGTGACCTTCGCCTCCGGAGGGCGACGCTCTATCCAGCTGAGCTACGGGCGCGTGCCGGGTCCGAGACCCGGACCACGAGACTGTACGGAATAAGCCGAGTTCTGTCCGCCGCGAGCGGCGGGAGGATCATTTCTCTAGGACCGACATCGCTGCCGGCCTCCAGCAGCCTACCCGGGACTCGGGCGGAGCGGGCAACTCCTCGTCCCCTATTTGGCCTTGCTCCAGGTGGGGTTTGCCGTGCGACCCCTGTTACCAGCGGCCCGGTGCGCTCTTACCGCACCCTTTCACCCTTGCCTGTGCTCCGTTGTCGGAGCCATCGGCGGTATGCTCTCTGTGGCACTTTCCGTCGCCGGATCGCGTTGCCGCTGACCGGCGCCCGGGCGTTACCCGGCACCCTGCCCTGCGGAGCTCGGACTTTCCTCCGACGGCGCCAAGAAGGCCCGCCGGCGATCCTCACTCGCACAGCCTCGAGGACGCGAAAGGTAAACCCGGAGCGCCTGTGGGGTAAAGGCTTGTGGCCCTTTGTCACCAGTCCGCGTTGGCCCCCTAACTCGCAGGCGCGAGCGGGATTCCCTATGCTTGCGTGGCGAAGCCTCGACCTGTCTTCACCCCCTCTGCATCCGACGCGCTATGGACATGTCCCGACCGACGTTCCGCGTACCGCTTCTGCTCGCCCTGGTGGCCCTCGCTTCCTGCTCGGCCCAAGCGACCGCCCAATCACCGACGACCGTGGTGTACCTCGTCAGGCATGCGGAGAAGCTGGACGACAGCGCTGATCCGCCGCTCACCGAGGCGGGTGTGGAGCGCGCTCGACTGCTCGAGCGGATGTTGGCGGACGCCGGGATCACGCGGATCCTCAGCAGCGACTACCGCCGAACGCGCGACACCGCGGCTCCGCTGGCGCAACGCCTCGAGCTGGACGTTGAGACCTATGACCCGCGGGCGCTGGACGACCTGGCGCGGATGATCCGAGCCGAGCCGGGGCGATACCTGGTCTCGGGCCACAGCAATACCACCCCCGCTCTCGTGGAGCGGTTGGGCGGCGATCCGGGCGAACCCATCCGAGAAGCGGACGAGTACGACCGCCTCTATGTCCTGTCACTCGGCGTCGGGGAGGCGACCACCGTGCTGCTAAGGTACGGGACGCCTCCCGGAGCTCCGTAGCGCGGCGGGAACGGGCAGCGCACACACCCGATGCCGAACCACACCTGGCACGACGTCCGCGGGAACCCGGTCCCGGCGCTGACCACGGAGCAGATGCGCGACGTGGACCGGGTCATGGTGGAGGACTTCGGCATCGAGCTGCTGCAGATGATGGAGCACGCCGGCCGGCAGCTGGCCCATCTCGCCCGTCAACGCTTTCTCCGAGGGGATCCGCGGGGCGCTCGCGTGACGGTACTCGCCGGAACCGGCGGGAACGGAGGTGGAGCGATGGTCGCCGCCCGACGGCTCCACGCCTGGGGCGCCCGCGTCCGCGTCGTCACGAAGGCCGAGACGGACGGCTACGCGGGCGTGCCGCGGCATCAGCTCAACGTGCTCGAGCGCCTCGATGTCCCCACTGCGCCCTGGGGTGAGGGACCACGGCTGCGGGTGCCGGACCTGGTGCTGGACGGGGTGATCGGCTACAGCCTGGGGGGCGCGCCGCATGGCCCTGCCGAAGTGATGATCGAATGGATGAACCGTGTGTCCGCGCCGGTGATCTCGCTGGACCTGCCGTCGGGGCTGGACGCCACCACCGGGAAACCAGCGAGACCCACGGTGCTGGCCGCGGCCACCATGACGCTGGCGCTCCCCAAGACCGGGCTGGGGGAGCCCAGGGCCGCGGATCACGTCGGTGAGCTCTACCTGGCCGACATCGGCGTGCCGACCGAGCTCTACGCCCGTCTGTCCCCGAGGATCGAAGTGGGCGCCATCTTCGCCACCGACGACCTCATTCGGCTTCGCTAGCGGTGCCCCGAGCCCCCTCGTTCAGCCGCGGGCGGCCGGCCGGAGGTGGACGCTAGTCAAGGTCCGTTCCCGCTAGGAGGCGGGACCCGGAACCAGCAGGGTGGGCACGGCTGCGTCGCGAATGACCTTGCTCGCCACACTGCCCATGAACACGCGCTCCGCCACGTTGTGACCCCGGCTCCCGATGACCACCAGGTCGAAGCCGGTAGCGCTGAGATCGGTCACGACCTTGGCGGGCGCACCCAGCTCGACCTGGGCGCTGTCCCCAGTGGTGGGAATCCCGAATCGGTCCAGCTCGCCGGCGAGCCAGTCCCGCGCCTCCACGAGCACAGCGACCTCCCGCACGTCCACCTCGTCTTCCTCGGCCCGGCTGCCCGGGGGCCGGAAGAGCCGGCGGTCGAGGCAGTGAAGGGCCGTGACGCTCGCCCCGAACCGCTCCGCGAGGAACCGGGCCCACCCGAATACCCACTCCCGCGACGGAGAGTCGTCCACGGCAACGAGGATCCTCGCCGGCCGCCCCTCGGGTGCTCCGGCGTACAGCAGAACCGGCACCGCGCACATGGACAGGACGCGTTCCGCGGTACTGGCGGAAAGGCCCTGGATGCCGGAGCGCTCCCTATGTGGACCGACCAACACCAGGTCCGCGGCCTCCCGCCGAGTGATCTCGGCGATCTCGGCAGCGGCCCGACCCAACGGCACCTCGGTGCGGATCCTGACGTCCGGGAGTGCCTGCCGCACCGCCTCCGCGTCGTCGAGAATCGCCTGCTGCAGCTGATCCGCGATGATCATCTGCGGCGTGCTCTCACCCAGGAAGTTGGGGGGCACCGGCAGCTCCATCGCGTGAACGAGGATGAATTCGGCATCAGGAGCCAGGTGACGCGCGGCCCACTCCAATCCGGCATGAGAGGGCTGGCCGAAGTCCACGCCTGCGACGATCGTATCGAGCTTCATCGGGCTCCCGGTGCGTCCTGGGTTGGAGGTGGGTGCGACGCCAAAAGGACGGTCACTCGCCATCCCGTCAAGGTACCCCTGAGCTCACTGGCCTGGGCACTACCGGGGTACCTCGCCGGTTCTGTCAGAGTACTCTGACAGAGATTTCACACCCGAGACCAGGTGAACGATGGGCCTGATGAGACGATTCATGAAGACGATGTGGCATGGATCCAAGCTCATCTTCTGCTGGGTCGCGGTGATGATGACGCTGAACGCCTTCCTCCCTCTGGCGTTCTGGAGCCATGTCGAGGCGAGGGTGGTGCTCGGCGTCTTCGTCGTGAGCGCCATGGGCATGATGGCCCTCTTCCACGCGTTCGGATTCACGCGCATCACGGGATTGGGACATACCCTCTGGGTGCTTCTCGTGCCCTGGCTCGTCTCCCGATTGGACGTGTCCGACGGCATCACGCTGTTCCAGGGGTGGATGTTGGCCACGATCACGGTCAACGGCATCTCCCTGGCCATCGACGCCTGGGACGTCGTCCGCTACGTGCGGGGAGA
>JBDHHQ010000128.1:0-12476 GCA_039589315.1 Gemmatimonadota bacterium
CCCGAGCTCGCAGCCGTGGTCGGCGCCGAGCGGTTTCTCGCCGAGATCCGCACGACTGCCAACCTCCAGCACCCCCACATCCTGGCGCTGCACGACTCGGGTGAGGTGGAGGGCACGGTCTTCTACGTAATGCCCTTCGTCGAAGGCGAGTCGCTGCGTGACCTGCTGGACCGGGAGAAGCAGCTGCCGGTTGCGGACGCGGTACGCATCGCCATCGAGGTGTGCGGCGCGCTGGACCACGCCCATCGCAAGGGCATCGTCCACCGGGATATCAAGCCTGAGAATATCCTGCTCAACGAGGGCCGGGCCCTGGTCGCCGACTTCGGCATCGCCCTGGCCGCCTCCAGCAGCGCGGGCGCTCGGCTGACCGAGACGGGCATGAGCCTCGGCACACCCCACTACATGTCGCCCGAACAAGCCACCGGAGAGCGTGGAGTGGACGGGAGGAGCGACATGTACTCCTTGGCCTGCGTGCTGCACGAGATGCTGGTGGGCGAGCCGCCGTTCACCGGTCCCACGGCGCAGGCCATCGTCGCTCGGGTGATTACGGACGAGGCGCCGGCGGTGGGCGAGGCACGGAAGACCGTTCCGACCTACGTGGAAGACGCGCTGCTGACCGCGCTCGAGAAGCTTCCGGCAGACCGGTTCGGCAGCGCGGCGGAGTTCGCGCGAGCGTTGGAGGGCGCCGATGCGGGTTCGACCGCCCGCAGGCGGGCCGGGCCGACTCGATCATCCGGGCCGCGGTACCTCTGGCCGATCGCGTTCCTGGTCGTGGCAGCACTGGCGCTATGGGGATGGCTCAGGCCCGCTCCGCCGGCGCAGGAGCAGCCCCCGTCCCAACTCGCCGTTCTCGTGCCGCCGGACGGCAGCGCGCTTCTCTATACCGCGATCGCACCGGACGGCGAGAACCGCACCATGTACCTGTCCCTGGACGAGACCGAGCCCACCGTGCTTCCGGGCGTGGCGCCGTTTCTGTCGAGCTACGTCGTGTCACCGGACGGACGGGAGTTCATCGGATGGGTCGGAACCCAGGCCAACATGACCGAGGGATATCGTTACTCCATCTCCGGCGGTAGCTCCAGACCCCTCCCTCTCGAGGTGGGTACGATATTCGCGGCCGCGTGGGGCGACGACGGATCGCTCTGGTTCTCGCCGGGCGACCCGGACCGCGGGGTTGTCCGGCTCACCGACGAGGATGGTGTGACCGTGCCATTCGGGCCCGAGTACGCGGGTGTGACCATCAATCAGATTCTGCCGGGAGGGAGCCACGCCCTCTACGTGCTCGTCCCCCCGCTCGGGAGCAACGCGGGCCCGGCCGGTGTCATGGACCTGACCACCGGGGAACGAACGATACTGATCGACTTCGGGGTCGTGGCGATCGGGTACACGGCAGGCTACCTGGTCTATGCGCTCCCCGATGGCTCGCTCGAGGCCTCGGCTTTCGATCCTGATGCCCGAAGCGTGTCGGGCGACCCGGTCCGAATCGCGACCGGCCTAGCGCTCACCGGCACGGGAGTCGTGCAGTTCACCGTCGCCAACAACGGGACGGTGGCCTACCAGCCCGAGGAACCTCGGTCACTCACTTTGCTGGACCGTGATGGTCGGACGCGGCTCGCCACGAGTGAGGCCCGAAACTTCCACGCCCCGATGTTCTCGCCGAACGGCCGCCGCATCTCGACCGACTTCAACTCGGCCGACGGGCGGGACGTTTGGATCCTGAACCTGGACGACGGGGGTCTGAACCGGGCTACCTTCGACCGAGACGGCCATGATGCCACCTGGACGCCCGACGGCGAGGCGCTCATCTACACCTCGCTCCGCGACGGGACCCTCGGGGTCTTTCGAACGCGGCCCGGCAGCGCCGAGGCACCCGAAGCCCTCCATTCCTCGGTCGAACTCGGATGGAGTGGACATTGGCTGAGCGACATGAGCGCATTGGTGTCCGCAGCCACGTCATTGGGCGCAGGCACCGGCACCGACCTGGTCCTCATCCCGGACGGTGGCGCCGGCCCTCTGGAGCCGCTCGTGGTCACCCGCTTCGAAGAGCAACACCCCAGCGTCTCTCCGGACGATCGCTGGCTGGCCTTCTCGTCCGACCAGACGGGCCGGCCCGAAGTGTACGTCCGACCGCTTCGGGGCGACGGCGACCAGCTGCAGGTGTCCTTGTCGGGCGGCATCGAGCCTGTGTGGAGCAGGGACGGCCGGGAGCTGTTCTACCGGAGCGGTCCCGGTGGCAGCTCCCAACTCATGGCCGCCGCCATCCAGACCGAGCCTGCCCTCTCGGTCACCTCGCGGACCGCGCTCTTTCCGGCCGGGGAGTATCAGACCGCGACGCCTCACTCCAACTACGACGTCTCGCCCGATGGCCAGACGTTCGCGATGGTCCGCTACAACCCTTCGACCCGGATCATGGTGATCCAGAATCTGCCAGCACTCGTCCGAAGGCTGGGCGGGGGCGGGTAGAGGGCCTGCAAAGAGCCACGCTTGCGGACGCGTAGCTCCTCGAGCGCAACGGCACCCCATGGCATCGCACCCTCCCGTTGGGCCGTCTGCCACGATCCGACGGTCAGATGTTCGCGAAGGTGCGCCCTCCACCACCGTTCTCCGCGCTCTCTCAGCCCCTCGAACACGGCCCCCAAATGGTCCAACGCCACCTTTCGCCCCTGCCGCATCCATAAATCCTTGCGACCAGCCCTGTGCCGTTGAGTATTGTCCCCAGTCTGTCCGTCTTCGGCAGCCGCCGCCCCCGCAGTCGAGCCCGGTCACCTCTCTTCTGCCGCGCTGTCGACAAACCGAACATCTCTGGTTCAACTCCTCAGCCAGGAGAGCACGATGCCCCCCCAGGCCTGCCCCCTGTTCAACCTGGACGTCGGTTTCCGGAGGCTTTTCGCTGGACTGACTACGGTGCTCCTGGCTGTGGCCGGGGCCGCTCACCCCATTACCGCCCAGCAAACGCGAGTGCTGGCGAATGACAATCGGGCACCCGCGGGTGAGCTGCGTGACGGCGTGCTCACGCTCCGACTGGACGCCCGCAGGGGATCGTTTCATCCCCAGGGTCAAGACGGGCCGGGGTTCGACGTCGAGGCATTCGGAGAGGCCGGTGGGCCCCTGCAGAATCCCGGTCCGCTGATCCGAGTACCGGCCGGCACGGTAGTGTACGCAAGCGTCACCAACTCCCTCGACCGGGCGCTGCTCGTGCGGGGGCTCCACGACCGCGGGAAGCCGGCGCCCGATCCCATCGACGTGCCCCCCGGCGAGACTCACGAAGTGCGGTTCCAGCTGACCGAGGCAGGGACGTACTACTACTGGGGCCGGACCAGCGATAACCGAAACGGTCTCGGCGTGTTCGAGGATGGGCAGCTCAAGGGCGCCATCGTCGTCGATCCACCGGGGGCCACCGCGGACGATGAGGTCCTCTTCATCGGGGTGTGGGTGAACCGGGACGACGTGGAGGCACAAGCGGATCATGTCCGCCACACCTTCCTGATCAACGGACTGTCCTGGCCCTTCACCGAGCCCATGGACGCGGTCGTGGGGGATTCGGTTCACGTGCGTGTCATCAACGCCACGCCGGCGGCCCATCCGATGCACCTGCATGGCTTCTACTATCGCGTCGACGCGCGCGGAGACGCCCAGCTCGACACCATCTACACCTCCGCGCAGCAGCGCCTGGCTGTGACGGAGAACATGAGAGGAGGTACCACGCTCGCGTTGAGCTGGCTGCCCAAGCGCCCAGGCCATTGGCTCTTCCACTGCCACTTCATCGCCCACATCAGTCCCGAGCAGCACATCCTGGACGATCCATCGGAGATCGTCCGCGGAGACGACGGCGCGTACCCCGGTGCCGAGTCCAAGAAGCATGAGCAACTGCACGAGCACGCGTACCAGGCGATGGCGGGCCTGATGATGGGGGTTCTGGTCCGCGACCCCGAGGGGAAGGGCCTGGTGGAGGATCCGAACGCCGAGCGACGCCACCTACGCATATTCGCGAACGCCCGGCCCGATTATTTCGGGGATGAACCAGGGTTTGGCTACATCCTGCAGGAGGGACCCGAGCCTCCGGCGATGGACTCCGTCCGCATCCCGGGCACCCCGATCGTCCTGGTCAAGGACGAGCCGGTCGAGGTCACCGTCCACAATCGGACTCCGGTGCCGATCACAGTTCACTGGCACGGGATCGAGCTCGACAGCTATTACGACGGCATCGCCGGTTGGAGCGGAGCGGGCTCGCGGCTGACGCCGGCCATCGCGGCCAGCGACTCCTTCGTGGTGCGGTTCACGCCGGACCGAGCGGGTACGTTCATCTACCACACCCATATGGAGGAGGCTGCCCAGCTTTCCTCCGGGCTATACGCGCCGCTCATCGTCCTCGAGCCGGGCGAAGAGTACGATCCCTATACGGACCGTATCTTCATCATGGGATGGGGCGGCCCTGGCGATGACGCGCCGCCGTTCATGAACGGCAGCGCCGCACCACCGCCGCTGGACCTCGAGGCCGGGCGATCCTACCGGTTGCGGTTCATCAACATCACCCCGAGCAACAACCAGAACATCCGACTCCTGAACGGTGACGAGCTGTGGACGTGGAGGCTGTACGGCAAGGACGGGGCGGACCTCCCGCCTCATCAGGCCGTGGAGGTCCCCGCGGAGCAGTACCTCGGCGCCGGGGAGACCTACGACTTCGAGATCAGCCCCGATGGGCCACAGGACCTGTTGCTGGAGGTGACGACGTCCGTACGACGCCGAGAGAACCCCGTGATGGAAGTGCCGATCCGCATCCGGTAGAGGGAGGTGCGCCCGCGGGTCGGGCTCTCGTCACCGACTTCGGGAGCGGGCTGGGGTCGTGCTGGAAGGAGAACGCCGGTCCGGTGGCTCTCCAGCCCGTGAGGTCGCCGGTCTCCAAGTCCCACGTGACCCACCCGCAAGTGGAGAGCGAAGGCCGGCTGTCCAACCGCGAAGGACAAGGTGCTCTTGGCTCGAGCGTTCGCACGAGCGCGTCAGCCTCGGGTAGCCACGCCTCGAGTCCGACCGACGTCGCCGGCCTTTCCAACCTTCGGCCTTCTTTCCCCGTCTAGTATAACAGCGCTATAGTATAGCTCGGTTAGTCATGGCACCGGAGAGGGCCACCCGAGCTGGGAATGGTGCTTTCCCAGCACGCGCCCCCCACGACGCGCGCTCAGGAGACAGCGATGAGCAGGAAGGGACTCGGCGAGTTCGAACACCAGGTGCTGCTGACGATCCTACGGCTCGGCAAAGAATCCTACTCCGTTCCCATCGTGGCGGAGCTGGAGGCCCGAACCGGCCGTGAGGTCGCCACGTCCGCCGTGTACATCTCGCTTCGCAGGCTCGAGAAGCGGGGCGTCCTCTCTTCTCGCCTTGAATCCCCCGACGAAAACGGCACTCCGTATCCGCGGCGCTATTTCGCCCTGACGGAGGCCGCCCTGGAGCCCCTGAAGGAGGCGCGCCGGTCGTTCCTGAGCCTGTGGGACGGGCTCGAGCCGGCGCTGGACGACTGATGAACCGACCGGGGTGGGGTGAGGCGACGCCACCGCGCCTGGCGCGGTGGATCGTGAGCCGTCTGGCCACGGGAGACCGCTGGCCTGAGCTGGACGGGGAGCTCATGGAGATGCTGTCCGCGCGGTGGGAGCAGGACGGCGCCGGCGCCGCTCGCCGATGGTATTGGCGGCAGGCAGTGGGATTCCTGCTTCGGGGACCCGCGACGCGTCGAGTTTCGAGAGCGGACGAGGAAAGGGAGGCGGTCATGCGCGGGTGGCTCGAGGACCTTTGGCGGGACCTGAAGGTGACGGTGCGGGGACTGAGAAAGCGACCGACGTACGCGGCCGTAGCGGTGGCCACCCTGGCGCTGGGCATCGGGGCCAACGCAGCGATCTTCACGCTGGTGAGCGCGCATTTCTTCACCCCGCTCCCCTATGAGCGCCCGGACGAGCTGGTGCTGTTGTGGGAGACCGGGCGCAACTCCGACGAGAACACGACCGTCGCCCCGGGCAACTATTTCACCTGGCGGGAGACGGCGAGCTCCTTCGTGGACGTCGCCGCCTACAACGTGAGCGCGGTGACCCTTTCGGGTGACGCCGTCGCCGAGCGAGTGACGTCGAGCGTGGTGGTGCCCCACTTCTTCGACGTGCTGGGCACGCCGGCACAGCTCGGCGGCACCTTTCGGGAGGAAGCGGTGCGGGCCGCTGACAGGCGTCAGGTGGTCATCAGCCACTCCCTCTGGGTCCGACGGTACGGCTCGGACCCGGAGATCGTGGGCACCGACATCCGGGTGAACGGATCTCCGTACACGGTGGTGGGCGTGATGCCGGCGAGCTTCCGCCAGCCCGAGCGTTCCCTGAGCTGGCAGGACGCGGAGCTGTGGCGGCCCATACTGCTGGACGGCGAGGAACAGGACTTCCGGTCGCGCTACCTTCGCACGGTGGCCCGCCTCCGGGACGGGGTGTCCGTGGAGCAGGCCCGTCAGGAGATGTCGCTCACGGCGGCCCGCATGGCCGAGGCGTACCCGGAGGCCAACGCAGGGCGGAGCATCCTCGTGCTGCCGGTCGACGAGTACCTCCTGGGCGACGCCCGTCCTACCCTCCTCATGCTGCTCATGGCAGGGTTCGCGGTGCTCGTGATCGTGTGCGCCAACGTGGCGAACATGACGTTGGCCCGAGGTCAGGAGCGCGCGCGCGAGTTCGCGGTTCGCGCAGCCCTGGGGTCCGGACGGACCCGACTCCTCAGACAGGTCCTGGTGGAAGGTATGCTGTTGGCCGTCACCGGAGCTGCGGTGGGCGTGATCGTCGTGCTCGGCGCCAAGGATCTGCTCCAGGGGCTTCAGGCGCAGTACTTCTCGGGCCTGGTGGATGTGTCTGTGGACGGCACGGTCGTGGGCATCACCGCTGTGGTGGCCCTGGCTACGGGTATGGTGTTCGGCCTGCCCGTTGCCCTTGCGGCGTCCAGGCTGGACCTGCGCGCCGCGCTGGTGGAGGGTGGGGCTGGCGGCGGGCGAGGCCCGCGTTCCGCGCGGACCCGCGCCCTGCTCGTCGTCGGGCAGGTGGCCCTGGCCACGACGCTGCTCGTGGTGGCCACCCTGCTATCCCGCTCGTTCAACAGCCTGGTCAACGTGCCGCCGGGCTTCGAGGCCGAGGGCCGCCTCACGTTCGATCTGGCCGCCACCGCACGCTACGAGGACCGCGAAGCGGTCAAGGGCTATTTCCGCGAAGTCTGGCGGGAGCTCGAAGCGATCCCAGGTGTGACCGGCCTCACGATGGTGTCGGACATGCCCTTCACGACTGAGAACCGTTGGACGTCGCTGCAGATCGACGGCGTGCCCTTCGACCCCACCGATCCGCCCCAAGCCGAGTTCCACACGGTACTGCCCGCTTACTTCGACGTGATGGGCATCGATCTCATGGCGGGCACTCTGCCCGTGGACGCCTGGGAGCCGGTGGAGGGCGAGGTGCCCGTGGCGGTGAACCGCCGACTGGCCGAGGCCTTCTGGCCTGGACGCGATCCCCTCGGGGCCACCCTCACGCTGGATTGGGATCCGTCATGGACCCTGCGGGTGGCCGCGGTGGTGGCCAACGTCCTGGACGATGGATACGACGCCGCGCCCGATCCGGTCTTCTACCTGCCCTATGGCGCCATCCCGCAGCGCGGGATGTCCGTCATCCTGCGCACCGAGGGCGATCCGGCCACCTTGATTCCGGCGGTCCGGAACGCGGTCTCCCGCGTCGATCCGGACATCCCGGCGGCCGAGCTGCGCCCCCTCCAGGGTATGCTGGCCGAGACGGTCGCCAGGCCCAGGGCCGCGTCGCTGATCGGATCGGTCTTCGCCGTGATCGCCGTGTTGGTGGCCGCCGTGGGCATTTACGGCGTGCTGAGCTATGCCGTGCAGAGACGCGCGCGTGAGATCGCCATCCGTGCCGCGCTCGGCGCGTCCACGCGGCAGCTCATCGGCATGGTGCTGGGGCAATCGACGCGTCTCGTGGCTGTGGGCCTGGTGTTCGGCCTGGGCGGCGCGCTGCTGGCTGGATCGGCCCTTTCGGGGCTGCTCTTCGGCGTGCGAGCCTGGGATCCTGTGAGCCTGGCCGCCGCCTCTGTCCTCCTGGGTGGCGTGGGCACCCTGGCGGCGTGGCTTCCAGCCCGGCGCGCCGTGCGGGTGGATCCCAACACGACGCTCCGGGCGGATTGATCCGCGCTCCGAGGCGCCCCCCTCTCACTCGGCTCGCAGCGCAACCGCCGGATCGGTACGGCTGGCCCGCACGGCTGGCACCAACGCCGCGATCACTCCGGCGCCCAACAGGATGCCCGCCGCCACCGTGAAGGACACGGGATCCGTCGGTGGAACCTCGAAGAGGAAGGCGGCCAGGAGGCGGGCAACGCCGAGCGACACGCCCAGGCCGGCCAGTGTCCCCGCGACGACGGGGATCATCCCCACTCGCACCACGTCGGCCAGAAGGCGTCGTGGCCGGGCGCCCAGCGCCATGCGAATGCCGAACTCCGCCCGTCGTCGGTCCACTGCGTAGGACACCACGCCGTAGACACCGACGGAGCCCAGCACCAATCCCAACGCCGAGAAGAGCATCAGGAAGAATCGGAGCCGCAGGTTCTCTGACATGCCGGCGTCCACTACCTGCTCCATGGTCTGCACGGTTCCCACCACCCCTCTGGAATCCGTGTCGGACACGATCCGGCGAACCGCGGACGCCAGCGAAGTCGGATCCGTCCGTGTCTCCAGCACGAGCACACCGTGGTCGGCGCCCGGCAGCACCTGGTGCCAGGCATAATACGCGGCCATCGGAGCCTCGCTCACCAGGTCGTGCACGGCGACGTTCCGGATCACGCCCACGATCTCGAACATCCCCCCCGCCACGGTGGCGCCGATGCGGCGTCCTATTGCGCTCTCCCCCGGCCACATGGTCCGGGCGAACGTCTCGTTGACCACGGCCACGGGAACCGAGCCCTCTTGGTCACCGGGTTCCAATCCGCGTCCTTCGATCAGCTCGACGTCCAAGGCGGCGAAGGTGCCGGGGGTGATCACACGGTACGCCGAGTTCGGTCGAGACGGGCCCGCCAGATCCGGCCGATCCTCGATGTCGATGGTTCCCTGGTACCCTCCGTCTCGAATCGGAAGACGGTTTACCAGGCCCGCTCCCTCCACGCCGGGCAACGCCTCCGCCCGCTCCACTACCTGCCTGAAGAACGCCACCCGCTCCTCCGTCGAGCTCTCCTGGGCGCCGATGTACAGATCCACGGCCAGCACCCCCTCGGGATCCAGGCCGGAGTCCAGCGAGCGGAGCTGTTCCACGGATCGCACCAGCAACGCCGCTCCGGTCACCAGGACGACCGCGAGCAGCACCTCCGCCATCACCAGGAGACCCTGGGTATGGGCCGCCGCCGCGCCTGTGCCGGACTGACGCCGCTCGCCCAGGCCAACCGCGGTGGCCTGGCCCAGCAGCACGCTCCGGATGGGCGCCACGGAGATGACCGCCCCTGTCGCCACCGAAAGGACGAGCGCACTCGCTAACGTGATCCAGTCCAACGAGAGGGTCTCGGCGAATCCCTCTCCGAGCGGGAGGCTCGTCACCAGTAGGTCGAAGAGTGCCACAGCCAGGGCCAAGCCCAGGGTTCCGCCCACCAAGCCCAGGACCACGGACTCGGTCAGGACCTGTCGCGCGAGCCGCGCCCGCCCTGCGCCCAGAGCCACCCGAACCGACATCTCGCCGGTCCGGTCGCTGGCCCGGCTCAGGAGCAGCGCGGCCACGTTGGCGCACGCCATGAGGAGAAGAACGCCCACCGAGCCAAGCAGAAGCAGAACCGCCGGCCGGACATCCCCGAGCAGGTATTCCCTCAGGGGGGTCACGAACGGGTTCCGGGTCTTGTCCCAGGCCTCCGGGTAGGTGAATCGCTCGCCCAGCTGCGCAGCCAGCGACGCCAGGTCGTCCTGTAGCTGGCTCTCGGAGACGCCCGGCGCCAGCCGACCCGTGAGCACCAGCCACCCGTTCCCCTGGTAGCCCCGGTCGTCAGGATCCAGGTTCAGCGGCGTCCACGCCCGCATTGCGGGCGCGGGGAAGTAGAATCCGTCGGGCATGACCCCGACGACGGTGGTCGGCTCGCCATCCAGGGACACCCGTTGTCCCACGATACCGGGGTCGGCGCCGAACTCCTGCTGCCACAAGCCGTGGCTCAGGACGATTACCGGCTCGGCGCCGGGACGGTCATCACCCTCCAGGAACGTACGGCCGAGCAAGGGGCGGACTCCCAGCACGTCGAAGAGCTCCGCCGAGGCGACAGTGGCACTGATCCACGACGAGCCATCGGCGGTGCGCAAGGTGTACGATTGGTTGGACCAGGCGGCCAGGCCCTGGTACGCCTGGGCACGCTCCCGCACGTAGTCGAACTCCACCCCGCGCCAGTTGTAATCGGACCAGAACGTGACCAACCGGTCCTCGTCGTGCACCGGAAGCGGACGAATCAGGAGCCCGTGAGCCACGGAGCCGAGGGCTACGGTACCCCCGATTCCCAGGGCCAGGGTCAGCGCAGCCAAGGCCGCGAACGCCGGGTTCTTGAGCATTTGGCGGTTGGCGTAGCGGAAGTCTCCACCCAGGTCCCGGAGGACGCTCACGCCCCACGACTCCCGAGCGTGCTCCTTCT
This sequence comes from Gemmatimonadota bacterium, assembly GCA_039589315.1. Lineage (GTDB taxonomy): Bacteria > Gemmatimonadota > Gemmatimonadetes > Longimicrobiales > Gaopeijiaceae > JBDHHQ01. The sequence goes on from JBDHHQ010000128.1 coordinate 10,657, forward strand.
GCCGCTCCACGCCTCCGAACTTCACCCGGGCCAGGCGGGCCGCCTCGGCGCGCGTCATGCCCTGAGCCTGGTACTTCCGGGCCTCCATCTCCAGATGGAAGGCGAACTCCTCGTCCAGGTCCCGCTCCATCTGTCCACGGCCCAGCAGAGCCCGGATGCGGAACCACACGTCGCTCAGCCAGCGCATGTTCGTCCTCCCGTCCTCACGTCAGTCCCATGATGCGGTCCACCGCGCCCGAAAGGCGGGCCCAGTGCAGATGCTCCACGCCGAGCTGTTTCTCCCCCGCCCGGGTCAGGATGTAGTACCGGGCTCGCCGGTTGTTCTGGGTCCGACGCCATTCCGAGCGGATCCATCCCTGACGCGTGAGACGGTGCAGGGATGCGTACAACGACCCCTGGTTCACCTGGAGGGCCTCTTCGGAAAGCTGCTGGATCCGCTCGCTGATTCCCCAGCCGTGCATGGCCTCGAGCGAGACCACCTTGAGGATCAGCATGTCCAGGGTTCCCCGGATCATGTCGTTGTCGGGCTTCGGCATTCTGTCCTTCCCCTTGGTTACCGACCTGTCGGTTATCAAGAGTTAAGACGACTGGAGGCCCGGGAGGGTTGGAAACGGCTTGTCACCGCTGTGGCCGTTGCCTGGCACAGTGACGGCAAGACGTACGCGGGCGAGGCCGGCTCATTGGGGAAGAGCACGCACGTCAAGATCTTTGCCCCGCTCCCGCAGGCCGTAATGCAGCACTGACTGCGTGCCACTGTCGGGCCTGCGGCGTTCGAAAAAAAGGCTTTGCGTCGCGCGCCCACCCTGGACAGTTTGTACCATCGCCCACGTGGCGTACCGCAGGGAGACGACCCACCCCGACGTGGCCTGGAGAGCGTACGGGATCCGCAGGGCAGGATCGACTCCTATCCCGCTGAACATCGAGACGCTCGCCGTGACCCTCCCGATCCTGGCTGCCCTCACCCTGTCGCTCGGCCTCGCGAGCGTCCAGTCGCCCGAGGCGCGCCTGCCCACATCCGCAGCTCCGCCGGCTGATGACACGCTGACGGATCCACCCGTCCTCGCCAACGCGTCCGGTGAGCACCGAACGGTCGAAGTGACGCTCACGGCGACACCGACGAAGCTCACGTTGGTGCCGGGCGTGGAGACGGACGGGTTCTCGTACAATGGACACGTGCCCGGGCCCACCCTCGAGGTTTGGGAGGGGGACCGACTCATTATCCATCTCCGGAACGAGACCACCCCATCGCTCCGGGCGAGCAGGCCGACTTCGACTTCGTCATTCCGCCCGGCACCGCGGGGACGTACTGGTATCATCCGCACCCGCACCACCGGACCGCCTACCAGGTGGCCAAGGGCCTCTATGGCGCGATCATCGTGCGGGACCGGAACGATCCCCTCCCTGAGATGACCGAGAAGCTATTGGTCCTCTGGGATAACCGATTTGTCGAAGACGGCTCGGTCGATCTGCCCGAGCGCCAGACGCTGGAAGGGATCGTCGACTTCGAGAACGGTCGCGAGGGAGACGTACTGTTCGTGAACGGGCAGGTCATGCCGACCATCCCCATACGCGCGGGCGAGGTGCAGCGCTGGCGTGTGGTCAATGCCTCGGCCGCGCGGGTCTACCGACTGGCAATTCCGGGGCACGAGCTCCTTCACGTGGGGAACGACGGCGGGTTGTTCGAGAAGCCGGTGCCCACGGACGAGATCCTGATCTCCAACTCGGAACGGGTGGAGCTGCTCGTGCGGGGCACCGGAGCGCCGGGCAGCACAGCGACGCTCCAGGACCTGCCGTACGATCGCTACATCCCTCAGACCCGG
>JBDHHQ010000129.1:0-11409 GCA_039589315.1 Gemmatimonadota bacterium
ACCGTAGCGGATGGGACGCTGGTGGTCGTGCGCGCGAACGAGACGGACCAGGGCGCGCTGTCGCAGGCTGTCGAGCAACTCAGGCGGGTGAACGCCAACCTCGTGGGGATCGTCCTCAACGACGTGCCGCTCGACAACGTCGGCTACTCCTCGTACTACGACTCCTACTACGATGGGGAGCGGGAGGACACGCGGACGCGTCACTTGCTCCGCTCCGGGGGCCGTAGCGCCTGAACTGATCGAGGGTGGCTGAACGCCGTCGCCCGGAGCCGAGGGCTGCAGCGGTGATCCGGTCACTGAGGAACGCGAGTGGAGCAACTCCCTCTCAAGACGCATTGGTACACCGATCGGGGCCGACGCCCGTCCAACGAGGACGCCGTAATCGTCGAGGCTCTCTTCGGTGACCGAGACCTCGTAGCCGTCGCGGACGGTATGGGAGGCCACGCGGGCGGGGAGGTCGCGAGCGGCAAGGCGCTGGAGACGCTGCTGAGCTGTCTCGAATCCAGCAACGACCTGGCAGGAGCGATCCGAGAAGCCAACACCGCACTCCAACGGGCCTCCGAAGCCAATCCGGAATGGCGCGGGATGGGCACGACCCTGGTCGCGCTCCTGCGGGTGGGCGAGAGATACTACGTCGCCAACGTGGGTGACAGCCGCGCCTACCGGATCGACGCCGACGGCATCCGACGGATCACCGAGGACCATTCCTTCACCGCCGAAGCCGTGAGCAGCGGCAGGCTCTCCGAGGACGAGGCCGAACGGTCGCCATGGCGCAACGCCCTGACCCGCGCCGTCGGCACCGACGCCGAGGTCGAGGTGGACGTGTTCGGCCCCTTCGAGCTGGAGCCGCCCCACGTCGTGGTGCTGTGTACCGACGGGCTGTACCGGGTGATGAGCGACGAGGAGCTGGGCAGCGAGGTCCTGTCGGGACGCGAGCGCGTCGACGGCGCGAGGGATCTGGTGGCGAACGCGCTCCGTCGTGGCTCTAGCGACAACATCTCGGTGGCGCTGGTCGAGTTCGGCGATCCGACCGCGCTGAAGTCCGTGGAGGTGCAGAGCGCGGCGGGGGCAGCACCGGTCGCCGCACCGCCGCCTGTTCACGCCGACGCCCTGCGGACCATCGAGGCAGAGGCGGAGGTCGAAGTCGCCCCGGGTTCCGTCGAGGCCCAAGAGTCTGCGCCCGAGCCAGTCGAGGAAGACCGCGTGCCAGGGACGGCTGGTGATGGCGATCCCGATGCGAGCCTCGTCGCCCCGCCGGAATCGACGGCCGAGGATCCCATCCCGCTGGTGTCGTCACAGGAGGCGTCCCTGGAAGCGCCCACCGAAGGGGTGCCCAGCGAGCCGGCACCCATGGAGCGGGGGCCCGTAGAGCCGGTGCCCGGGGAGGAAGCGCCCGTAGAGGAGGTGCCGATCGCGGAGGCGCCCGTAGAGGAGGTGCCCAGCGAGCCGGCGCCTGTCGAGGAGGAGCCCGCCGCGACCGGGGACGCGTTCGACCTCGAAGCGGGTCCCGCTTTGTCGGGACAGCCGGTGTCATCCGCCCCGACCGGGCCCGCCGCCAGCCGACCCGGCACCGAGTCGGCCGGCGGCTCGGCGACACCCAGCGCAACCGTCGATTCCGAGCCGGCAGCGGTGCCCGAGGAGCCGCCCATCCAAGAGGCGCACGTCACCTCCTCGCACCGCAAGGCGAAGCCGGCTCGGCCACATCACAAGCGTCGCCCGCCGCGTCAACCCCGCAAGCTCCCGTCCTGGGTCAAGCGTGAGGCCGTCCCTGCGGCGATTCTGGTGCTGGGGACCTTGGCCATCGTCTACGTGCTCACTTCGGTCTTCGGCTAGCCTTTCCGACCGGCCGGGGTCGGCGCTCCCGCGCCTTACCGCCGCCGTAGGATTCTTACACCGGCCCGCTCCCCGATCCCGATCATTCGTGGCCTTGCTCCCGACGCCGTTGTGCGGCCGCAACATGCGGAGCGCACAGGCCCGCGGCAGCGGTCGAGAACCGAGGGGGCCCGGGAGGCCCGAACTGCCCAGCGAACAAGGCGTTTCGGTGCTTCCCGCCTTCCGATGGAGCAGAATGGCCCAGGCCAACGGGGCGGGTACGGATCTTGACCCCACGGTTGGGCGCCGGCGTCGTGCGTCCGGTCCCGGCAATCGGGGTGACGCCAACCCGGCTCGGCACAGTGGAGGGGATTGTCATGGCACTCGTTGTGATCGGGAACGCGGATTCGCCGACATCGACGGCTTCCTCGGGTCATCCTGGGAATCGTGCGCTGCGGACGGCTGCGCACCGCGTCGCCAATGATCTGCACATGGTGCAGATCCTCAGCCGAAAAGCCCTGATCGGCGACGGCCTGTCCCCGGAGGTTCGGGTTGCGGTGGGCGAGGCATTCCTTCTCCACGTTTGGAGCCTGCGAGAGTTCTTCTACGGGAGACGACAGTCCGGCCGCGGCGTGGTAGCCGCCGACTTCTTTGGCGCGTCCACGGAGTGGGAGTCGCGGCGTCCGCCGCTGCCAACGGCCCTGGGACGCGACTGGCTTCGCCTTTCAGGCGCGGTCGAGCCGGTGTCCCAGACGGACCCGTCGTCCGCGCGCAAGGACGCGCGTTGTCCGTATTACAGGCTGACGACGGAGCTCATCGAGCTCAATCAGGCGTTCGTGGCTGCGCTTCCGCCGCGACAGGCCGTCTGGTTCGCGACGGCCGCCTGATCCGGCGGGTGCGGGAGGACTACACGACTCCCTGGCGCATACCGCGCGGGGAGGCTCCCAACGCGTTTGGCGCCCCACTTGCCCCTGCCGCCCAGGTGCGTCCACTCTTTCCGCCCTATCCCCGGTTCCTTTCGGGGAGGTAGCCGACGCACCGGCACGGGAGGCGGCATCACGCATACGTCGGAGTCACCCCCCCGCGACGGTCGTCGGTGGAGGATGCTCCTCCTCCTTTCCTTTGCCGAGCTGGGCGGCATGTCGGTGTGGTTCACGGCCAGTGCTGCCGCCCCCGAGCTGCAGGCGATCTGGGGCCTCTCCACTGTGGAAAGCGGATGGCTGACGACGGTGGTTCAGCTCGGCTTCGTGGTGGGCACCGCCCTGGCAGCCGTCCTCAATCTCGCCGATGTCGTCCCGTCCAGGCTCTATCTCCCGGCGTCGGCCTTTCTCGCTGCAGGAGCCAATGCCGCGCTGCTCCTCGTGGACGGGTTCGCCGCGGCGCTGACGGTCCGTTTCCTCACGGGCTTCTTCCTCGCCGGCGTCTATCCGCCGGGCATGAAGATGATCTCCACCTGGTTCCGATCCGCGCGAGGCATGGCCATCGGGACCGTGGTCGGCGCGCTGACGGTGGGCAAGGCGATCCCCTATCTGCTCAAGGCCATGGGGGGACCCGGGCTCGACATCGTCGTCCTCGGCGCCTCGACCGCCGCGGTCGTGGGTGGAGGACTGGTTCTGCTCGTCTACCGGGAAGGTCCGTTCTCCTTCCCGAGACGGCCGTTCTCGTGGGGGCTCGTCGCTCGGGTGCTACGCCACCGGGAGACACGCCTGGCCACCGCCGGGTACCTGGGTCACATGTGGGAGCTATACGCCGTCTGGACCTGGGTGCCGGCCTTTCTCCTGGCCAGCGCGGCCGCTCACGAGGCAGCGGGGGGTAGCGCTCCCTCTGTCGCGACCGTGGACCTGGTCGCCTTCTGCGCGATCGCACTGGGTGGCGTGGGCTGCGCGTGGGGCGGGAAGGTAGCCGACCGGGTGGGGCGGGAGCGGTTCGCCAACCGTGCCATGCTGGTGAGCGGCTCCTGCTGCCTCGTGGCCGGCGTGCTTTTCGGCGGCAACTTCTGGGTCCTGGCGGTGCTCACGTGGATCTGGGGCGTGTTCGTCGTCGCCGATTCCGCTCAGTTCAGCGCGCTGGTGACGGAGGTCGCACCGCCCGAGGCCGTGGGCACGGCCCTGACACTACAGACGTCCATGGGCTTCCTGCTCACCATGGCCTCCATCCAGGGGGTGCCGTGGGCGGCGGAGACCTTCGGCTGGTCGTGGGCCTTCACGGGGCTCGCGCTGGGACCCGCCGTCGGCATCGCCGCCATGCTGAGGCTGGCGCGTCTGCGGCGGGCGGTGCCCAACCCCTGACCGGCCCGGCCGCGGCCCTACGGGGCCACCCCACCCGGCTGCAGGGTCCGCTCGACCATTCCCAGCGCCCCGTCCACCAGGAGGGCCAGCAGTGCCGCCGGGATGGCGCCCGACAGGATCATGCGGCTGTCTGCCAGGGCCAGACCCGACACGATGGGGTCGCCGAGTCCGCCGGCGCCGATGAACGCCGCGAGCGTTGCGGTGCCCACTGTGATGACCGCGGCCGTACGGACGCCCGCCATGATGATCGGGGCGGCGAGGGGCAGGCGGACCTGAGCGAGCACCTGGCCTGCCGTCATGCCCAACGAGGTGGCGGCGTCGACGGCCACCGGATCGGCATCTCGAACACCGGAGTACGTGTTCCGCAGGATGGGGAACAGCGAGTAGAGGAACAGAGCCACCAGAGCGGGCATCACACCGATCCCGATCAGCGGTATCATGAAGGCCAGGAGCGCGATGCTGGGCACCGTCTGGAGAATACCGATCGCCCGGATCACACCCTCGGCCCGGGGAGGTGACGCCCGCTCCAGGGCCAGGCCCAGGGGCACCGCTACCAGGATCGCGGCCAGGAGGGACACGGCCACCAGGAACAGGTGGCGAAGCGTGAGGCTGAGCAACTCACCCCGGCGAAGCCACAGATACCGCAGCAGGCCGTCATCGGCGGAGACTTGGACCGTGGCAGCGGTCGCTCCTCCCACGAGATCGAGGGCCCGCACGGCGTCTGCCGCCACCCTCGCCACGTCTTCACCGTCGACCTCGACCCGCAGATTCCAGGCGCGCATGGTAGCCTCCTCGATCCGGCCGCTGAGCTCGGTGAGGACGGCGATGACCTCCGGTCGTTCCTCCCACAGGTCCGGGCCCACGAGCGCCGCGGCCTCGTAGGCAGGGAAGAACGCCCGATCGTCCTCGAGGACCACCAGGTCGTAGCGCTCGATGAAGCCGTCGGTCGCGTATCCGTCGATCACGTCCACGGCTCGAGTGGCCAGGGCCTCGTATTTGACCGCCTGGAGCAACGCCCGGACGTCGCCGGGGCGAAGGCCGTAGGCTCGCTCGAGCCCAGGGAGGCCGTCCTCCCGGCCGATGAAGTCGGGCGATAGGCCGGCGATGAGCTGCGGCGCCGCCCGAGCCAGGTCACTGAGGGTTCTCAGGCCGAGGCTGTCCGCCGTTTCCCGGCGCACGGCGATGGCGTAGGTGTTCTGAAAGCCCAGCGGCGGGAGCCAATGGACGCCCCACCGCCGCTGGAACTCCGTGGCCACCCTGCCGAAGGTGGCGCGGGCGGAGCCCGTGGGCGTCTCGTCGAGGATCGCGAGGAGGCCCGTGCCCGTGTACTCCGGATACACGTCGATTGCGCCGCTCGTCAGGGCCCCGAACGACACCTCCGTGGAGCCCAGGCCCGGGCGGCGGTCCACCGCATATCCCCGCGCCTCGAGAAGCTGAGAGAACATCTCTGCGAGGAGGTACGACTCGCCGAAGGGCTTCGACGCGACCACCACTGGCGCGTCGCTCTGTGTCTGCCCCGAGGCGGGCCCCGGACCCACCGCGTCGAGGCCTATGAGCAAGGCGGGCAGCGCCAAGCGATTCACGGCAAGTAGACCGCGTCGCTTCACGTCGCCTCTCCGACTCGTGCGCGCCGGACCAGCTGGGCCACGTAGGCCGTGGCGGGCTCGCCTCGGATCTCCCCTGGGGCGCCGAGCTGGTGGATGGTGCCATCGCGCATTACGGCCACACGATCGGCGAGCAGGAATGCCTCCTGAAGGTCATGGGTCACCAGGAGCACGGTCACGCCCAACCGGTCCCGCAGCGCCGCGAAGGTCTCGTGGAGGTCGGTTCGCGTGATGGCGTCCAGGGCGCCGAACGGCTCGTCCATCAAGAGCACGTCAGGATGGCTCGCGAGGGCCCGGGCGATGGCTACCCGTTGGCGCTGACCACCCGATAGCTCGGTGGGCCAGCGGTCACCGTATTCCTTGGCAGGGAGCCCGACGAGGTCGAGGGCCCAACGGGCGCGATCCTCGGCATCCTCCATGTCCCGGAGCATAGGGACCATCGCGGCGTTGCGGAGGATGCTCCAGTGGGGCAAGAGTCCCCCCTCCTGTTGCACGAACCCTGTCTCGCGGCGAAGCCGGATCGGATCCAGCCGGAGGACATCACGACCCTTGATCCGGACCAGCCCGTGATCCGGTTCCACGGTCCGGTTGAAGCACCTGAGCAGGGTGGTCTTGCCCGACCCGCTTTCTCCCACCAGGGCCACGCACGCGCCGGCTTCGACCCGCAGCTCGACCCCCGCCAAAGCCGCGACGCTTCCGTAGCTCTTGCGTACGTCCTGGGCCTCGAGGGCACAGGACGGAGTCAGCTCACTCTCCATCGGGTAGCTGCTCGGCCGCGGCGGGGTTAGCTTCGATCGGGCCCGCAAGAGACTCTCTGCAAGACCGATTTCCCCTATGAGCTTGTATCAAGGAAGTGACCTCGGGGCACCGGAAATCGCGGCGCTCCTGGCCGAGGCCCGTGCCCGCACGCGAGCGCTCGTGGCTCCCCTGGCCGAGGACGAACTGTCGGCTCAGCACAGTCGGCTCATGAGCCCGATCATGTGGGACCTGGGTCACATCGGGCACTTCGAGGAGGTGTGGCTGCTGGAGAACCTGGCCACCGGCGGAAGCGGCTCCGAAGGTCTCCGAGGCGTCTACAACCCCTTCGAGAATCCCCGATCGTCCCGGGGCGAGTTGCAGCTGCCGACGCGGGCGGAGTGCTTCCAGTACCAGGACGCGGTGCGGGGTGCCGTGCTGGCGCATCTGGACGCTGGGCGAGGCAACGGCGGGTCGCAGCTTCAGGCGGACGGGTTCGTATACAGGATGGTGGCTCAGCACGAATACCAACATAACGAGACCATTCTCCAGACGCTCCAGTTGATGAAGGGCCGGCCGTATCCGGCTCCCCGGGCCGTCCAGGTGCCCGATCCCCCTTCCGGGAACCCGGGAGACTCGTCCATGGTTCGGTTCCCTGGTGGACGGGTCGGGCTCGGCACCGACGACCGGAGCGCCGCCTGGGACAACGAGCGGCCCCGGCACTCGGTAGATCTCGGACCGTTCTGGATCGACGCCACACCGGTGACGAACGGGGCGTACCTGCGCTTCATGGCCGAGGGCGGCTACGGGCGCCGTGAATACTGGTCCGACGCCGGTTGGCGATGGCTCGAGGAGGCGGGCGTCGAGGCTCCCATGCATTGGACTCGCGAGGGGGGGACCTGGAGCGAGCGGGTGATGGACCGGGAAAGGCCCGTCGATGCGACCCGGCCGGTGTGCCACGTCTGCTTCCATGAGGCCGAGGCGTACGCCCGGTGGGCGGACAAGCGCCTTCCGACCGAGGCGGAGTGGGAGGCGGCCGCGTGTTGGAGCGTCGAAGAGGTCCGGCAGCTGCGCTACCCCTGGGGTGACGCAGACCCCACCGCCGTGCACGCGAATCTCGACGTCCTGGCTTTCGACACGGCTCCGGTTTGGGCCTACCCACTGAATGTCTCGCCGACCGGGTGCTACGGGATGATCGGTGACGTGTGGGAGTGGACCTCGTCGGACTTCGTGGCGTACCCGCGCTACGAAGCGTTTCCGTACAAGGAGTATTCCGAGGTCTTCTTCGGCGACGAGTACAAGGTCCTGAGAGGGGGCTCCTGGGCCACTCGCCCGGGCGCGGTCCGGGGCACGTTCAGGAACTGGGACTACCCGATCCGGCGCCAGATCTTCAGCGGATTCCGGTGTGCGCGTGACGGCTGATCCTAGATGGACCTGACGCCGCATCTGCCGAGGGGTCTGCAGTAGACGAGGAGGACGTGGTGGGATTCGCCAGAGACGCAGCGGATCAGGTAGGACTCAGCGAAGCGATGGGTGAGCGAGGGATGCTCGAGGAGGTATTGGACGGCCTCGCGCGCAGCCAGAAGGAAGTGTCCTCGAAGTACTTCTACGATCACCGCGGGTCAGAGCTGTTCGAGAGGATCACGCAGCTCCCCGAGTACTACCTCAGCCGAACGGAAGAGGCGCTGCTGGAGCGGTGGATTCCCGCATGGGTCCGGGACCTTCGGCCTCGCACGCTCGTTGAGCTCGGCGCCGGGAGCGCGAGGAAGACCCGGACGCTGCTGGACGCCATGACCGAGGCGGGGTCGGGGCAGCTCTTCGTGCCCGTGGACGTGAGCGGCGATTTCCTGCGGAATACGGTCCACCAGGTGCGCGAAGAATACCCCGATTTCAGCGTGGAGCCGGTGGTCGCGGACATCACCGAGCCGATCCATTTCGACGACCCGCTGCGGGGGCCAACGTTGGTGGTTCTGCTCGGTAGCACCATCGGCAACTTTCCCGACGACTCCGGCGTCCGCCTACTGTCGGCCGCCCGATCCTTCATGCAGGACGACGACCGGCTGCTCATGGGGGCGGACCTCCGTCCATCGGGAAGAAAGCCCGCGGCCGTCATCGAGTCGGCGTACAATGACGCGGCGGGTGTCACGGCTGAGTTCAACCTGAACGTGCTCCGCGTCTTGAACCGGGAGCTGGGCACGGACTTCCATCTGGGCCGGTTCCGTCACGTGGCCTTCTACGACGAGGCGCGCGGGCGCATCGAGATGCACCTCGAGTCGCAGGCGAGGCAGGCCGTGCACTTCCCGGACGGCTTCGAGGTGGTGTTCGCGCCATGTGAGACCATCCGGACGGAGTTCAGCTGCAAGTACGACCAGGAGACCGTGATGGCCCTCTACCGAGAGGCCGGTTTGGCTCTGGATCGATGGGTGCAGGACCCCGAGGACCGCTTCTCGATCAGCCTCGCAAGGCCGGTCTGAGGACGCCATGCCCGGAGCCGCCGCTCCGACCCGTCCGTTCGACCGGGCCGCCGCATTTCGAGGACCTACGGGACAGGCTCTTCGCTCCGTCGACGTCGGACCGGGTGGGCGTCCCGTTCGAGTCCGGAGGTCAGGCGGAGTGGACCTCGGCGCCGTCAACGAACGTGGCGGCGGTGGTCGCAGAGGGCCAGCGCGTCATGGGGACGTTCATTGCGGCGCGACGCGCCGGAGGCCTTGTTCGAGCGGGCCTTGGCGGCGGACGACTTGTTTTCGGACCGGGTGCCGGGCGAGTCGTCCCCGGTAGCCGAGGGCGTGGACGCCGGGACCATGACCCGGTCCCAGAGGGCGGCCCGGCGATCAGGCCTTCGGTGAGCGAACAGAGGGGAGGCTATACGGCGACAGCGAACGTGCGCGTGCCGTCCTCGGTGACGTCGATCACGGTTTGAGGCGGGACCTCCACCCAGCTGGCATCGGCGTTCAGCGGCTCAGACGCCAGGATCACCCCGTCCGGGGCCATGGGTCCCCCCTCGGAGACGTACAGGCTGTTGGGTGTCCCGTCGGCGGCGGCCCTGCACGCCGCGAGGCGACGCCCGTCGGTCAGCACCATGTTGAGCTGTGCATCCGCCCCTGCCTCGTGTGCTAGCTTGACCACGTCTCTCACGAGATCGGCCAGGGCCGCGGCGGGGCCGTTGGCTCGATTCGCCGCCCTGGGACCGTCGGCCTGATTCGCTGCGGCGACCGCCAGAAGGAACAGGGCCTCCGTGTCGGACACGCCGGTCAACCGAGCGAAGAGAGCGTCGGGGATCATGCGGTGTATGCGACGCATGAAGCGGGACCGGAAGTCGTCGATGTACCCGTTGAGCACGAACGCCCAGTTGTCGAGCACGAGTGGCGGGATGGCCGTCTCTGACGGCGGGATCCCCGTGGTGATGTCGCGAAGCGCCGCCACGGCTACGGGTGCGCGCACGGAGGCCAGGAGGCACTCCAGATCCTCGTCGTGCCATATGGGGAAGGAAGACGCGACCCGGACCGGCCCACCGTCGACGTACCACACGACGCCGTACCCGTCGGCGTTGACTGAGCCGGTGAGCAGCTCCTTGGGCCGGAAGCTCTGGGTCCACAGGGAGTGATCGCCTCCGAACACGAGTGGAGCGGGGGAGATGGCGGGGCCGGCGTACGCCACCAGGCGGCACATCGTCAGTCAGCCGTCGCCAGCAGAGCGGCAAGCCGATCGAGGTCCACGTTGCCCCCCGTCACGACCGCCACGACGGATCCGCTGGCGGGCAACGGGACCTTACCCGCGATCAGGGCCGCCACACCGGCCGCTCCGGCTGGCTCTGCCAGCAGCTTGGTCCTGGAGAGGAGCAGCGTCATGGCATTCGCGATGTCCCCGTCGGTCACGGTGAGCACGTCGCTGGCTCGCGCCCGTACGTGGGCGAAGGTCAGCTCGCCGGCCATGGGAGGCGCCAGGCCATCGGCGATCGTATCGATGTGCTCGATCCGGCTCGCCTCACCGCGGTCCAGGCTCAGACGCATGGCTGCGGCGCCCACGGGCTCCACGCCGAAGATGTCCACGTCCGGACGCAGCGCTCCTATCGAGGCGCAGATGCCGGAGATCTGACCCCCGCCACCGACCGGGACGACGACAGTGGCCATCGCCGGGACCTGGTCCAGGATCTCCAGGCCCACCGTGCCCTGACCGGCGATGATGGCGGGGTCGTCGAAGGGGTGCACGAAGGTGAGGCCGCGGGTGTTCGCCAGCTCGTAGGCCAACTCGAAGGACTCGTGAACCGTGCCGCCGAAGACCACCTCAGCGCCGTACTCCCGGCTCGCGGCGGCCTTCGTGCCGGACGCACCGTCGGGCATCACGACGGTGGCCGCTACGCCAGCGGAGCCAGCCGCCCACGCGAGGGCCTGAGCGTGGTTGCCGGCAGAGATCGTCACGACGCCTCTGTCCCGGGCCGTCGAACCCATGGTGAGCAGGCGGTTGAGGGCTCCCCGGACCTTGAAGGACCCCGTCTTCTGGAGGTTCTCGCACTTCAGGAAGAGTCGGTCCACCCCGATCATGGCACCGAGGCTGGCGGAGCTCAGGGTGGGGGTGCGATGGACCCTCGCCCCGATGCGCTCGGCCGCAGCCGGATGGTCCCAGGTCTCCCGATACTCGCCCGGGGCTCCCCCGACCGCCAGCCCGGGTGAGCCACGTCGATGTGGGCCAGGGCGCAGGCGGTGAGCCAGCGCGCTGCCGCGCATCGCTTCAGCGACTAGACCCACCTGGGCTTCGCCGGTATTTTGCAGAGCGTTACGGGAGACGATGGGCGGACGGGTGGTGAGAACCTGTGTCCGCCTCGCGACCGGGGCCGGACCCACAGCACTGGAGGCTCAATGATTTCTCCGCGACGTCTGTCCTTCGCGCTCGCGATCCTGGTTGCCGTTTCGGCGTGCAGCGACGACGACGGCGGCAACGGGACGGAGCCCACACCGCTATCCGCGCTCGTC
>JBDHHQ010000130.1:0-10955 GCA_039589315.1 Gemmatimonadota bacterium
GACCGTCCTGGATCACGACCGTGCCCGGCTCGAGGGGATCTTGCACGTTCGTGTGGATCGTGGCTCCCTGGATGGCCACCGTCTGGGCGCCAACGGCCCCGGCCGACGAGGTCAAGGCGAGCGCGGTCATTACCGGTACGAGGCCGGTGGCGAAGCGCTTCATCGTCCCATCCCCCCCGGTGCCATCCCGGTCATGAAGTCGCGGTGCAACAACGGATCCGGTGCGGTACGGTCGTAGAGCTGCGCCCCGTCCACCCACACGCCCTCAGCCCTCGAATAGACGCTGAACGGGTCTCCCGACCACAGGACCACGTCGGCATTCTTCCCCGCCTCCAGCGTGCCGGTCTGGCCTAGGATGCCCAGGGCCTTGGCCGGATTCGCGGTCACCCACCGGATCGCTTGCTCCGGCGGGACGGAGATCCCGGACTGCGCGGCGGCGCCCATGACCTTCGCGGCGTCCTGGTTCAGCCGCTGGATGCCGTGGCCGTCGTCCGAGTGGACGATGGCACAGGCTCCGGCCTCGTGGACCAGTGCGATGTTCTCCTTGATACCGTCGAAGGCCTCGAGCTTGAAGCCCCACCAATCGGCCCACATGGACGCGCAGATGTCGTTCTCCGCCAGGTAGTCGCGCACCTTGTACGCCTCCACCGCATGGTGGAACGAAGAGATGGAGTATCCGAACTCCCGGGCCACGTCGATCATCGTGACCATCTCGTCCCCCCGGTAGCAGTGATTGTGCACCAGGATGTCGCCTTCGAGCACTGCGGCCAGAGTCTCCAGCTGGAGGTCCCGTTCGGGACGGTCCGCAGCCGGCGAGCCGGCGGCCTCCCAGCGCTTCCACCGCGCGCGGTATTCCGAGGCCTCGATCCACGCCGTGCGGTACCCCGCCACGTTGCCCATCCGCGTCGCCGGGCCTCGCGGGGTGCCGCTCTCTCTCGCGGTACCGTACACGCGCTTCGGATTCTCGCCACACGCCATCTTCAGACCGTGGGGCGCCCCCGGGAACTTCATGGCCTGGTAGCTCCGGGCCGGCACGTTCTTCACCGTGACCCCGCGCCCGCCGATCAAGTTGGCGGAGCCCGGAAGGACCTGGAGCGAAGTGATGCCGCCGGCGATGGCGTGCCCGAACCCGGGATCCTGAGGCCAGATCGAGTGCTCGGCCCACACCTCGGCCGTGACCGGGTCGGTCATCTCGTTCCCGTCGGAGAGTGAAGCGATCCCGGGCGATGCGTAGACGCCCAGGTGGGAGTGGGTGTCGATCAGTCCGGGGGTGACCCACTTGCCGGCGGCCTCGACGACGATCAGCGTCGGGTCGTTCGGCGGTGACAGCGCAGCCGTCGAAGCGACGCCTACGATCTGGCCATCACGAAACAGGATGGCGCCATCCTCGATCACCTCCCCGGTCCCCGTCAGGACCGTGGCATGCCGGATCAGGGTTTGTTGGCCCGGGAAGCGCTGGTAGGTGGAAGGGAACGGATCCGTCGCGAACAGATCGGTATGGGGTCCGGCCGTCTGGGGCGCTGGTGTGCCGCCGCGCTCCGGCTGCGAGGAGCTGCAGGCCGCCATCGTCAAAGCGGTGGCCAGAATCCACGGGCGTCTCCGCATCAATCCTCTCCTGGTACGGTTGTTGACATGGTGTGCAGCATAGGCCAGTCGACGCCGCAGCGGCAAGGATACCATGAGCCGTTGCCTCGGGGCGGTGCGACCGCCACAGTGTCGGGCCCTGGTCGGCGCGTCGCCGCCGGGAGACACGCTCCCCCCCGGGCAGAGAGACTACGTTCCGTGAGCGCCACCCGGACCGGCGACGGGGTCCTGTCGGTCGAGGCGATCCGTCGCCACTTCCCGGCCCTTCGGCGCCACGAGGCCGGACGTCCCGTCGCCTACTTCGACGGGCCAGGCGGGACCCAGGTTCCCCGGTCCGTGACCGACGCGGTCACCGATTACCTGCAGACCAAGAACGCCAACAGGCACTGGGACTATCCGACCAGCGTCGCAACCGAACGGGTGATCGAGACCGCCCGGCATGCCTTGGCCGACTTCGCCGAGGACGCCGACCGTGGGCTTCACCGTGGAGGGCGTCGCTTCGTCGGCCGTCGCCCGGACGTTGGCGTACGAGGGCGGCGTCTTCCTGTCGCACGGACACTTCTACGCCGCGAACGTCACCCGCGTGCTGGGTCTCGGCCCGAAGGCCTGGTCAGGGCCGGGTGCGCGTGCTACACGACAGCCGATGAGGTCGATCGGCTGGTGAGCGGCGTGTCCAGGATCGCGGCGGGGAGCCACCCGGGTCGGTAGCGGGGATCAGGCCTCTGGCCCCATCCCTCTCACGTGGACCCGGCCACGGGCCGACAACCTGAGGAGACACGACCTCGGTTCAGGAGTCGAGCGACATGCGCAGGGCATTGGCCGTGGCGGCCGTGATCTTCATGGGAGCGTGCAGCATCCCGGAGCCCCAGCTGGCCGTAGACCGGGATACGCTGACACAGAGGCAGAAGGACAGCATCACGTCTACGCTCCCCCTTCCGGGAGCGAGCGTCGTCGGACGCGCCCTCCGGGCCTCCGACGCGGCCAAGGCCCGAGCGGAGCGGCACGACGCCCTCGGCGCCAACCCGTAGCGCACCGGCCACACGCCCGTCTCCCGCCGTCGTAGCGGCGGGACAGGTGATGGCCTCCGTCCGGCTGGCTCCCGTGGCTCCGGCGGCCGCCCTCTCGATCAGTTCCCGAACGTGCGGATCTCGACCGCGGCTGGCCCCAGCCCCGATTCGATGGAGTCGGCCAGGGCAAAGCTCCCGGCGCGGTAGACGAAGGTGAAAGGCGCCAGACCTTCGCCCGGGCTGCCGAAGAACGCCTGATACAGATCCCCGTCGTTATCGGCCCGAGCATGGAAGGCGCCGCGGCACCCCCCGGCGGGGATCGGTGCGCACACGGGATCGTCGGGCCCCCGAACGAAGCTGCGCGTCTTCGTATCGAACACGATCGTTCCGAAGAAGAACCCGGAGACGTAGGCCAGCCCCCGAGCGTCGATGGTGATGGCGCCGGGACCCACGCCCATGCCCTCGATGAGATCCACCCGCTCCAGCGCCATCGGGTCGATGACCGCCATCGTCCCCGGGTCCACGAAATCGCCGGTGTTCACGACGTAGAGGAGCCCGTCGGGTCCGGCGGCGGCGTACTGAGGGTTGAAGTCCCCCGTGTCGATGGTGCCCAGGACCTCGAGGGTTTCTGGGTCGAGGGCGGTGACGACGCCGTTGCCCAGAGGCAGGAAGTCGTCGCCCAGGTTCCCCGACACGATGAAGGCCCGGTCGGCGGCCATGACGATGTCGGCGGGCGCGGGTGCGACCGCCGCCGACTCCTCGATCGCGTCGCTGGCCTGGTCCAGGCGAATCCGTCCCACCTCGTCGGACACCAGGTTGCTCACCAGGGCCGTCCGGTCGTCCACCCATGCGGATCCGGAGGTATTGCCCCCCGGGAACAGGAAGAAACGCTCGACCCGCTCGGTGGCGGCATCGATGAGGGCAACGCTGGCGGCATTCCCCAGCGGCACCAGGATCCGCGTGCCGCGAACGGACAGGCCGACCGGCGTCACCGAGCTACTGGCGCCCAACGGGATCGTGCGCCGTTCGCCGGGAGCCCCCAGGTGGAACATGGTGAGCGTCCGGCCCAGGGACGCCACCACGATGCCGATCTGGGGGTCCTCCACCGTACCCGCGAGGAACGGGAGCACGTCGGGCTCGGGCCCCGTGCCGGTGTCGTCGTCGGAGCACCCGGTCGTCGCGGCCAGGAAAAGGGTGATGATCCATGCGGTGCGTGGTCGATGATGCAACTTGACCTCCGGGATTCAGGTCATCGGTTGGGGTGAACGCTCAGCTCGAGCCCCCAGGCGCGCCCGGGGAGCGGATAGTCGGGGATCATGGCGGCCTCGGCGTCGAACACGTTCAAAAGCGAGAGGCGGCCCTCCATGGCCCACCCCGCCAGCCTCCACAGGAGGCCCGTCCGTAGGTCCCACAGCCAGTACGGCGCCAGGGTGTTCAGCTCCGAGCCGGGCACCGTACGCCGAGTGCCCACGTAGCGGCCCGACAGCTCACCGTTCCAGGAGGACACCGAGGAGGTCAGCGATGCGTTCGCGGTCCATTCCGGCCGATACGCGACCTGGCCCGCGAGGACCGCGGAGGCGTACTCCACGGACGATCGGGCGGCCGCGACCCGCACCCGGCTCCCTGCACGCGCCATCGCCAGATCCAGGCCCACCTCCCACCCTCGCCGGCGCACGTCGAAGTTGTCGGGCGACCACACGAACCGATGGTCGGGGAACCAGAGGATCATGTCCTCGATGTCGGCCCGGTAGAGGTCCAGACTGCCCTCGACGGACAGGCTCGGGGTGGTCAGCAGGGCTGCGTCCGCACCCAGCACGACCTCGCCCTTCACGCGCTCTGGCGCGAGCTCGGGATTCGGCCGTACCAGAACGCCCTCCTGGAAGAACTGATCTGCGGGAGACGGCGGAGAGAAGCCGTTGCCGACGGAGGCGCGCAGCGTCCAGCGGCCTCCGGAGAGAGAGGCCGCCAGCCGAGGAGACAGCTCGGCTCCGGTGACCGAGGTATGACCGTCGACCCGCAGCGCACCGGACAGGGAGGCCGACCAGCCGGCCCCGACGCCCGTGCGGCCCGTGCCGGCGAGCCAAGCGCCCAGGGATCGCTGCTCGGCCGGAGCTCCGTCGGCGAGCGTCGACGAGCTGACATCGAGGAGGCGCGCTTCAGCGCCGCCCTCCATGGCAAGCATGCCGGCGGATCCCGAGACGGTGACCGTGGATCCGACGCCCCGGGCCACCGTGGTCTCGGCGTACGGCGTCCCGGTGGGGGGCGTGGGGTCGGCGAAGCGCACCTCCTGTCGCTGTCCGTTCAGAGACACGTCCCAGCGAGGCCCGGTCCTGAGCGTCGCGGCCGCCGTGGCCATGACGCGGCGTTGCGCCTGCCTGGCGGTGGGCGTCAGGGACGTGACTGGCCCCGGCATCCCCCGGTCGACGTCGAGGACGTCGCCGAGGAGCCGAATCTCGCCGCTGCCGGCAAGCAGGGTCCCCGAGCCGGACCCAGTGAGGCTGCGGGCATCCGCGTTCAGCCGCGTGGCCGTGCCCCCACCCCTGACGTCCGGGACCGTATAGCCATAATCCCCGTCGGTGCGACGCCACGTCCCACCGATCCGGCCCGAGAGCCGGGGTGTCCCCGAGCCCTCGGTCGTGCCGCCGAGGCCCAGAGCCACCTGCCGCGATCCCCAACTGCCCGTGGAGGCGGCCCCTCGGGTCGCATCGCCGCCGGGTCGGCGACCGTCGACGAGGATGACCCCACTCAGGGCCCGCGGGCCGAAGCGGGCGGATTGGACGCCCGGCAACACGGTGATCTGCTCCACCGCCTCCAGGGTGATCGTCGACAGGTCGACCCCACCGGTCAGCGGCGCATTCAGGGGGACGCCGTCGAGCAGCACCAACACCTGGTCCCCCGATCCGCCCCTGATCGACAGCGAGGCGGGCGAGCCGGGTCCACCCCGTCGCGTGACCACGACGCCAGGGACCTGCTGTAGGGCCACGGCCAGGTCTCCTGGCCCCAGGGACTCGAGCTCGGCGCGCCCCAGCACGACGGCGCCGGCCGTGCCGTCGGCGGCGGCCTCTACCTTCAGCCCTGCCACCTGGACCGGAGCCGGCGGCAACTCGGCCCGGATGGAGGAGACCTGACCGTTGCGTGCCTCCACGGTCAGCGTGGTGGACCGGTAGCCAGGTGCACGGACCTCCAAGGTGACCGTTCCCGGATCGAGGCCTCGAAGGGTGAACGCACCGCGCGCGTCGGTGACGGTACTGTGGGCTCCGCCCATGGAGGCGACGCGGGCGCCCGGCACGGACGCCCCGGACACGCCGTCGAGCACCTGGCCCTCAACGACGGGAGGGTGCTGTGCGGCGATGGCAGGGGGGAACAGGGCGCCCAGAGCCAGCGCGAGCCGGGTCGTACGGGCTGCCTCTCTCCGTGCTGACGCCATCACTGGCCCCCGTCCTCGGTAAGCCGGAACGGAAGGAGAAAGGGTGAAGCTCGGACGGCGCCGTTACCGACTCGGGCTCCCAGGGTTGGCCTGACCCTTCCCCTCCCGCGAGGGGTCTCTGAGGATCGACGACGGGGCCAGGTCTCCTGGCTCGAGGCAGCGTCGCTCGCCTTCCCAGGGCTATGCCCCAGTGGCGTTCGAGCGGGCTTTCAGGCGCCTCTCACAGTGGCGGGGCCGCGCCGGATTTTCACCGGACTTCCGTAGTGGCTCCCGTCGTGGTCTTCGTATCCTGCATCGTACGAGGACCACGGAGGCGGATGCAAGCCCGCCTCTCGCGGCGGCCGTCGGGCCTGGGGTCAGGCGGAGGACGCGTCCTTGGGATCGGGGCCCCGTAGTCGGGCCGTCACTACCCCGCTCGCGACGAGCGCTGCCAGCATGACACCCCCACCGAGGGCGAGTCGGGGCTGGGTACCCACGAAGATGCCCAGGATCGCCAGGTAGAGCGCGATGGTCAGCCCAGGGAGCCATGGATACGCCGGCACCCGGAGCGGCCGCGCCAGATCGGGCCGTGTCTGCCGGAGCCTGAAGAAGGCGAGGAGCACCATCAGGTCCACGCTCACCGCCACCATCATCATGAACCGAATCAGCAGCTCGAACGTGCCGGTCAGGGCCAGGACGCCGATGACGGTGCTGATGAAGAAGAGGGCGAGGGTGGGTGTGCCGCGGGGTGATACGTTCTGGAACCGACGGGGAGCCAACCGGTCCCTGGCCAGGGCGAACGCCACCCGCGGCATGCCGAGGAAGTTCACGTTCAGGCTGCTCACGAGGATCAACAGGGACCCCAGCGTGATCACGACGCCCGCGGCGTCGCCGAAGACCGCGGCGATGGCATCCCGAGCCACGAGGTCCGAGCCGGCCATCTCGGCCGGAGTCAGGGCGGTCAGGAAGGCGACGTTGATCAGCAGATAGAGCACCGCCACCGCCGCGGCACCGCCGATCAGAATACGGGGCAGCGCCTTCGCGGGATCCCGAGTCTCCTCGGCCATCTTCGCTGCATCCTCCCACCCGTAGTAGGCGAAGGCGACGCTTTGGTAGGCCAGGGCGAAGCCCAGTAGGAACGATACTTCCGGCGTGAAGGCGACGTCGGCGCCGAAGCCGCGGGCGTCACCGGCCGAAAGCGCTGCGGCGGCGACCACGGCCAGAAACGCCACCTTGATCAGCGTAGTCACGTTCTGGAAGACGGTCCCCACCTTGAGGCCCCCGAGGTGGAGGAGCGCGAAGCCCAGGACGACGACGCCTGCCAGCAGGTTCACCGATCCCGAGCCACCGGTGAGTCCGATGATGTAGGTCGCGATCAGGACGGCCTTGATGGCCCCGGAGAACGCCCTGGTGACCAGGAGCTCCGACCAGCCCGCGAGGAACCCGGCCACGGGTCCGAACGCTTCGGCCGCATAGACGTACTTGCCGCCCGCGCTGGGCAGGGCGGCGGCCATCTCGGCCAACAGCAGCGTCGATAGGCCCGCTACGACGCCTCCGAGCAGCCAAACGGCGAGGATGATCCAGGGGTGGCCCAGGTAGCCGGCGATGAGGCCGGGCGTACCCAGAATGCCCGCCCCGATCACGATGCCGACCGTGACAGCCAGGCCGTCACGCACCCGCATGATGCGGTGAAGCTGAGGGCCGTCTTCGTCAGGACGTGCCGGCGCGGCCGGCGGTAACGAGGGCTCGGTCAACGAAGTGGCGAGGGTCGGCGGGTCAGGGCATCCACGCGCTGCTCCAAGCGATCGGTGTCTGGACCGTTCGGGTCCTGGGATTCCCGTCCGGTTACCAGTGTCGGCTGCACGCCACCAGCTGGCAGCCGGGCGGATGGGCGCCGGACCACGGGGCCGGGGGGACGGATCGGAGTCGAACCACTATGGGCGTCAGAGCGGCGGCACGGCAACCGTCTAGCCCCGAGGCGCCGGGATTCCGTGACGGCGAAGCACCGACCGTGCCGCGTGATAGCCGCACATTCCGTGAACACCGCCTCCTGGCGGGGTCGAAGCGGAGCACAGGTACAGACCCCGAACGGGCGTCGCGTAGGGATCCAGACGCGGCACCGGGCGGAAGAGGAGTTGCCGAAGGTCCATCGTTCCGCCGCCCACGTCTCCGCCGACGAGGTTGGCGTTCCGAGCCTCCAGGGCCGGTGGTCCCAGGATGCTCCGAGCGAGGATCAGGTCCCGGAAGCCAGGTGCGAAACGCTCGATCTGGCTTTCGATCCGGTCGGTCACGTCACCGTCGAAGCCGAGCGGCACGTGGCAGTAACCCCACGCGGTATGCCGGCCTGCTGGAGCACGGGTCTCGTCGAACAGGCTCGGCTGCGCCAGGATCACGAAGGGGCGCTCCGCCACCGCCCCGGCCCAGGGTGCCGCCTCGGCGGTCGCCACCTCCTCGTACGACCCCCCGACGTGCACCGTGGCCGCCCGGGAGCATTCCGCCGCGGCCCAGGGGATCGGAGCGGCCAGGGCCCAATCCACCTTGAACGCGGCCGGGCCGTAGCGGTAACCCGCGAGCCGGCGACCGTAGCCGGAGGGCAACGCCTCTCCCGCGAGCTCGACGACCTGTCGGGGCGTCAGGTCGAGGACGACCGCCACGGCCGGGGGCAGTTCCGCCAGGGAAGCGACTGGGGCCTCGGTCACCACCTGGCCCCCCATCGCGCGCAGGCACGCCACGAGCGCGTCTGCGATACGCCCGGCGCCTCCCTCGGGGACGGGCCAGCCCCGCCCGTGACCGGCCATTGACATGACGAGGCCCACCGCGCCGCTGCCCACGCGCTCGAGGGGGAGGACGGAGTGGGCGGCGCTGCCGGCGAACAGCGCGGCCGCCGGCTCGTCCTGGAACGCACGGACGAGGTGGCGCGCAGAGCGTAGGGCACGGACGCCGAACCGGCCCAGAGGCAGCGGCCGCCGGGGAATCCGGATCAGGGGCCCCAACACGTGCCGCAGGATGGTGTCGTCCTGGCGGGCCAGCGGCCCCAGCAGGCGGCGGTACGCCGGGCCGTCTCGGCCGAGGTGCGCGGCGGTGTCGTCGACGGAGCCCTGGAGCAGGACCGCGCGGCCCCCGTCCAGGGGGTGGGCCACCGCCGCGGGTGATGTGCGCCACCGGAGGCCTTGCCCATCCAGGTTCAGCGACCTGAAGAACGGCGAGGCCACCGCCAGGGGGTGCACGGCCGAGAAGGTGTCATGAACGAATCCGGGCAGCGTCAGGGCCTCGGAACGGGCGCCCCCCCCGGGTATGGCCGCCGCCTCCCGCACAAGGACCCGCCAACCCGCCCGAGCGAGCTCGATGGCCGCTGACAGCCCGTTGGGGCCGGCACCGACCACTACGGCGTCGTACTCGGGCACCGGAAGACGGAGATGTGGAAAGGGAGGGACAGACGCCGGGTCATAGCTCGGAATCGTCGTCCGACGCCTTCGGCGGACGGTTCACAGCTACCCGGTCGCGTCCGCCGGTCTTGGCCTCGTACAGGGCACGATCCGCGGCCTCCATCAGGTCTTCGGGGGAAGACATGTCGGGCCTGTACTGGGCGATGCCCGCGGAAACGGTCAGCGGGTCCGCTTCCGACGATGCCGCCGACAACCCCTCCCGAACCCGCCCCGCGAAGACCTCGGCGCCGGTATCGGGCGTCGAGGAGAGGATGGTGAGGAACTCCTCCCCCCCGTAGCGGGCGGACAGGTTCATTCGACGGGTGTTCGTCATGAGCACGGACGCGAAACCCCGCAGCACGTCGTCACCTGCGCGGTGGCCGTAGCGGTCGTTGAACGCCTTGAAGTGATCCAGGTCGAAGAGGACCACGGTCAGGGCGCGCCCGCGCTCGGCGCCGGCGAACTCCCGGGCGAGCGCCAAATCCGCATACCGGCGGTTGGGGATCCCCGTCAGCGGATCCGTGAGCGCGGCCGTCTGTGCTCGCTCCCGCTCGCGGTGGATGAGCTCGGCCAGGATCCCCAGACCGAGACCGATGCCGATGTACGCCGCGATGACGCCTACGAACAGCGCGTCGCGTTCGATGCCTCTTCCGAGAATCAGAGTGGCCACCTGGACCAGCACCAGCACCCCCATGCCGACCGCCATGGCCATCGCCACTCCCCTCCAGCCTCTGTAGTAGGCGAGGAGGAATGCAGGGATGAGGGCGCTGAGCCACAAGAGCGCTTCGTACGGTCCGAAGGGGTCGGAGAAGAAGAGGGTGACGACGGAGGGAACGAGCAGGGCGCCGAAGGCGAGCACGAGAGGGCGTATGGGGATGTCCGGCCGCTGGATCTGCCTTGTCTCCTCCATGTCGCCAAGGTGCGGTTCCGGGGAAGCCGCGGCAAGAGCGGGGACGGCGGAGGCTAGCGCTCCTCTCCGGCCCGGACGCCGTACTGGACCTCCACCTCCCACACTCCGGGCGGCAGCGCACCCTCGGCCCCACGGATGCGGTGTTCGGCCGCCACGGTACCGTGCCGCACTCCACGCGCCGCGCTCCAGAGTGAGACGTGGCCCTGCAGGGCTACCCAGGGTCCATCACCCGCCCGCGCCTCGAGCTCGACGGAGACGGCCTGCCCGCCAGGGGGCGAGCGGAGGACCCGGAACCCGCGGACCTCGAGGACCGGCGTCACGTTCCCTGAGTGACTCAGCGCCACGGGGGATCGGCTCTCCACCCAATCCCCGGCGCCCTGGGCTACGGTGAATGCCACCGTGGCCGTCACCGGGGTCAGGGCGACCAGGGGCGGGACCGTCACGCTCACCCGGACCATCTCGGTAGCCTGACCCTGCACCGCCAGAACCCTCATGGCGTCGCCTCGCTTCCTTGCGTCGTTCGGCTTCCTTGCCCTGGCTTCGGCCGGGCGGGCGCCCGGGTTCCGTCTCGGACCCTGCTTCGAATCCGAGGGTCGGTCGATTCCGAAACGACTGGAGTCATC
>JBDHHQ010000131.1:0-16896 GCA_039589315.1 Gemmatimonadota bacterium
GTCGACGGAGACGATCTCAGTGACGTGGCGGATCTGCGTTATCAGCTAGTAACGGCGATCGCGGCGGTCCTGTCTGCGGCTAAACGTGAGTCAGTTGAACGAGCGGTCCTAGTGCACTAACCCAAAAGTTCTGGTACATGCTGACATCATTCAGTATGATGTTGGCATGGGTGTACGGGTGTCGCAATCCGAAGCTCGGGAGCTGGAGCGCATCGTCCGAGAGCAGCGGGGTGAAGCACGGCTCTACCGACGGGCCCGGATGGTGCTTCTCGCAGCTTCGGGCGCGTCGATCTCGTCCATCGCGCGCCAGACCGGAACGAACCGAACCCGCGTAGGCGAGTGGCTTCGCCGGTTCGAAACGGCTGGCGTAGAGGGGCTGGTAGACCAGCCCAGGAGCGGCCGGCCACCCGAGGTCACGGCTCTGGAGCGACATCAGGTGATTGCGGCGGCATGCGAGAAGCCGAGCGCGTTCGGGCTGGATCGTGCCGTGTGGAGCCATGAGAGTCTGGCCGAGGCGCTCGAGAGCAGCGGACGCGTGCGCGCGGTCAGCAGCAGCACGGTGGGCCGCATTCTGGCGGAAGCGGAGATCAAGCCGCACCGTGTGAAGACGTGGTGTCACAGCACGGACCCGGATTACCAGGCCAAGATGCGGGCGATCGTGGACCTCTACGTCTCTCCGCCGGCGGGCGAGCCCGTGCTGAGCATCGACGAGAAGAGCGGCATCCAGGCGCTCTCGAGGTCGAGGCCCATGGTCCCCCCGTCGCCGGGGCGTCGAGCTCGCTACGAGTTCGAGTATCGCAGGAATGGGACCCGGTGTCTGTTTGGCTGCTTCAACATCCGAACGGGCAAGGTGCTGGGACGGTGCACGGTTCAGCGGACGCGCGAGGACTTCCTCTCGTTCATGGACTGGGTGGCCCAGCGCTACCGCCAGCGGCGGGTGCACGTGGTGCTCGACAACCTGAACACGCACAAGGACACCACGCGGGGGGCGTTCATGACGGAGTGGAACCAGGCCCACGGCGAGCGCTTCGTGTTCCACTACACGCCGACGCACGGCTCCTGGCTCAACCAGGTCGAACTGTGGTTCAGCATCCTGAGCCGCCGGGTGCTACGCTACGGTGACTTCCATACCCCCGACGAGCTGGTGCGTACGATCGAGGCGTTCGTGCGGCGCTGGAACCGCGGCCACGCCAAGCCGTTTCGCTGGACCTACGAGGGACGCCCGTTGGTGAGCACGGGAAAGCACGGATGAAAGACCCACGGCGCGAGGCCCGCAAGGCGCGACTGGAACAACTGCTCTCCAGCAAACCGCTGACCCAGGGCATGTACGTCCGACTCTGGGGCGATCATCTGATCATCGGTCGGTACGAGCCGCTCGGGCCCGACGGCGAACGCGAAGCCGACGACCGCCTCAGACTCACCGCCCGAACTGCATCCGCCTTCGGTCTCAGCGTCCGCCGGCACACCGGACGATGGGAGAAGACCCCCTTCACGGGCACCCTCGACGAGCTCGCTGACGTCATCTGGACCTACATGCAGCATATTGTCACTCCCTACCCATGACCTGTACCACTACTTATGGGGCGTTGCACTAGTAGAGCACGGAGTCGATCATCAGGAGTTTCCTTGCATGATGAACCGCATCGTAGGTTGAGCGCCCCGAATTTGTCGTACCCGCTACTCGACGGTCAGTGTCCCCGCCTACGTTACTCCTCCAGCTCGTGGAGCTGGCTTTCGTGACTGAACGTTGATCCCACGAAGCGCCTGGCTGATGTTTGCGATAAGCGCGGTTACGTAGAGTGCCGGCGCGTTGTCCACGGAGAGTCCGGTGACCACCACGAGCAACGCGGACTGCTCTACGATCTCCAGAGCCGTCACGACGGCGACTGCGAGTCGATCTGGGTCGATCACGTCCTTCACCGGCTGGTAGGCCCTCACGAACGACACGATGATGCCGTTGTCGAACACGAGGAAGGCTGCGGCAGATAGGCGCCAAAGGAGCGCGGAGTCGATTCCGAACCCGGCGATACCCACCGGGAGCAGCGCAGCTACGACCCCGGCGACCGCGCTGGAGATGACCAATCGGAGGCGTAGGAGGTCGTGAATGGCCTCCGCGAATTGGTCTGAGCGTCTCCGGAGCACACTGACCAACGCGGCGAAGCCAGCGAACGCAGCACAAATCTCGGCGAGGGCTAAGAGCGTTTCGGTTGCCGGCATGTCAGCTCCCCAGTGGGTAACGGGTTATTTCTCGACCGGGGCGAGGAGGTAGTGTCCTACGAACCATTCGGACCCGTCCCGGAATCCAAACAGCTCCTCGCACGCGAGGAAGAAGAGTCGCCAACGCTGGAACCAGCGCTCGGCGTCCTTTCCGTAGGTGGCTCTCAGAACCGCCATGACCTCGTCGCGCCGTTCTTCGATGTTCTCACGCCAAGCCCGAGCGGTTCGTTCGTAGTGCGTACCGTGGACCTGCCAGTCGACTGCCACCTGGAGGTGGTCGGGGAAGTGGGTGAACAGGTCGAAGCACGGCATGATGCCACCCGTGAAGAAGTGACGCCCCATCCAGTTGTCTGAGCCTTCGGTCTCGTACGGATACGCGAATTCCCTGTGGCAGAAGATGTGGACGAACAGTCGACCGTCCGGGCGGAGCCACGACGCAACGCGGCTCAGCAGCTCCTTGTAGTTCCTCATGTGTTCGAACATCTCCACACTTACGACCCGATCATACGTCTCGTCGAGTGTGAGGTCGTTCATGTCTGCGGTGATCACACGAAGGTTCTTCGGGGCTCGTGCCTCGATATAGCGCCGCTGAGGAGCAGAGTTCGAGACCGCTGTGATGCGGCTGTTTGGAAAGGCCTCCGCCATATACAACGTGAGTGATCCCCAGCCGCAACCCAACTCCAGAATGTCCTGTCCGTCTTCGAGATCAGCGCGCTCGCACGTGAGGGCGAGCATGGCGATCTCTGCAGCCTCCAGCGTGTCCACGCCGACCGGCCAATAGGCACCACTGTATTTGAGCTTGGGACCGAGCGCGAGTTGGAAGAACTCGGGTGGGACCTCGTAGTGCTGCTCATTGGCCTTGTCCGGGGAGATCGCGAGCGGGCTCATGGCGAGGTCCCGCGCGAAGGACTGAACGTCCGGCGCGGACCGTGCGTCGCGCAGGCGCTGTCGAACAAGACCACGAACGCCCATGCGGAGGCCCGGGAGCGGAACCAGCCCCCGCTCCGCGAGTTCGATGCCGAAGTTGCCCATCGTCATGCGACCACCTCGATGCGATCGTGTTGACGTGTGTCGATCACACCCTTGTTGGCCGGCTTCGCCCACACGATTTGAGTGCATCCGAGAATGGCCTCATCGAAGCCTCCTTCGCAGTAGCAGAAGTAGAAGTCCCACAGTCTGCGAAACTGCTCGTCGAAGCCGAGCTGGTTGATTCGGGGCCAGTTTGTCATGAATTCGCGCCTCCAGCGGCGAAGTGTCTCAGCGTAGTGCGGCGTTTGGTCCTCGAAGTGGATGATGCGCATGTCGGTGGTTCCCGCGGCACTGCTGAGGGCCGTAACGGATGGAATGAAGCTTCCTGGGAAGATGTAGCGCTTGATGAAGTCGACTTGGCGCTG
Source organism: Gemmatimonadota bacterium (assembly GCA_039589315.1). Lineage (GTDB taxonomy): Bacteria > Gemmatimonadota > Gemmatimonadetes > Longimicrobiales > Gaopeijiaceae > JBDHHQ01. The sequence continues at coordinate 3,612 of JBDHHQ010000131.1, forward strand.
CTTCGGGTCGTACCAGTCGTCACGCACCGTGATCGCCTGGATGGCTGCTCGACCGTGAGGCGCAAGCAGTTCCGCACATTTCTGGAAATACTCTTCCAGGAACTGGTGACCGACTGCCTCGATCATCTCGATCGAGACGAGTTTGTCGTATTCGCCCTCCAAGTCGCGGTAGTCTCTGAGGAGCACGGTTACACGGTCGGAGAGCCCAGCGGCGGCTACGCGTTCCGTGGCGAGTCGGTGCTGTTCTCGGGAAATGGTCGTCGTCGTCACACGACAGCCATACGTGCTTGCAGCGTGAACGGCGAACCCGCCCCACCCGGTCCCGATCTCGAGGAGGTGGTCCTCGTTGGACAGCTCGAGCTTCTGACACAGGCGGTCATACTTGTGGATGGACGCCTCCCTCATGGACGCCTCCTCGTCGGGGAAGATCCCGCACGAGTACGTCATGGTGTCATCCAGAAAGAGCTCGAAGAACTCGTTCCCGAGGTCGTAATGGGCGCTGATGTTGCGGGCGCTTCCAGATCGGGTGTTCCGGTTCCAGACACGCAGCAGAGCAAGGAAGGGTTGGGAAAGACGGGCCCAACCCTTCTCGAGGCCGTCGAGCGCCTCACGATTCGCCGCGAATAGGCGCATGACCGAGGGGAGGTCGCTGGTCGTCCATTCGCCCCGCACGTACGACTCCGCAGCACCGATGTGGCCGCCGAAAGTCAGTGCTCGGAAGAAGTAGGGATCCTTGACGTGCATCGTCGCGGAGGGCCCACGGCCGGAACCGTAGCTGGTCGTGAACCCATTGAACGTCAGGTACAGTCGACCCACGCTCAAACGGTTCATGCTTGCGTGTACGGCCCTTCGCGACAGGTGATCCAAGATGTTCATGCGGCGAGTTTGTTTGGGTGAGCGTGATACGGAACGCCCTTGAGCCGCAGCTTGAGGGCCTGCCAGTAGATGCCGACTGCGACGCGTGCGGTCATGAGTGGGAACCTGACCAGCGCCTGGGCGAGGGATGGTCCCGTGATCTCGGAGCGGCGCAGGTTGAGCGATGCGTCGAACACCTTGGTTGTGCCCTCGTGGTTCTCCATGTGCACGCGGAGAGCCCCGCCGGGCTCGTTGAAGCGCCATGCGTACTGCTGGGACATGGGCATGAACGGCGAGATGTGGAAGGTCTTGTCGAACCGGTACGTGTGGTCCGCGTGTACGCTGTCTCGCCTGACGGCGGTCAGCGCGTACCGGTGGCGTTCCTTCCACGGTGTATTCGTGATCTCAGCGAGGATGACGTCCAGCTCCTCGCCTCCAGGCCGGAAGCAGTAGTAGAAGGTCACAGGGTTCATGACCACGCCCATGTAACGGAGGTGGGTGAGCATGCGAATGGGCCCCGTCGGGCGGCGTCCCGTGAGCCGCAGGGCCTCGGACCGGACCGCTTCGCTCAGGTCGTCCTTGCCTTGTCCGAGGTAGTCCGCGGCACGGAACCAGGCCGGGGCAGGGCCCTGCGAGGACCAGAACCAGCGGCCCTCGAACACCGTCGAGAGTTCCGCCAAGTCGAGGTACATCATGTAGAGCGGAATCGTGAAGTCGTGCGGAATCGGGCCGAAACGTCGGTGCCGAACGATGCCTTCGTAGATGCAGCTGTTCACAGCCTCCCCCCGAACCGCTTGGCGACGTCTACCGCGCTGCGCACGCCGTCCTCATGGAAGCCGAAGCCCCAGTACGCCCCGCAGTAATGCGTGTGGCCGTGTCCGCTGATTTCCCCGTGGCGCGCGCGGGCAGCCGCCCCGGCCAGGGTGTACATCGGGTGACTGAAGCGGCTTCGGTGAAGAACGGTCTCAGGTCTGATAGAGTCCGTGGCGTTGAGCGTCACGCAGTACGTCGCTTCGGTCTTCAGCGTCTGCAACCTGTTCATGTTGTACGTCACCGTCGCTGGCGCCTCGGCGTCTGCGCCCACCCGATAGTTCCACGACGCCCACGCGCGTCGACTGCGCGGCAGTACCGCGGTGTCGGTATGGAGCACCACTTCGTTGTCCTGGAAGGGAAGGGCGCCGAGGACCTCTCGCTCCGCGCGACTCGGGTCAGCGAGGAGTGAGAGAGCTTGCACCGATACGTGGGCGTGATGTCGTTGGACACGCCGCACGGGAGTGGACGTGCGAATGTGTTGGCGGAAGGGTGCCACGAGGGCATCGACATAACGTCCGGATCCTCCCGAGATCACCCTCCACTCAGGTTGATCGTTCACGGTCAGCATGCCGTGGTTCTCGAAGAACCGGACGAAGAAGGCGGCTGGCATCTCCAAGACGCGTCCCCTAGGGACTGACCAGAGCGCCGATCCCATGGGCATCAGGTAGTCTCGGGCCAGACGGGGCGAGAGGTTCGTCGTCGAGAGGTACTCCCCCAGCGTGAGCGACGCTGCGCCGTTTTGCACGGCCTGTGCCGCATTCTTGTTGAAGCGGAGGATGTCTCGCAGCATCCGCACGTAACCCGGGTTCAGCAGGTTTCGGCGTTGCGCGAAGAGCGTAGAGAGGGTGGCGCTGCTGTATTCGAGACCGGTCGGTTCGCTGCGGACCCCAAAACTCATGTCCGAGGGCTGCGTCGGCACGCCGAGTTGCTCGATCAGCTTGGTGAAGAGGGGGTAGTTCGTCTCGTTGTAGACGATGAAGCCGGTATCGATGGAGCGCGTGTGGCCGGCCTCGTCCTCGACTTCAATCGTGTTGACATGCCCACCAATGCGGTCTCGTGCTTCGAACACCGAGATTTCGTGGCGGTCCTGCAGAAGATGAGCCGTGACGAGTCCGGAGACTCCCGACCCGATGATCGCGATGCGCATGAGTGGATCCTCGTGGTGGAGCGGCCCATCTGTGAGGGCGAAGTGATTGTCTAACTGTTGTCGAAGTATAATTGGCACAATCTTGACGCTTGTCAAGGACGTGCCGAGGTATTATTTGACAAGACTTAGACAGAGCCCTACGTTTTCTCTATGAAGAACACAACTGAAGCGCGGCACCCGATCCGGGTCGTTTCCCAACGAACAGGCCTGACGTCCGCGACCATCCGAGCTTGGGAACGGAGGTACGACGCCGTCGATCCTGCTCGGTCGGATGGAGGGCAGCGCCTGTACTCCGATCAGGATGTGTCTCATTTACGCACACTCAAGGCGCTTACCGACGCCGGACGTAGCATCAGTACTGTGGCCGGTTTGTCGCGGGGTGACGCTGAGGCGCTCCTGACCGAAGACCTCTCGGCACCCGGGGCGCCGGTTCCGGCCGGTTCGGGCGGGTCGCCCGCCGACCGAGTTGTCGAGGCGTACGAGCGAGCGCGGCGGCTCGACGCACCGGGCCTGGAACGCGGGCTATGGGCGGCTCTAGTGACGCACGGGGCGCGTGCGTTTCTAACTGATGTCGCTGGACCACTCATGAGCCGCATTGGGGACGGGTGGGAGTCCGGAGACATCACGCCAGGGCACGAACACCTGGCGAGTGAGGTCCTCGAGCAGCTCCTCGACCGGCTCGTGGATCGGGTTCGTGCCCCGGGGGCGCCCACGATGGTCGTCTCGACTCTTCCGGGTGAGCGTCATGGCCTCGGCGCTCGCCTGGCGAGCGCCGCAGCGAGCCTGGACGGTTGGAACGTTCTGTACTTGGGCACGGACCTCCCGGTGGAAGAGGTGGCCCTGGCGGCGGAGACGCTCGCTGCGGAGGGTGTTGCCATCAGTGTCGTGCGGGGGGCACCGGCGGAGTCGAGCGCTCGGGACCTCGCGCGGCTGCGCGAGAAGCTCGACGCTCACACGCGACTCTTCGTGGGTGGGGGAGGGTTGGCGGACATCCCCGATGGCCTCTTGCCGCCTGGGCTGATCCAGATCGACGGCTTGGAGGGATTTGCTGAGCACCGCCCTGTAGAAGCTTGAGCCACGTTCCCGACATTCGCGTCCGATCCCTCGTCGAGACGGCCTCGCGTGGCGACGGGGAGTATGTGCTGTACTGGATGACGTCGGCGCGGCGCCTCGAGTGGAACTACGCGCTGGACCGCGCCATCGCCGTGGCTCAGTCACTCGCCAAGCCCCTTCTCATCTATGAAGGGTTGTCGGTGGGGTACCCTTGGGCATCCGATCGCCATCACAGCGCAATCATCGATGGGATGCGGGAGCACAGCGCGACGTTGGCCTCCTCACCCATCGGCTACTTCGCCTTCGTGGAGCGCCACGACGGGCACGGGCGAGGGCTCCTGCGCACACTTGCCGCCTCGGCCTGCCACGTAGTCACGGACGATTCGCCAGTGTTCTTCACGCCCGATCTTCTGGAGGCCGCAGCCCGCCTGGAGGGGGTGCCGGTCGAGGCCGTCGACAGCGTCGGGCTCCTCCCTCTTCGACAGGCGGGTCGTTCCTTCGGTGCGGCGTACCATTTCCGACGCTTCCTGCACAAAGAGTTGCCACTGCATTTCGGTGACGAGCCCAGCATGGATGCCATCGCCGGTGTGCCGCTGCCAGCCATGGGCAGCCTGCCTGCCACGGTGACGCGCAGGTGGAAGCCGGAGGACCCCGGTGACTTCGATGTTCCGAGGCTTCTCGCCGAACTTCCCATCGACCATTCCGTGGGCACCACGGCGTGGAGCGGGGGAGCTGCCGCGGCGCGGGCTCGCCTCCAGGACTTCGTGGAAGGATCGCTGCCGCGTTACGCGGACGACCGCAATCACCCGGACCTAGCTGCGCCGAGCGGGCTGTCACCGTGGCTCCACTATGGTCACATCTCGCCGCACGAGATCTTTCGCGCCGTTGCGGACGCCGAGGACTGGACTCCCATGCGTCTGTCCGAGAAGCCAGACGGTCGGCGAAGCGGGTGGTGGGGGATGAGTGCCGGAGCCGAGGCGTTCTTGGACCAGCTGGTAACGTGGCGCGAGCTGGGACATGGATACGCGACCTACGAGCGCGACTATACCCGGTACGAAACACTACCGGAATGGGCGCGAGAGACGCTCGAAGACCACATCCAAGACGAACGCGAACACGCATATTCCGCCGACGCGTTCGCTGCTGCCGAGACGCACGACGAGTTGTGGAATGCGGCCCAAAGGCAACTGGTTGAGGACGGGTACATCCACAACTACCTGCGCATGCTGTGGGGCAAGAAGATCCTCGAGTGGACCGAGGATCCCCGGGAGGCTCTCGAGGTCATGGTCGAGCTCAACAATCGATATGCGCTCGACGGCAGAGACCCGAACTCGTACAGCGGCATCTTCTGGGTCATGGGCCGATTCGATCGGGGCTGGCCAGAGCGGCCGATCTTCGGGAAGGTCCGTTCCATGACTTCGGCGTCGACCCGAAGAAAGGTGTCGTTGACCGATTACCTAGAGCGATGGGGGGGAGTCGGGCGCAACGGCATCTCTCACTCTAGGGGCCGACTCAGGCTTTAGGGCAGTTTCCTTTCACGATCACCAACGAAACGCGGCTCAGCATGCATCTACCGGAGTGGGCGGAACGAGGCCGCGGTCAATGGCGCTGGAACGGCTCTGAGCGACCCGCGTTCGCGGTGGTCCCGGGAGCCGGACAGGAATCCGTTTGGGACTATCCCCGGCCTCCGCGTCTGGAGCAGGTCCCGCGGACTGTGGTGGTCCGCGTGGGTGAGACCGTGATCGCGGATACCACGGCATCGGTTCGCGTGCTCGAAACCGCGAGTCCTCCCACGTACTACATCCCTCCCTCCGATGTCCGAATAGAGCTCCTGCGTCCTGCCCGTGGGGTTTCGAGGTGCGAGTGGAAGGGCACTGCCCAGTATTGGTCGGTGCGGACACAGGAGGGGGAGCGAGTGGAGGAAGCGGCATGGAGCTACTCGGAGCCTTTCCCCGACTTCGAGGAGCTCCGGAACTACCTGGCGTTCTACCCCAACCGCGTCGACTGCGAACTCGGTGGCGAGAAGGTCCGAGCGCAGCCCGGTGGATTCTACGCCGGGTGGATAACTTCGGAGCTCGTGGGCCCTTTCAAGGGCGACCCCGGCTCCGGCGGATGGTGATCTCCAGGTGAAAGCTGCGAGCGAGCGTACGATTCTGCTGACCGGTGCGACGGGTTTCGTGGGTAGGTACGTCCACGACGCACTCGTGGAGGCGCGGTGGAACGTCCGGTGCGCCTCGCGGGACGTAGGGACTGCCCAGTCGCGATGGCCGGAACGCACGTGGGTGCAGCTCGACGTATCCGACGCTTCCTCCATGGCCGGTGCACTTACGGGGTGCGAGGCTGCGCTCTATCTGATCCACGGCATGGCATCGCATGCGGACGACTTTCGCGAAGTCGAAATCCGGCAAGCGCAGGCCTTTTCCCGGGAGGCTGCAGCTGCGGGTCTGAACAGGATCGTCTATTTGGGCGGTGTGGCGGCGCCTGCCGACGCGTCCGAACATCTCCGTAGCCGTGAAGAGGTAGGAGAGGTGCTTCGCGCCGGGGACGTCCCGACGGTGGAGCTCAGGGCGAGCATGATCGTGGGCGAGGGGAGCTTGAGCTGGCTCATCGTCAGGGATCTCGCCGCGCGCCTTCCCGTGATGATCCTGCCGAGCTGGCTGCGGTCCCGGACGGAACCGGTCTCGATCGACGACATCGCGATCGCTTTGGTGCGATCACTCGATCTCGAAGTGGAGGGCAGTGCCTGGTTTGATGTGCCCGGGCCCGACGTGCTTTCTGGTCGTGACATCCTGGAGCGCACAGCCCATGTCCTGGGCGTTGCCAGACCCCTGATGGTCCAAGTGCCTCTTCTCTCGCCGAAGCTATCGTCGCACTGGGTGCGCTTCGTCACCAGAGCGGAGTGGTCCGTGGCGCGGGAGATCGTCGTGGGGCTCAAGACCGACCTCGTCGCCCAAGATGACCACTTCTGGTCCATGATCGGTCACACAGACCGCCGGAGCTTCGAAACGGCGGCGAAGGACGCTGTCGAGGTCGAGCGTGAGGGTGCCCCTATCCCGGGGTTCTGGGGATGGGTTGAACGGAATCTGGCGCGTATGGCCAAGGCAGCTTCGCCCGAGCCAGGCCACCCGGCGTCGCCGCGCTCGACACGGCCTGGGCAGACCGGCGCGCGGCGGGGTACGGACTCGCGTGGCTCCTCGCCGCCTGGGCATCGAATTACTTAGGGATCTGGGCAACGCTGAGCACGCCGGCCGTGCTGCTCGGCGCGGCCATCCTCGTCTTCGGGCGTAGAGGCCTCTGGGGAAATGGGGAGCACGTCCGCTCCGCGATTACGGGTGGGCTGGTGGGCCTCCTCATGGCGGCGGGAACACTGCTCTTGTTCGAACCGGTGACTGCGTTGTTTCCCGCCCTGAGAGCCGACCTTGCGGAGCTGTACGCCGCATTCCGAAGTGCCGGCCTGCTGGCCATCCTCGTGCTCATGCCGCTCGTAGTGATGTGCGAGGAGCTCGCTTGGCGCGGTGCCATTCACCGCGCCCTCACACGACGCATGTCCTGGCCTCGGGCTCTGATTGCCGGCGCAGCCCTCTATGCGATCGCCCACGTGCCTATCGGATCCCCGGCGCTCGTGCTCACCTCTCTCGGGGCCGGAGCCTGCTGGAGCGCACTCCGGACCTACACCGACAGCCTCCCGGCCGTGATGGCTGCACACCTGGTGTGGAACTTCGTGGTGCTCGTGCTCTTCCAGCTGGTTCGCTAGGTGGCCCATCTGCATCCGGAAGCGGTAGCTCAGCTTCACGAATAGCCCATCAGCTTCGGCCCGCACGTCCTGGAATCGAAACCCGGAGGTGTCTTCCCACTGACCGGAGTAGTCCAGGGAGAAGACCGTGCCAAGGGACGGTTCGCATGCGAGCAGGGTCTCGATCCGGAAGAGGTGCGAGTCGGATCCCGTTCGCGGTGAACAGGCGCTGTTCGAGCACCTTTAGACTTGTTGTCCTGTAACGGGATCGAGCACCGAGCGGGCTCGGCGTGCCCGTGGGTGCGGACTGACGGACCGAGAGAAGCCCCACTCGGCGCAGGCCGAGTGGGGCTGCCAACTGCGAGAGCAGCCGTCGTCCGCGTAGCCGGCGCGTCAGCCTAGGGGAGCCACACGATCGAAACGGCGCCGTAGTGCAGCCAAGCGAAGTTGTACACGGAGTCGACGTCGGCGCCCCCTTCCACCGTGCGGTACCCGGCCCTGATGGACCAGTTGTCGTCGAGGTCGTAGCCGAGCCGCAGCGCAGCGTCGATTGCTCGGCCCGGGCCGCCAGCGAGCGCGTCGGCATCGAATGAAACGTGCCACCGCTGTCCCAACTGGCGCTGAGCAGACAGGTGCAGCAGGGGCACGAAGCCGAAGTCGTCCTTCCGACTTGTTGTCGTTCCCTGCGCGAGGATGACTGAAGCGTCTCGGATCTTGGCAGTGATGCCCACCCATGCCTGCGACCGATTGCCGGTGTGGAAGCGCCAGCGGTACGTCGCGCGGAAGGAATTGAAGGTGTATGTGCCTTCTACCGGCTCACCCGGATCGTAGGTGGCTCCCGCGAATTTCACGGTCCCCGAGAGTATGCCCGTCTCGGCGACCGAGAGCGGTGCCGCGAGAAGACGAACCGCGTGGTCTGCAGATGGACGCCATGTCACGTAGAGGCGACCCGCAGGCCAGGGTCCGCCGCCGACGAGGTCGGAAAGGGAAAAGCGAGTCGCGGTGCCGTCGTTCGGGATTTCGACGTCGTTGTTCGACAGCCAAACCGGCCCGGCTTCCACCTCGAACTCGAGCGAGGAGGTTTGGGCACTGGCGAGGCTGGGAAGGACCACGGCTGCCAGGAGGGTGAGTGCGGTCAGGCGGGAGAGATGGCTCATCGTCTATGTCGCTCCCGGAGCTCTGGGGTACTTGGTCCTAAGGGTCTCGCTGACAGAGCGCGACGCTCGCTGAGCCGGGAGTGGCCCCGGCTTGTAACTTCGATAAGGTCATGCCAGTCGTCATTCTGGCATGCGGCGCTGCGTGGCGCGCTCGTGAGCTGCTGAGACGAAGGGGAAGGTGATGAGCAAGGAAGATCGATTGGCAGCGACGTTGACGCCGTTCGTGGTCGCTGCGGGTGTGGCGATGGCTTGGGCCGGAAGCCAAGGCGGGAAGGTGGTCGGCACGTTCCCTATCTTCGCGATCTGTGGTGCGCTCTCCTTCGCCGTGAACTGGATCGCATTCCTACCGGCGTACGCGGCCAAGACGGAGCGGTACTTCGATCTCACGGGGAGCATCACCTATGTCAGTGTGGTGTTTACCGCGCTGCTTCTCGCCCGCGCGGGAGATGCTCGGTCGCTCCTTCTGGGTGCGCTCGTTCTGGTGTGGGCCATCCGGCTGGGCTCGTTCTTGTTCGCGCGGATCAAGCGAGAAGGCAAGGACGCACGCTTCGATGAGCTCAAGACCAGCCTCTGGCGTTTCTTCGGCGCGTGGACGTTGCAGGGCCTGTGGGTCTTCCTGACTCTGGCTGCCGCGCTCGGTGCCATCACGAGTCAAAGCGTTCGCCCACTCGGTGTGCCGGCAGTCCTCGGTTGTGCCATCTGGGCGATCGGCTTCTCCATCGAGGTGGTCGCCGACCGCCAGAAGAAGCGATTCCGCGAGGACCCCCTGAACAAGGACCGATTCATCAAGACCGGCCTATGGGCTTGGTCCAGGCACCCGAACTATTTCGGTGAGATCGTGCTCTGGTTCGGAGTGGCCATCATCGCGTTCCCGGAACTCGCGGGGTGGCAGTATGTCACGTTGATCTCGCCACTGTTCGTCTATCTCCTACTCACGCGCATCAGTGGGATTCCACTGCTCCGGGAACGCGCCGAAGCGAAGTGGGGTGATGACCCGGAGTACCAGGCGTACCGAGACCGGACGCCCGAGCTGTTCATGCGCCGGCCTGTCGCCTGACGGTAGGGTCATTCGGGAATGCGTTCGACGCACTTCTTGAGCCGCCTGAGCGTAGCTTCGAGCTGATCTTTCGCAGCCTTCTCCATCAGGGCCTTGGGGATGAAGCGGAGCGCTCCTTTCGGGTTCGCTGTGACGCTCATGGTGACCCTCGAGCCTGCTGGAGTCTCTTCACAGGTGATCTCCGTGCTCGCGTCCACGGTCGAGTCAGGTGTACTCGAGTAGACGACCCTCCAACCGGGGCCGAGCTCTTCCACGACGTATGTGTTGGCGACGCGCTTGCCCATGAAGGAGCTGATGTAGCTCTTGCGCGTACCCACCTGAGTGGCTCCGCTGGGCTCCTTGACCGCCACCTCCAGGTCGGGCTGCCACTCGTGCTCGAGATCCACGTCGTCCATGTATGCGAAGACGTTGCTGGCCGGTCTAGCGATATCGATGCTGTGCGTGTGCGTGCTCAAGCGACCACCGCCGTCGTCCGGCCGCCGAACAACTTCGATACGACGTCGCGTCGATAATCGAAGATCGCTTCGAGTTGTGGACGGATGAGTAACGAGTGAACCAAGCGGCCGAGTGGACCGAACGGGAGCTCGTACGAGACGATGTCCCGGATTTCAACGCTGCCCAGCACGTCCGTGAACACATGGCGGTGATACCAGCGCACGTAGGGGCCGCGGAGCATCTCGTCCGCGAAATGGCTCCCTGGCTCGTACTCGGAAATGCGCGAGTGCCACGACATGGGGAAGATCTGCCAACGGAGTCGGTAGGTGATCTCCGTGCCGAGCTTGACCCTGCGGTCTGTGGTCGATCGCACTGTGAAGTGCAGCCAAGGTGGCGTGAGAGCCTCCAGATTCATGGGGTCTTCGAAAAAGGCGAAGACGGTGTCTAAATCGGCTGTGACGACTTGGCGCCGTTCAAGAACGTGCCCTGCCATGGTCTTCCCTGGGGTTGTAGGTGATTGACCGAGCTTCCCTCTCGAACGCAGCGGCGGCCAACCCCGTGGGTTGACCGCCGCCTTCCTCGGTAGGAGACCCGAGTCGTGCTGATCGCGTGCTCCCATTGTGATTACTGCTGCGTCGGAGGGAGCATGACCGTGTCGATGATGTGGATGATGCCGTTCGAAGCCATCACGTCCGCGGTCGTGACCTTGGAGCCACCGACGTACACGTCGCCCATCCTCACTTCGACGGACGCATCGATTCCGGAAACCGTCTCGGCGGACGAGATACCCGAGACCATTTCGGCGGTGACTTTACCCGCGACGACGTGGTAGGTCAGGATCTGGACCAACTTCTCCTTGTCCGCGAGGAGGGCCTCGACCGTACCAACAGGGAGCTTGGCGAACGCCGCATCCGTGGGAGCGAACACGGTGAACGGTCCTTCACCCTGGAGGACTCCGACCAAATCGGCGGCCTCGAGAGCGGCTGCGAGGGTGTTGAACACACCGGCCTCGACCGCCGTGGTGACGATGTCCTTCTCTTCCTGAGCTTCGACGGCGACCGGAGCTGCGATGAGGGCTGCGGCTGCGGCTGCCAGAGTGATCGTGCGAATCATTGTTTTTCTCCATTGGGAGGGCTCTTAAGCGGCCCCTGTATAACTTGTGTCCAGCAAGCTTATGGACATCGGTTGAGGATGTCAATCCTTTGTCTAAGATCATTGCGATAATTGTTTGACACACATGATACACGATGTTATTGTGTCCCATGAAAATCACGGAAACTTTACCCAGGCACCCGATTCGTGTGGTTGCTGAGCGGACAGGATTGACGCCCGCCACACTTCGGGCTTGGGAACGACGATACAACGCGATCAAGCCTGGCCGATCAGAGGCGGGTCAGCACCTGTACTCGGACTCGGACCTCGAGCGACTCAGGTGCTTGCGACGGCTCACCAAGGCCGGCAGATCGATCAGCCTGGTCGCTTCGCTGTCCGACGAGGAGGCGAGCGCGCTCCTCGCGGAAGATCGGGCGTCCCGGACGGAGACCGCCGCCGAGGCTGCCGGTGAGGCAGAGGATCGGTCTTCCGGCCCAGGATCCGAGTGGGTGTCCGAAGCCTACCAGGCAATGCTCCACATGGACGGCGTCGCACTCGAGCGCGTCTTGTGGAATGCGACACTGACCCTCAGCGCCGCGTCCTTTCTGGATGACGTGGTCACTCCGCTACTCACACGTGTGGGCGCGGGGTGGGTGGCCGGTGAGGTGACGCCCGTACAGGAACACTTCGCCAGTGCCGTGGTGGAAAGGGTGTTGGACAAGCTGGCCGCACCTTCACGAGCGGATGGCGGACCCACCCTCGTTGTCGCCACGGTTCGAGGTGAGCGGCATGGCTTGGGTGCGAAGCTGGCGTCCACGGCAGCCATCCTGGAGGGGTGGAGCGTCAGATACCTGGGTATCGACCTGCCTGTTGCGGCCATCGCGGAGGCGGCGGAATCGATTGGGGCCACAGCTGTAGCGATCAGCGCTGTGGACCTGGATCGTGCGGCAGGCACCCGGCGGGCCGTAGTCGAACTCCGTGAGCGTCTCACTGCGTCGATCGACATCGTGGTCGGCGGACGCGCCTCACACCTCGTCGCGTCCGAGCCGCCTCCTGCAGGGGTTCACGTAGTGGACGGGCTGCACGGACTGAGAGCGTACTGTGGAAGCGTGGGCACTGCGTCACGTACAGCGATCCGTAGATAGTTGAACAGAGAGTTGACAGCCTATCGTTTGTGACCATATTTATTGAACATAATTTCGACAACCAACAATTCAGTCCTGTCGAACCGGGAATCGAGGAGGGTGCTTGCAGCCAAGCTCCTCCCGTGCCGACGAGGGACTCGGAGGGATAGATGAACAAGAAGATCTTTGTTGCAGCGGCGGCGCTCTTTGCTTTGGGTGGTGTGTTCGACATCGCTGACGTCGCGAACGTCGGCTGGGGTGGCGGAGTCGGGTTGGGGTATCTGGCCAGCGACAAGGTCCGGCTTATGGCCGACTTCGACTTCGGTGCACACGGTACGGACACGCCTGACGTGACCATCAACACCTACCACTAAATGGCGAAGGTCGGCTACGAGGTGTTCTCGAGCGACAAGGTGACGTTCAGCGTCAACCTCGGAGCCGGAGCCGTAACGTTTGGTGGCGACCTGCCCGACAGCTACACGTACCCCGCGATCAACGCCGGCGCGAAGCTCGGCATTCAGTTGTCGCCTTCGGTCGACTTCCTGATCAGCCCGCAGGGTGATATCGCGTTCTCGGACGAAGCCGAGGTCGGCACGTCGAACTCGTGGGTCTGGCCGTTCGGAGTAGGACTGCGCATCAAGTACTAGCGCGGCAAGGGCCCTGAGTGGACAGCGGGGGCGGGTCCTGCGGGATCCGTCCCCGTTTTGTTGTGCGCCAGGCATGGCGCGGCCCGCCGGGAGGCGGGCGATAAACCGTGAGGCGAAAGCCGAGCGGGAAGTGACTTGGGGGTGAGAGTCCCCTGGGGGCCCTGGTGGCTGG
>JBDHHQ010000132.1:0-16164 GCA_039589315.1 Gemmatimonadota bacterium
CGCACGCCGGGAGCTCCGCCCAGCGCGTCCACCTCGAGGCCCGAGTCGTCCGCCACGGTGGGCCGGCCGCTCCTCTCGAAGAAGTAGCGGGCCTTGGAGCGGGCGTTCTCCTCGAACGTGTCGTACGGCTCCAGCTCCTCTTCGGCCGGATCGTACGGCACGCCGGCGGCCTCCAGGTCGATGACGGTCAGGTCCGGGACGGACCTCAGGATCGCACGGATCTCGCGCAGCTTGTGGGCGCTGCGGGTTGCAAGGACGAGCTCCGTCACGAGGCGCGTCTACCGCGAGTCGAGACGAGGCCGCCGACTCGGGTGCCCGACCCCATCACCGGGCTTCGGCCAGGGCCTGCTCCTGGGCACGGACCAATTGGCCGATCCCCCGGAGGGCCAGGTCCAGGAGCACGTCCAGCTCGGCACGCTCGAAGGGGTGTCCCTCGGCGGTCCCCTGCACTTCGATGAACCGCCCCCGGCCGGTGCCCACCACGTTCATGTCCACCTGGGCCGACGAGTCCTCCCGGTAGTCCAGGTCCAGGACCGGGACCCCGTCGACCAGGCCTACGCTGACCGCCGCCACCGGCTCGATCAGGGGATTCCTGGGCAGAAGCCCTTCGCCCACCAGGCTCGAGAACGCCTGCGACAGGGCGACGTAGCTTCCGGTGATGGCGGCGGTCCGGGTGCCGCCGTCGGCCTGGAGCACGTCACAGTCGACCTGAACGGTCAGCGGCCCCATCGCGCGCATGTCCGTCACGGACCTGAGCGACCGGCCGATGAGGCGCTGGATCTCCTGGGTGCGCCCCCGGGCGCCGGTCCGTTCCCGGGACGTACGCGTGTGCGTCGCCCGAGGCAGCATCCCGTACTCGGCCGTCACCCATCCGGCGCCGCTGGCCTCGCGCCAACGCGGCACACCCTCCTCCACGCTCGCCGTGCAGAGCACCCGGGTGTCCCCGCACGAGATCAGGCACGATCCTTCGGCGTAGGGCGCGGCGTGGAGCTCGAGCTGGAGCGGCCGGAGCGTGTCGGCCGGACGAGAGCGGGATGGTGGGTTCATGCCTTGTTCCGCAGTTGCTGGAGGAGCGATGTGGTCGAGTAACCCGGGACGAACGGAATGGTGAGCACCTCTCCGCCGGCCGCCCGCACCTCGTCCCCGCCCACGATCTCATGGATCTCGTAGTCCCCGCCCTTCACCAGGATGTCCGGCAGCAGGTCGCTGATGAGGCCGTGGGGCGTGTCCTCGTCGAAGAGCGTGACGGCGTCCACGCTGGCCAGGGCCGCCAGCACTACGGCCCGGTCTCCCTGAGCCACCAGGGGGCGCGAGGGTCCCTTGAGGCGCTGTACGGAAGCATCGGTGTTCACGCCCACCACGAGCGCGTCGCCCAGCCGGCGGGCGGTGTCCAGGTAGCTCACGTGGCCCGGATGGAGCACGTCGAAGCACCCGTTCGTGAACACCAGCCGAAAGCTCCGGGGACGCCCGAAGCGGTGGAGCAGCGCGGCCCGGTCCAGCACCTTGGCGTCCGGTGGGAGGGGCGTGGTCATGGGGACTGCGCGGGCCCGTTCGCGGTCGGGTCGGGCCGCCGGGCGCCAGGGGCGTCGCGAGGGGCCGGTCGGTCGTGGGGCGGCGTCACGGTCACGACGATGCGTCGGCGTGGGCCGCGGCCTCGAGGCTCTGCTCCAGGATCTCCCGGGCGCCCTGCTCGTTCAGGCGCTGCGCCACCCGCTCTCCCAACCCCTCGGGTTCGGACAGATCACCGGTGAGGTCGGCCCGCACCATGTGCCGCCCGTCGGGGCTCGCCACCATGGCCCAGCCCCGGATCCCGCCCCCATAGGGCAAACCGATGGCGCCCACCAAGGACGACGCCTCCGCGCCCAGGGCGGCGACCACGCTCCTCTCGAACGCCACGGCCGCTCGGGTGTCGCCGTCGTCGAGCGCGGTGATCACGTCGAGCGTCTGCTGATCGGCCGCCCGCGTGACGACGCCGACGGCCCCCTGTCCCGGCGAGGGGATCCACGCCGTCTCGTCGAGAGCGTGGGCGGCCCGTGCGGACAGGCCGAGAAGGCGGAGGTCCGCGCCGGAGACCACGGTGGCCTCGGCGTGGCCCTCGTCCACCCGCCGCAGGCGCTCGTCCAGGCCGTCCTCCCAGTCGCGGACGTCGCAGTCGGGCCGGAACGCGAGGGCCAGGGCCCGCGTGCGGGGTGAGGCGACGCCCAGGACCGATCCTCGCGGTAGCCCGTCCAGTGAGGCGGACCGGTCGCCCGTCATCACCAGGAGGTCACCGACGCTGGTGCGGGGCAGAACGGCCGCGAGCATGAGCCCGCTGTCGAGCTCCGCCGGCACCTGCTCCATGCCGACCACTGCCGCGTCCACCTCTCCCTGCGCGAGGGCGTGCCGGATCGGGGTCGCGCAGGCGCCATTGGCCGCGGGACCGGAATTGCCCCCCAGCGTTCCCGCCTCAGCCAGCAGCCAGACCTCGACCGGACCGATGCCCGCGGCCTCGAGCGCGGACCTCACCAGGCGGCTCCTCGCCACCGAGCGAGGTGTTCCGGCGCAGCCGAGGGTCAGCTTGGTCATCCGAAGGGCAGCCTGGAGATGGAGGGGTGACCCGGCGGTGCGCGAGTCGTACCGATCCGTGGTCAGGACGGGCTCATGGGGCGCCGGAAGATATTGGCGGCGTGAGCAACCCTCAAGGTATCCTGAATCCGCGCCCACTTGATAACCCGTGGCAGAGGAGGGCAATATGTGCGGCGCTTTTCCGTGCAGACCGGACCCGCCCCCCCGTCGATCCACACCGAGACCGAGGAGTCGGCACCAGCGGTGATAGGATACCTGAGGCTCGGGCTCGCGCTGGCTGTGGCGTGGGTCCTGCTGTCCAACCACTTCCAGCCCCTGCTCCTCTCGCTGGGCGCCGTGTCCGTGGTGGTGGTCGTCTGGGTGGCCTACCGCATGCGCCTCGTGGACGACGAGGGCAACCTCACCGCCCAGGTCGATGGCCTCAAGCTGATGCTGTACTGGCCGTGGCTCGTCTTCGAGATCGTCAAAGCGAACTTCCACGTGGCGGCCAGGATCGTCGCGCCGAGGGTCCGCATCGCACCGCGGCTCGTCACCGTCCCCGCGCCGCAGCGCACCGCCCTGGGCAAGGTGATCTACGCCAACTCCATCACGCTCACGCCCGGGACCGTCTCCGTGATCGTGGACGAGGCCGAAGAGACGATCCTGGTCCACGCCCTCACCGAGGCCAGCGCCCGGGACCTCCAGACCGGCGCCATGAGCCGGCAGGTCCAGTCCACCGAGAAGGGCTGACCCATGTTCGCCATGACGGTGACCGCGGTGCTCGTGACCATGGCTCTGGCCCTGGCCCGGGCGTGGCGCGGGCCTACCGTCTATGACCGCATCCTGGCGGTGAACTCGTTCGGCACCGCCACCGTGCTCTTCATCGCCGTCTACGGCTTCCTCACAGGCCGGCCCGACTTCCTGGACCTGGCCCTGCTCTACGCCCTGATCAACTTCATCGGGACCTTCGCCATCGTCCGGTACTTCCTGTACGGCAACTACGCTGATTCCGAGGAGACCTGACAACCATGGCGATGATCCTCGACGTCTCGAGCTGGGCGCTGCTGGCCGTGGGGTCGCTGTTCTGCGTGATCGGCGGCGTGGGCCTGATCCGTATGCCCGAGTTCTACTCCCGCGTGCACGCCTCGGGGCTCACGGACACCATGGGCGCGGGCTGCGTGCTCCTCGGGCTGGCGCTGCAAGCGGGGTTCAGCAACGTGACCGTCAAGCTGATCATCATCCTCGGCTTCCTGCTGATCACGAGCCCGACGGCCGCCCACGCTCTGGTGAACGGGGCCTATACCCACGGACTGCCTCCCCAGATCCAGAACGAGGAGGGCGAGTCGTGACCACCCTGGTCACCGTCCTCCTCCTGGCCATGCTCGCCGGGACGGCCATCACCATCGCGCGGGTACGGGGCGTCTTCGTGGCCGTGATGCTCACCGGGATCTACTCGCTGCTGAGCGCGAGCTGGATGCTCGTGCTGGACGCGCCGGACGTGGCCTTCACGGAGGCGGCGGTGGGGGCCGGCGTGGCCACCGTGCTGATGCTGAGCGCCCTGGCGCTCACCACGAACCAGGAGCGCCGGCCGGACCGTCCCACGATCCTGCCCCTCGTGGTCGTGGTGCTCACCGGCTCCGTCCTGGTCTATGGCACGCTGGACTTGCCCAGTATCGGGGACCCCCTGGCGCCGGCCCAGCAGCACGTGGTGCCCCGCTACCTCCACGAGTCCCCTCACGAGATCCAGATCCCCAACGTGGTCACCTCCGTGCTGGCCAGCTACCGCGGATACGACACGCTGGGCGAGACCACCGTGATCTTCACCGCCGGGCTCGGCGTGATCATGATCCTGGGCGGCGCGCAGCAGGTGCTCAGCTGGCAGCGGAGCCGTCGGCGCGAGGACGAGGAGGGGGCCATCGAGTTGGACGACTACACGGCGGCGCCCCTCCCCGAGCCCCGGGACCCGATACGGCCCGAGCACGGCTGGGACGCTCGGGGCGAGGCCGCCGCGTCCGGAGGAGAGGGCGCCGGAGACGATGAGGGTGCCGCGCCCGAGGAGGACGCATGAACCACCTCATCGTCCCCCGGGTCATGGCCAAGATCATGATCCCGTTCATTCTGCTGTATGCCTTCTACGTGCAGTTCCACGGGGACTACTCGCCCGGAGGCGGCTTCCAGGCCGGCGTCATCTTCGCGGCGGCGGTCATCCTCTATACACTGATCTTCCGCGTCGCGGAGGCGGAGCGCGCCGTGCGGCCGAGTGCGGTGCGGGTGATCGGGGCCCTGGGGCTCTTGCTCTACGCCGGCGTGGGCGTGGTCACCCTGTTCAAGGGAGGGGCGTACCTCGAGTACGGCGTCCTGAAGCACGATCCCGTGCATGGCCAGCACCTGGGCATCCTGCTGGTGGAGCTCGGGGTCGGCGTCTGCGTGGCCGCCATCATGATCTCCATCTTCTACGCCTTCGTGGATTTCCTGCGCGCCCAATGAGCGTCTCCGAGCTGGCACTTCGCTTCCCCGTCCTCGCGGTGATCCTGGGGCACTACAACTACTGGATCGTCATCGTGTTGATGATGACGGGGTTCTACGTCGTCATCTCCCGGGACAACCTCATCAAGAAGATCATCGGGCTGAACATCTTCCAGACCTCGGTCTTCCTCTTCTACATCTCGCTGGGCAAGGTGGACGGGGGCACGGCGCCGATCCTCGCAGACGGCTTCGAGGTCTACGCGAACCCGCTGACGAGCGTGCTCATCCTGACGGCCATCGTCGTGGGCATCGCCACCACGGCCGTGGGCCTCTCGCTGGTCGTGCGGATCCACGAGGCGTACGGAACCCTCGAGGCGGACGACATCGATCAGCTGGACGCAGAGCCGTGATCGAGCAGAACCTGCCGATCCTCCAGATCATCGTGCCGTTGATCGCGGCGCCGCTCTGCCTGCTGCTCCCTCGCCGTCAGATCGTCACCGCGTTCGCAGTGGCGGTCACCTGGCTCACGTTCTTCATCTCCCTGTGGCTCCTGCAAATGGTGCTCCAGGGCGACGCCATCTCGTACGAGCTCGGCGGGTGGGCGCCGCCGTGGGGCATCGAGTATCGGGTGGATCTGCTCAACGCGTTCGTGCTGGTGCTGGTCTCGGGCATCGGAGCCTTCGTCATGACGTACGCGCCACCGAGCCTGTCGGTGGAGATCAGGTACGGGGCGTACCGCATGTTCATGGCGATGTACCTGCTGTGCCTGGCGGGGCTCCTGGGCATCGCCATCACGGGCGACCTCTTCAACGTCTTCGTCTTTCTCGAGATCTCGGCGCTGTCCTCGTACGTGCTGATCAGCATGGGCAAGGACCGCCGCGCGCTGCCCGCCGCCTATCGCTACCTGATCATGGGCACGCTGGGGGCCACGTTCATCCTCATCGGCATCGGCCTGCTGTACGCCATGACGGGCACGCTGAACATGGCGGACATGCACGAACGGCTCCCGGCGGTGACCGGCACCCGAGCCGTGGTCGCCGCGTTCGGATTCCTGACCGTGGGGATCAGCCTCAAGATCGCCCTGTTCCCGCTGCACCTGTGGCTGCCCAACGCCTACGCCTACGCACCCTCGGTCGTCACGGCGTTCCTCGCCGCCACCGCCACCAAGGTGTCGGTCTACGTCCTGATCCGGGTGTTCTTCTCGGTCTTCGGCGTCGAGTTCTCGTTCCAGGCCGAGCCGCTCTCGATGGTGTTGATGTTCCTGGCCCTGATCGGCGTGGTGAGCGCGTCACTGGTGGCCGTCTTCCAGGACGACGTCAAACGGCTGCTCGCGTACTCGTCGGTCGCCCAGATCGGGTACATGGTCCTGGGGGTCAGCATGGCCACCGTGACCGGCCTCACGGGGGGAATCGTCCACCTGTTCAACCACGGGCTCATGAAGGGCGCCCTGTTCATGGCCATGGGGGCCATCTTCCTGCGGGTCGGCTCGGTCCACATCTCCGACATGAGGGGGCTGGGACGGGAGATGCCCATCACGATGGCCACCTTCGTGATCGGCGGGCTGGGCCTCGTCGGCGTGCCCCTCACCGTGGGCTTCATCTCCAAGTGGTACCTGGTGCTGGGCGCCCTGGAGCTGGGCCTGTGGTGGATCGCCGTGATCATCCTGGTCAGCTCGCTCATCGCCCTGGTCTACGTCTGGCGGGTGGTGGAGGTAGCCTACTTCGAGGAGCGGCCCGAGGGGCGTGCGCCGTTGCAGGAGGCGCCGGCCGCCATGCTGATTCCCATGATGGTGCTGGCCGGCGCCACGATCGTCTTCGGCGTCACCACGGACTTCACGGCCGGCGTGGCGGCGGCCGCGGCTCGCGCACTGATGGGGGTCGGTCCGTGACCGGCGAGATGGCCATCGCCCTGGCCCTGGTGCTGCCCCTCTTGTGCGCCCTGGTGGTGGGTCGGCTGGACGCATCGCCCAACGTCCGGGAGGCCGCGAGCCTGATCACCGGAGGGCTCCTGTTCGGCACGGTGCTCGAGCTCCTGCCCCTGGTACAGGGAGGCGGCCGGCCAAGGCTGGACGTGCTGGAGGTGCTCCCCGGGCTGTCGCTCGCCTTCGAGGTGGAGCCCCTGGGGATGCTGTTCGCCATGGTGGCGTCGGGCCTGTGGATCGTCACCACCGCATATGCCATCGGCTACATGCGGGGCCACCACGAGGCCAACCAGACCCGCTTCTTCACGTACTTCGCCGTGGCCATCTCGGCGACCATGGCCGTGGCGTTCGCGGCCAATCTCTTCACCCTGTTCGCGGCGTACGAGCTCCTGACGCTGTCCACCTATCCGCTGGTCACGCACCACCAGACCGACGGGGCCCGGAGGGCGGGCCGAGTGTACCTGGGGATCCTCCTCAGCACGTCGGTGGGCCTCCTGCTCCTGGCCGTGATCTGGACGTACTTCGCCGCCGGAACGCTGGAGTTCCAGCCCGGAGGGATCCTCGCCGGGAGGGTGGAGGGGTGGCAGGTGGGGTTGCTGTTGGCGCTGTACGCCTTCGGCACGGGCAAGGCGGCCCTCATGCCGTTCCACCGCTGGCTGCCGGCCGCCATGGTGGCGCCCACTCCGGTGAGCGCCCTGCTCCACGCGGTGGCGGTGGTGAAGGCGGGCGTGTTCACGGTCACCAAGGTCGTGGTCTACGTCTTCGGCATCGAGCTGCTGTCCTCGTCGGGCACGAGCATCTGGCTCATGTACGTGGCGGCCTTCACCATCCTGGCGGCGTCCGTCGTGGCCATCATGAAGGACAACCTGAAGGCCCGGCTCGCCTACTCGACCATCAGCCAGCTGTCGTACATCGTCCTGGGGGCCGCGCTGGCCAACGCGTCGGGGATCCTGGGCAGCGGCATGCACATCGCCATGCACGCCTTCGGCAAGATCACCCTGTTCTTCTGTGCCGGCGCCATCATGGTGGCGGCCCACAAGACCAAAGTGAGCGAGCTCGACGGCATCGGCCGGACCATGCCCGTGACCATGACGGCTTTCTTCATCGGTTCGCTCAGCATCATCGGGCTGCCGCCCTTCGGGGGCGCTTGGAGCAAGTGGTTCCTGGGGCTGGGTGCGGTGGACGCTCATCAGACCGTCTTCCTTCTGGTCCTGATGGCCAGCTCGCTCCTGAGCGTGGCGTACCTCATGCCCATCGTGGGACGGGCGTTCTTCCTGGAGCCGGCGGAGGCGGCAGCGGGCCATGCGCACGCTGGCGCGAACCCGGGCCACGGTCAGAGGTCGGAGACCGACCCGACCGGGGCCACCGATCACGGTCACGATGGCTCCGGGATCCATGAGGCCCCCATGTGGATGGTGGTGCCGCTGTGCATCACGGCCGTGGGCACGTTGGTGCTCTTCTTCATGGCGGACGCGATCTACGCGCTGCTCGCCCCCCTCGTGGTGCCGTAGAGGCGGCCATGAGGAATCGGGCGCGATGGACCGTTGAGGGACCGGGGCGAGCGGCCACCGTGAGAGACGGGGGTCGCCCATGGAGAACGAGGAGTCACGCGTGAGGACCGACCGCAAGCGGTGGCTCGACGACCCGGCCAACGTCCGGAAGGTCTACATCGGGCTCTGGGTGATCAGCCTGGTGCTGCTGGCCCTGGACCTCGTCTACGAGAAGCACGCCCACTACCCCGCCGAGGAGCTCTTCGGCTTCTACGCCTTCTTCGGGTTCCTGGGCTTCGCGGGTCTGGTCATGGGCGGCAAGCTGCTCCGGCGCTTCGTGAAGCGCGACGAGGACTACTATGACCGGTAGCCCCTTCGTGGAGATGCTTCCCCCGGGTGCCATCCTGGTGCTGGGCGCCCTGCTGATTCCCCTGCTCCGGGGACGCCTCCGCTCGGCCTACATGCTGCTCCTGCCCGTACTGGGGCTCGTCCAGCTGCTCCTGCTGGCGCCCGGCGAGTACCTGGCCTTCCGCATCTTCGACTATGACCTGACGCCCGTCCGAGCGGACCGGCTGTCGCTGCTGTGGGGCTACATCTTCCACATCGCCGCGTTCGTCATGGTCATCTTCGCCCTGCGCGTGAAAGGCGCGGGCGAGCACGTTGCCGCGCTGACGTACGCGGGCGCTGCCGTGGGCGCGGTCTTCGCGGGCGACCTGGTCACGCTCTTCGTGTTCTGGGAAGGCACGGCCATCGCGTCCGTCTTCCTCATCTGGGCCACGCGGACCGAACGCGCCTACCACGCGGGGATGCGCTACCTGATCATCCAGGTGGGCTCGGGCGTGCTGCTGCTGGCGGGGGCGCTCGTGCGGGTGTGGGAGACCGGGTCCCTGGACTTCGACTTCATCGGCCTGGACGGTGCCGGCGGCCTGCTCATCTTCCTGGCATTCGGGATCAAGGCGGCGTTCCCGCTCCTCCACAACTGGCTGCAGGACGCCTATCCCGAGGCCACGGTGTCGGGCACGGTATGGCTCAGCGCGTTCACCACCAAGCTGGCCATCTACGCCCTGGCCAGGGGCTTCCCGGGGACCGAGATCCTGATCCCCATCGGGACGCTGATGACGCTGTTCCCGATCTTCTTCGCCGTCATCGAGAACGACTTCCGCCGGGTGCTGGCGTACAGCCTGAACAACCAGCTCGGCTTCATGGTCGTGGGTATCGGTGTGGGGACCGAGCTCGCCTTGAACGGAACGGCGTCCCACGCCTTCGCCCACATCATCTACAAGGCGCTGCTCTTCATGTCGATGGGGGCCGTGCTGTACCGAACCGGGACCATCAAGGGCTCGGACCTGGGCGGGCTGTACAAGTCCATGCCCTGGACGGCGACGTTCTGTGTCGTGGGCGCGGCGTCCATCTCGGCGTTCCCGCTGTTCAGCGGCTTCGTGAGCAAGTCGCTGATCCTGACGGCCACGGCCGAGAACCACTACACGTTGTACTACTTCCTGCTGATCCTGGCGTCGGCGGGTGTGATGGAGCACTCGGGGATCAAGATCCCGTTCTTCACCTTCTTCGGCCACGACTCGGGGATCCGGGTGAAGGAGGCGCCCAGGAACATGCTGGTGGCCATGGGGATCCTGGCGTTGCTCTGCATCGGGATCGGCGTGTATCCGCAGCCGCTCTACGACATCCTGCCCTTCCCCGTCGACTACGAGCCCTACACCATGACGCACGTGGTCACGCAGCTCCAGCTGCTAGTCTGGGCGGCACTAGCGTTCGCGGTGCTCAAGCGGTACAGCCTCTATCCCGCGGAGCTGCCTTCCACGAACCTGAGCACCGACTGGGTCTACCGGAAGCTGTTCCCGGCCGGCTGGGGCTACGCCGTGCGCGTGGGCGGTGGGGCCTGGACCCAATTCAAGGGACGGGCGACGCGCCGCACCGTTGGCTTCCTGGAGACGCTACACCGCTACCATGGGCCCCGGGGCATCCTCGCGCGGACGTGGCCTGCCGGCAGCATGACCCTCTGGGTGGCGATCCTGCTGCTGGTGGTGCTGGTGGTGTTCTACCTGTGATGCCTCGCCCAGCTGGCGTGACCCGTCGACGAGGCGGAGGTGCACGCCTCCGCTCCTACCAGTTCGACTGGGCCCCGTCGATGATCTGCTGCACCAGCAGATCGATGGCTTCGACGCGGCCCACCTCCTCGGTCTCCGATCCCTCCAGGTACTGACCTCGCGCGGTGAGGTTCGAGCTTTCCCAGAGGACCACGTTCTCGACCAGATCGACGATCTCTTCGCGCTGAAGCACCTCGGCCCGGGTCTCGTCGGCACCCGGCCTATAGAGAGGAGCCGTCAGCTCGTAGCGCCGGATCGTGCCTCGCACCACGGCGTCGGCGTTCTCTTCGGCCGCGTTCTGGACGCCGAGGGCGCGTGTGAGATCCCGCAGCATGACCTGGTGGATTTCCTGCGTGAGCTCGAAACGCACCGTCTCGTTATCGAAGGGCAGGACGGCCACGGAGTTCACGTGCTCAGGCGGGAAGCTGCCCGCCTGGAAGGAGTAGTTGCACCCTGCCAGGGTCGCCACGGCCAACGTGGTGGCGAGCCCAACCGTCCAACGGGTCTGTGGCGCCCGGAACACGGTCAACGTGCGTCGAGCCAGATATCCGGCGGATACACGTCCACGTGCTCGTAGACGTCGAGCGTCAGAGTGAGCTCGCGAAACTCGCCCAGGTTCCGGTACACCGTCTCGTGGGGGAAGGGATGCTCGGACGAGGCCTCGATGGCGACGACCTCGGCCACGTTGCCACGCCGCAGCAGCTCCACCTCCGTCACTTCGTCGTCGGTCAGGTGGTACCGAACCTCCTCGCCCCCGTCGTACCCGTAGCTGAGCCGGATCTGATCGTCTCCCTCCGATTCGCCGCCGTTCAGGTAGCCCAGAGTACCGGGACGGAACACGCCCAACGAGGCCCACAGCAGGGCCGGAGGCGGCACGATCTCCTGGCTCTCCACACCGGGAGGCAGCCGCAGCACGTCGTCGACCAACGCCGCCCGGAGGACCGTCTCGCCATTGCCCGTGAACAGGTCCAGGCGCGCCTTGTACGGGGGCTCCATGCGAACCACGCCGCGACCGCTGGTGCGGGAGCCGGATTCGTTCAGGCTCCAGTCGAACAGGATGCGCACGGGCTCCTGGAGAATGGTCCTGAGGCGGACGTTGTCCGCGACGCCAACGGCGTCGATGGGCTCCGGAGGAGGTGGCGGTGGCGCCCCGGAGCAGCCGAAGGCCGCGAGCGCCAGGATCGCACCCCAAAGGGCGCCGGAGCCGGAGGAGGCGGGCCTCCGGGCTGTGGCGGCCTGGTCACGGCCGCTCGAGACTGCTGTCATCAGAAATTGAATCCGAAGAAGAAGTCGACGAAGGTCGAGTTGAATTCCTTGCCACGGTCGTAGATGAGTGGCGCTTCTTCGCCGATGGCGAAGCGCTTGCCGACGTCCAGGCGAAAGACCAACGCGTACGCGAGGCTCAGACGGAAGCTCACGCCGTACGATCCCCAGGAACCTTCGGGGCGCTGGCCCTCGAGCCAGCTCTGGCCGATGTCCGTGAACAGCGCGCCCTGGATCCCCGGAAATCTAAGGTTGCCGAAGGGGAGCTGGAAGGCGATCTGCCGGAAGAGGGGGAATCGCCACTCGGCGTTCAGGAACCACACCCGGCTGCCGGCGAGGCTGTAGCGGGGATAGCCACGCAGACGATGCGTGCCTCCGAGGACTGCTCGGCTGGGAATGGCCCCGCCGCTCCAGTAGCCGAATCCGCGCAGGGCGATGGCGCTGAACATGGACGTCCGGATGTAGCGCCGGTAGTCGGCCATGACCACGAAGCTCTCGGGGCGGGCCCGGGAGAGATCGGTGATGAGCCCCATGGTGATGTTGTACCGCTCGCCGTCCAGGGGTCCGGTCGGGAGCCACAGCGTGTTGTCCTTGACGTACGTGACGAAGTTGCGACTCAGGACGGCCTCGCGGGTGAGGTCCCGCGGATCGGCTCGGAGGTCGGGCGTCACGAAGTCGGGCTGGTCGTAGCGGTTGGAGCGCTCCACGCCGAACTGGAACTCGAGGCGCCGGTATTTCGAGAACGGGTAGGAGGCCATGAAGAAACCGCCCCAGGTCTCCTCGAAGAACCGGTTGAACCCCACGTCCCGGAACTCGCCCCGGAACCGGAAGACGCCGCCGCCGAGGTTGAGGCGATGGCTGAGGTTCAGGTAACGGAGCTGGCCCGCGAAGGCGTCGCTCAGCCTGCTGAAGCCGTTGGATTGGGCTGCGGCGACGCTGGCGAAGAGCATGTGGTTGCCCAGCATGTCGCTGGCCAGGAACTGGACGCCCTGCGCGGACCCCAGCCCGGGGGCGATCATGGCGTCGCCTCCGGCGAAGTCCAGCGAGAAGGACTTCCAGTGCGAGTAGTCCGTGGACTCGGTGTCCTCGTTGATCTCGGCGTCCAGCTCTTCCCAGCGCCACGTCGTCGTGGTGTCGTAGGCGGCGTCGGCCAGAAGACCGGGTGAGGCGATGGCCCCTCCGGAGCCTCGCGGCGCAGTGGCGGGGTTGCCGGCCGCCGCGCCGACCCCGTGGGCGCCTGGCTCCTCGAGCTCGCGGCCACCGCTCGCGGCCTCCCCCGCACCGTCCGTTGAATCCCCGCTGCCGTTCGTAGGCGGGTTCGGCCCGGCGGGCACGCCGTCGCCCGCTCGCGCCGCCGCGGGATCCCCGTTGCGAGCCGTCGCCCCGCCCAGCGTCCCACGAGGACGTCTCCCAGGTGCCTCCAGTCCGAGGGCCCCGCTCCGGGGGACGCCGTTGAAGGCCAACGTCCCCGCCGGCATGCTCAGGGCGATTCGCTCACCCGGCCGATTGTCCTCGTCGGGCCGGTACTGGAAGATCTGCCACGTTCCGTCGTGATAGCCGGTAAACACCAGGCTCTCGTCGTCGGGCAGCCACTCTGGATCGAAGGCGCCACCGGTGAACTGGGAGATGCGCTCGCCTGCCCCGTCCGGACCGACGGCGTAGATCTCGTAGAGCCCCGACCGATCGGAGGAGAAGGCCACTCTGGAGCCGTCGTGGGACCAGCGCGGGTGCTGATCCTTCCACGGACCGTACGTCAGGTACGAGATGTCCCGGCTGTCCATATCCAGGACGAACAGGTTCTTGGATCCGTCCGCTCCGAAGGGCGTCCGGTCGCTCGAGAACACGATGGATCGCCCGTCGGGGGACCAGTCGGCGTCGTCGTCCTCGTAGACGTCCTGGGTGAGCGGCACGCGGGTCCCGGTCTCGAAGTCGAGATGGTACAGGTCTGCCGGGCCACGGGCCGACAGACCCGTAAACACCACGCTACGCCCGTCAGGGGCCCACGCGGGGGATCGCATCCCGGCCAGATCATCCCACTGGTAACGGCCGACGACCCGCTCCTCGGCCAGGTTCCACAGGAAGAGGGCGTCGGTCTCGTGGAACTTGGCCACGACGGCCAGGACGCCGTCGTCCGACAGGTCCATGCGCGAGTCCATCAGGTGGAACGACTGGAACTCGGCCCGTCGCTCCGACTCCACCACCTTGCGAACGGGTTCGGGCGCACCGGAAAGGCGCGTCTCGTACAGCGCCGGAAAGCCGGTCCGGGGTGAGATGAAGAACAGGTGCGGTATGGTGTCACCCGGCACGAGCCCCACCTGAGGCTTCAGGCTGGGTGCGGTGGCGATCAGCGAAGCCGCCACGTCGGTGGGCGGGCGATCGGCATACAGGGGGAAGTACTTCTGCTCCAGGCTGTACCGCCACTCGCGGTCCAGCTCGTCCATGGTCATCCCGTACACCCAGGCGAACGCTTCCTCGAAGGACTCGTACTTCCAGATGCTCTCGTAGATCTCGGCGACGTGCTCCTCGCCGAACCGCTCCTCGAGGAAGTGGAAGAGCGAGCCTCCCAGCGGATAGGCCAGGAAGCCCACGGAGTACGTGAACTGCTTCAGGGTCGGCAGGTCCCCGGACAGCACCAGGTCCCGGATCACCATCTCGTCATCGCTGTCCTGGGGGCTCGACCAGTACTCGGCCAGCCCTTCCTGCCACCAGAACGGGAACCACGCGCCTCGCACGCTTCCGAAGAGGGCGTCGACCTCGCTGAGCCGGGACAGGTGGAAGACGTGGACGAGCTCGTGGCGGACGGTGTGCCGGAACTGGGCGTAATTCCCGCGGAACGGAATGGCCACCCGGCGCTTGAGGAACTCGGTGAAGCCGAGGACGCCCTCGGGGATGAAGCCCGCCGTGAGGTTGGTCTGCTCGAAGTGGTTGTGGGACGAGTAGACCACCAGCGGGATCCGGCGGAACGGATGGTGACGGAAGCGCTGCTCGAGCAGGGCGTAGCTCTCCTCGCCGTAGACCAGGGCCAGCCGCGCGATCTCCTCTTCTTCGGGATAGTAGTAGACGTCGATGTGCTCGCCCGAGAGCACCTGCCAGTCGAAGCTGGAGTACTGGATCTTGTTCTTGCCGTACTGGACGGTCTGGGCGGCGAGGGGCGCCGGCACGAGGAGGGCGATGAGAATCGGGATCGCTCTGAACTTCATGCTACCGTATCGCCAGCCCGAGTGTGGGTGGGGGCCTACCGGACAATGGCGGACTCCGGGTCCACCGGCAAGACACGGGACGGCCCGCGCCGGGATCCTCCTGGGTCGGGCCTCCACCTCTCTTCTACGGTACCGCGGCACCAGGCTTTCGGTCCGCCCGCGTCACACCCCTGGCAAATCCGACGCCGTCGCTTAGGTTGCTGCGCCATGCCCCACCGCCCGGTCTTCATCATCAGTGACGTCCACCTGGGTGCCGTGCCCCGCGCAACCGAGCTGGCCCTCTGCCAGTGGCTCGAGCACGCCGGCGACGCGGCGTCCCGCGTGGTCATCAACGGCGACCTCTTCGACTTCTGGTTCGAGTACGGGACGGTGATTCCGCGGGGGCACACGCGCGTCCTCGGCGCCCTGGCCCGTCTCGTCGACGGCGGCGTTCCCGTGGACTTCATGGGAGGCAACCACGATTGGTGGGCCGACTCCTACCTGTCCAACGAAATCGGGCTGACGATCCACAGAGAGCCCGTGATCCTGGAATTGGCCGGTCAGCGGGTGCTCCTCGCCCATGGAGACGGGTTGGGAGCCGGTGATCTCGGGTATCGGATGCTCAGGTTGGTCTTGCGAGGCCGGGCCACTCGCTGGGCCTTCCGGTGGCTCCACCCGGACCTGGGTGCCCGGGTGGCCAGGAGGGTCTCCAGAACCGAGGTGCGGGGTGGTGAGCCCGACGAGCGCGAGCTGGCCCGGGGGCGGTTCCTGCGGGACTGGGCCGTAACCCGATTGGAGGGGTCCAGTGACGTGGACCACGTCCTGCTGGGTCACTCCCACCTCCCCGAGCGCATCGAGGTCGCCCCGGGCCGGTTCTACGTCAACGGGGGGGATTGGGTGCGCCACCGCACGTACGTGGTGCTGGCACCGGGCCAGGCACCGGTGCTCGAGGAGTGGGTGGCGTAGGGCTACCCGCCCGGACCCTGGACGGGCAAGCGGATGCCCACGAGCAGCCGGTTTTCAGGCAGCACCTCCAACGTCAGCGGCTCCGGAAATTCCATCAGGTGAGCGGAGACGAACGCGTCGGCTCCGCTGAGCAGCAGGATGAAGATCCCCAGGGCGGCCCAGTCCTGGACCTGTTGCGACCGGGTGTCCCTGAGCTCCTGGGCCTCCTGGACCCGGGGATCCTCCTCCAC
>JBDHHQ010000133.1:0-10680 GCA_039589315.1 Gemmatimonadota bacterium
CCAGGGGGTGGCGACGAGGTGGCTCGCGTTTCGCGGGGAAGGACAGAGTGAGGAGGGAAGGGGGCCCGGTCAAGCTGGTGCGGCCCTGGCCCGACGGCTCGGCACCAGAATCACACCTGCGGCAGGAGGTAAGCCTCGGGATCGGCGATGAAGCTGGCTCTGCAGCCGCCACAGCAGAAGTAGTAGGTTCGCCCTTCGTGCTCGTGCGTGTGGAGGGCGTCTTCCACCCGGACGGTCATCTTGCAGATCGGATCGAGGGCGGTTTCGACGTCCTGTGCCTGCGGAGGCGGGGGGCCGGCCCCCATCGCCGCCGCCCCAGCCGCCTGAGTCGCCGTGGGGCGAACCGTCACGTCGGGGGAATCGCGCTCCGTGCCCTCGGACCACGCCACCGCCTCCAGCCCCCGCCGCACCTGTACGATCTCGGCCATGATCGAGAGGGCGATCTCGTCGCCGCGCGTTGCGCCGATGTCCAAACCTGCAGGGAACTTGACTCTTGTGATATCATCTTCTGCGACACCATCCAATCGGAGCGCCTCCATCACCGCATCCCCCCTCTTGCGGCTGGCCACCAGGCCGACGTACGGCGCGCCTGTGGCGAGCACCTCCGCGAGCGCCGGCTCGTCGTAGTCGCCGTGCGTGGCGACGACCACGAAGGTCAGGGGGGCCACCAGGTCCGGGATGTCGCCCAGGTCCTGGACGACCTGGTCGGCGTGGGCCATGGCGTCACCCCTCTCGGGATCGACGGCCGTGACCCCGTAGCTCAGCGCGCGCCCCAGGTGGGCCAGCGCCTGGGCCACGGGTAGGCTGCCCACGAGGAGGAGTTGCGGCCTCGGCTGATGCGGCTCGATGAAGATGTCCAACGTCCCTCCGCTGAAGCAGGTCATGGGGACCTCCACCATGCCTTCGGGCAGAGCCCCGGCGCCCGGATCCGGGGAGAGGCGGATGAGACGGCTCCTGTTGTCCTCCAGGGCCGCCAGGGCTTCTCTGACCACCGTGGGTTGGGCGCAACTCCCTCCGATCCAACCGTGCATGACCCCGTCTGCCGTCACCAGAGCCCGGTCTCCGGGCTTGCCCGACGTGGGTCTTTCGGCCCGGACGACGACCGCCGTGGCAAAGGGGCGGCCGGCCTTGGTCAGCTCGTGAGCCGTCTGAAAGAACTCGTCGAACATCGGACTACGATCCGCTAGTCGTTCACGCCCGCGTTCCGGAGCGCCCGCCACACCTTTTCGGGCGTGATGGGAATGTCGATGTGCCGCACGCCCAGGTGCCACAACGCGTCCACCACCGCGTTGGCGATGGCCGGTGGTGCTCCCACCGTGGGGGACTCACCCACGCCCTTGGCGCCGAGGGGGTGGTGGGGCGACGGCGTGATGGTCTTGCCGAGCTCCCACTTCGGTGATTCCACGGCGGTGGGGACCAGGTAGTCGGCCAAAGTCCCCGTGAGGTTCTGCCCGTACTCGTCGTAGACGATCTCCTCGTAGAGGGCGGGCGCGAGCCCCTGGGTCAGGCCTCCCTCGATCTGCCCCTCCACCACCATGGGATTGATGATGTGGCCGCAGTCGTCCACTGCAACGAACCGCCGGACGTGTACCTCGCCCGTTCCCTTGTCGATGTCCACGACGCAGATGTAGCTGCCGAAGGGGAAGGTCAGGTTCGGTGGGTCGTAGTAGTCGGTGGCCTCGAGGCCGGCTTCCATGCCCTGGGGGTGATTCGTGTAGGCGGCGAAGGAGATCTCCTGGATCGTCTTGTGCTGGTCCGGCGATCCCTTCACCTGCCAGCGGTCGGTCTCCCACTCCAGGTCGTCCTCACCCACCTCCAGCAGATAGGCGGCGATCTTCCGCGCCTTGGCCTTGATCTTCCGGGCCGCCATGGCGCCCGCCGCGCCTGCGGTGGGCGTCGAACGGCTGGCATACGTGCCCAGCCCGTAGGGCGCCGTGTCGGTGTCGCCTTCCTCGACCTCGATGTCGGCCGCGGGAATTCCCAGCTCTTCGGCGATGATCTGGGCGTAGGTCGTCTCGTGGCCCTGGCCCTGAGACTTGGTGCCGAAGCGAGCGATGGCCTTGCCCGTCGGGTGGATCCGGATCTCGGCCGAGTCGAACATCTTGATGCCCAGGATGTCGAAGTCCCTGGACGGGCCGGCGCCCACCACCTCGGTGAAGCTCGAGATGCCGATGCCCATGAGCTCGCCACGGGCCCGTTTCTCGGCCTGCTCCTGGCGGAGCGCCCGGTAGTCGAGCATGTCCATGGCCTTCTGGAGCGCGGCCTCGTAGTTCCCGGAGTCGTACTCCCAGCCGGTGGGCGACTCATAGGGGAACTGGTCCGGCCCGATGAAGTTTCGCAGGCGGAAGTCGGCGGGGTCCTCACCCCTCTCGTGGGCCATGATGTCGGCCATGCGCTCGATCATGTGCACCGCCTCGGTGACCCGGAACGAGCACCGGTATGCCACGCCGCCCGGCGGCTTGTTGGTGTAGACGCCGTCCACCGCTACGTGGGCAGCTTTCATGTCGTATGAGCCCGTGCAGATGCTGTACAGCCCGGCGGGGAACTTGGACGGGTTGGCGGCCGCGTCGGCCGCGCCGTTGTCCGCCAGGGTCTTGACCCGCAGACCCGTTATCCTGCCGTCGGCGTCCGCCGCCATCTGAGCCTTGATGTGGTAGTCCCGGGCGAAGCTGTCGGCCTGGAGGTTCTCGCTCCGGTCCTCGATCCACTTGACCGGCTTGCCAGTCACGAGGCTGGCGACGGCGCACACCACGTAGCCCGGATACACGGGCACCTTACCGCCGAACCCACCGCCGATGTCCGGCGAGATCACCTGGATCTTCTGTTCAGGCAGGCCGCTCACCAGGGCGAATACGGTACGGATGGCGTGGGGTGCCTGGGTGGTCATGTAGAGCTGCATCTTCCCCATGACCGGGTCGTAGTTCGCCACCATCCCGCACGTCTCGATGGACGCAACGTGGATGCGCGGGATGTGCATGCTCTCCTCGACCACCGTGGCGGCCTCGGCGAACACCTGGTCGGTGGCGGCCTCGTCCCCCGCCTCCCAATGCCAGATGTGGTTGGTCTTCTCTTCCTTGTCGTCCCGAACGATGATCTCGTCCTTCATGGCCTCGAACGGATCCACGACGGGGTCCAGCGGCTCGTAGTCGACGAATACCTTCTCGATGGCGTCGGCGGCGATGTACCGCTCGGTGGCGACGACGGCGCAGACCTCCTGCGCGTAGTAGACCACCTTGTCGATGGGCAGGACCATCTGGGTGTCCGACATCAGCGTGGGCATCCAGTGGAGGTCGCCCGCCTCCTGGAGGTCCTTTCCGGTGATCACGGCCAGCACCCCCGGAGTGGCCAACGCCTCGCTGGCGTCGATGCTCAGGATCTTGGCGTGGGCGTACGGGCTGCGGACGATGTCCATGTAGAGCATGCCCGGCAGCTTGATATCGTCCACGTACCGGCCCTTGCCCTGGATGAAGCGGGGATCCTCCTTGCGCTTCATGCGGTGGCCCATGCCACAGATGGTGTCGGGCGTGGTGACGCGGACATCATCGGTCGTCTCCACCGTCGCGGAGGCGCCTTCGGGCACCGGGTGCATCTCCTGTCGGCTGTCGGGATTGTGCGTCATGCCACCACCTCCTCGGTGGACTCCTGCGCTCGGAGCTTCTCGGCCGCGTACTGGATGGCCTCGACGATCTTGTTGTAGCCCGTGCACCGGCAGAGGTTGCCGGAGATGCCCCAGCGGATCTCGTCCTCGCTGGGGCTGGGGTTGTTGGCCAGCAGCTCCTTGGCCGTCATGATCATCCCTGGCGTGCAGTAGCCGCACTGGAGACCGTGCTTCTCCCAGAATCCCTCCTGGAGGGGGTGGAGCTCGCCGCCCGCCGCCAGGCCCTCGATGGTCTCCACGGTCCCGCCGTCGGCCTGGACCGCGAAGACGGTGCAGGACTTCACGGCGGTCCCGTTCAGGTGGACGGTGCAGGCCCCGCAGTTCGTGGTGTCGCAGCCGATGTGGGTGCCGGTGAGGTCCAGGTCCTCTCGGACGAAGTGCACCAGGAGAGTGCGGGCGTCGACCTCCCGCGTCACCTCCTGGCCATTGACGGTGACCGTCACGGTATGCTTGCTCATGATCCACCTCCCTGGGCCCGCTCCATGGCCGTTCGAATGGCCCGTTTCACGAGCACTCGCGTCACGTCCCGCTTGTATTCGACGCTCCCGCGCAGGTCCGCCGAGGGGTCGCACTCCTGCGCTGCGGCTCGGCCCGCAGCCTCGATGGCGTCGTCGGTGAGGGCATTGCCCACGAGGGCTGCTTCGGCGCCCGTGGCCCGCCTGGGCACGGCGCTGACGTTGGTGAGTCCGATGCGCGCCGCCGTGCAGCTTCCGCCGCTGACGGTGAGGTTGACGGCTGCCGCAGAGATGGCGTAGTCGCCCACCTTGCGCTCCATCTTCACGTAGGCCGAACCGGAGCTCGGACCGGGGACGGGGATCCGGACCTCGACGAGGAGCTCATTGGGTGCCAGGGCGCTCTCGAAGAGTCCGACGAAGAAGTCGTCCACCCCGATCTCCCGGGTGCCGGAAGGCCCCTGGGCCACGAGGGTGGCACCGTACGCGAGCATCACGGCCGGGTGATCGTTGGCCGGGTCGGCATGGGCAAGGTTGCCGCCGAGCGTGCCCCGGTTTCGTACGAGCGGATCGGCGATGAGCCGGCCCGCGTCGGCAAGCATGGGGAATCGCTCCAGTACGACCGCCGAGTGCTCCAGCTCGGCCTCGCGGGTCATGGCGCCCACCGCCAGGTGGTTGCCCGCGTCCCGGATGTACGAGAGGTCCGCGATACCGTTGATGTCGATCAGCGCCTCGGGCGCCGCCAGGCGAAAGCGCATGGCCGGGATCAAGCTGTGGCCGCCGGCCAGGATCTTGGCGTCCTCACCAAGCCGGTCCAGGAGTCCCACTGCCTCGGCCACCGAGGCCGGCGCGTGGTACTCGAACTCTCCAGGGATCACGTGAGCACCTCCGTTGAGGGGTCTGAATCGAAGTCGCTCGAAAGCGGATCGCTCATCAGGTAACGAGCGTGTAGAGCACGAACAGAACCAGCGCCAGGATCACGACGATGCCGACCGTCCGAACTGGAGCTGGGATCAGGTCTTTGGCCACCTCTTTGGCCACGGCGGCGGCGAACTCGGCCTGGGAGGGGGCTGCGTCAGCGGGTGGAGGCGGCGCTTCTTCCCCGGCCTCCTCTGCTGCGACACGGGCGACCACGGCGTTGTTCAAGCCGTCCATGGTCTGCTTGATGATGGCCTTGGCCGAGCTTTCTATCAGGCGCTGGCCCACGCTGGCGAGGCGGCCGCCGACCTGAGCGTCACCATCGTACGTCAGGTTCGTCTGCCCGCCATCCGCCGCCAGACGCAGGTTGCCCGTGGCCTTCACGAACCCGGGCGCTCCGCGTCCGTCCACCTTCATCGTGTAGGCGTTGGGCTTCTCGATGTTCACGAGGTTGACCTTGGCGCTGAAATTCCCCTGAACCGGGCCCACCTTGATCTTCAGATCGCCCTCGTACTCGTCTTCTCCCACGAGCTCCAGCTTCTCGCACCCGGGGAGCACGGAAGCCAGCACCTCGGGATCGAGTAGCGTATCCCAGACCAGATCCTGGGACCCTTCGAAGACGTAGTCGCCGCTCACGTTCATCGGGTTGTCCTTCTTCGACGTTGGAGGGACGGCCGCAAGCTCATCGTCCAGGCTGAGCCCCGGAGGCCTCGCGTCCACCGGGAGGTCGGGCTCCCGGACTGCGACGCGCCGGCGGGATTCGGGCCAGGACGCGCGCGAAATCCTGCAGTGCCTGGACATTATGGATCGGAAGGAAGCGATCCACAAATGGGAGCGCCGCGGTCATTCCGGCGACCCTGGCCTCGTAGCGCTCGTTGCCCAGATAGGGGTTCAGCCAGACGAGGCGATGACAGCGATGCTGGAGGTATCGCATCTCTCTGGCCAGCACCTCGCTATCGTCCCGGTCGCAGCCGTCGCTGATGATGACGACCACCGCCCCCCGTCGCAGCAGCCGTCGGGCCCAGCGCCGGTTGAACTCCGCCAGACACGCCCCGATCCGGGTCCCCCCGGCCCAGTCGGCGACCTCGCGGGTGGCTTCATCCAGCGCCCGGTCCACGTTGCGCACCCGGAGCTGTGGGGTGATCCGAGACAACCGGGTGGCGAACACGAAGGTCTCCACCCGGTCCAGCGAAGACACGACGGCGTGGAAGAACTGGAGGACCAGCCGCGAGTACCGCTCCATCGACCCGCTGATGTCCGCCAGGAGCACCACCGGCCGTTGCTTCACCGCGCGGCTGCGACGGGGTAGGCGAGCGGGCATGGCGCCCAGACGACTGGCCCGCCGGAGCACGCGGCGGAGGTCCACGGTGGACCCTGCGTCGTCCCGCACGTAGCGCCGCGTGACCCGAAGGCTCGCCGTCCAGTCGAGGTCCCGAATCAGCCGTTTGACGGTCTCGAGCTCCTCCGGCGTCATCTCCGAAAACCACTTGCGCTTCAGGACCTCTTCGGAGGAAAACGCCCCCGAGCGGTCGACCACGTCCCTCTCCGGCAGGTCTTCCCGGGCCTTGAAGGCCATGAAGGTGGCGATGGTCAGGCCCGTCGAGGTCCGATGCCGAGGTGCCCGGGGCATGGTGCGGGGCTGGCTCCGGCCCTCGGGCTTCTCGCCCTGCCAGAACCAGTCGAAGAGCGTCTGAAAGAGGGCCAGGTCGTCCCTGCGGGTGACCAACAGCGACCGGGCGACCCGGAAGACCTGACGGCGGTCTTCCAGACCCACCCATCCCAGGGCGCGGACCAGGTCGCCGAGCTGCTCCGTGGTTACCACGATTCCGGCCTTGCGCAGCACGCGGGCGAACTCGACCAGATTCTGGAGGAGCGCGCTCTCGTCCTCCCCTGCAGCGAATCGGTCAGGCGGCGGGATGAGCGGGTCGGTCACGTTGGGAGCCCCGGTCCTCATGCCTGGGAGAGGTCTGCCTGCGGGAGGTCCTCGAGCACTGCTGCCGTGGCGGCGCCGCGCACGGCGTCCACATCGTCCTGGTACTTGAGGAGGAGCCCGAGCGTCCTGTCCACGACGGTTGGGTCGAGTCGTTCCGCGCTCAGGTGCGTGAGGGCCCTCGCCCAGTCGAGTGACTCCGCGACCCCGGGGTTCTTGTACAGCTCCAGCTCCCGGAGCCGCTGAACGAACCCCACCACCTGGGTTGCCAGCCGCTCACCGGCCTCCGGCACCTTGGCCCGGAGAATGCGAAGCTCTCGCTCGAACGTGGGATAATCGATCCAGTGATAGATGCACCGCCGTTTGAGCGCGTCATGGATCTCTCGGGTTCGATTCGAGGTCACGACGGTGATGGGCGCGTGCTCGGCCTGGTACGTACCGAGCTCCGGGATGGTGATCTGGAAGTCTCCGAGCAGCTCGAGCAGGAACGACTCGAACTCCTCGTCCGCACGGTCGAGCTCGTCGATGAGCAATACCGGCGCCCGCTCATGGCTCTGGTCGATGGCCTGAAGGAGGGGCCGACGCAGCAGGAATTCCTCGGAGAAGATATCGATTGCGGCGCCGCCGTCCGCAGACCGTGCCCTCGCCTGGATCTCGATGAGCTGGTGGGGATAGTTCCACTCGTACACGGCATGGGTCACGTCCAGTCCCTCGTAGCACTGGAGCCGGATCAGCGGCGTGTTCAGCGCCTGAGAAAGGACCCGCGCGACCTCCGTCTTCCCCACGCCGGGCTCGCCCTCGAGGAACAGCGCCTTCTCCATCCGCAGCGCCAGGAAGATGCTGGTCGCCAGGTCGAGATCGGCGAAGTAGCCGTGCTCGGCGAGGCGGCTCCGGGTCGCTTCGATGGAATCGAGCATCCGACCCTCCGAGTCGATGGGTGTGCTCACGGGGGCGTCTCCCTCCGTCGAGCCGCCTCCAGCCCCTCCGGCGTATCGACGTCCATGAGGACGCCCTCTCCCGCCACAGCGACTTCGCAGACGTCGTCCGCGAACGCGTGGAGCAGGTGGCGGCCGCCCACGTCCCCCTCCAGCGTCTGCAGCGCCGTGAAGTATCTGGAGGCCCACAGAACCGGATTGCCCCGTTTGCGGTCGCGAACCGGCACACAGATGCCTCGGCCGGTGTCGGGATCGAATGCGTCGAGGAGCGCCCGGACGTCGTTCTCCGAAAGCCACGGCATGTCGCCGAGGGCGACGAGGACAGCGTCGGCTTCGCCCGCCACGGCCGCCACGCCGGCCCTCACCGACGTTCCCATCCCTGCCGCCCAGTCCGCGTGCCTCTCGAAGCGCACCGGCAGCCCGGCGAGGGCCGCCCGCACGGCCTCCGATTCGTGCCCGATGACCACGACGATGGGGTCCAGTGGCAGCGCCGAGAGCCTCTGCACCACGTGCCGGACAATGGGCCGTCCTCCCACCTCCGCGAGCAGCTTGTTCGCGTCGCCCATTCGGGACGAGCCACCTGCCGCGAGGACCACCGCCGCGAATCGGTGTGTTCTTTCCGTGTCCGAGGTGCCGCGGCGGGGTTGGAGCCGGGCGGGCGACTCCTTGAGCAGCCCACCGACGGACATGTCGGCGAGGTCGTCCTCCGACGGCATGCGTCCAGCGAGCACGTGCTCGAGCACCATGTCGAAGCCGTTGCGACGGATCGATCTGGCGCACCCGGGCACGCCCAGGACCGGCGTGCTCCCGTGTCTGGCCAGGAGCGTGAGGTTGCCCGGGTCGACCGCAATGCCCAGGTGGAGGATCTGCCCCCCCGCTCGCTCCACGGCTCTGGGGATCACGTCGCCGCGGTCGCCGGTAGCGGACGCTCCCAGGAGGAGCACCAGGTCGGGACCGGCTCCCAGAGCCCGCACCAGGGCCCCCGCGACCGCGTCCTCGTCGTGATCGCAGACCACCCGGGAGTCGAGGCGGCTACCGAGCGCAGCAAGCCGGCGCGTCATCGTGTCCTGGGACCGCTCGAGGACCTTCTGCGGCGTGCCCGGCAGTCGTGTCTGGACGAGGGTCACGTCACAGGACCCGAAGCCCGCGACGTCCAGCGGAGACCCCACGGCCCCCTTGGCCGGTGTGCCCCGACGGATCGACGCCAGGCAGGCGTCCAACGCCACCCGCGGCACGGCGAACGGGATGATCTTGACCGTGGCTACCAGGGTGCCCGGGCGGACCGGCGCCCAGGGAGGAAGGGTGGCCACCGTGACCGATTCGTTCACGCGGTTGAGCGCCCGGACCCGGTCCGCATCGACGCGGACGAGACCTGCCAGGCTGGCGACGAGGTTACAGCGGCCGGTCCCTGGACGACGGACTTCGACGTGGGACCCGGCCAGGGCCTGTGCGACCGTCTCGGCGGCCACGTCCTCAGCTACGTCCTCGGCTTCCAGGAGAGCCACGGTCACTCGCGAGATCCCCCCCGCGAGCAGGGCTGTCACGTCGTCCGTGTCCAGGACCCGTCCCTTGCGGAGGAAGCGACCCGACGGCAGGCGAAGCGAGTGAGCGAGCACGCCCCCTTCGGCGTGCTTCGGTTCCACAGGGCCGAACTTCATGGTGTCGTCGCCGCGCCTCGCAAATGGCTGATGAGCTCGGCGAGGATGGCGACGGCGATTTCGGCCGGGGTGCGGGCGCCGATGTGGAGGCCGATCGGACCTCTGATGCGTCGGAGCCTCTCCTCCTCCACTCCGCCTTCCCGGAGCCGGGCGAGGCGCTTCTCGTGCGTCTTTCGGCTACCGAGGGCACCGATGTAGAAGGCTTCGCTGTCCAGAGCCGCCTCCAGGGCGGGGTCGTCGAGCTTGGGGTCGTGGGTCAGCGTAACGACGGCGGTGCGGTGATCGGGACTCAAAGCAGGGACCGCCTCATTCGGCCACCTGAGGTCCAACGTGATCCCCGGGAACCGCTCTGCGGACGCGAACGCGGCCCGCGGGTCCACGACGCACACCTCGATCCCGGCGATGGCCGCGAGCTGCGCCAGAGGCTGGGACACATGAACGGCGCCCACGACGACGAGTCGGACCGGAGGGTTATACGGCCTCAGGAACACCTGCTGTCCGTCGTGTTCGACCGCCCCGGACCGATCCGCTCGCAGCGCCTGCTCCGCGGCCACGGTCGGCCAGTTCCCGGAAGGCGCGGGCGCCGCCGGATCCAGTGGGCGGAGAAGCGCCTGCTCCCCGGTGCTCAGGCGGGTGGCCAAGACCACGGCCCGCTTGAGACGTCGTGCCTCGAGCACCTCGTCGAGCAGGACGCTCTTCAATCGACCCTCTCGACATAGACCACCACCGTGCCGCCGCACGCCAGGCCCACCTCCCAGGCCTGGTCGTTGGTGACGCCGTACTCGAGCAGCTTCGGGAATCCCGACTCGATGACGTCACCTGCCTCGTGGATTACCGCGCCCTCGACGCAACCTCCCGACACCGACCCCACGAACGAGCCGTCGTCCGTGATGGCCATATGGCTTCCTTCCTTGCGGGGGGCCGACCCCCAGGTCCGCACGACCGTGGCCAGGGCGACCGCGCGTCCTTGATGGCGCCAGCTGCGAACCTGAGTGAGGACGTCCTCGTCGAGATCTGATCGCATGGGTCCCGTCGCCTTTGTGCGGAGCCGCGCAGGCACCGACCGGAGTGGCAGGTCATGGCTCGAAACGCGGGCCCGTGACATACTCCCATCGCGCCTGTTCCGATG
>JBDHHQ010000134.1:0-18672 GCA_039589315.1 Gemmatimonadota bacterium
CCGAAGTCTGGAGGGTGAGCGCGCCGTGGTCTTCTATCAGGACGGTGACTCGGCGCGGGCCGCCCGATTCCTCGCGTTCGCAGAAGCCCAAACGCCCCTTCCCGGACTCCCGCCAGGGGTGCCTCGAGGCGTTCGCCTCTACCTCGCGCCCGACGAGAGCTCCTTTGACGAGGTTACCGGGGGCCGGATTCCGGGGTGGGGCGCCGGCGTCGCCATTCCTGCCGACAGCATCATGGTCCTGCCTCTCTTCAGCTCGGGCCGAGGTCGGGGGATCGAGCTCCGCACGGTTCTTCGTCACGAGTGGGCCCACCTGGGGCTCCACCAACACCTGTCGGGACGCCGGGCACCCCGCTGGTTCGACGAGGGCTACGCACAGTGGGCATCGGGCGGCTGGGATGCCATGGAGGGGTGGCGTTTGCGCGTCGCCTTTGCCACCGGGCGGGCGCCCCCCCTTGATTCGCTCGCGCTGGCTTGGCCCCGCAACCGGGCGGCAGCGGAGCTGGCCTACGGCCTGTCGGCTACGGTGCTGGAGTACCTCGTGGAGGAGAGTGGGACGCGGGGGCTCGAAGTACTGCTGGCGCGCCTGCCCGAAATGGGGTTCGACCGAGCGCTGCGGACCACGTACGGCGTCACGGCCGGACAGCTCGAGCAGGACTGGCAGAAGTACGTGAAGAAGCGGTACGGATGGCTCCTGGTGCTTTCCCACTCCTTGATCTTCTGGTCCGCGCTCTCCGTGGTCCTGCTGGTCATGGTGCTGATCCGGCGGCGGCGGGACCGGGAGGCCCTGGCGCGTCTGCGAGCCAGGGAGGACCCCGACCATCCCGCGTACTGGCTGGACGCGGGCCTGCCACCGCCGACTCGACGGACCCAGGGGCGAGCCGTCGGATCGTGGACGGGCGGGGTCCCATCGCGGCAGGCGTCCTGGACCGCCGGGCCCCCCTCCGCAACCTGGCCGAAGCCACTGGCTCCCGTGCCTTCCCGGCAGTCGGACCCCGAGGGGGCCCCGGCCGAAGGTGGCTCCAAGCGAGGGGCGTCGGAGTATAAGACGGAGGCACCCGAGGAACCGGAAGAGTGAGAAAGCCGCCAGATGCAAGAGAGAATCCTCGTCGTCGACGATGACGCCGACCATCGCGGCGTTCTTACGGCGAAGCTCGAGCACTCCGGGTACACGGTCCGGGAGGCGGGAAGCGCCGAGGAGGCCCTCGCGGTCGTTTCCGCCTTCGATCCAGCGCTCATCATCACGGACCTCCGCATGCCCGGCATGACCGGGGTCCAGCTCACCGAGCGGGTCCGGTCGGCGACCGAGGGTATCGACGTCGTAGTCGTGACGGCCCATGAAGACATGGGCTCTGCGGTGGCGGCCATGAAGGCCGGTGCCTTCGACTACCTCGTCAAGCCGATCCAGATCTCCACGATCGACGGACTGGTGGAACGGTGCCTGCGGGAGCAGGCTCTGAATCGGGAGGCTGGCTCCCCCAGGGTCGACGAGCTCTCCGCAGCCGGAGACGGCGAGGTGGTGGGGCGCGATCCCCACATGATCGAGATCTACAAGATGATCGGCGTGTTGGCCCGGAACCGGGCTACCGTGCTGGTACGGGGCGAGACCGGAACGGGCAAGGAGCTCGTGGCGCGGGCGATCCACGACTACTCGGCCCATTCCGATCAGCCGTTCATCGCCGTGAACTGCACGGCTCTGACCGATACCCTCCTGGAATCGGAGCTGTTCGGCCACGCCAAGGGGGCCTTCACGGGGGCGGTCTCTTCACGGCGCGGGTACTTCGAGCTCGCGGGCTCGGGAACCATCTTCCTCGACGAGATCGGCGACACCTCGCCCGGCTTCCAGACCAAGCTGCTCCGGGTCCTGCAGGATCGGACCTTCTACCCGGTGGGCGGAGAGAGTCCGCGCAGCACCGAGGCTCGGGTCATCGCGGCCACGCATCAGCCGATCGAAGAGCTGGTTCGAGGTGGGAAGTTCCGGGAAGACCTGTATTTCCGCCTCAAGGTGGTGGAGATCCGGGTCCCGGCGCTCCGGGAGCGGGAGGGCGACATCCCGTTGTTGGCCAACGCGCTGCTGGAGCGGATCCGACGGGAGACGGACAGCGAAGTGCATCAGATCTCGCCTGAAGCCATGGTGCGGCTCAGATCCTACCGCTGGCCAGGCAATGTCCGCGAACTGGAGAACACGTTGACCCGAGCGGCCATCCTGGCTCGCGGCTCCACGATCGGCGCCGGGCACGTTTCGCTGGGCCCTGCCGGCGCGCCGGAGCCCCGGCCAGCGGAGGCCACACCGTCGACGTGGGGGCCGGGCGACGACGGAGACCCCACGGCGCTCATGTTGGAGACGGCAATCCTCGAACACGTCCGGCGGGTGTTGGCGATCACGGGAGGGAACAAGAGCGAGGCGGCCCGCCTCATGAGGATCAGCCGGTCCCGACTCAATCGGATCCTACGGAAAA
Source organism: Gemmatimonadota bacterium (assembly GCA_039589315.1). GTDB lineage: Bacteria > Gemmatimonadota > Gemmatimonadetes > Longimicrobiales > Gaopeijiaceae > JBDHHQ01. The sequence continues at coordinate 2,457 of JBDHHQ010000134.1, forward strand.
CAGAAGGGGGAGAGACCGATGACGATCCGGATGAGGGTTGACCCGGCCAGAACGGGCCGGTAGGATTCGCGCCGTCATGGCCACACGAGCGAAAGACCTGGATCCCGATGACCGGCCGTCTCTCCGCTTCTCCGCGGTGAACGGCGCCCTGGGGGCAGCTGGCCTGGCGGCCATCGTCCTGGGCTATTTCCTGCTGGCACAGGGATCCATCACGGCCGCGCCGCTTCTCCTGGTACTCGGGTACGTAGTCCTCCTTCCGCTGGCGATCATTCTCTGAGCCGTCGTGGCTCGCCCGGGATCGCCACCGCAACGGGCGGCGGCCCGATGGAGGCCTCAACGCGTGGAAGCCCTCCGACCCCTCGACGCTAGCGCCTTCCGCCGCTCCCTCCCCGTAGGTCGTTGGCCTTCGGCCACCGTGCTGGTGGTCGCTTTCCTGCTGCCGGCGTCGCTCCGGGCGCAGTCGGACCCTCTGGAAGGCTTCCGGGACTACGTCGCGGCCGCAGTCGCGGAATGGGCGGTGCCGGGCCTCGCCGTGGCCGTCGTCAAGGAGGGGGAGGTACGCTTCGCGGAGGGGTTCGGGGTGCGCGAGCTGGGACACACGGATCCCGTGGGCATCCACACGCTGTTCGCCATCGGCTCGACCACCAAGGCCATGACGGCGGCCGCCCTCGGGATGTTGGTGGACGAGGGGGAGCTGGATTGGGGTGACCGCGTCATCGATCACCTTCCGGAGTTCCAGCTCCACGACCCGTACGTGACCCGTGAGATCCGGGTCCGGGACCTCCTGACCCACAGAGCGGGGCTTGGTAACGCCGACTTTCTCTGGTACGAGCAGGAGACCACCACCCAGGAGATCCTGCGGCGGATCCGCTACGCCGAGCCCGCCTACTCGTTTCGGGCCGGCTACACCTATCAGAACATCATGTACGCCGCGGCCGGCCAGGTCGTAGCCGCCGTGAGCGGTGTTCCGTGGGCCGACTTCGTTCAACGGCGGATCTTCGACCCACTGGGCATGGACGGGAGCATCCCCACCATGGCCACGCTGAGTGATCAGCCGGATGTGGCGCTCCCTCATGGCATGGTGGGCGGCGAGCTCACGGTCATCGAGAACGCCAGCGTGGATCCGGTGGCCGCTGCCGGGTCGGTGTGGTCGAGCGTCCACGACATGAGCCGATGGATGGCGTTCCTGCTGAGGGGGGGCGTCACCGACGGCGGAGAGCGGCTCTTGAGCGAGGAGACCCACGCCGAGCTGTTCACGCCCCACACGATCATTCCTCTCGACCAGTTCTACCCCACGGCCCGTCTGACTCGACCGCGCTGGACCACCTACGGGCTGGGGTGGTTTCAGCACGACTACCGAGGCAGGGCCGTCGACTTCCACACCGGGAGCATCGACGGCATGGTGGCGATCCACGGGCTGATCCGCGAGGAGAACCTGGGCGTATACGTCCTGGCCAACCGTGACCACGCCGAGCTGCGCCACGCCATCATGTACCGGGTCTTCGATCAGTTCGGCGACGGCCCCGGTCGGGATTGGAGCGTGGACCTGAAGCAGCTGTACGACGGGTTGGCCCGAGAGGCCGAGGAAGCCAGGGCCCGGGCCGAAGCCGATCGGGTCGCAGGCACGATGCCGTCCCTCGACGAGGACGCCTACGTGGGCGAGTATCACGATCGGCTCCATGGAACGGTGACCGTGTCACGCGACGACGCCGGCCGATTGCGACTGGAATACGGACCGGGGCTTCGGGGCGACCTGGAACACTGGCACTACGACACCTTCCGCGTGACTTGGGATGCGGGCTGGCGAGGTACGTCGCTCACCACTTTCCGGCTGGATGAGGACGCCCGCATCTTTCGGCTCGAGCTGGGCGACGGCGCTTTCGCGCGGGTCGAGTCCCAGCCGTAGCCAGTGGCGTCCACGTCCGGGCCCGACGCGGGCCTCACGGCCCGCTCCGCCCCACAGACGAGCCGGCTCTCCGGCGCCTGCAACCTACGCTGAGGGTAGGGTATCCCATGCGAAGCCACCTCGTTCTGGCCGTAGCACTCGCGCTCGCGTCGTCCGCCTGCGAGCGTACCGGCCCCGCCGACGGAGATCACCCCTCCCTCCGGGTCGCCGTCGCGCGCTTCTCCCACGAAACGTGCACGTTCTGTCCCGGAGGAGACGTGGAGGTCGAGGACTGGACCCGGCAGGGAGCGCCGGAGAGGGGCGAGGCGCTGCTGTCTTCCGGTGGCTACGTGGGCGGGTTCGTCTCCCAGGCTCGAGGCTTCCGCGACGTGGAGCTGGTGGGGCTCACTTCGCCGGCAGGCGTGTTCGGCGGGTCGTCCAGAAGCTGGAACACCGAGGAGACCTTCGACCACTTCGTGTCCTTGATGCTGGAGGACCTCCGGGCCGCCATGCCTGTGGACGGGGTGTACCTGGCCCTCCACGGCGCCATGGCCGTCCGGAACGTGCCGCGTCCGGAGGCCGAGATCGCCCGGCGATTCCGTGAGGTGGTCGGGCCCGATGTCCCCATCGCGGGCACCTTCGACCTCCACGGGAACGAGGACGCGGAGTTTCTCCGCTGGGCGAACTTCGCGTTCGTGACCAAGCGCTATCCGCACTACGACGCCTGGATCCAGGGGGAGCGAGCCGCCCGGGCTCTGGTCCGGACCATGCGGGGCGACTACACCCCTACCACGGCGACCCGGAAGCCCGGTGTCATCACTGCAACGGTGCTCCAGTGGACCGGCCAATCACCGTCCATGGACATCATGGAGCGGGCGCGGCGCTGGGAGGCGCGGGAGCGCGACGTGTTCGTGAGCGTCTTCTATGGCTACCCCTGGTCTGACGTCCCCGACGTGGGAGCCACGGTCCACGTGATGACCAACGACGACCAGGCACTGGCCGACCGCATCGCCGACGACATGAACGACTTTGTCTGGCGGGTGCGGGAGGACTTCGCCCACGGCGACTATCCGCCGCCAGCCGAGGCAGCCAGGCAGGTCCGGAGAGCGCTGGCCGACGGCGCGACTCCGGTGGCGGTGGGGGATCACAGCGACCGGCCGGGCGACGCGACCCACATCCTGCGCGCCTTCGAGGCGGCCGGCATCGGCAAGGTCTTGTACGGGACCATCACTGCGCCCGCCGCGCTCGACGCCATCGCCGAGATCGGTGCCCAGCCCGGGGATCCCTTCGACATGGAGATCGGGGGCTTCACTCCGTCCGGCGGCGATCCGTACCGCATCACCGGTACGCTGGTGCACGTGGGGGAGGGTCTGGGGTACGAGCTGATCGCGGCCGTGGAGTTCGGCGACGACAACCTCGTGTTCCTGACTCCCGCCTACGCTCAGATCCTCTATCCGGAGCGCTTCGCCCTGGGAGACGTGGACCCGTCGGACTACGACGTCTTCGTGGTCAAATCCCGGGTGCACTTCCGCAGGGGCTTCGACGAGACCGGGTACGCGCGCGAGATCATCGTGGTCGAGGCACCGGAGCCGTTCGTCGGCACCACCTTCCTCGATGCGCTGCCCTATGAACACGCGGACCTGACCGTGCTGTACCCCTATGGGATGCCGCCCGAGCGGCGGTAGGGAGGTGGGCGCGCTGGAGAGAGAGCACGGGAATTGAATCGGCCCGAACAATCCGCTTCCGACCCCTCCACGGCTGGCGGACTGCCGCGCATCGACGACCTGACGGTCGGTGCGCTCCTCCTCGCTGTCCTCCTGTTCGCCCTCCGGCTGCTGGATCTGGAGGCGGACCTCCCATGGGACTTGAGCTGGTCCACCAGCGTCTACCACGACGAGGGCATCTACGCGCGCAACGCCGTCTGGTGGGTCGAGACGGGGCGTTGGCTCATCCCCGCGGACTACAACACGGCGCTCAACTACCCGGTGCCGTTTCTGTTCCAGTCGCTGGCGTTTCGCGTCCTGGGTACCGGCTTGTTCGCGGCACGGCTGGTCTCGGTCGCGTTCGCCGGCGGGCTCATCGTCGTGTCGGGGCTGCTGGCCCGCAGAACGCTCGGCAACCTGGCGGCTGCGCTCGCCGTGCTGTTGTTGGCGAGCCACCCCCTCCTTTTCTTCTACTCCAGGTACGCCCACCTGGACGTCGCCATGGTCTTCTGGTGCGTCCTCGCCGTTCTGCTCATGACCTCGCGGCGCCCCACGACCTGGCGGGTCGTGGCGGCCGGTGTCGCGGCCCTGCTCGCGCTGCTCACGAAGACCAGCGCCGTCTTCGTGATACCCGTGCTGGCATTCGTCCCCCTGGTCGCGGCGGAATACCGAGACGACCGGATCCGGCCCGTCGTGTGGCTGATGGCCACGCTGGTCGTGGGTTGGCTGCTCTATCTCGTGCTGTGGGTGTTCCCTCACGCGGCGGACTACGCCGCGGTGGCGGCGAGCGTAACGACGGACCGGATGCGCTTCGACGCGGGCTGGATCCTCTCGGGATTCCTGCTGGCCCTGGCCAACCTGGCGGTTCGAGACAGCACGTTGACCATCGTCGCCCTGCTTTCGGCACTCTTCCTGCCGCTGCTCCACGTCTTCTCGCGAAGGGAGAAGGTCGTCCTGGCCGGGGCGCTGCTCTGGCTCGCGTGTTACCTGGGCCTCATCGGCCTGACCCACTACCTGCCGACGCGCTACTTCGTACCGGCGGTCCCGGCCATGGCCCTGATCGCCGGTCTGGCCTTGACGACGGTCGCCGGCATGGGCCGCGGAGGCCGGGTCCTGGCCATCGCTGCCGTCACCGGTATCGTGGCGGACCAAACCATCGCGATCGCCGTATACCTCGCGGGGCCCAACCATTCCATGCACGACGTCGCCGGGATGATCACACGGGATCTGGAGCGGACCGCTCGAGAGGCTCCGCTGCTCATGGGGCACCCGTCGGGTACGCCGGCGCTGATGCTGGGCATGCCGTCGATCGGCGAGTTCCTGGGTACCGGAGACGTGCTCGAGAAGCTCCGGGTCCACGAGCCGTCTCACCATCTCAGCGACGGCCCCATGCGCGGCGATACCCGCCGGGCCCTGACCGAGGTGGGCTACGAGCCGCTGCTGGTCGACTCGGTTCCAGTCTACGGGGAGGGCCTGGGCGGTCGGGCAGGGGGGTGGATCCACCTGTACCGGCTCATCCGCGAGCCGCCGCCGTCGGGGTCCGAGACACCCATGCCGAGCTCCGCACTCGACGCACCCATGCCGAGCTCCGCACTCGACGCACCCATGCCGAGCTCCGCACTCGACGCACCCGTCCCGAGCCCCGGACTCGCCGCACCCCCGTTGCCGGTCGATGACAGGTCCATGGGAAGGCAGACGAGAAGATGACAGGTAGGGACGATCTGGCCCTGGAGGTCCTGATCCCCGTCTTCAACGACTGGGAAGCGGTGGCCGTGCTGCTCCCGCGCATCGACGCCGCGCTCGGGCGATACGGGGCCCGAGCCGATGTCCTGCTCGTCGACGACGGCTCCACGGACCCGTTGCCTCAGGAGCTGACCCGGGGTTCGTACGGGACCCTCGGTGCGGTCCGTGTGCTTCGCCTGCGCCGGAACCTGGGGCATCAGCGAGCGATCGCGGTCGGGCTGGCCTACCTCGAAGAGCGGTCCACCGCCGACGCGGTGGCGGTGATGGACGGCGATGGGCAGGACGACCCGGAGGTGCTGCCCGCCCTGCTCGACCGGATGGTGGAGCTGGGCCAGGAGACGATCGTGTTCGCGGGACGCCGCCGCCGGGCGGAGGGGCTCTTCTTCCGCAGCTTCTACTACGCCTACGCGTCTCTGCACCGGGCGCTCACCGGCTTCGGTCTGAGGGTCGGGAACTTCAGCGTGATCCCGCGCGCGGCGTTGCGCAGCCTCGTGGCTGTGGGGGAGCTGTGGAACCACTACGCTGCGGCCGTCTACCACAGCCGACTGCCCCACGACAGGGTGCCGACCCACCGGGCTCCCAGGGTGGACGGCCAGTCCAAGATGAACTTCATCGCCCTGGTCACCCATGGCCTGAGCGCGATCTCGGTGTATGCGGACCGGGTCGGCGTTCGCCTCCTCGTGGGGTCGTCAGTGGCCTTCGCCGCAGTCGGCCTGGTCGTCGTCGGCGCGTCCACGTGGGGGTTGGTCCAGGACGGCGCGATCCCCGGGTGGATTGCGGACAACGTCGGCGTGGTCCTGGTGCTCTTCGTTCAGTTCCTGCTGTTCACGCTCCTGTTCTGCTTCATCGTGCTGCGCAGCCGCATTCACATGTCGTTCATCCCCCACCGGGACTACCGGTACTTCGTGGATACCGTGACAGGGGAGTCGCCCGCGGCAGCGGCGGGCGGCACGGAGCCTCTGACGATCCAGCGAGAGGCTCAGCCCTCCTGACCCCGTCCTTCGTCGGATAGGGCAACGTCTCCGAGAAAGAACCCGGCCAGCTCAGCGCGGCCGGAGAGGCCCGCCTTCCGGTAGACCGCCACCGCGTGCTGACGCACGGTGCGCTCGCTCCGCCCCGTGCGACGGGCGATGCCCTTGTGGCTGTAGCCCTTGAGCAGCATCAGCGCCGTTTCCCGCTCCGCCGGTGTGAGCCCCCATAGCCGGAACTGATCCCCGATGGCCTCACCCAGGACGGTGAGCGCCCGACCCGCGCGCTCCCGCCAGGCGTCCCGCTCCGCTTCTCTGCGCCCGAGCGTGGCCTCCAACTCCCGCTGGAACCGGAGGGCGCGGAACCAACCGGCCGCGAGGTAGGCAGCGGCCCCGAGTGACACGAGGACCATCGCGACCTCGAAAAGCACGTGACCCGACAGCAGGGTCGTGGGCTGGTCCAGGATCAGGTCGACGATCCCACCCGTCACGATTACGAGAAACACCACGACCAGCACCATCTGGAGGCGCGAGTTCTGATCCACGTCGTTCCGGTGCCGGTCGGAGTCGAGGTCCGTCATTTGTCGGATCTCCCGTGATTCCAGGAGGACTGCGTCATGTGCCCGATATCGCTGCGCGGGCGTGCCCCACAACGTACAGGCGTGAATCGGTCCTGCCGCTCTCGCACACTGGGCCACCGGCACCGGTCTCACAAGCACGACCGTCATCGACGCACACGAAGGAGGAACGGCTATGCTACCCGATCCGCTTCACCCGGCCCTGGTGCACTTCCCGATCGCCTTCGCCGTCCTTCTCCCCCTTGCGGCCGTGGCGGCCCTGGTCGCCTTGCGGCGGGGCGCGAGCCACCTCGGCGCGTGGTCGTTGGTGGTCGCGCTCTCCGGCCTCTTGACCGTCTCCGCGTGGCTGGCCGTCCAGACCGGCGAGGCCCAGGAGGAGGTGGTGGAGGAGGTGGTTCCGGAATCGGCCATCCACGGTCACGAGGAAGCCGGCGAGCGGTTCCTCTGGCTCTCCGTGGCGGGGCTGCTCGTGATCACGCTGGGCCTGGCTACTGGCCGGGCCGGACGGGTGGGCCGCACGGCCGGCACGGCCATGGCCGTCGTACTCCTCATCGCGGGGGTCCGCGTCGGCGATACCGGCGGAGAGCTGGTCTACGAGCACGGCGCCGCCAACGCCTATCTGGACGGCTCGGCCGGCACCGTAGAGTCGGAGGACCCGTCGGAATCGGAGACGCACGCGGCTGCCCTCGGGATTCCGTGACCGAGAAGCGGTGGCTGGCTCGCCCGCGCTGCGGGAACCACGAGCGCGCCATGGGTCCCACAACGTAAGGCGGGGATCGCCCCACAGAAGTCCTCGCCGAGGCCTTGCTACCATCAGCATCGGCAGGGACCCGGGCATCCCGCCCAGGCCCCGGTCACATGCATGTTGCCGTCGCTGGTCGGAAGGTCGCGGAGGGACGGAGCGCGCAGACAGAGGAGGGAGATATGAGGCGAGCGGGGGCCTGGGCCCTTGCCCTGACGGTCGTCGCGGGGGGCTGCGAGCGCGAGGAGGGCGCGCCTCCGGAGGATGGGCTCATCCCTTCGCCCCCTTCGCTCCAGGCCGCCGAAGCCGGCCGGCTCGAGGTGGTCACGCTCACCGAGGAGCAGGCCGGGAGGCTGGGGATCCAGACCGTCGTCGTCGCGCCGGAGCGGGTGGAGTACGCCATCGGCCTGCCCGGTACGGTGCTCCCGGCCCCCGACTTCTACGCTGAGGTTTCGGCCCCCATCTCGGGCCGTATCGTGCGCGTCCTCGCGCACGAGGGCGAAGACGTCGCCCAGGGCGAGCTCAGGCGCGGGCCGAGCAGACTTATCAGCAACAGCAGGTCGTCCGCGCCGAGGCCCTGGTGGCCAAGAAGATCATGCCCGCCTCGTCCCTCGACAAAGCGCGCGCGGACATGGCTCGGGCCGAAGCGCTCCTTTCGGCCGCCCGCCGCCCACGCTCGGCTGCACGCCATCGGCATCACCGACGAAGACCTGGAGGACTGGGCCACGTCGGAAGACCGGCGTCCCCTCATGGAGGTCCGTGCACCGCTGACCGGAGTTCTGGCCGAGCACCTTATCGAGCTCGGTCAATCGGTGACGGCATACCAGACGATGATGACCATCATCGACCCGGCCCGGGTCCAGATCCGGGGATTCCTCTCGCCCGTGGACGCGGACGCCGTCCGGCCCGGCGATCCGGTGCGCATCCGATCCCAGGCCTTCTCGGGGCGAGCCATCGAGGCTCCGGTCGGGACCATCAGCCCCGGGCTGGCCGCGGGGAATCGGTCCGTCACGCTCAACATCTTCGCGGACACCGAAAACGGATGGCCCATCCCCGGTGAGAGCGTGCGCCTGGAGATCCGCGCCTCCACCGGGGAGCCCGTCATCGCTTTGCCACTCGCCGCGGTGGAGTACGAGGGGCAACGGGCGACGGTGTTCGTGGAGCAGGACGCCCGGCACTGGGAGAAGCGCACCGTCGTCGTCAGCCGCATGACCGAGGACGCCGTCTTCGTCGCCGAAGGGGTGGCCGCGGGCGACCGGGTCGCGATCACCCAGGTATTCACCCTCAAGGCCCTCGCTCGCTTCGAGCAGTACGGCGAGTCGGAGGACAGCGACTGACACCGGGGCCAGGGCCAACGAGATGCTGAACCGACTCATCGACAGCAGCCTGCAGCACCGCTACGTGGCGCTGGCCCTCGTGGGCCTCATGGCGTTCGCGGGCGGCGCCGCGCTCCTGCGCCTGCCCATCAACTCCTTGCCCGACGTCACCCCGGTCCAGGTGTTGGTGATCACCAAGGCGGGTCGGTACTCGCCGTACGACGTCGAGCGCCTGGTGAGCTTCCCCATCGAGACCACCATGAACGGCCTGCCCGAGGTGGCGGAGGTCCGTTCCATCTCCCAATTCGGTCTGTCGGCGGTGACGGTGGAGTTCGAGGAGGACACCGACATCTACTTCGCCCGGCAGCTCGTGGCCCAGCGCGTCCAGAGCATCGCCGACGATTTGCCGGATGGGGTGTCCACGCCTCAGCTGGGGCCCATCTCCACGGCGCTCGGCGAGATCTACCAGTACGTGGTCCGGGGCGACGCGTACGACCTGACCGAGCTCCGCACCATTCAGGACTGGCTCATCGCGCCCCAGCTCAAAACGGTCAAGGGCGTGACGGAGGTGAACTCCTTCGGCGGCTTCGTGAAGCAGTACGAGGTGGTGCTGAACCCTCGTGCCCTTCGTGCCTTCGGCCTCGGCATCGACGCCGTGGCTCGCGCCATCGAGGTGAACAACGCCGTGTCCGGCGGGAACTTCCTGGAGCACAACCGGGAGCAGTACATCGTCCGGGGCTTCGGACAGATCCGCTCCCGCGAGGACATCGAGAACATCATCGTCGCGAAGCTCCCAGATCGTCCCGTCTACGTCCGCGACGTGGCCGAGGTCCGGCTCGGCCGCCAGCTGCGACAGGGCGCCGTGACCCAGGACGGCAACGGTGAGGTGGTCACCGGGATCGTCATGATGCTCCGGGGCGGCAACGGCCGGGAGGTCATCGAGCAGGTCGAGGCCAAGATCGAAGACGTCAATCGAGGCCTTCCGGAGGGCGTGCGGATCGACAAGTTCTACGATCAAGCCGATCTGGTGGAACGGACGACGCACACCCTCCAGACCAACCTGCTCGAGGGCGGCTTCTTCGTGATCGCCGTCCTGCTGCTCCTACTGGGAGAGATCCGTGGCGCCCTCATCGTGGCGTCGGTGATCCCCCTGTCCATGCTCTTCGCGTTCATCGGCATGCGGGAGTTCGGCCTGGCCGCGAACCTCATGAGCCTCGGGGCCATCGACTTCGGCATGGTCGTGGACGGATCGGTGGTCATGATCGAGAACATGGCGCACCGGCTTCAAGAGGACGGGGGCCGGCGGCCTCATCTGCACGTCATCCGGGCGGCGGCCCACGAGGTGGCGCGGCCCATCTTCTTCGGGGTCCTGATCATTCTCATGGTGTACGTGCCCATCGCCACCTTCCAGGGCATGGAGGGCATCCTCTACCGACCCATGGCGATCACGGTGGCCACGGCTGTGTTCGGGTCGCTGATCCTGGCGTTGGTCTACGTCCCGGCCGTCTCGGCCCTGGTCTTCCGCAGTGGCGTGCGACTCAAACCCAACCGGATCATCCAGTGGCTGAGGCCCCGCTACCGGGCGTTCCTGGATCGCACGCTGGAGCGCCGGGCGTTGGTCCTGTCGGTGGCAGGGGGCATCTTCGTGGTCTCGTTGGCCCTCATCCCGTTCCTTGGGACGGAGTTCCTGCCGGAGCTGGACGAAGGGTCCATCCTCGTCGAACAGGTCCGGATGCCGTCCGTGACGCTGGACGAGTCGGTGGCCAACGCCAACTGGATCGCCGGGGAGCTCATGCGTGACATCCCCGAGATCCAGACCGTGGTGCCAAAGACGGGACGATCGGACCTGGCCAACGACTGGATGGGCGTGCACCAGACCGACGTCTGGGTCGTGCTGAAGGCCAGGGATCAATGGCGACCCGGCATGACCAAAGAATCCATCCAGGAGGAGATCCGTCCGTATCTGACGTCGGAGCCCGGACTCTCGTTCAACTTCACCCAACCCATCGCCATGCGCGTGGACGAGCTCACCAGCGGCGTCAAGTCGGACGTGGCGGTGAAGGTGTTCGGCGAGGACCTGGAGGAGCTGAACCGCATCGGCGAAGCCATCGTGGCACTGCTGCCGCGCCTGCCGGGCACGGACAACTTCTACCTGGAGCAGGCCATCGGTCAGCCCTATCTGACCGTCGAGATCGACCGCGAGGCGATCGCTTCGTTCGGTCTCAACGTGAGCGACGTTCAACAGATCATCGAGACGGGGATCGGCGGGAACGAATCCGGCCAGGTGTTCGAGGGACAACGCCGGTTCTCCATCGTCCTGCGCTTCCCGGAGGGCATGCGGGACAGCTTCAGGAAGCTCATGGACGTGCCCGTGCGGCTTCCCGACGGCGGGTTCATCCCCCTGAGCCGCGTGGCCACGGTGACGGCACAGGAGGGACCCCGCGAGATTGCCCGGGAGAACGCCTGGCGGCGCGTGATCGTGGGCGTGAACCTGGCGGGCATCGACATCGGCTCCTACGTGGCCAATCTCCGGCGAGCCATCGACGAGAACCTCGTGATGCCGGGAGGCTACTTCCTGGAGTACGGCGGCGCCTTCGAGGAGCAGCAGCGCGCCATGCGGCATCTATACGTGGTGGTGCCCCTGGCGCTGTTCATCATCTTCGGGCTGCTCTTCATGATGTTCGGCGAGGTCCGCTACGCTCTGCTGATCCTCCTGAACCTGCCCTTCGCCCTGTCCGGAGGCGTCTTCATCCTCTGGATGCGAGGCCTGTATCTCTCGGTTTCGGCCAGCATCGGCTTCGTGGCCCTGTTCGGCGTGGCGGTTCTGAACGGGATCGTGCTGATCTCCCACATCAACGACCTGAGACGGCGAGGGCTGGGAGTGCGGCAGGCCACCATCGACGGGGCTGCGGACCGGCTGCGGCCGGTGCTCATGACCGCCTTGGTGGCGAGCCTGGGCTTCATTCCGATGGCGTTCAACGTAGGGCCGGGCTCCGAGGTCCAGCGGCCTTTGGCGAGCGTGGTCATCGGGGGCCTGGTCACCTCGACGCTGCTCACGCTCCTGGTGTTGCCCACCATCTACGCGTGGCTGGAGAGCGATGAACGCGTGCCAGCCGGGCCAGACGCCGATCTCTGGACCGATCAGGTCGCCCCCGCGCCGGTGCTGTCCGGCGCCGGGGCGCCTGGCGGCCCGGGCTCCGCTGGTGGTGAGGGGGGGCCGTGGAACGCCTGAGCCGAAGGAGCCGGACGCACCCCAGGGCTGTAGGGAGCATACTGATCGTGCTCCTCGGAGTGATCGCTCTCGCCGCCATGACCCCCGGGGCAGGAGCACAGGAGCGTGCGCCCATCGAGGCACTCGGTGTGCGCGACGCCATCGAGCTCGCCAAGGAGCGCAATCCCGCCGTGAACCGGACCCGACAGGGAATCGAGGCCCTCGAGGGCGAATGGTGGTCCGGGTGGGGTTTGGCGTCTCCCGCGATCAGCTACCTCGAAGAGGGGATCCCCGACGGGGAGGACGTGGGACTCCCCGGCTTCGCGGAGAGACGGTGGTCGGTGTCTCAGAACGTGGCCTCGCCCCTGGCCAGCTACTACGGACTCAAGCGAACATCCGCGGAGCAGGGGGCTCTGGGACTGGCGCTGGACGCACAGACCGCGACGCTCCAGGCGGCCGTGAAGAGATCCTACGTCGAGCTCGTGTACGCCCGGGAGATCCTCCATCTGCGTGAGCAGGAGGTTCGGCTCGCCCAGGAGCTCGACGAAGCCGTACGCACGCGTCTCGAGGTGGGCGAGGCCGCGGAGATCGACGTGATGAAGGCGGAGCTCCAGGTAGCCGAGGCGGAGAGCAACCACGCCGAGGCCACCAGGCAGTTCCAGAACACCCGCTACGGCCTGTTCAACATCGTGGGCCTGGATCCGGAGGAGCAGCGGTACGAGGTCGCGTTCCCGGACACCCTGGTCTACGTGCCGGTCGAGATCACCGAGGACGCAGTGCTGGCCGGGATTCGGTCGGCCCCGGACCTGCTGGCAGCCGAGGGCCGCGTGCGAGCCGCGGCCTTGGGGGTGAACGCGGCCTGGTGGTCGGCGTTCCCCAGCCTCCAGCTCCAGTTCTTCACTCAGGATCTGGGCACCGGCTTCGACTTCCATGGCTTCCAGGTGGGCTTCAGCGTGCCCCTCTGGTTCCCGCTGAACGAGCGGGGCGCGGTCCAGCAGGCCCGAGCCGAGGAGCGCCGGCGTCAGTGGCAGCAGCAGGAGACGTTGCTGGCGCTCAAGAAGCAGCTCGAGCAGACGTGGCACGGGTACGAGACCAGCCTGGCCGTGATCCGTCGGTACAGTGAGGACGTGAACGCCCGGGCCGACGAGCTCCTGGAGCTGACCCGGGAAGGTTACCTGCTCGGTGAGCTCGACCTGCTGACGCTGCTCGACACGCAGCGGACGTACCTGGCCAGCCGAAAGCGCTATTGGGACGCCCTGAGAGGCTACTACCTGCACCTCATCGACCTGGAACGGTTCGTGGGGCGGGAGATCGTGTTCGCCGGAAGCTGACCGGCGCCAGACCAGCCGCACCCCTGGCCCCAACGGACCGGTTCCCGCTACCGTGGCGCGCGCACGCCCGCTTTGCGGCCTGACCCCCAATCCCGACAGTTGGTCTGATGCATCTTCCCGAGCGTTCGCCAGGGGTCCTCGCACCCGACACGCGCTTTCAGCCGTCGGCCTTCCAGGCCTACTGCATGCCCACCCGGGGAGCCTCGGCCGCCGTGGGCGATGGGCGGCGCTTTGCCGCCGCCTTCGGCCGTCCGCACACGGAGACGCTCCGGTCGGAGGGCTGGACCGTATACGCGACGGTAAGTGGACCCGCGACCGTCGGGACCGAGCCGGGCGGGCGTGTCTCCGTCCTGCTGCACGGCGAGCTCTACGAGCCCTCGCCCCGCACGGCGGCGGGCCTGGCCGCGGAGTTCGTGAAACGAGGGGACGACCTGTTCCGTGAGCTGAACGGATCCTTCACGCTGGTTCTCCTGGATCACCGGACGGACCGGCTCCTGGTGGTGCCAGACCGGGTGCGCTCCCACCGGGTCTTCCACAGTTGGGACGGGGTGGGCTACCGGCTCACGACCCAGCTCGCGGATCATCCCACGGAGGAGCTGGCCTTCGATCCCATCGGCGTGGCCTGGATGCTGTCGTCCGGGTCGTGCTTCGGCCCCCGCACCCTGTTCGACGGAGTCCAGATCTTCGAGCGGGCGCACGCTCACGAGCTCACCCCCGAGGGTCTCCGATCGGAGGAGTACTGGAGCCACGCGGTCCACGACCCCCTGGATCCGCCGGATCCGGAGGGCCAGGCGGCCGAGTACGAGGAGATCCTGGTGGAAGCCGTCCGGCGGCGCCTCGAGGGCGCGGGCGACGTCTTTCTCGCGCTGAGCGCCGGCCACGACTCGAAGTGCATCGCGGCCGTCCTGGCTCGGCGCCTCCATGTCCAGGGTGTCCGGTCGTTCTCCTACACCCGAGGACCGCTTCGCCCCGGCACCGATGCCTTCATAGCCGACCGGATCGCTAGACGACTGGGCTTTCAGCACCGCACCGTGGAGAGCTACCGGGGTGACTATCTGGAACATCTGAGGCAGAACGCCGTGCTCGGCCAAGGCATGGTCGAATGCCACGCCGTGGACGCATGGTTGGAGCTCAAGGACACCTTCCTACGGGCACGGGCGCCCGTGTTGCTCACCGGCGAGGAGTACCTGGGGATGGACGCGTTCGACGTCCCCGACGTGCGCGCGCTCCGTGCCAGTATGCGTTTCCAGGAGCTCCTCTTCCCGGCTCGGCTCGATCGGCACCTTCCGGAGGATCTGCTGCGCGACATGCGACGCGGGTTGGACGAGGACGCCCGGGCCCTCATCGCTCGCCAGCCTTCTGCGGACGGCCTGTGGCAGACCTATGCGTACTGCGCCTTCGACCAGCGGTGCGGCAATGTCGTCCTGCCCTGGCGCGAAACGTTTCCCGCCCGCTGGACCAGGGTACGTAATCCGTGGCTGGATCGGGACGTGTTGGACTACGGCGCGACCATGGGCTGGGCGCAACGGCAGGACAAGCGCCTGTTCCGCCGCGCCATGGCGAGTATGGATGCGGACCTGGAGGCCATGCCCAGGGAGCGGGAAGAGGGATACCGGGCGGACTACCGAGAGGAGGCCGTGAGCCATGCGGCGGCGCTCCGCGATTGGATGTCGACGACCGAGAGCCGCCTGGACGACGTGATTCCCGTGGAGTTCGGCCACGCGCTGGTGAGAGAGGGCACGAAGCCACCGGGGCCGCCCTCCTTCACGACGCGCGTGACCCGGGCCATCCGGCGGCGACTGCCCGGCGGGCCGCCTCCCATCGCTCAACCGGCCGCCAAGTATCTCCGGCGGTACGTCGCCCTCAGGATGGCCTACCCGAGGGCGTGAGGGGGAACGATGGTCTTCAGAGGCGGGTCAGGGCGTGGCTGCGGAGAGACGGTCCGTCACGTCGTGGAAGTCGTACGGGCGCGAGAAGGTGGAGTAGTAGCTGCGGTGGGGCAGGAGCGTGTACTCGGCCCCCAGGTAGTGGTTGAGGATGTGCCGGAACGTGTTGACCGGGCTCATGTTGGGTGGCAGGCCCTCGCCGCCGCCGTCAGGCAGGTACAAGGCATTGAGGATCAGTAGGCGCTCGGCGATGTCCGTGTTCTCGCCGCTCTCCTGATCCAGGTTCAGACCCGGACCGTGGTCCCCCTGGATCACGATCACGGGTGGCCTCTCCGACCTCCGCAGGATCTCCTCGACCAGGGCGACGACCCGTCCCGAGACGAATCTCACCTGCTCGACGTAGCCGTGCCGGTACTCTTCCCGGGACCCCAGGAAGTGGCTTCCGTCCAGGATGCTGTACGGCACGCCCTCACGACTCGGAGCGCCCCGGGCGTCGAAGACGAAGGGTGGGTGGGGAGACAGGATATGCGCGTAGACGAACTTCGGTCCCCTCTCACCGGCCAGATGTGGAAGCTCGTCGAGAGTGTAGAGTATGCTCTTTCGGTGGGCTTCCACGAAGTCGAGCAGAGGAACCTCCGGGAACACCACGGGCAGCAGGGTCATCTTGGCGACCGCCGTCGAAAAGATCCCCAGGTGATGGGGTGGCCGCAGGTAGTGCTGGGCCGAGCGGATGGAAGTCGGACCGTAGCCGCTCTCGAACGCGAAGAAC
Organism: Gemmatimonadota bacterium; assembly: GCA_039589315.1. GTDB lineage: Bacteria > Gemmatimonadota > Gemmatimonadetes > Longimicrobiales > Gaopeijiaceae > JBDHHQ01. The sequence continues at coordinate 18,589 of JBDHHQ010000134.1, forward strand.
CGGTAGCCGCTGCCTGCGAGCGTGGCCACGAGAGCGTTGTGCTGGATCAGCCGCCAGAGCGGACGGTGATCGGATGACTCTGGC
>JBDHHQ010000135.1:0-10327 GCA_039589315.1 Gemmatimonadota bacterium
GGGTGCCGGCGAGTGGTCGAGGGGACGAACCCGACTCGGTGGAAGCGAGCAGGCTGGACTAACGACCCGCAGACGGAGCGGTCCATGAAGCTCACTCGAGGATCGATGAGGTCCAGCCGGTTCAGCGGCAGCCGCGAGCGGGCCTCGGCGGCTCGCCGGCCCGGTCCGTCCGAATCCGCACGGCGGGGCGTGGCCCAGCTGGCCCTCCTCTTCACGACAGCCGGCACCATCGGGGTCGCGGTGCCTCCGGTGCCCGCAGTGGCCCAGGACACCGAAGAGATCCTCTCGTACGACGTCCGCATCGAGATCCCCAACGGCGCCGCGATGGTGGTGACCGAGGAGATCCGGGTGCGGGCGTTGGGGGCCGAGATTCGGCGGGGCATCTACCGCGACTTCCCCACCAGCTTTCCGAGGTCCAGCGGCCTCGGCAGGATCGAGGCGCCGTTCCAGGTCCTCCGCGTGCTACAGAACGGCCAACCTGCGCGCTACGAGCTCCTGAGCATCGGTGGTGAGTTCGGCCGCGGCGGGATCCAGGTCCGCATCGGGGACCCGGACGTCTTCCTCGAGCCTGGCGAGTACACCTACACGATCGAGTACGAGACGGAGCGGTGGGTGACCTTCGGCGAGGCGTCGGATCAGCTCTACTGGAACGTCACCGGAAACGGATGGGCGTTTCCGATCCTGGCGGCGTCGGCTCGCGTGCACGTGGCGGGCCTGGAGCTGGCCCCCGGTCTCGAGGCTTGGACCGGGCCCGACGGATCCACCGAGAGCCATGCCGAGATGTCGTGGGACGAGGCCCGGGAGGAGGCCGTGTTCCGCACGACCCAGGCCCTGGGAGCGCGGGAGGGACTCACCATCCGGGTGACCATCCCCAAGGGCGTGCTCGCCCCGCCGTCGGAAGAGAAGCAGGCCGAGTGGTTGCGGCTGGACTGGGGCGGCTACATCGACGCGGGCTACCTGGTCATGTTCCTGATCGCCATGTATGCCCTCATGTGGGTCAGCGTCGGACGCGACCCGGCCAAGCGGTCCACCGTGGTCCAGTACGAGCCGCCCGAGGGGTTCTCACCGGCCGCTCTCGGATACCTGCAGGAGCAGGGCTACGACGACAGCCAGTTCGCGGCCGCCCTGGTGAGCATGGCCGTGAAGAGCGCCGTGCGGATCGAGAAGGACGACTGGCGGTGGACGCTACACAAGGGCCCCAACGCCCGGGGCCTCACTCCCGACGAGGAGAAGGTGTTCGAGGGGCTGCTCGCCGGTAGGAGCCACCTGGATCTCGAGCAACGGCACCACAGGAGGATACGCAAGTCGATCAAGAGCCTGAAGCACAAGCTGTCTCGCCAGCTCGAGCGGGAGTACTTCGTCTACAACCGGAAGTGGTTCGCGGCCGGGCTCGTCGTGAGCATCCTGGGATTTCTGATCCTGGTCTGGCGGGCCCGCTTCGGCGTCTCGCCGGGCGCCTGGTTCCTCGGGCTCTGGCTCACGGGGTGGACGGCCGGCGTGGCGACCATGATCTACCGGGCGTTCAAGGAGCTCGAGACCGGCCTCAGAGGTGGCGGCGTCGTTGCCCTGGTCGGCGGTGCCTTCGTGCTGCTGTTCTCGATCCCGTTCGTGGGCGCCGAGCTGTTCGTCAGCTACATGCTCCTCCAGATGGTGCCGACCCACCTGATGCTGGCGGCGCTGGCCATCGGGGTTGTGAACGTGGTCTTCTACCACCTACTGGAGCGTCCCACGCTGCGGGGACGAGGCGTGCTCGATCACCTGGACGGATTTCGCACCTTCCTCGCAGCCACCGACGAGGATCGGCTGGACCGCATGGTGGAGCCGGAGCGGACGCCCGAGCTCTTCGAGCGCTTTCTGCCACACGCAATCGCGCTGGGCCTGGCGAATCGATGGGCGGAGGGCTTCCAGGACGTGCTCACCGCGGAGGTCGTCGCTGCCAGGGGAAGCGGTGCGCTCTCATGGTACCAAGGGAGCTCGGACGGCTTCGACGCGTCGGGCTTCGCGTCGTCGTTGGGCGCGAGCCTCCCGCACACGCTCTCATCGTCATCCAGAGCGCCGGGAGGTAGCGGCGGAGGCAGCGGTGGGGGCGGTGGGGGGGGTGGGGGATCCTCTGGTGGCGGGGGTGGCGGCGGTGGTGGGGGCGGTTGGTAGGGGGTTCAGCCAGGGCCGTCGATCCCGGGACTCGAGCGCGGACTCGCGAGCCGGGGAAGGGAAGGCCTCGCGGCAGGGTGGCGGCCCTTCAGCGCCCCAGCCCAAGTCCCAGGCCCACCATGAACGACCACGACCTCCACTTGGCGGTATCGTCGGTGGCCGCCTCGGAAAGCCCGAGCTGGTAGCGCAGGTCGCCCGTCAGGATCAGAGCGCCCAGGGCCAGGTCCACACCGCCGCCAAAGGCCAGAGAGGTCTGGGTCGCGTTCGTGTCGAGCTGAAAGTCCGGGCAGTCCGTGGCGGACAGCCCGGATTCGGCTTCGATGCGGCAACGAGTCTCGAACGAGAGGATCGGACCGCCGTAGACGAACGGGCTGATGGCGCCCGGGATCAGCCGGAGGCCCAGGAGCGCGGCGAGGTCGGCGAAGTCCGTCTTCAGCTCCGCCGTGTCTCCATCCGACGTACCGCGGACTCGGCGGCTCGCATACAGGAGCTCGGGCTGCAGAAAGACGGACCGGCTGAGTCCGAACTGCGCGTAGGCTCCGGCCACGTAGCCGGCACGGCTCTCGGTGTCATCCAGGTCGGAGAGGCTGGATCCGTTGACACCACCCTTGAGCCCCACCGTGATGCCCTGGGCCGCGGCTGGCGCGGCCGCCAGGAAGAGGAAGAGGCAGGCGACGCGGATCGCCGCCGGAGGGGAGAACGTGCATGCGCCAGAGCCACCACGCGTCGCGGCGTGGATCGGCGGCATGAGTGTCGCACGGGACATCGTATCCAAACTCCGGAGCGCGGCGTCGGTTCGGCCATCCGACCGCTGGCATCTTCGGCCGGCGAGCGGGTGGATTGAAACGGGTCAGCCTGTCTCGAAACGGGCGAAGCGAGTCGGATCTGACAGGGGGGGCCAGCGCCCCCCGGGTCGGGGCTGCGCCGCCTGCCCCGGGCTCCCCTGCACCCCGGTTCGTCCGCTGACGGGCCCGATGAAACACGCCCCCCGGCCGCGTGGAGCCACCGGGGGGCGTGTTCGGGAGCCGACGGCAGAGCGGCTTGGTTCACGAGCTCTGCCGATCCGGCGCGAGGGTCAGTTGGCGGACTCGTCGCCCTTGACCTCGACCGTCGCCGTGCAGGTGCCGTTCTCACCCAGCAGCGTGACCTCGAAGCTGCCCGGAGTGGCCTCGAAAGCGTTCAGCCAAACGACGAACGTGTTCGCCTCGACTGCTTCCTCGGCCGCCATCTCGGTCACCTCGGCGGCAGCCGCATCTTCAGTGTTGGCCATCTCTTCCACCGGAACGTCCTCGGGCGAGACGATCAGGAGGCCGCTGCCCTCGGGGGACTGGAGACCGTCGATGGTGCCGATGTCCTGGGTGAGCGTGGCCTTGACCTTGACCGCGGCCTCGCCGGCCGGGATCAGGGCGGGGGTCAGCACTGCCGTGCAGGGCTGGATCTCCTCGACCGCGGCCTCGGCCTCCTGAGCCGTTGCAGCGCCGGGAACGAGCGCAGCCAGGAGCGCCAGCGGAAGGATGTGGGACGGGTTGAAACGCATTTGCCTGCCTCCAACGGTAATGAAAGGTAAGTCGTCTGCGCACCCGCGAGCGTCGCCGGCGCGCCCCGGAGAAGGGCAATACGCGTGCCACGGGTTGGAACCCAGAGGAACCGGCTCGCAAGGGGGGCGGCGAGGGGGTGGAACGCCCGTGCCTCAGCCTCCGCCCGGACCTGCGCCGAAGATCTCCAGGCTCCTGACCTCCTCCACGCCGCTGTCGCCTGGGTGGCGCTGGCGGAGGAGGATCCTGGGCCGGGCCGCACGGAAGTAGGCGTCGGTGTTGGAGAGCCCGCTGGCCACGTTGATCCGGAACGCCTCGTAGACCTCGCCAGCCACCTCGAGCTGCTCGATAGCCCGGACGTCGTACCGATCGGTCATGACGTCCCCGCTGGCTGCGTCGAAGGTGGCCAGCTCGACGCTTCGGCCGACGAGAGAGTCGACCGCCAGAGTGCCGAACGCCAGGTGCCGGACCTCCCTCAGGACGATACCGGGCGGCAGGTCCCGCTCCAGCTCCTGGACCCGCCCGGTCTCGTCACGGATCAGGCCCCGCACCTTGTAGCCGTCGAAGCGAAGATCGTACGATGCCTCCTCCCACACCTCACCCGTCCACCGGGCGGTCTCTCCCCGCGTGGAGATGGGCTCGAGCCCGTTCCGGTGGACGAGCGTGCGGACCCGCTCCCGACGGACCGTTTGCGGCGTGCCGAAGGGCCCGCTGGTCCGGGTGGTTTCTCCTTCCAGGTATCGCTCGATGCGCGGCTCACCACCCCCAACGGTCTCGATGATCCGGTAGGTGACGCGCGTCCGTCGCCACAGGTCCTCGCCGATCCGGACCTCCATCTCCACGCTGTAGCCGCCGAACTCGCTCACGTCGAACAGGAGGCCCCGGTTCACCGCGTTGCCGGCAGAGGAGAGCGGGACCCTCGTGGGATCCGCGGGGGAAGGCGTGGGACGCAACACGGCCACGGGCTCTCCGTCCATGTTGGCCAGGAGCCCCCGCGCGTAGTTGATGGGCAGCGCGAAGTTCAGATTCTGCCCGGAGGGCATCTGCGACGAAGCGATTCCTACCACGTGCCCCGTTCTCGAGAGGACCGGGCCGCCGCTCGAGCCCACGGAGGCGGGCGCGCTGATCTGCAGGAGCTGGTATCCCTCGGACTCCTGCCTCCGGCCGCTCACGATCCCGGTCGTGACCGTGTTCTCGAGCCCCAGCGGGCTGCCGATGAGGACGACCGGGTTGCCGATCTTGATGCTGTCCGAGTTGCCCAGCGGAAGGGACGGCAGGTCGAAGCCGGCGATCTGGAGCACCGCCATGTCGCGCCGCTCGTCCGTGGCCAGGATCTGCACCACGTCGTATACGTCGCCCGAGGCCAGCCTCACCTGAAGGCTCTCGGCATTCCGGATCACGTGCTGGTTGGTGAGGATGCGGCCGCTGGCGTCGACGAGAAACCCGCTGCCCTGCCGCGTGGCGGCGGCGGTCGTGACGTCGATCCGCACGACAGCGCGCGTGGCTGCGGCGGCGAGCTCCACCAGGGTGTCCTGGGCCTGAGCCGACACCGCGGCGAGCGACGCCACCGGCACCGGCGTCACGGCAGCCTGAGAGGGCGCGGCGAGCAGAATCGCCGGCAGCAGAAGCGCCGCCGGTAAGCCGGCGGAACGATGGCGCCCGCGCGTACGGTCCGAAGTAAGCATCTCGCGTCCATCCTCCAATCCCGGCGGGCCCATGGCGACGGAGACAACATATGTTTACGTGGCCCGCCAAGGCCAGTCTGACGATTCCATTGGCCCGGACCAGCGGTTTCTCCCCTGGGGCCGGTTTGCTCTCGTCATCGATCCCGGCGGCTCCGTTCGATGAGGCAGCGACCCCGGCAACCCGGGGGCGCTCCACCCTGCCCGAAGACGTCGGGCCCAAGTGGACCGCAATGGTCGTGCCGGGTCGGACCCGCGGGGCCGGATCCATGCTCTCCCTGTGCGAGCCAGCCGCCTCGATCTCGGACCGAGACTTGCGCGTCCGGGCCCCAGCGTAAACGCTCGAGGCCTGCATTCCATCTCTCCTACGACACCGCACAGAGGAGACACGATCGACGCGGAGCGCGCGGGATCGGATGCAACGGCGATACGGGGCTGGATCGAGGCCGCTCAGGCGGGCGACGCTGACGCCTTCGACCACCTCGCCCGGCACGCGCTGCCGTCGCTCCGCCGGTGGGCGCTGGTGCGGACCGGCGATCCCGACGACGCCGACGACGTGGTCCAGCGGACGCTCGTGAGAGCGTACACCGCCATCGACTCCTTGCGCGGCGCCCAGGCCTTCCACGGCTGGCTGTACGCGATCATGCGGAACGTGGCCAGCGAGCTGGGCCGACGGGCGCGGTCGAGAGACCGTACCCTGAAGCGACTCGAGGCCGCCCACGCGCCGGATGCTGCGCACGAGGTGGGGGGCCGGAACCCGCAAAGCAGCGAGTCCACGGAGTTGGCGGACCTGGTGCGGACGTTTCTGGAAGAGCTGAGCGATCAACAGAGAGCGATCATGGATCTCGTGGATCTTCAGGGCATGACCCCGACCGAGGCCGGGAAGGTGATGGGTCTGAGGCCCAGCACCGCCCGGGTTCACCTGCTGCGCGCGCGGCGGCGGATCCGGGCCCGGATCCTGGCGGTCCGGCCTTCCATCGTGGAGGACCTCTCGTGACGCGTTGCGAAGATGCGCGCGCTCTGCTCCTCGAGGCCGACCTGGGTGAGCTGCTCGGAGAAGGTCCGTCGGAGCTGGCGGTCCACGTCCGCCAGTGTGCCGCATGCGCCGAGCTGGGCCAACGGATCCTGGACGGACAGGCGGCCCTTTCCGGAGCGCTGGGGGAGATGGCGGAGCGCGTTGCGGTGGATGCGGATCCGGCCCGGGCGCGGTCCGGGGTGGCGGGGCTTCCGGCGGGAGCGGGGCGGAAGGAGGAGGCCGCAGGTGCTCGGCCGAGGGCAGTGGCACTCCCGTCGGGAGCCGAGTCGGCCGTGCGGAAGAAGCGTCTGGTCTGGCGCGTCGCGCTTCCGCTGGCTGCCGCGGCCGCGGCCGCGCTGGCGCTGTTCCAGCTCCCCGGTCCGACGGGGACCGGTGTCCCTTTCGTCCCGCCGGAGTTGGCGCAGCGGGGGATGGAAGGCGGCGGTGGGCTGGTGGCGGCCGCGAGCCCGGAGACGAATGTCGCCGTGCTGCCGACGGACAACCCGGACATCACGGTGGTCTGGTTCATTCGATAGGGCGTAGCCCAAACGGAGAGAGACACATGCTCACGAAGATGGGGATCTGGTGGAAGACGACGGTGGCGGGCCTCGTGGGAGCCGCGGCTCTCTTGATGGGATGCGAGCCGGAGCTCGAGGTCAGGACCTTCGAGCTGCAGCGCCTCGAGGGCTCGGAGGCGGCGGCGCTGATCTCACCCTACGTATACTCGGACCGTGAGGGCGCGGCGGGCGACATGAGCCACGCCGAAGGGGTGCTCACGGTGCGAGAGATGCCCGAGAACCTGGACCGCATCGCCGAGGTGTTGGCCACTTATGACCGGGCTCCGGCCGCGGTCACGCTCAACTTCCAGCTGATCGAGGCGAACGGATTCAGCGGGGGTAACGACGCCTTCGCCGAGGTGGAGGCCGAGCTGCGCAGCCTGCTCCGCTATGAGGGCTACCGCATGGTGGGTGACGCGGTGCTGCAGGTGCGCGAGGGCGGTCGGGCGACCCTTCAGATCGACCGCATCGGCGACGAAGGGCCCCAGGAAGAGCCGCCGTACCAGCTGGAGGTGTGGGTCGCGCAGATCACGGGCGACGGTGGGGACGCCGCGGCCGACATCGCGGTGTCACTCAACCATCCGTGGTACGACAACCTGCTCGACACCCGCGTACACGTGGGCAACGGCAAATCCATGGTCCTGGGCACCACGTCTGCGGGGCAGGGTGACGCCGAAGCCATGATCCTGGTGGTGCGGCCCACGGTGGGGCAGTAGAGCCAGGCACAGTAAAGCAGAGAGCCGTGGTCGCCGTCATCAAGGCGCCACGGCTCACGCCCTTCAGGCTTCGGCCACTACGGGACGAAGGCGATCCCGAACGGGTTCAGCCCCACCGTGGCGCTCACCAGGAAGCTCGGGACACCCTTCTCGGCAACGAAGAGGCTGAGCTTGTCGGCCGTCCCTCCCGAGTGTGTCACGGCGATGCGACGTCCGTTCCGGGACACGGCCACGTTGTGAGGCACCGGGAACGGCGTACTAAGCACGTCTCCTGTCAGTGCGAGCCCCTTGGTATCCAGCGTGAACAGCGCGTCCGTGCCTGCGCCAGGCAGGTTGGTGACGTACAGGTGTTTGCCGTTGTTCGACATGCCGACGCCGTGCGCTCCAGGCAAAGCGATATCGGTGATCGACGCCAGCGAAATCCGGTCGACTACGGAGAGCAGGTTACTGTTCTGCGCCGCCACGTAGAGGCGCCCATCGTTCCTGTTCAGCGAAACGTGCGGATCCTGGCCAACGGCGGCGCGGTTCACTTCAGCAAACGTGGCTGTCTCGAACTGGACCACGTAATCGTCAGGGCCGGCGAGCCCCAGCATGCTCACGTAGGCCCGACTGCCGTCATACGACAGGATCACGTCGTGGGGCTTGCCGCCCGAGGCCACCAGATCTGCCGGCATCGGAACCGTGGCTACGGTGGTCAGGGTCACCGGATCGATGACGCTCGCGGTGTTGTCGATGTCGTTGTTGACCCAAAGCTGCGTGCCCGTACCGCTGACCCACATGTGGAACACGCCCTGCCCTGCCGAGGCCGTGCCGAGGACCGAATAGTCGGCAGCGTCGAACGCGACCACACGATCATTGGCTCGGTCTCCGACGAGGACGCTGTTGTTCAGGGCCACGTAGACCACGTACATCGGCTCGGGCGGGTTGTCGGAGGCCGACTGCGGAAGGGCGTAGGTACCCGATACGCTGCCGTCGCTCGCCGACACCACCGAGATGGTACCGCTGGCGCGGTTCGCGGTGACGAAGGTGCCTGGGCTGCCCCCTCCCATGATCAATTCGGGGTGCAGCGCGCTCGGGCCCGCGGGGCCAGACGAATCCGGACTGCAAGCCGCCAGGAAGGCTGCGAGGGCGAGCAGTCCGATGAGTGAGGATGAATGGCGCATGTGCAGACTCGTCATGATCGCCTCCGTTGGTGACAACCGGGTCGGCCGCGGCAGCGTGGGGCCCCTCGACCGGGTCGGAGCGGGCGGGCCCGAAGGCGCTCCTGAGTAGGGTCGGCGGCAGTACCGAGAATGTTGCGGCTCCCATCCACGAGGACAAGGACGGTGGGGGTCCGCCTCAGAAGTCCGGACTGTGGGTAGCTCACGCTTCTCCTGGACCAGGTCCTGTCACGAAATGAAGCAACCGTCTACGGCTCGAAGTAACGAATGTCCGCATCTTGTGCCGCCATCCGGCGATCTGCCCATCCCTTGGGAATCGCCCTAGGTATTAGACTGGCAGGCACTTACACTTGTAGAGGCCATCCACCGGCAGCGTGGCATGCCCGTTGCTCAAAATGCTGGCTCGGCTCCCGCAGATCCACCGCATCGGGTCGCTCGTATCCCGGACGCGCCATGCGTCCAGGGCGACCCGCAAGGAGGTGAGTCTCATGGGTACACGCAGGTCTAAAGAGCTACTCACGGTAGTGGGCGCGGTGAGCGTGTTGGCACTAGGCTGTACGGCCGCCGAGTCCAAGGACAATCCTGACGGCGATGCCATTCCTGCTGCCGAGCAGCCGGCCGAGGCACAGCCCGCTCAGGAGCGGATCGCGGAGCAGCCCCCGAGGGAGCGGCCCGTGGCAAGCCAGCCTCCCGCGAGCCAGCCCGCGCCGAAGCAGCCTGCGGCCGAGCCGCCCACGATGCCCACCCCCACGGTCTTCGCTCCGGCCGGGACCCGGATGACGTTCCGCCTCACGGAGTCACTCTCCACCAAGTCGACCCGGGTGGGCGACCGCTTCCAGGCCACGCTGACCGAGGACGTGGTTTCGCCGCGAGGCGAGGTGCTGGTCCCGCTGGGGTCGGTGGCTCAAGGGGTGGTGGTCCAGTCGGAGGAGAGCCAGGGGTCGGACCAACCGGCCGTCCTCGCCCTGCGCATGGAGATGCTGGCGGTGCGTGGCGACACCCACCCGCTCGAGGCCACGATCGTAGAGGCAGACGCCAACGCGGACACCCGGGACAGCGGTGGCGAGACCGCCGTGAAGATCGCGGCCGGAGCAGCCGCAGGCGCACTGCTGGGTCGCGTCATCGGCGGCGACACGGAGGGAGCGCTCGTTGGGGCCGGTGCCGGAGCGGTGGCCGGGACGGTCTTTGCCGTCACCACCAAGGGTGGTCACGCCGAGATGGGCGAGGGATCGACGCTGACCGTGCGCCTGGACGAGCCGCTGCCGCTTCCCTAGGGAGGGGACAAAGGGCAAACGGTGGGGCGGCTCCCGCGTGCCCGACGGGGGCATCGAGGCTGCTCCTGGCCAGCTCACTCGGGTGGATCGAGGTTGGCTTACTCTAGCGGCTCGAAGCCGGCCACCACGAAGTGGTGATCGAATGCGAATGCCCGGGATAGTCGGAGCCTGCGCATGACCTCGAAGCTCACCGCGTTGGTCAGGGAGAAGCGCTGATCACCGAACCGGTCCAACCAC
>JBDHHQ010000136.1:0-10212 GCA_039589315.1 Gemmatimonadota bacterium
CGGAGCCCGAGATCGTGCGGCGGCTGCCGAACGATCCCGCCAAGCTCCGGAGGTTCTTCCAGCGCTGGAGCCGGCAGGGCCAGATCCGGTCCTGCTATGAGGCCAGCGGCGCCGATCCCATCGACGACTCATAGCAGAAGCCACGGCATCCGGGCTGCGGGTCTGCTGAACCTACAGATGGCCCTCGCTGTGACCCCGAAGGCCTACCCGGATCGTTACGCGTCCAGACCCGTGATCGACCTCCAACGAGCCTGGTTTTGGCTCTCGGACGGGACCCAGCGTCGCGAGCGCTTCGCGATACACGTCTAGACTTTGCTCTGCCGGCTCCCCTGTTCTCCAGAGCCCGCCTCGTCGCAACACTCCCGACAGTGCTTGCTGGAACTCCGCGTCCGACGGAAGCGGCAGTGACAACTCGGGCCACCCTTCCTCCGATTGAGCTAGGTACAACGTCGGCCAACCGTCGTCCGTCTTGACCGCTATCGGCTCGACACCTGGGTCGATCAAGCGGAGGAAACGACCGAAACTCTGCACCGCCACATATACCTCATCACCCACCGTCAGCAGCGATCTGGTGAGAAATCCCATGTGAGACCCCCTAAGGTTCCTAATTCCAGCCCGCAGTCCGCCGTTCGTCTAACGCGCTCCAGGCTTGCGACGTCGCGCCGCGGGCGAGGCGCACCTACGAAACCCCGACAGGCCACCATTCGCACCACGCCTCGACCGCACGCTTGGCGCGATGTGCCGAAGGCCCGAGGAGCCGAAGGCGACGAGGCGCAAGTCATTCGTTATCTGACTTGCGCTTCCAGCACGTCCACGGCTTCCCTGGCGCCTATCATGAGTAGTCCGAGGGATCTACCTCCTCGTACGCCAACAGCACATTCTGTAATCGCTCGAACAAGCGATCCAATCGCCGGCGCAACCGCTGGTCCTCCGTGTGATTCGCCTCAAACGCTACGTATCCCATCAGCTCATCCACGTCGTCCAAGGAGAGATTCACACACAGCTTTCCGGAAGAGACGGTCGCACGCTCGAGCGGCTCTGTGAACTCGGGATCAGCAAAGGTGTGCTCGACGATCAACCCCCGTTCCTCCAGCGTGAACGATACAGGGACTGGTTCGCCGAACCTGATCCGCTTGACCCTTCGCGACCGTTCATGGATCATCGCTCAGCCTCGAAACTCGACTCGTCGCCTAGGTGAAAGAAGATCCTTCCCTTCAGCGTCCAGCCTTCAAGTCTCACAAGGCCCCTGCCTCCACACGGCTCTCCATCATCGAGGCCTGCCCACGTGAACCGAGCCAACGATCCCTCCGCACCGCCCTCGACTCGGTAGTCCAACTCTCCCTGCACTGCCAGGAACTGAAACCCACCCAGTCCCTCCGGCTCGAACGCAATGAACGGTGGGCCTAACAGATCCAGTTCCTCGGAGCCCCAGAACTCCATATCGGTGATTCTCCAGACACCCAAGAACGGGTTCTCAGGACCGGACAAGTCATCCAATGGTCGTCATCGTGCAACCGATCCCCCCAACGGTCGTGTGCATGTCAAATAACCAATTGGCCACTGGCGACGCCCGCCGCAGGGGGTGTTCGCGGAGGGCCGAAGGCTCGCAGCCGCCAGTGGACCCGTTAGCTGACGTCGTCGCCCGCAAAGCAGGCCGGGATAGACCCTAACGGCTACGCAGTTCCGCTGCGCACCAGCCTCCACCCGCAGCGCGAGCTGCTACACGGGCGCTCCGGGTCCTCCACCCGACCGCTAGCTAGGTTGTGCGGGGCTCGAAGGGTCTGGTCGGAGAAGACCCTTCTCAGCGCTGCCGGATGGCCCTCGCCTCCGCCGCAAGCTCCTCCGGGTCGAACAGTCGACCGCCCTTGATCACGCGCCAGATGCTTTGTGTGTTCCGTATGTCCTCCAGCGGGTCAGCGTCGAGCAAGACGATGTCAGCCAGCTTGCCGACCGTCAGACTGCCCAGGTCACCGTCCACGCCCAGCGCCTCCGCCGCGCCCAGGGTCGCGATCTTCAGCACTTCGGCGTTCTCAATGCCCGCCTCGACGAAGTGCTCCAGCTCCCAGTGCAGCGTGGCGCCACCGAGCCCCTGTTGGCCGAAGCCGAATGGACGCCCATCGGTCCCGGCGAGAAGTCTCACCCCTCCCTCGTAGGCTTCGCGAACCGAAGCAAGTTGACCGAGCCACCATCCCCGCAACGCGTTCGTGGGTCGAAACGACAATGCGTTCGTCCCGGCGTCCACCGCAGACGGCGACGCGAACGCCTTCAGCAACTCGGCATCGAGACGTTCGGGCGCCTCTCTGAGCAGCAGCGCCCAACCACCCGCCACACCGAGATTGGGATCCCAGCGCACGTCAGCCGCTGACATCAACCCGAGGATGTCCTCGTAGACTCGCTCGCCCGAGGACGTATGCTCGAGAGATGCGTAGCCCACGGTGACGTGCTTCACGATTTCCTCGGCGCTCATGCCGTGACCTGCCACGGGGATCCGGACGCGCCTCGCCTCTTCTGCAACAGCGCGAGCGAGCCACCACGGCCTCGTGTCGAGCGCGTAGTCGAGCTGGTAGGTCTTGATCCAGTGCGCTCCGCGACTCTTCCACTCCGCGACGTACTTCTTCGCCTCATCCGCGTCGTGGAGCTGGACTTCCTCGTCTTCCGGGCTCGGTCGGGCGCCCATGAAGAGCCCTCCGGCGTAGAAGTAGCGAGGCTCGGGAGCCGCCGTCAGGTCGCCGCGATCGGCCAGCAACTCCAACCAACGGATGGCGTTCCCGACCTCCCGGACGGAGGTGATCCCGTAGGCAAGAAGGCCCTCCCCGGTGGTGCGGGTGGAGACGTGAACGTGCATGTCGAAGAGACCGGGGATCGCGAACCGTCCCCCACCGTCGATGATGCTCGCGCCTTCGGGCGCCAACGTTCTCTGCGGGCCCAGGCGAGCGATCTTGCCGCCCCGAACGAGTAGGTCCACGGGCGCTCCGAACGCCCCCGCATTCAGGTCCAGGAGTCGCACGTTCCGAAGCACTGTGGCATTCGGTGTACCCGTGCCGGGTTGGACGTCCAGCCGGATTTCGGTCGGCTCGCCCTCCGGCAAACTCCGCCGCCACACGCGATCGCCGATGGAGTAGACAACTGCATGACCATCGGGTGTAAGCGAGAACCTGTCGCCTCCTGTGCGGGTGAGCCGACGCACATCCTCCTCTGTGATGGGGGCGTCCTTCATTCGGGCGGTCCAGATCTCGGTGCCACGCCGAAAGACGAGCCACTCGCCGTCCGCAGATACTTGACCGTCGCTCAAGTGGCGGTCGAGATCCGTCAGGGCCTCGGTACTCGCCGAGTCGTTCACGCGGACCCGCCACAGCGAGCCCGTACCGCTGCTGGCAGCCGTGTAGTAGACCCATTCGCCGTCTGCGGAGTAATGGGGCCGAGCCCTCCACAGGTTGCGCTCTGCTGTGCTCGCGAGCCGGTGGATGTCCCTGGTGGCCAGTTCTAACCGGTCGACGCCTCTACCCGCCGGGTTCCAGAAGACCAGATGGCTGCCATCCGGACTCCACGCGGGCTGTCCGATCCGTTGGTCTCCAGTCAGTACCGTCTCGCTCCGGCCGGTCGAAAGATCCAGCACGCGCAGCTCATGCCGCCCGGACCGGGTGGCTGCGTACGCGACGTGCTGGCCGTCCGGGCCCACGGCGGGGCTGTGAGCAATCCACTTCCAATCAGTCAGGCGCCGAGCTGCGCCCCCCCGATCTTCCTGCAGCCACAACTCGCCGGCACGTACGAAAACGATAGCGCCATCGGGTGAGATGACGGGCGTGCCGGTCGCCCTGGGTCCGACTGACTCGGCCGGCCCAGCTACCCGCCGTGGGGGAGGCACCACCGACGGATGGACCATCAGGCGCACCCGGGCCCGGAAGGGAATCGGCTTTCGTACGGCATCGGTCAGGCGCCAAAGACGCCCCCCGGTGCCCACAAAGAAACTCCGGCCGTCGGGGCTCACGGCCGTGTGGGACGGTGGTGGCATGCCCCCCGGATACGTCCCATCAACGACAAACGTGACGAGGCGCTCGGTGCTTCCGTCGAGCGGCGAGGAGATCCAGGCCAGTTCCGACAGGCCCTCGAAGCTCTGTCTGATCAAACGACGATGGTAGAACAGACGCTGGCCGTTGGCGGGAGCGTACACATCGGCCGCCTCGCCGTCGAGCGTCGCAACCGTGTCGGCCACGCCGTCGTCGCCGAGCGTGACGATGGGGGTCACCCATCGCGGCGCCCGCCACATCCCGTCAGGCGCCCAGGCGGGGCGGCCGTCGGGCATGTAGAACCACGCGCGCACCAAGGCAGTATCGGGAACGACGGTTCTCGCCTTCCCCTCGGGCACCGTGATCTCCTTGAGCACGGAGGGCACGTATTGACCCATTCGGCCGCGGTACGCCTGAATCACGAACGAGCGGTACGCCAGGCGCCTTCCATCCGGGCTCCAGACCGGCTCGCCCGCCCACGGCTCCCTGGTCAGCTGCCATATCGAGTCCGTGGCGACATCCAGGATGAACACGTTGCCCTCGCCACCATCCCGGTCCGACACGAACGCGATCGACCTCCCATCCGGGGAGTATGCCGGCTCGGTATCCAGATAGGGTCCGAAGGTGAGCTGTACGGCCTCCCCTCCTTCCGCGGGCACCCGAAACAGGTGCCCCAACATCGTGAAGACGAGCGTCTCACCATCCTGGGAGACCGTAACGTGTGGGGCGGTCACTTCGGTGGTCTCGAACTCGATCGTGCGGAGGGTATCAGGGGCTTGCAGCGCAATCCCGTCGCCGACGTCGTACCCAAACGTCACGATGGCGGCCAAGGCCGCCCGCTTCAGCAGCCGTTGCATGATGGTCTCCCTCGCGGATCCAGGGGGACGCCGCTGTGCCCGACCGAGTTGGAGGGTGCCTCCTTAGCGCCTCTACTCAACGTTGCTGCGATACCCGGCGCCTGGTCGAACGGATCGGTAGCAGTCGTCGATAGAGCCTCAAAGCACCTGCCCCAGCAAAGACTACGTAACAACGGTGCTTCACAGCAGCCTCCTGTATCGGGCAAGCTACGGTGATGTTGAGACCATGTCAGCTAACGCCAAACCGGCTAGAGCGACGTCGCGCCGCAGGCGAGGCGCGCCTATGGAACCCCGCGAGGCCACCCCTGGAACCCACGCCTCGACTGCACGCTTGGCGCGATGTGCCGTAGGCCCGAGGAGCCCCACAGGGCGACGAAGCGCTAGACGAACCGTTAGGCGAGACTGGCTGGTGGCACTACACAGCCGAAGCCACGCGGATTCCATCCGCCCCCTATCGGTGCTTCAAGAACTCCTCGGACGTCAACCCGATGTCCTTGATGATCTGTCGCAGCAGGATCGGTGAGATGTCTCGACCCGGGTGGAATGGCACGGTCGTACCGCGTCCGTCCGGGTGGCGAAACTGCTTGTGGGAACCTCTCTGGCGAACCTCCACGAACCCCAGACGCTCAAGAATGGCTGCCACCTCACGAGGCTTGAGGACCGGGAGACGCGCCATCGACTAGGCGACGTCCACCACCTGGATCCCAACGAACTCTCCCTCGAGCTCTGGATCGCCATCCTCGAGCAGCATCGCTACCACCTCACGGAGGTTCTCTTGCAGCTCATCGAGGGTTTCACCTTGTGAGTGAGCGCCCGGGAAACCGGGGACGTAGCCCACGTACAGCCCGGTGTCACGATCCCGCTCGACCACTGCACTGTAGGACTTCATGTTCACCTCGCCGGGACGCCTGGATGGCCGCTGTCCAACAACGATAACCTGACCACGGTGTCCATCGGAAGCAGCAGATGGGTCGCCGCACAGCACCGACTCGCCAGTTTCGCTTAACGCCTGACAAACTGCCGACGTCGCGGTAGGCCGAGCCCAAGGCGCCACCTACTGATCGCAGCCGTTAGGCCCTGCACGAAACCACGCCGCCCGGGCTCGGCCGTTAAGCCGCGATGTGCCACAGGCCCGAGGAGCGAAAGCGACGAGGCGGCAGTTGTGCGTTATCCGAAGCTCCAATCTATCCCGGTGGCCACACCACTTCACCAAGCCGCTCGTCCGGCTCCAGGAGAACCACTGCCTTCTCGGCCAGGAACCTCGCCGTGGTCGACCTGGGCCTACGGAGGTAGCGCCGAATCGCGACTGCGGGGTCTGTATCTGGAGCGCATTTGATCGCCCTTCCCTGGAGGTCAACCCGGCGACCGATGAAGCTGGGCTTCGTGACCTCCGAACGCCCGAACTTCGGATCCCCAAAGTCGACTTGCCGCATCCGCTTTGCGTACCAAACGCGCGCTGGGTGGTGGGCGTAGAATGTGTACAGATCGAAGTCGTTGATTCCTGTCACGCCGTCGATGTAGTGCGATGCACCACCCTGACAGAGTGCGCTACCCAAGACGCGACTCTCGTACAACTCGGCCCAATCCGGGTGTTTGCGGAAGAACTCTTCCCGGTCCGACCGAACGAGATCGCGAAGACGTTCAAGATCTTCACGCTCGATCGGGAGCAGTGATCGCTTTGCCGGGTCCTTCATGCAGTTCTCACGCTCCCGGGACTCTCGTCTAACGGTACCGGGGTTGGCGACCCTCGCGCAAAGCGAGGGTGCTATAGGCCCGGAGCGAGCCCAAGCGAGCGGAGGCGCCAACCTGGCGTTATCGGATCGTGCACCCGGTCGAGTCACCGAGACGGGTACGCTTGTCAGGCAACTTCCGGTCGCAGGGGTAGCCTCCAGTACGGCGCCCCCCGTTTACCCGCCATGCCTTCGGGCGACTGCTTACGGTTGCCGAGCGAACGCAACCGAGAAACCGGCGACCGCGTGGCCATATCCCGTCTCCTGCCCATGCCGTACGTTCGGTATTGCATGGCGCCCCTACGGTTACCCGGCCGAGCGCATCATGGCTTGGCATCCGCGATGCCGTTACCGGCATTCCGCTCCCATGCCTCTCGAACCTCCTCGAACATGGCCCGGAACGGCGGGTCGTCCCGGTATTGGGTGAGCCACGGGTCGTGCGTCAGCCACGGGTAGTTCCGAAAACCGCCGGCCACCATGTGGCGAAGCCATTCCCGCGTCTGCTCTCGGAGGCCAGCCAAAGCGTAGATCTGGGTCGTGTAGAAGCACAACTGCAGATCCCGAGCCACCTTGGCGCGAAAGCTCTCGGTCATGACCCCATGCATCCGCTCCGGGGCGTCCTCCAACGCCGCCCTCAGCAAGGGGGCTACGGAGAGGAACGGAACGGGGGAGTCGGATGCGAACTCTCTCCGCAGGATGGCCAACGCATCTTCCCCCCGCCCGACCATCGCCAGGGCGTGGGCGTAGAAGAAGCTCTCTGCCGAGCCTTCGGGGGAGCCTCGGTACGACACCTCCATGTCTTCCAGCCCTCCTTTGAGGTCACCCCCGACCTGTCGCGCGAGGCCAAGGAGCGACCGGGAGAGCGGATTGAGCGGGTCCACCTCCACGAGACGGGTGGCCGCAGCCATCATCTCCTCGTTGCGGCCCGCCAAGGAGAGGGCGATGGCCCACCAGGTCAGGGTGTGGGGGTCGTCAGGCTTCACCGCGAGCGACCGCTCCAAGTGGTGTAGGGAGCGGTCGACGTCCTGAAG
Source organism: Gemmatimonadota bacterium (assembly GCA_039589315.1). GTDB lineage: Bacteria > Gemmatimonadota > Gemmatimonadetes > Longimicrobiales > Gaopeijiaceae > JBDHHQ01. Next base: position 7,626 of record JBDHHQ010000136.1, read on the forward strand.
GCCCTCCTGGAAGAGAAAGCCCAGGACCATGTGGGCCTCGGGATTGTCCGGATCGAGTTTCAAAGCCCGGCGCGCGTACTCCTCGGCCAGAGCGACGTAGTCGCGATCGTCGGCGCCGATGTTGGAGAACTGCGAATACACATACCCGATACCGGCCAGAACGACCGCGTTCTCTCCGATGCGAGCGTGAGCCTGCTCCAGATGTTCCAGAGCGTGTTCGAGCGCCTCCGGGGTCCATTTGAGGGAGGCCTCACGGGCCTTGAGGTAGGACTCGTAGGCTCTTATGTCGTCCATCGGACGGGCGGCGAGTCGCCGCGCCTCCTCCGGCCGCAGGTGGAGCTCGAGCGTCCGGACGATGGAGCGCGCCACCTCCTCCTGAACGCCGAACACATCGCTCAGCGCCCCATCGTATCGTTCCGACCAGAGGTGCTCATCGGTTTCGGTACGGATCAGCTGCGCCGTGACTCGAAGGGCATCCCCTGCCTTTCGGACACTGCCTTCCAGCACATAAGCGACGCCCAGCTCCGCGCCGATGGCCTGGGTCCCCTTGCCGGCACGCTTGAACACCGTAGCGGAGTTGCGTGACGTGACGCGGAGGTCTCGAACCCCGCAGAGGCTCGCCGTGATCTCCTCCGTGAGGCCATCGGCGAAGTAGGCGTCGGACGGATCGGGAGAGATGTTGTCGAAAGGGAGGACGACGATGGACGCCCTGTGGTCCGACGAGCGGTCCTCATCGGTCCAGGGCACCCCCGGCCGGGGTGCGGCCTGTCCGCCCGACGACGTCTCCTCCGGGCGGAGTTCGTAGGCCCAGGCCAGTACGAGAGCGACCGGCAGCCCAAGGAGCAGCACGATCGCGACGGCCCGAGATGCCACGACCGGAAGCCCGGCAAGCTCGAAGAGGTACTGGGCGCCCTCGGCCACGGCGTAGCCCACGACGATGTACACGGCGCCGACCTGGTAAACCTTCCGGCGCTTCAGCTCGCGGGTAAAGGCCTTCATCCGTGCAAACGTCGATGACTTAGGCATGCATGAGAGTGCGGTCCTCGACCGACTCCGTCCACCCTCGCCCGTGGAGCGAGCGGTGAATGAGCACGAGTGGGCATCCTTGCCGGCGCGAGCTCTCACGGACTGCAGGACGTTACTGGGCCCTCCGGATGCGTCTCACTCTCGGGATCCTTCAGACCATCCGTAGGAATGTTGGCTAACTCGTTTCTTAGCCGCAGCCTGAGCCCACTCCCGCGCGGATTCGGCTGCCTTCGAGCGCAGCTTGAGCCGTGACCCGTGGCGGAGCCAAAACACCTGCGTTTCCGGGGGGCGACCGGTGAATGCGCTCCTGCCGCCAACGGGATTCGGCTGCATACGGCGGCTGGCTGATCCCGCGACCTCGCGAACGAGGTCCAAGCTGCCACATCCCAGGCGGAGTCGCATGGGAGGATCCATGCCCACGGTTGGGCGAAGCCGCCTAAAGGTGCTTGTCCGATAACGCCAAACCGGCTGGCGACGTCGCGCCGCAGGCGAGGCGCACTTACGAAACCCCGATAGGCCACCTACGGAACGCACAACCTCGGCTGCACGCTCGGCGCGATGTGCCGCAGGCCCGAGGAGCGAACAGCGACGAGGCGCTAGACGAATCGTTATCCGAACTGCGACACCACGCGTTCACGATTGCCGGGCCGACACTTGCGAGACGCTCAGATTTCCACCCATTGGCTGAACGTTCGTGCATCGCCCGGGAGCTTGAAGTGCCGGACGCATTCGTTGCGAAGCAACTGCGGCTCCAGGGGCGCGGCTGCGAACCTGTTGTGAAAGAAGTCAAGCTTCAGGCCGCCCTCATCCTCAGTGAGTATGGCGACGGCACTCAGCGACGTGTTCATCGACTCGGTCGCCGTCTTATCACGGCCGAACACCGTTGCTCGATGTCTGGGCGGCTGTGCTGGGTCCTCCGACACCGCTAGTAAGTGGGTCTCGAACCCATACATCCCAACCAGGACGAAGTAAGGATTCGTGTGGGCCGCTACGTACGACCTGTTCACAAGAAGGAGAATCCCCGGGACTTCCCCATCAGTCAGCTCCTTGAGTTGCGGGACCGCCTTCTTGATCTTCCGCCGTATTCGATGTCCGGGGCTGGTGCCTATCGAACCAACTTGGCCTCGCTCGAAGGCAGCTTCTGCCTCCCGCTCATCCGGGTTGTTCTCGATCTCCTTGACTTCGACAACTACCCGCTGCGCCCCGAGCTCGATCTGGTAGTCGGGAGAACGCCGCTCACCCTGAACGATTTTGGCAAACGGAATAGACAGCTCCCCACATGCGCGTTCGAACAGTTCCTCTGATACGGTCTTGTCTTGTTCAGGCACGGCTCTCTCGCTGACCGCTGTTCGGATAACGCCAAACTGGCTAACGACGTCGCGCCGCAGGCGAGGCGCACCTACGAAACCCCGTCAGGCCACCTCTGGAACCCACGCCTCGACTGCACGCTTGGCGCGATGTGCCGCAGGCCCGAGGAGCGATCAGCGACGAGGCGCTAGACGAATCGTTATCTGATGTGGGAAACCACCCGCTCGTGCGACCAATCGAACGGTAAGTCTAC
>JBDHHQ010000137.1:0-10060 GCA_039589315.1 Gemmatimonadota bacterium
CTACGTCATCGGGGTCTCGACGATTCCGCGCACCTTGGGCCTGGACGGGCCCGACTTCAACCAGTACCTGGCGGTGGACGGCATCCCCGACATGCTGATCGAGCGCGCCCGGGACCGGGAGCTGGACAGCGAGGCGTGGGAGGAGTACTCCAAGCACATCAAGGCCGTGTTCCAGGTTGGTGAGCGGCGGAGCGGCGGGCTCGACGTGGTCCTGGGCTACCCGGCCGAGCTCGTGCCCCTGGTGAACCCCTACGAGCTGTCGGAGGGCGACGAGATGGTGGTCCAGGCCCTGGTGGACAGCGAACCGGTGGCCGGTCAGCTGGTGCTGGTCGGGGGAGACGGAGACATGGCGGCCGCGGAAGGTCGCACAGACGCGGAGGGCGTGTTCAGCTTCACGCTCGATGCGCCGGGCCGCTGGTACGCCAAGTTCATAAACATGCAGAAGACGGACAGGGAGGGGTTGACCCACGAATCCAAGTGGGCCACGCTGTCCTTCGAGATTCGCTGAGGCTACTGCGCCGATTCGATGGTGAAATCGAACCGCCCACGCACCGTGTGGTCGTCGATGGGAGCCCCGACCCACGAGAGCGTGTAGGTGCCGGCCGGCATCTCGCCCACGACGCGTGCCCGGATCACCTCCTCCTCGTCACCCGCCTCCATCTCGCCGAGCTCGACGCCGCCTTCGGGACCACGGATTGAGAAGCTGGACCGCGACATGTCCGGCGCGGCGCTGAACTCGAGCCAAACGACCTCCGGCGCCTCCTCCAGCACCTGATCCTCCTTGGGCAGGCTGTCGACCAGGTCGAGGTGGAACGTGGTCCAGGCGCCGAGGATCAAGGTGACGGCGAACAGGGCTGGGATCAGGCGGCGCTGGTTCATGGATGATTGTCCTTCGAGGGCGAGAGATCGTGGGTCTGACGCAGGTAAGATAGCCCAGGACTTCGATCGAAGTCATGCGCGAGCAGGTCTTCCGGCGCTGCAGCCCGGCCGACCGGGACGGTCGTCGACCGAGGGCGAGCCATCCGTGCTGCCCTCCATGCCCGATCCGTGCCGCTCTCCATGCCCGATCCGTGCCGCCTCCATGCCTGAGCCGTGTCGCCCTCCATGCCCGAGCCGTGTCGGACCGGTGTGCCCGTGGTCCGTGCACGAGCCGCGACGGGCATCATCGCGGTTGACAGCGTTCTCGCCGCCCGGCACCGTAGAGGGTATGGACCTGAAGGACATCTCCGGCCGACTCCTCGCGGGGGCGCTCACCGTGCTGCTCACGGTTCCCCTCGCGATTGCGGTGCATCACCACGAGGCGGAGCACGACGGCGGTGTGCCGCACCTCGAAGTGCCCCACGGTGGCCACGAGAGCCCGGCGCCGGAGCTGTACGATCGGATCACGTCCACTGGGCCTGAAGGCCCAACGGCCCAGCAGGCCAGCCAAGCCCCGGCGTTCCACGACGGTTTCGTGGTCCGGGTCGTGGCGATTTCACCAGAGCACCCGGACCACCCCGCCAGGCCACCCCCCGCTCCACACCCCGCACGCGCTCCACCCCTCGGATTCTAGTGTAGCGGCGCGAGAGCCTGCGCCACTGCACCAAGACGCCACACCGGCAGGGTCTGGCGGTCGTCGCCCTGTGCCCGTGTCGGTGATCGCGCGTCCTGCCGTCGCACCGCGGCAACGCTCGCACACTGATCGAGCGCGTCCGCGGATCCCATGGCACACACAGCGGATCCGACACAATGAACCCGAGAATCGCCTTGCTGCTGCTCGTTGTGGCCGAACTGGCCGGCGGTCAGACCGAGGCACGCGCTCAGGGGTCGCCGACCGAAGTGACCCTCGAGCAGGCGATGGCCCTCTTCAGCCGGCACAGCCCGGAGCTGCAGATCGCCCGCGGTCAGCTCACGGGCTCGCTGGGAGCCGCCCGACAAGGACGTGCCGTGCCCAACCTCACCGCCTCCTTCACGCACGAGGACCTCGGAGAGTACTCCGAGAGCTATCTGCTCTTCTCCCAGCGACTCGAGTTCCTGTGGGAGCAGGGCCGCAAGGGAAACCGTGCCGAGGCGTGGAGCGCGGCGGCCACCGCCCGCTTCGCGGCAGACAGCACCCGGTTCGCAACGGGCATCAAGCGCATCTACGTGGATGCCTGGGCTCGCGGTCAGGCCGTGCAGACGCTGCGCCTGGCCGAGGGAGTGGTGGGTGAGGTCATCGCTTCTGCGGAGGCTCGTGTGTCCGAGGGCGACCTCGCCGGATACGACCTGAAGCGCCTAGGCTGGGAGCACGCTCGCATGGCCCGACGTCTTGCCGTGGCCGAGTTGGAGCTCGAGGACGCCGAGCGGCTCCTCGGCTCCTCGGTTTCCGCGAGCGACGCGCAGCTCAGGGTCAGCCCCACCGGTCTGGACACCGACGGACCGCCCCCGGTTTCCCACCCCGACGTCGTTGGCACGGCGTTGGCGAACCGGGCGGAGCTCCGGGCGGCCCGGGAAACGATAAGGGCGCTGGAAGGGGACGCCAGTCTCGCCGGTTCGTCCTGGCTGGCGGGAACCAACGTGACGGGTGGCGGAAAGACTCAGTCAGACGGACTGGACGGATGGTTCCTGGGCCTCCAGGTGCCGCTCCCTCTCACCGACCGACGTGGTGGAGCAAAAGACGCCGCACAGGCCGCCGCAAGTCAGGCCCGGGCTCGCACCGCGCTCCTCACCCGCGTCATCTCCCGGCAGGTCTCCCTCGCAGAGGCGCGCCTCGCCTCGCTCCACCGTCAGCGGGCGCTGGTGGGCGAAGACGCCGTGGGCGGTGCCGATGAGCTGCTGAACATCGCCCGCCTGAGCTACGACGAGGGCGAGGTCGGGATCGTCGAGCTGCTCGACGCCGCACGGGCGTTCGTGGAGGCCCGCCTGCTCTACAGCCAGGTCCAGGCGGATTCATGGATCGCGTACTTCGAGCTGGAAGCGGCCATGGGCGGGTTTCCGCCGCCGCCGACCCGGGAGTGAGAGACCGATGACAATACGCGAGACGCTCACATGCGCTGCGACGATCCTGGCCGCCGCCCTTCTTGTGGGATGCTCGGCCGAGGACGCTACGCTCGCGCAAGCCGATCACGAGCACGGCGGTGGTGAGGCCATAACGATCTGGACCGACCGCGTCGAGCTCTTCTTCGAGTATCCGCCCATGATCGCGGGTGCCCCGGGCGAGCCGTGGGCAGTTCACCTGACCGACCTGTCCACGTTCCAGCCCGTCATTGAGGGAGAGCTGACGCTCGAGCTGGATGGACCGGATGGCCGGCACACCTTTGTCGCCGACGCTCCGGCCAGGGCAGGGATCTACACCCCGGCGCCCGGCCTACCCATGTCCGGGATGTACGACCTGGTCATGGTGCTGCGCGGGCCCCAGGTCGAGGACGAGATCTTCGTGGGGCCCATCCAGGTCTTCGCCTCCGAGGAGGACCTGCCACACCTGGAGGAGCCCGAGGCCGTGGGCATCGCCTTCCTCAAGGAGCAGCAGTGGCCCATCGACTTCGCGACGGCCGAAGCGGAACAGGGCGAGGTGACCGGGGGCTTCGAGGTGACCGGCGAGGTTACCCACGCGCCCGACGCGCTGGTCGAGATTACCGCACCGGTGGCGGGCATTCTGGGCTTCGACAGGAACCAGAGCGCTCCGGCAGAAGGCGCGCGGGTCAGGGCCGGCCAGGTCCTGGTGAGCCTCTCGCCTGTCGAGGGAGAGGACACGTATGCTCAGCTTCGCGCCCGCGCCGATCGGTTGGCCCGGGAAGTGGCCCGTCTCGAACGCCTCGTGGCCGCCGAGGCCGTGCCCGCCCGGCGCCTGGAGGAGTCCCGGCACGACCTGGCGGTGGCCCAGGCGCAGCTCGAGGCGCTGGGCGCCGGCGAGCAGGACGGCTACACGCTCACGCTGCGCTCTCCCATCGACGGCACCGTGACCCGCCGGGAGTTCGTCCTCGGACAGCGGGTCGACGCGGGGGCGCACCTGCTCACCGTCATGGACGCGCGTCGCCTGCTCGTTCGCTTTCACGTACCGGCGTCGAGGTCCGGTGCGCTGGCCCGACTGACGGGCGCCACCTTCTCCCCGGAGGGATCCGACGCGGTGATCAGGGCCGACCGGGTGGTGGCCGTGGGGTCTGTCCTGGACCCCGTGCGCCGCACCGTGCCGGTGACCGTCGAGGTGGACAACCGGGAGGCCCTCCTGAAGGCCGGCATGCTGGTCACCGGCCGACTCCTGGCCGGTGACGGTGAGACGGGGGTGGTCGTGCCGTCGGAGGCGATCCGCGACGAGGACGGGCTCTTGGTGGCCTACGTCCAGATCGGCGGCGAGACCTTCGAGCGGCGGGCCGTCGAGGTCGGAGTGACCGACGGTCAGTGGACCGTGGTTCGCGACGGCGTCCGCCGAGGTGAGCGGGTGGTCACCCGGGGCGCCTACTCCATCAAGCTGAGCTCCCTCAACACCAGTGAGATCTCCGACCATGGTCACCCCCACTAGGAGTGGCGCCGGACCCGATGCCGACGCCCTGACGCTTATGGACCGGGTGATCGCGTGGTCCCTGGGCCACCGGCTGATCACCCTGCTCGGCGCGCTGGGCATCCTGATCGGGGGCGGCGCGGTGGCGTTGACGATTCCCGTGGACGTGTTCCCGGACCTCACCGCTCCGACCGTCACCGTGCTGGCCGAGGCCCACGGGATGGCCGCGGAGGAAGTGGAGCGGCTGGTCACGTTTCCCATCGAGACGGCCGTGAACGGCTCGGCCGGGGTGCGCCGCGTGCGCTCCTCTTCGTCCCAGGGCATCGCCATCGTTTGGGTGGAGTTCGACTGGGGCACGGACATCTATCGGGCGCGTCAGATCGTGGGCGAGAAACTGCAACTGGTCACCGCGCAGCTACCGGAAGACATGCCCCCGCCCGTGCTGGCGCCCATCACGTCCATCATGGGCGAGATCATGTTGGTGGGCATGACCGGTGAGGGGGTGTCGGAGATGGATGTGCGAACAGAGGCGGACTGGACCGTTCGCAAGCGCCTCCTGGCCATCTCCGGCGTCTCGCAGGTCATCCCCATCGGCGGTCAGGTGCGGCAGTACCAGGTGCTGGTCGATCCAGGACGGATGGCGGCGTTGGGGGTGACGCTCACCGAGGTCCTGCGGGCCGCGCGAGAGTCGAACGCCGTCGCCTCCGGGGGCGTGTACCTGTCCGAGGGGATGGAGGTTCTGATCCGTGGGTTGGGACGGGCCACATCCACGGACGACATCGCCCAAACGGTGGTCGCCCTCCGGGACGGGACGCCGGTGCGCCTCGCCGAAGTGGCCCGCGTGGAGATCGGGCCGCGCCCCCGAATCGGAACGGGCTCGGTGAACGCCGGACCGGCGGTGATCCTCTCCGTGCAGAAGCAACCGGGGGTGAACACCCTCGAGCTCACCGAGCGGATCAACGAGGAGCTCGACGTGCTCCAGGCGCAGCTTCCCCCAGGGATCCGCATCGAACGCGACATCTTCCGTCAGGCCGACTTCATCGAGCTGGCGGTAGCCAACGTAATGGAGGCCTTGCGCGACGGCGCGATTCTCGTCGTGGTCGTGCTGTTCCTGTTCCTGTGGAACCTCCGGACCACGGGCATATCCATCCTGGCGATCCCCCTCTCGCTGGCCGTAGCGGTCATCCTGCTCCGGGTCCTGGGCATCACCATCAACACCATGACGCTGGGCGGCATGGCAATCGCCATCGGAGCCCTGGTGGACGACGCCATCATCGACGTCGAGAACACGTTCCGCCGCCTGCGCGAGAATCGGCACGCGCCCGAGTCCGAGCGGCGCCCCGCGCTGCAGGTGACGTACGAGGCCGCCCGGGAGGTGCGCGGTCCCATCGTGAACGCCACCGCGATCATCACGGTGGTGTTCCTGCCGCTGTTCTTCCTGACCGGAGTGGAGGGCCGGATGCTGAGGCCGCTGGGGCTGGCCTACATCCTCAGCATCCTGGCGTCGCTGGCCGTGGCGGTGACGGTGACCCCCGTGCTCTGCTACCTGCTCCTCCCGTCGGCGCGGATCATGGCCGACGATCGGGACAGCTGGCTGGTACGGTGGCTCAAGAACGCCTATCGGCCGTTGCTCGACTCGACCCTCCGCTTCCCGGTGCCCGTGGCCCTCGTCTCCACGGTGGGCGTGGTCGTGACCCTCGGTGCGTTTCCCTTTCTCGGCCGGGGATTCCTTCCGGAGTTCCAGGAGGGCACCCTGACGGTGTCCGCCGTCACGGTGCCAGGGACAGGCATCGTGGAGTCGGATCAGCTCGGCAACAGGGTCGAGCAGGTGCTGCTGGCCCATCCGGCCGTCGTGTCCACCGCTCGGCGCACGGGGCGTGCCGAGTTGGACGAGCACGCACAGGGCGTCAACGCAGCGGAGATCGATGTACGGCTGGACCTGGCCGTGGGGCCCGTGCACGAGGTGATGGCGGAGCTGCGCGAGCGGGTCACGATCCTCCCGGGCATGAACGTCACGATCGGCCAGCCCATCGGGCACCGCATCGACCACATGCTGTCGGGCACCCGAGCGGCCATCGCGGTCAAGATCTTCGGTGCGGACCTCTACCGGCTGCGGAGTCTGGGCGAATCGGTCCGCGCCGCGGTCGAGTCGGTCCCCGGCGTGGTGGACCTGACGGTGGAGCAGCAGTCCGACGTGCCCCAACTTCGCATCCGGGCCGATCGCCCCGCCATGGCGCGGTTCGGGGTGACCCCCGCGCAGCTGGCCGAGGCCGTGGACGTCGCGTTCAACGGCGAGGTCGTGTCCCAGGTACTCGAAGGACAGAGCGCGTTCGATCTGGTGGTCCGCTACCCCAGCGAGCTGCGAAACGCCCAGCACCGCATCGCGTCGGCCCGGGTCGACGCGCCACTCGGCGGCAGCGTGCCGGTCTCCGAGCTGGCGGACGTCGCGCTGGACCGTGGCCCCAACGTCATCAGCCGGGAGGACGTGCAGCGGAAGATCGTGGTGCAGGCCAACGTGCAGGGCAGGGACGTGGGCAGCGTGGTCGAGGACATCCAATCCCGCGTGTCCTCCGAGGTCCTGCTACCCGACGGCTACTACGTGGAGTACGGCGGTCAGTTCGAGAGCGGCCGAGCCGCGGCCCGAGCCATCGGATTGCTTTCGCTGGCTGCCGTGGGCGCGATCTTCCTGATCCTGTTCCACGAGTTCGGCAGCGCACGACTCTCGTTGTTGGTCATGGTCAACCTGCCGCTGGCGCTGATCGGCGGCGTGCTGGCTACGTGGCTCATGGGGGGTGTCCTGAACGTGGCTACGATGGTGGGCTTCGTGACGCTCTTCGGGATCGCGGTGCGAAACGGCATTCTGCTGGTCAGCCACTACGGCGATCTCCTCGCCGAGGGCAGGCCGCTGAGAGAGGCTGTGGTCCAGGGGTCCATGGAGCGGCTGAACCCGATCCTCATGACCGCGCTCACGGCGGCGTTGGCGTTGATCCCGCTCGCACTCGGGGGCGGGGAGCCCGGCAAGGAGATCCAGGCACCGCTCGCGTTGGTCGTGCTTGGCGGGCTGCTCACGTCCACGTTTCTCAACATGGTCGTGGTGCCCACACTGTACCTGCGGTGGGGTCGTGTGGCGGACTCCGCGGCGCGAAGCCGGGCCTGAGGTCGAGCCCTGAGACTCCTTCTGATCACACTCGGTGCAGGTCTCGCGGCGGTCAGTGGGCTGGTGGCGCAGGAGCGCCCCCGCGCCACCGTAGCCGCGGCGCAGGAGCAGGTGCGCATCGACGGGATCCTGGACGAGCCTTCCTGGGCTTCCGCGACACCACTCGACGCGTTGACCATGATCGAGCCGGTGGAAGGAGACGTGCCCAGCGCCGCTACCGAGGTCCGGGTCATGGCGGACGTCCACAACCTCTACGTGGGGATCCGGGCCCTTGACGACGACCCGGCTGGGGTCGTCAGCTATTCCAAGGCCAGGGACAGCCAGCTTCGCTCCGAGGACCACATCAAGCTGATCCTCGATCCGTACCTGGACGGCCAGTCGGGTTACGTGTTCGCCATCAACCCGGGCGGCGCTCGCTACGATGCCTTGGTGGCGGATCAGGGAACGGGTGAGAATCCCAGCTGGGATGCGGTCTGGGAAGCTGCCACACGGTTGACACGAGAGGGATGGGTGGCTGAGATCAGGATTCCCGTTCAGAGCATCACCTTCGACCGTTCGCTCGATGCCTGGGGCTTCAACGTGGAGCGGCGAGTCCAGCGTTCCCTCGAGGTAAGCCGGTGGGCCAGTCCTCGCAGGGACGCCCTCATTGCCCAGACCAGCCGGGCGGGCCTCATCACGGACCTTCCCCGGTTCGACCAAGGGGTCGGCCTCACCGTGCGCCCTTCCCTGGTCGGCGACGTGGAGACGGTCGGACCGGACGGCAGTTCGGCCGCGGGCGTGGAGCCGAGCCTGGACGTGTTCCAGAGGATCGGGTCCAACGCCACCGCCGTTCTTACAGTGAACACCGACTTCGCCGAGACAGAGGTCGACACCCGCCGGACCAACCTGACCCGCTTCCCCCTCTTCTTCCCCGAGAAGCGGATCTTCTTCCTCGACGGCGTAGACATCTTCGACTTCGGGGCCGGACTTGCCACCTTCCACTCCCCGGACATCGTTCCCTTCTTCACGCGACGGATCGGCCTGTACGAGGGAGAGCAGGTTCCGGTTCGCGTCGGAGGGAAGGTGAGTGGTCGACAGGGCCGGACCAACTTCGGCGGATTGATCACGAGCACCGGCTCGGTCGAGGACCTGGTGGACGGGACCGAGATGGGCGCCTTCCGGGTGAAGCAGAATATCCTGGAGCAATCCAGCACGGGGATCCTGGCCACGTTCGGGGATCCAGCCGGCCGGTCCGGAAGCTACACGGCCGGTGCAGACTTCATCTTCAACACGTCCCACTTCCTGGGATCGAGGAATCTGATCGTGGGCGCGTGGGGGCTGGTAACCGGGCGTGAGGATCTCAGAGGAGACCGGACGGCATTTGGGTTCATCGTGGACTACCCCAATGACGTCTGGGATCTGTGGGTCTCGTACAAGCGAATCGGTGACGGCTTCGATCCGTCGTTGGGCTTCGTCCCGCGCAGGGGAGTCCACCTGGCCAACGCGGGGATCAACTACCGCCTCTGGTCCCCTATACCGTCGGTTCGGAATCTCTACTTCGAGCTGGTACCCATCTTCGCTTGGGACCTCTCCGGCGAGCTCGAGAGCTACCGCATCTTCACCGCACCGGTGAACGTCCGCTTCGAGAGCGGAGACCGCTTCGAGTTCAACGTCCAGCCGCAGGGCGAGCGGCTTCCGGTCCCATTCGAGATCGCCGAGGGCGTCGTCATTCCCGTCGGCAGCTACGATTGGGTGCGGTACCGAGCCGAATTGGATCTGGCGAGCAAGCGACTCGTCAGCGGGCGCGTTTCATGGTGGTTCGGCCCGTTCTACGACGGGGACCTGAGCGAGCTCTCGGCGCGGATCGCGATCAACCCGTCGGACCTCATCAATGTCGAGCTCACCGGCACCCGAAACGACGGCTCGCTGCCCGCCGGCGATTTCGTGCAGGAGATCGTCGGTGCACGAATCCGGGTCAACTTCTCCCCGGATCTCCAGCTCAGCTCTCTGGGCCAATACGAGCGGGAGCGGGGTGAGTTCGGGGCCAATACCCGGCTCCGCTGGACCTTTCACCCCCTGGGTGACCTCTTCGTGGTCTACAACTACAACGCGCTGGACGAAATCGGCCGAGGGTGGCAGCTCGACTCCAGTCAACTGCTGGTCAAGGTGCAATACGCTCTGAGGTATTGAGCACAGTCGCGGATCCGGCACACTATGGGTCGGCAACGAGACTCGGACCGTCGCACCGCGACGCCGCCGATGCCGTGACAGCCGTCGTCGTATCTCGAGGGACTGTCCCGCCAGGGGCTCGAACCCCGAAACCACTGATCGAGAGTCAATGAACGACCTCCGAATCGCGTTCCGCTCGCTCGCGCTCAGGCCCGGCTTCTCGGCTGTCGTGATCGCGACCCTCGCCATCGGCGTGGGCATCAACACCGCGATCTTCAGCGTCGTGGACGGCGTGTTGC
>JBDHHQ010000138.1:0-9930 GCA_039589315.1 Gemmatimonadota bacterium
GCCCTGCTGCGACAGACCTGCCCACAGCGCGTTCCACGGCTCTCGAAAACCGTGGCCCTCGTTCGGTTACGCCCAGACGTGAGCTCGTGCAATCGCCGTGTCCGGCCAGGGTCGCGAGACGGGGTGCTCTGAGTCAGGCCCGGAATGCGTGGGTGAAACCCAACAGGGATCATGCCTTAGCCGCCGCGTTGGGCCAACCCGAGCGTCGACGGCGGTACGTCGCAGCCGTTAGCTTCGGCCTGCCCCTGTCAATGGAATCACCGATTCGGAGTCACACCATGCCGGCCCTCCGCCTCTTGTTCTTGTCGACGCTTCTGACGCTCCCCCTCCCCGTCCTCGCCCAGACCACCGCGACAGAGCTCGCAGCCGCCCGCGACATCGTGCGACAGATCGACGAGCTCCAGGCTCGCCTCGATCCCATGGGCGCGGCTCGCGAGCTGGCGAGCAGGGACGACGCCGACCGGGACGCCCTGGTCCGCCGTACGAGGGAGCTCTGGGAGTCGGAGATGGAGTCGCTCAGCGACTTCATCGGGCGGAACCCGGAAGTGGGCTGGGAGGAATTTCTGGCCGTGGACACGCTCACTGCGGTTCTGCGGGAGCGGGGCTGGGAAGTCGAGGTGGGGGTGGCCGGCCTCGAGACGGCCTTCGTCGCGACCTGGACGTCCCCAGCCGGCGCCGATGGCCTGATGCTGGGGCTGATCGGCGAGTACGACGCACTCCGGGATGCAGACGGACCGTATCACGGCGATCAGCACAACGCGCAGACGCCCATCGTGTTCGCTTCCGCCTTCGCAATGGCCGAGCACATGAGCGCGTCGGGCACGCCCGGACGAATTCGCATCTACGGGACGCCGGCGGAAGAGGTGGGGCCTCCCGCCAAGGTCATCATGCACGAGGCGGGAGTATTCGACGGCGCCGACATCCTCATCCGCAGCCACGGTGTCACCCAAACGTCCCGGGCTCAGCCGGGGTTCGGCAGCTGCTGCCTGAACATCAACGAGGTCAAGTACACGTTTCGGGGTAAGGCGTCGCATCAGATGTCGTCCTGGCACGGCCGGAACGCCCTCGAGGCGGCGGTACACTTCTTCACGCTGGTCGACGGATTACGCTCGACGCTGCGCCCCGAAGCGTCGATCCAGGGGGTGATCCCCGAGGGGGGTGATGCGCCCAACGTGGTGCCCCAGCGGGCCGTGGTGGACTACTACATCCGCTATCCGGATCCGGTGTACCTCGAGCACGTCAACGATATGATGGACGATGCTGCCCGGGGCGCAGCGCTCGCCACGGGAACCGAGGTCGAGATCGAGCGCTATGGCGAATACCGCGACGGCATCTCCCTGGGAACGTTGCAGGAGCTCTCGTTCGCCTACGCCCATGAGCTCGACGCGCCGAACATCAGCCCGGAGCCGAGGCGCCCCGCTGGATACGAGGAGACCGGAGTCGTTACGAAGGACATCCCGGGCATCGGTATCAGCGTCTTCAGCTCGAAAGAAGCGAACCACACCCGCGGCATGCTGGACGATACGTTCAGCGAGATCGGCCACACGGGCTTCCTGATCAGCGCGGAGATCATGTCGTCGGTGTTGTACGACTTCCTGACGCGGTCCGACCTTCGAGAGGCCGTGCGGGAGGAGCACCGCACCCTTGCCGGGTTGCTCGATCAGTACCACCAGGCCCTTCGTGCCGCGTATGCCAGTGAGATGGGGGCTCCGGTGTCGGAGCGGTAGGGCACTCGAATGACGGCGTCGCCACAGGCTCGACGGTGCTCTTGTGGCGGGATCGCCTGTGGGGCAGCCGCCGAAGGCCGACTCTGAGAGCCGCCCAAGCTCATCCCTCGTGGACCTCGGACCCGGCGGGCCTAGAAGTGTCCGCCCCCGCTACCTGCCCGATCTCATGCGGCGCTTCGATCCGGATTCAACTTTCGTCGACGAGCAGGACCTAGAGGCTCCAGGTGGCTCGCCGCTCCGCGGGAGGCGGGTATCGCACCGGTCCGCGGGAGCAGGATTGGGGGAGACGGATCGGGGCACCCCCACGAACCCGGTCACGCGCTCGAGCTCCTCGGCGATTTCCAGGACAGTGGTCAACGTGGTGTCGAACGTGACGAATCCCCCGGCCCGCTCGTACGAGAAGCCGGCCTCGGTGACGCCGTGGATTCGCTGCACGGCCAACCTGGCCGCCGTGGCACAGCCGCCTCAGGTCATTCCCGTCACGTCGAGCACGACGGTGCGGTACGGACCGGTTGCTTCGCCCACGGCGGCAACGGTCTCTACGTGCCCGTCATCGGCGGATTGGCTCAGCCCGCCCTGGGCAGGGGGCTGCAGGAGATAGCTTGCGCCGATCACGAGGACGACGGGGGCCCATTGCTTCAGCGACATCTCGTATCCCCCTCGAGTTTTGGGAGATCAGACCTTCTCGGCGGTCGACTCGGACCGCGACTGCTCTGGCTGTACCGGTTCAGCTTCCGGATCGGACCCGAGGCCGAACCTCCCAGTCAGCGTGCGGATCGCGGCCGGTTCACCGATGAACGTGACCCGGTCCCCTTCTTCCAATACGGTGCTCCCGCGAGGGAAGACGCTTTCTTCGCCCCGCCGGATCAGAGCGATCAGGCTGCCGCTCGGTAAAGCGGCGTCCGCGACCCTGGTAGACACGAGGTCCCAGGTCGCGGGCGTCGCCCCGATCACGATTCCCAGCGAGTGCTCGTGGCGCAGCAAGCATTCCTTCAAGTGCTGCTCGTCGGCCGCGCTGAGCCAGCGCTCGAGGAACGCATCCTCAGCGACATGAGTCGCCAGGTGGCCCAGGAGGCGCAGGTGCTGGCCGGGTTGATCCAGGGGACTGACCACGAAGAGCACCGCCCTCACGCTACGCCCATCCGGCTCCTCAGCGCCGCCTGTGGCGAACTGGACGCCTTTCGAGCAGCGGGCCAAAAGCAGCAACGGGTGCTCGAGGTCCGCCACCCGGGCGTGCGGCAAGATCACGCCCGGGGCCAGGGACACGATGCCGGCATCCACCTGTCCCGAGAGACCGTCTCTCAGCAGGTGGGGCTTCACACCGGATCCGACAGCCAGCAGACGCGACGCGTTCGCAACCAGATCTTCGTACGGCGTCGTGACGTCCACATCGAGCACGGCGGCGCGGGCGACAACCTCGTCGTAGGCATCCCCCGGACGAAGCCCTTGCTCTCTCACCAGGCCCCGGAGCTCCTGGTCGAGGCCCTCGAAGCGGTTCTGCCCCCATCGCGCGAACGTGTGGTAGATCGCGCCCGAGCGAATCACACGTGGGCGTGCGTAGGCGAAGTACCAGACGAGCGACCCAGCTACCAGCGTCAGCGTGAAGAGCAGCGACGCCATGCCCATCTCGGCGATGAGCCAGAGAGGGCTGATCAGTCCGATCAGCTGGACCCAAGGATAGAGCGGAGACCGAAAGCCTGGGTCATACGCCTCGATCCCGCTCTCGCGCATGACGATGACGGCCAGGTTGAGGAGCGCGAACAGCAAAAGGGTGAACGCGCTTGCGAACTTGGCCAGCGCCTCGACGTCGAGGAACAGGATCAGCACCGCCATGGTGCCCGACGTGATCATGATTCCGAGCGCCGGTGTGCCGAACCGGCCGAGGCGGCTCAGGCCGTCGGGCACCAATCGGTCCCGGGCCATGGCCAACGGGTAGCGAGACGCCGACAGGATGCCTGCGTTCCCTGTGGACGCGAACGCCGCGATGGCCGCGATCACGATAACGGCGAGCCCGACGCCTCCGGGCATCCAGCCGAACAGGGCGTCAGCGACGGTCGCGACAGGCGTCAGGTCCATCCAAAACGCGGAGGGCTCGATCAGGACATTGAGGATGAACACACCGGCCACGTAGATCACCGACGCGGTTCCCAGGGCGAGGGCCATGCCCAGCGGAATGTTCCGCTCGGGACGACGGATCTCCTCGGCCACGCTCGCGACCTTGGTGAGTCCCGCGTAGGACACGAAGACCAGGCCCACGGTCGCGAGCAGGCCGGTCACGCCGAAAGGCAGGAACGGTGAGAACCGCTCGACGACCAGGGCGGGGTTCCGGCCCACCGCGACGAATCCCTGCACGACAAACAGGCCAAGGATCGCCACGAGGGCCGTGACCAACACCCGCTGCAGCCCGCTGGTTTCCTTGGCTCCGACCAGGTTGACCAAGGCGAAGAGCAAGGTGAACGCGAGGGCAAGGGGCTTGACCGGCACATCCGCTACCAGCGCGAGGTAGGCCCCCATCCCGACGAGCGCGAAAGCGCTCTTGAACACGAGACCGAACCAGGCCCCGAAGCCGCCGATCGTGCCCACCATGGGCCCCAAGGCCCGATCGAGGAAGTAATAGGCGCCGCCCGCGCGGGGCATGGCCGTGCTGAGCTCCGCGACGCTGAGCATGGCGGGGATGATAAAGACACCCGCGAGCAGATAGGCAAGCACGACGGAAGGTCCCGACCCGGCTGCTGCCACACCGGGAAGCAGGAAGAATCCGGAGCTGAACATGGCTCCGGTGCTGATGGCGTACACGTCGAACAGGCCGAGCTCTTTCGGGAGCCGGGCTGACGTGAGCTGTCTGCCGATGGCCGTCATCCTGCCTCCGGGAAGCGGGGCGCGCGCGGTCGAATCCCGGCGGCCCGGGGACGTCGGTGGTCCATCTGGCCGCCGGATGTTTGGCGGCGTCATGTGAGTCGTCGCTCGCTGCCATGAGTGCGAGCGGAGACGACCCGAGCCCGGATGGGTCGGCCCAACAATACGCAAGATCGACGGTCGGTAAGCATAGGACAAATACCATTCTGCGATCCATTTCATATATTTTGACTATGGTTCTCGTGTCAGCGGCCCATGGGCGACCGTTTCGACGCCCTGCCGAAGGCGGGCTGCCGGCTACATGTCTCCACGAAACAGGCCGACATCATGAGGCCCCTCAACTATCGGCACCTGCACTACTTCTGGGTCTCTGCCCGGGAAGGGGGAGTCACCGCGGCCGCAAAGGCGCTGCACGTGAGCCAGCCGTCCATCAGCGCACAGATCAAGAAGCTCGAGCGAACACTCGGACACGCCCTGTTCGAGCGCACTGGACGGACGCTCGCGTTGACCGCGGAGGGCAAGATCGTGTTCGACTACGCCGAGGAGATCTTCCGCTTGGGACGGGAGCTCCAGGAGACGATCCACGGTCGCCTCGAAGGCCGCCCGATGCGGCTCGCGGTCGGCGTGGCGGACACGATCCCCAAGCTCATCGCCTTTCACCTCCTCGAACCCGCTCTTGCCCTCGCCGATCCCGTGCGGTTGGAGGTTCGGGAGGACCGCACTGATCGACTACTGGCCGACCTCGCCACCCATGACCTCGATCTGGTGCTGGCGGATATGCCCATTCCCCCGAACGTGAGCGTGCGAGCCTACAATCACGTCCTCGGCGACAGCGCCATCGACATCTTCGGCCCGCCCTTGACCGTCCATCGGCTCAGGGAGGGCTTCCCGGAAAGCCTCGACGGCGCGCCCTTCCTGCTTCCGGCTGCCGGCTACACCCTGCGACGCTCCCTGGACGAGTGGTTCGAGTCCCTGGGCATCCAACCCCGGGTGGTATCGGAGATCGAGGACAGCGCTTTGATCAAGGTCTTCGCTGAGGCCGGTGCCGGGCTCTTCGCCGCTCCCACCGTCGTCGGACGTGAGATCCGTGAGAAGTACGCAGTCGAGCGACTGGGTCGGGCCGAAGGAGTCACGGAAAGGTTCTACGCGATCACCGTGGAACGACGTCTCAAGCACCCGGCCGTGGTCGCCATCTCGGAGGACGCGCGTCTGCGGTTCTTCGGGGACACGGACATCGACTGAGGCCGAGGTCTGGATCTGAGCCCCCAACAGGAGCCCGCACGGGGTGCGGTGGGAAACGCCGCGCGGGCCCCGACGGAAGCCGGACAGGTGGGAGGACTGCCTACGCCGCGCTCCGCACGTGCTGCTTCGGATCGATGACGCCCAGGCTCTCGACCGCCTCGAACCCGCCGTTCCGCGCCTGGGCGATGTACATGTTCATTCGCGAGTCGTGCAGGCCGGGCACCGTCTCCGCGTAGCTTCCCGAGGCCCGTCTACCGGCCGCGCCGGCCCACTCAGACAGCGCGCTACGCCGTCCCTCAGCACCACCTGGAGCCGTTCTTGGCACGAGCGGGGGGAATGGTAGTCCGACGGCAGAACGCCAGATTCCACGGGTGCTTTGACGGATCGGGGGAGCTCTCTTCCGCTGGAAACGTCCGCCTCGACCTCGAGGCTGCGAATTCGCCGGCAGTGCCGGTCGTTACGAGTGGTCAGACGGAGCTATCCAGCGAGCTGCAGCCCGGCGTCCGCGAACCGCTCGAAGTCGTTCGGGTTGCTGGTAGCGAGCACCGCTCGGTCCACCAAGGCGGTCGCCGCTATGAGGCAATCGGGCAGGCTGTTCCTGCGCCGGCCACCGTGGTTGAAGAGTCGCGCGGCTTCGGAGGCCTCCTCGAGGCTGATGGGGAGATGGCGCTGCACGATGGTGCGCGCGACCTCTTCGTCACCTTCTTGCAGCGGCCCGCAGAGGAATTCGCTCCAGGCGAGTGTGGACATCGCAATCGAGTGGCGCGATTCCAGCCAGCCGAGCAGCGTGGCTGCCTCCTGCAGCGTGGGGTCGAGGGCCCGGATCAAGAAGCTCGTATCGAGATGGATAGGGCTCGAGGCCGAACGGATCACGGCCCCCACTCGCGGAGCGCGCGGGTCTCGCGGAGCCATGCCTCGGTCTTCTCCGGTGTCAGCGCGAGGCGATCCTGGAGCTCCCGCAGCGCCGCGATCGCCTCGGCGGAGGCATCGATCTCATCCACGCGAGCGGCCGTCTCAACGATGCGACGTAACGTCTCCGACTTCGACAGGCCCCACTTCGCGGCCAGCCGGTCGAGGTTGGCCACGGTCTCAGCGTCGAGAGCGAACGTCGATCGTATGGTCTTCTTCGCCATACTCGAAGTTATGGCCATAATGTCTCCCCGGCAAGTTTGCGCAGCTTCCGACCGCGGCATTAGAATCTCGTCAAACGTCAGGTGCGGTCCCATGGCCAGTCGAGATCTGCCGTCCCATCAGGAAGAGCTATGGGCCCATTGCGGCCCGACGCGCTACCGCTCCTCGGAGGGGACCTCGGCGTGCTCGCGGTGCAGCCCACGCCTCGGTCGTCAAGGCTGGCCCCGGCCGCCTCCGGTTTCTCCGCCCAGGATGACCTCCCTCCGCGCCACGCCGGCCCGGGGTGCGCCGGCGGTGACCGAAACGCGCGCTCCGGCCTCTCCCCTGACCACCCAACCGACGGTGGCCTGGCGCGCCCACTTGCGGCTGACGGCGCCCCGGAAACGATCCCCGTCATTCCTTCCTTTGAGGTGGCCCAGGAGGATCCTGGCCTCGCTCGCCAGCGTCCCGCCCTCCACCGTGGCCTCGGCGACAACCCCTGCGGCAAGGGGAATCCAGGTCGGGTCGTCGGTCTCCACGTTCCGGCGCGCGTGAAGGCTGGCAGCACGCTCGGTGACCGAAGTGTCCAGGAAGCCTTCGTTGCGGACGACCGCGGTCACGCGGTACAGGCCCTCGGATATCCGCTCGGCGCGAACATCGCCCAGGACGAGGAGCGGCGTCGACTCGAGGACGAAGAGGAACCAGGGCAGGATCTGCTCGGCTCGGTAGCGAAATCCCTCGGGTGGGGTGATTCCGTGGGCGTCGAAGTCGTTGCGCCATCCCCCGATCTCGATCCGACCGAGCTGCGGGTGGTCGAACGGATTCCAGGGCACGAACAGGCGGCCGCCCCACTCCTCCTCGTTCCAGCGCATCGTCTCCAGAGGGCTCACGGAGCCGTCACCGTCGTAGTCGAAGGCCCCGCGAGCCCAGATCTCGGGCGTCCACGCCAACATTCCCTGGTTGATGAAGCCCCAGTCGATGAGCGTCGCCGGGATCTCGCCCCTGGGCTCGCGCTCCCGCACGTTTGCTGCCGTGGCCCGGGAGTAGGGATACTCGGCGCGGCGCATGACCTCCTCGTACTTCGCCCCGAAAGTCGGGTACAGATAGCCCACGTCGTAACGGAGGAACTCGGTGGGGAACTGGGACGCCGGGGGCTGCCACAGCGTACCGCCGGGGAACACGCCCGACGTGTGAAGAGAGATGAGAGCACCTACGTTGGGCCGGGCCAGGACCGCATCGACGAGGGCCTTCGGTTCCGGGGTGAAGAGCGGGTACGGTGGGGCACCCTCCTGGGCCCAGTCCATGCGCCAGTTGACCGGGTACATGCGGTTCGAGTCGAAGCCGCCGAGCCAGTCCTCGTTGATGCGTCCGTCGCCGTCGTTGTCGATCCCCTCCGCCTCGTACGAGCGGTAGTACGGTCCGTCGCCCGGGCCGTCTTCGGGACTGCGCCGCACCAGGAGGCGCGGGTCCCGCGGGTGGGCCTTCCAGTCGCCGTCGGGAGTGACCTGCCGCATCGACAGGGTCAGGCCGTCGCCGTCGATGTCCTCCGGAGGGTCCTCGTCGGCCGTGCCGTCCCCGTCGCCGTCCCACGGATACAGGTATCCCGTCCGGGAGATGCCCTGGAACACACCGGCAACGGGAGGCTGCGTCACCTGTTCGCCAGGGTCGGGGTTCGCGTTGGGTTCGATGTAGAGCGTGCGGGTGTCGAGGATGCGAGCGATGCGCGGGTGCCCCGCGTTGTCCAGGAGATAGCCGATCAGGTAGAGGGCCACCTCACGGGACAGAACCTCGCCGCCGTCGGAATGGCCATCGATCCAGACGGCCGGCTTCTCGTGGGCGGGCCCCGTGGTCCGGTCCGTCAGCGTGAGGAGCCAGAGGTCCCTCCCCTGGACGCTCTTTCCGAGGGACTCCACCGAGACGAGCTCCGGGTATGCCCGGGCCCACCGGTGGACGAGGTCCGTCACGGCCTCGTGGTCGTGATGCTCCGCCCAGTCGACCTCCACTTGCGCCGCCGAGGGGGTGGCGAGGACGAGAAGGGCAAAGGCGGCCAAGGACCACCAGGAGCGATACGAGCGCACGGACCGCCCATCGCGGCTTCGAGGCATGACGCAGTTCCTTCGTCGAAGGTTGGGCTGTGCGAGCGTGACCGTAGGAGGGCGCGGGGGGCCCGCCCGGGGCGGCTCGTCGATCGCTCCCTACCGCGTGGAGCGCAGCAACCGCAAGCGCTCGGGGGCGTCGGCCACGAACGGCACCTTCGCTACCCCGTCTCCGAAGCCTTCGATGAACGCCTCGTACGCGGCCACTGCGCCCGCTGTGTCGCCTACCGCTTCGAGGGCTCGGCCCTCGAGGTACTGGAGCCGCCGGTAAGGTAGGGGACTCAAGCGAGCGGGACGGTCGAAGATGTCCGGTCGGAGGTGCGAACGCACCACATCCAGCACCGCCTCCGCTTGCCCGAGCGAAAGCATGGAGCGCATGAGGGGCCAACCGTACAGGCTACCGGCCGGGACCGTTCCCATGGACTCCGCGATCTCGAGGACCTGCTCGTAGTCACCTCGCTCGAACGCCAGGCGGATCTCGGTCCGTCCAACCATCTCTCCCACGAGCAGACGGCGGTCCGGATCCGAGGCGTAGAACTCCTCGACTTCGTCACGCAGGGCCGCCAGGCCTTCCCGGTCGCCAGCCGCGGCCAGGGTCTCGAAGCGTACCGTGAAGCCGAACGGGTAACTCGGATCCACGCTTTTGACCCGGATCATCACGGAATCGGCGTCCGCGAATCGCTTCTGATCGAGGTACACGCGGACGAGCTCGGTGAGAGGCCGCAGCCTCAGGTCCTGTCGTTGCGACTCGACTGCCTCCCGATCTGCTGCCTCGTACCTTGCCGTCCCCTCGTCCAGCGCTCCCTCCCAGACGTATGTGTCACCCATCAACAGCCGTGCTTCGACTCGGGTTTCGATGGCCGAGGACTCCAGAAAGTCCTCCAATTCCGCTCGGGCAG
>JBDHHQ010000139.1:0-10510 GCA_039589315.1 Gemmatimonadota bacterium
AGATCAATAGGCGAGGCCAACTCAACGAGAGTGCCAGGGATCCGGTCAGCGATGCAACCCTGCGAGGGCTGCGACGAGGCGATCCCGCCTACTCTTCCTCGCGCTCCATCCGGGTGAACACGGCCTCGTACACGAAGCCGTCCTGCTTCTCGCTGATCGGCACCAGGAAGATGGGGAGACGGCCCAGTGACCCGTGCTCGAGCTCGTAGACGTGCTGCTCGAGGAAACGCTCACGTGGCCCTTTGAACAGCAGCGAAAAGGCGCTGTCCGGCCGGTCTCCCTTCATCTTCTCCGCCTCGGCGAGCTCCAGCTCGAGCTCTTCGCCCTCGCCGAGGTCCACGCGAAAGACCTGGCCGATCAGCTCCGCGAAGTGCCCGTGCGTCACCTCACCTAGATCCACGGCTCTCGCTCCGTTCCGGTGACGGCGGCGCCGGACCGAGCGAGGACACGTCCGTGACCGAGGGTCGCGTCCTGCCGCCTGTGTTGTCGTGCTCGCGTCGTCAGCGCCTTCACACCCGTTTGCGTGTTGCGGCCTTCGTCGTCGTCTTCGTGTTTGCCGCGGCCTTGGTCGTAGACGCCGTCTTGCTCTTCACGGTCCGCTTCTTCTTCACGACCGGAGGCGGCTCGTGTGAGGGCACGGCCACGAAGGTGGCTTCCGCGATCTCTCCCCAGAACTCGTAGCGGATCGTGTACGTCTTGCCCGGCTTCAGGCGCTGCGTGCTCAAGGTGAGGGTCTGCGGGACGTTGAGTGAGCGCCCGGCCCCGACCGCCTGCGAGACGTAGGGGTGGGGATCGTCCTTGCCCGGCTTCTCGGGCTTGATCGGAGGCGGACGCATGACCTCGCGGTGGTTCTCGCCCAGCACATGCCAGTTGTGGACGTCGTCGGGGTGGCTCGCACCCACGACCCAATCGTGCTCCGCCGCGTTGTGGAGCCGGCATAGCACGTCGACCTGCACGGTCTCTTCCGCCGGTATGTGCACCACGGCCGGTGCGTCCAACCGGGCCTCGATCATCTTGCCGCTCGCCATCATGAGCCCGCCTTCCCTGGTTGTTGTTCGCGTATCGTGGAGGATTCCGGTACTCGGTCCGGAATCCACTCCATCAGTACGTACGTCTCGAAGTCCTCGACGACCCGAAAGCCCAGTCGTTGGTAGAAACGGAGCGCCCCGGTGTTCTGTTTGTAGACCGAGTGCCGGAGCGGCCTATCGGCGGCAGATGCCTCGGCCTGCAGGCGGCGGAGCAAGGTGGTGCCCGTTCCGCTGTTGCGCCGCTCCGGAAGCAGAGCGATGTCGATCAGCCTCATCTCGTCCTCGCCACGATCGATCCACACCCGTCCCACCTCGACCTCGTCGACCAAGACGATCGAGTGCTCGCTCCGGGGGAAGCGGGCCCGGTAGTCGGTCTTCTGGGCCGTGAACTGCATGTCGAGGAAGGCCGCCTTCTCTTCCGGCGTCCACGGCACCATGGCCAGCTCGTCCGCGCGAGTGCTCGCGTAGACCCGCCGGAGGAAGGTCTCGTCGGCTGGCTGCGCCGGGCGAAGCGAGAGCTCGGATCCCATTCGCCCTACCCTGCTGTGGTGGTGCACAGTCCCGGCGCAGAGCCGTTCGTCGATCCGAGCTCCACCGGCCCTGATGATTCCGCCTCCTGGTGTTCCCGCGGCCAGCAGCCCTGCCAGTCGCAATAGGCATCGAAACGTCGTTCGAGCCGTTCCATCTCCGGCACGGCGCGCTCGTCCGCCGGATTGGACCAGATGTCGTGCCATCCCACCGTGTAGTGGGCCCCGGGAGGTGGGTCCCAACGGAAGGCGTCGCCCTCGACGATCTCCAGCCGTGGGCCGAAGCGCTCGATCAGGTGGGGCCCCACCAAGCGAATGACGTCGGGTGACAGCTCGACCACGGTGACATGCTCGACGGCCCCGTCAGGGTCGCCCAGCATGGACTCCACCACCAGACCGAGCCCCAGGCCCGTGACCATCACCCGTCCTCCCCGCCGACACGCTTCCAGGATTCCCTTCCGCTGCGTCCACCACTCATAGTACAGGTCCGTCATGAAGACCTCATGAGCGTGTCTCAGACGCGTGTAGCGCCCCGGCCGTGACTTGAACGGGTCCGGGGGGGTGTCCGAGCGGCCCGGCTCGCCGACCACGAACCTCTCCACGATCCAGTCGCCGGATTCGCCGACGGGAACGCGGGATTTGATGTAGGGCACCTCCCGATTAGCTCCGGCTCGGGTATAGACCGACCAGCGCGATGATGTAGTTCAGGGTCAGAAACGGCTGCATGTTGTTGTGAGCCTGACTGGCGCCGGCGTTCCCCAGCTTTTCGAGGGTCCCCGTTGGCGTCGAGGTACTAGACGCGTAGAAGTTGACGCCCCTGCCTCCTCCCGTGGCGACCGCATTCCCGACCGGGGTGCGTTGGTTCCCAGGATTCGTGGATCCCTGGGCAGCGTGGGTATGGGACGCCATCTGTGCCTCCGAGAGGGTCACCGTCTCGGTGCCGCCCGTCTGCCCCAGCCGGCGGCTGGTCAGGCCCGGGCCCCGCCCCGGGTGCATGACCGCCCGTCCCTGCAGGTTCGGCAGCGCTGTCGTCGTGCGGCCGTCGCCGCCGTAGGTGGTGCCGATCAGGGAGAACAACGCCGTGTTCTGTGAGATGGGCAGGAGCTGACCGTTGCAGAAGGCCCAGCCGCGAGGCGCGAAGTTGCCTGCGAAGATCTTGACCTCGGCAATGAATGGTTCTGACATGGCCCGTCTCCTACTGGCGCGAGGGGTAGATGCCGAACAGCGCGATGATGTAGTTGATGCACTGGAATGGCATCAGATTGTCGTGGGACTGCGAGCCCCCCGTGTTCGCGACCATGTTGCTCGCCATCGGTGTGAAGCTCGGGCTGTCGTCGCAGTAGTCGGTGTTGAGAGCCTGGGCCAGACCGTTGCCTGTCGGGCTCCGATTCGCGGCGTTGGCGTTGGCCACATCCCAGGCATGGGTGTGCGACGGAAGCGTCGTCGGCGTGAGCGTGACCTTTTCCGCGCCTCCTTTCGAGCCCAGGTTACGCGGGCTCAACCCGGGGCCCTGGCCCTGGTGGATCGGGATGCGGCCCCGCACGTCGGGAAGCCCGAATGTGGTCCTTCCGTCTCCCCCGTAAATGGTCCCCAGCAACGAGAAGAGGGCGTCGTTCTGCGATACCGCGAGCAGTTGGCCGTCACAGAGCGCCCATCCCCGCGGAGCGAAGTTTCCGGCGAACATCCTGATCTCACCTACAAAGGGCTCAGACATTTCGACGCCTCCTAGTTCCGCGAGGGGAAGAGCCCCTGCAGCGCGATGCAGTAGGTGAGCGTGATGTACGGCTGCATGTTCTCGTGACCTTGCCCGCCGCCCTGGTTGCCTATTGCACCGCTGTTGGCTTGTTGATTCAGTGCTGACGGGCCGGAGCTGTAGATCTCGGCCACGCCCGTGGACGTCTGGGCCAGCAGGTTGTTGCCCGGACCCGGCGCGTTCGCCGTCGCGCTGGTGCCGATCATGCCGTGGGTGTGCGTAGGCAGCTCCGCCACAGTGAGCGCTTGGTTCTCCTGGCCGCCCTTCGAGCCGAGCGTGTGATTGCTGCCACCCGGAGAGGCGCCTACGTGGATGGGGGTGCGGCCCCGCAGGTCGGGCAGCGCGAAGCTCGTCCGCCCATCTCCGCCGTAGGTGGTGCCCAACAGGGAATAGAGCGACTGGTTCTGGTTGATGGGCAGGATCTGCCCGTTGCAGAACGCCCAGCCCCGCGGCGCGAAATTGAAGCCGAAGATTCTCACCTCGGCCAGGAAGGGCTCCGACATCCGGTCCTCCTCTCACTGCCGTAAGAGTTGATGGTGAGGGCCCGGGGGGGGTGGCCCGTGGTGTGGTTCCTGGATGCTGCCGCCCGCCTGGAGGCAGGGGCCGCTGTGCGAGACGATGAGACGTCTCACCGCGTCTTCGTGGTCACCTCCTCTGTAGCGGCGCTCTCTTGCTGGCTCCTTTGGTGGGTCCCGGCCCTTGGGGGTTGGATGGGCTGGCAGCGGCTTTCCGCCCCCGGCCCACCCAACCTCTCTTCGGCCTCATCCTCGGAGTTCGAACCTGAATCCCATTCGCGATCCCTACGGAATCGTGATGCTCGGCAACGCCGGTGCGGTGGTCGTGCACGTGATGGTGCCCGACACGGAAACCGTGGGTGGGCTCGTACCGTCTGCGCCCCCGCCGCCCGTGTTGCCATTGGTGTTCAGAATGAATTGCGGGGTCGGTGGACCCGCGCAGCTTCCGGTGGTAAAGAGATTGAAGGTCCCCGCTTGCTGGATCAGGTCGTAGCCGTTCGGCGCCGCGTTGTTGGTCAGGCTCAGGTTGAGCACGTTGCCGGCCTGATTCTGGGTCTGCGCCCGGAACGACTGCGGTATTGGCGTGCCATTGCCCGTGTCGTTCAGCGGCATGATCTCATCCCTCCAGGTGAGATCCAGCACACCGCCGTTGCGCACGGTCACGAAGTTGCCCTGGAACGGCGACGGGAACGGGCCGCCAAGGGCGTCCGAACCGCTCCCGACCGTGCCGTCGTTGTAGATGTTGTCCTCGACGAGGACCTCCGTGCCCGCGCTACTCCCGTCTGCTCGCATATGGAGTGCCGCGTCCCACGGCAGCGTGAAGGTGTTGTCGTGCACGTGTACCTGGGAAACGCCGCCGTCGAATCCCATCGTAAGCTGACCGAAGCCTCCCGCCGCGTGCATCACCTGATCGAACGTATTGTGAGACACGATCGCGTCGAAGGTGCCGCCGTCCGGAACGAGCGCTACCCCACCCTGCGGGAAGTTGAAGTTGAAGTCCCCAGGGGTCCCTTGCGATGCCAGGTGATCGTTCACGATGAATTGGTTACGTGAGATCACCACGTCGATGTCGCCCGTGTGGCCGGTCTGACCCAAGACCGCGATCGACGCGGTCGCGTTGTTCGTGAACACGTTTCCGAGGGCTCCGCTCGCCTGCGCCGGATCACCGATCCGTACGACGCCGTCATGGCTTCCCGACACCACCACGCTGATGCCTCGGATGCCCACGTTGACCGTCGGCCCCGGCAGCTCCTTGTAGATCTGGTTGAACACGCTCTGCTGGACCGTCATGTCCATCGTTCCGGCCCCGGTTAGCGTCTCCACGTCGAAGCCGCGGGCGCCATTCTGAATCGTGCTGGCGATGATCCTCACCGTCCCGGTGAGGCCCCGGATCCTTACGATTCCCTCGTCCTGGTCGTCGCCGCGGCTCGCGACGTCGAACCGGTTGGTCAGTTCGAGCACGCTGTTCAGGATTTGTATGCCGTCCCAGCTGGTGGCACTCACGCCGTCCGAGAACAGCGACCCGTTGATGGCGTTGTCGCTGATCCGGCGGATCCTGACCCCGTCCAGCGTCAAGCCACCGTTCACGTTCTCGCCGTGAATGCCATCGGCGCCGCTGCGGAAAACCGTCGACGTGTTAGACCCGTCGTTCGGATGGCTGATGTCCTGGATGTCCATGTCCTCGAGATGGACCAGCCCTCCTGTGCTGTTCAGTCGGATGCCGTCCGTAGACGACTTGTTCGCGATCGTGCCGCCGGAGCCGGAGGCACCCGTGCCCGTGACATGGAAGGTGCCTGAGACGGTGCTCAGATTGATGCCGGTAGTAGACCCACCGCTGGAGCTCACGCTCTGGAGCGTGACCCCCAGAGTCAGCGTC
Source organism: Gemmatimonadota bacterium (assembly GCA_039589315.1). Lineage (GTDB taxonomy): Bacteria > Gemmatimonadota > Gemmatimonadetes > Longimicrobiales > Gaopeijiaceae > JBDHHQ01. The sequence continues at coordinate 5,700 of JBDHHQ010000139.1, forward strand.
GGTGCGCCCGTGATGCTCACGGCGTTGGAGGCGCCGCTGTTGATCGTGCCCGTGGTGATGTCGAACGAGCCGGTGGTGCCGTTGATGTCGATGCCCTGAGCGTTCGAGCTGCTCAGCTCATCGAAGGCCACCGCAAGGAAGCCTCCGTTGTTGGCCTCGAAGCCCCGGCCGGTGCCGGTGATCGACACGTCGTCGATCGTCAGCGTACCGACGGTACTGCCGGCGTCCGCGATTCCGGTCCCGCTCGTATTGCCGATATCGAGACCCCTGACGGTGTTGCCGGTGGCCAGATCGATGCCGTTGCCGGCGCTGGCCGTGATCGTCGGTGCGGTGCCCGTGCCACCCGCGAACGTCTGGTAGGCCGCAACGCTGTTGGCAGCGGGCGTGAAGATCCCGGCCGTTGCCGGACCGAACGCAACGCCTGCCCCGATCAGCACCTGGTCCGGGCGCAGGTTGATTCCATCGGCCTCGTTGTAGGCGCCGCTCGCCAGCGAGATGAGGTCGCCGTTCTTCGGATCGGGGACGGCGCCAGTGAGGTTGTTCGCGGAGTTGAACGCAGCGATCGACTGGAACGGGTTGCTGAACGTCCCCGTGTTGGCGCCTGTCCCACTGCCATCGATGAACCAGACCATGTCGGTGATCGAGATGAACACGGTAGCGGCGTCGGTCTTGGTCGTTCCCGCGTTGCTGAGCGTATAGGTGAAATTGTCCGTCCCCTCGAAACCGGGGGGCGGTTCGTACGTGAAGCTTCCGTTCGCCAGCAGGACGACCGATCCACCGTTGGTGGTAGCGGTCGAAACCCCGACGTTCGCCGACGACCCCTGGACTCCACTCACGACGCTCCCGGCGGGCGCGATGTCGTTGTTCTCAACGACATCGGTCGGACCGTCCGGGATGGCGATGGCGATGTTGCCGCTCGCATTGTAACTGTCGTCGATCGCGTCGACCCTGAGCGAGTTGGTGAACGTACAGGTGGTGGTCTTCCCTGCCTCGAGAGCGACCCCGGTCACCCCAGTGGCGTTCGGGGTCCCCGTGCCGCCGCCGCCCTGAAGCGTGCAGCCCACCAAGTCTAAGTCGAACGCCGGATTGAGCGTCTCGGTCAGGTCGTACGTGACCGCGGCGTCCAGACTGTTGAACGTGGTCTGATCCGTCGAGCTCGGGGCACCCACCGTGGTGAGCGCGAACGCTCCCACCGCACCCGTGCCGGTGAAGTTGAATGTCGCGTCCGCGTCAGAGTTCTTGATCACCGTGAGCGAACCCGGCTGGATCTGGTTCGTGAACGTACAGGTGGTGGTCTTGCCTGGCTCGACACCGACGCCGGTCACCGTGCTCGCGCCCGGCGTGCCGGTCGCGCCACCGCCCTGGAGCGTGCAGGCCACCGACACGAAATCGAAGTCCACATTCGCGGATTCCGTGATGTCGAACGTCATCGACGCGTCCAGGCTACCGAACGTCTGCATGGCAGTCGCCGCCGGCGCGCCGGTCGTGTTCAGCGTGAAGTTGCCCAGATCGCCAGTGAAGTCGAAGCTCCCGTCGGCGCCCGAGTTCTTGACCACCTTGAGCGAACCGGGCTTGACCGTGTTCGTGAACGTACAGGTGGTGGTCTTGCCGCCCTCGATCACGATGCCCGTGACGGACGTGCCGCCCGGCGTGCCCGTGGGTCCGCCGCCCTCGAGCACGCACGAAGCGCTCCCGAAGTTGAACTCGGGATTGAGCGTCTCAGTCACGCTATAGGTCACGTTCGGGTTGAGCGACCCGAACGTCTGCATCGCCGTCGACGGGCCTCCGCCCACGGTGTTGAGCGTGAAGGCGCCCAGGTCACTGGTAAAGTCGAAGCCCCCGTTGACATCCGAGTTCTTGACCACCTTGAGCGAACCCAGCTTCTGCATGTTGGTGAACGTGCAGGTCGTGGTCTTGCCCGGCTCGATGTCGATGCCCGTGACGGATGGGCCACCCGCGCCCGTCGCTCCGCCGCCTTGCTTGAGGCAGACCGCACTGACGAAGTCGAAGGCGGGATTCGGTGTCTCGGTGAGGTCGACGTCAACTGTGGCGTCCAGACCGCTGAACGTCTGCATGTCCGTCGCCGCCGGCTGGCCCGTGGTGTTGAGCTGGAATGCGCCGATGCCGCTGGTTGCGCTGAAGTCGAAGCTGCCGTCGGCGTCGGAGTTCTTGATCACCTTGAGCGCGCCCGGCTTCTGTGCGTTGACGAACGTGCAGGTGGTCGTCTTGCCCGGCTCGACCACGATGCCCGTGACCGCTGACCCGCCGGAGCCTGTGCCCCCGCCACCCTCCAGTAAGCAGGTCGCGCTCACGAAGTCGAAGTCGGGATTGAGCGTCTCGCTGACGTCATACGTGGTGGTGACGAGCAGACTGAAGCTCTGCATGCCCGTGGCTACCGGCGCGCCCGCGGTGCTGATCTGGAAGGCGCCGCCGATTCCGCCCGAGCCCGTGAAGTCGAACGTCCCGTCCGACCCCGAGTCCTTGATCACCTTGAGCGTGCCGAGGGACGGCTTGACGATGAGTGTCTCCGAACCGGACGCCGCCCCTACTGTCGCCGTGATGGTCACGTTGGTGTTCGCCACGACCGGCGTGAGCCCGTCCGAACTGGCCGTGGTGGTGGACTGCCCCAACCCATCGGTGGGACCCGTGGTGGCCGGGTCCACATCCGCGTTGGCCGGATGGCTGCTCTCCCAGCCGACGTCCACACCGGGGAGCGGATTGGCGTACAGGTCCGTGACCGTCGCCGTGTAGGCGACCGACTCGCCCGGCGTGTCGGCGTCGAAGATCATCGCGCCCGGAGGCGTGACGACAACCGCACCCGCGATCCCCGTCTCGACCCGCCACTTGAACAGGTAGTTGTTGTCGACCACGAACCCGCTGAAGCCCGGCCCCACATCCTTCAGGTCCCTCTGCTTCGCCACAGCTTCCAGATCCACCCATCCGAGCACGACGCCGACCACGCTCAGCACCGCCCGGTAGGTCATCCCGATCTGGATGTCGCCGCCGTTCGTGCTCTGCCAGGTGACCGAATAGTCCTCCTTGTCGGCGTCGAGCCGGATGATCTCGGGGTGGGAGGCGCTGCTGAGGGTGCGGATGGCTGTGTGGGATGGATAGCCTTCGCACGCTTCGAACCCCTCACCCGTACCACCGTTGATCTTGCAGATCTCGATCGTCGGGTTGAGCGACAGGAGGTTGGGATCGAACGGGTCGTCGAAGTTCTTCTGGCTCTTCTTGACCGTCGGCGACAGCCAGTAGAAGCCGTCGACCGGGCCGCTGTTCGCACCGTCGCCGATGTCGAAGGTGACGTCGATGTCGTCGAGGGGCGGCGTGACACTGGAGTCGTTGGTGCACGTCGCGAGCAACAGCGACAGGGCCACGATGGCGATGCGTGAGGGGCGGAGGGACATGTCTTCAAGCCTCGGCTTTGGGGACAACCAGTTGTACGTGTGAACGACCGGGGGCGGGCCGGGCCGGGAAGAGCATCCATCTGGCCGGTACACCGCGGTCGTGGCCTCGGGGAGACCACGTGACGCGCGTACTACGTATCAGGGTCGATCAGGCTGAACCGCTTCTTGCTCGGTGCGAATCCGAGATGGGGGGGCGACGAATCGCTGCCGCAACAGTTCACCGGTCGCACCCCATCCCGCAATAGCGATGTCGCGCAACAGTGCCGTTGCCCACGCGCAACGGTTCCTTGACCTCTGGCTTGCATCCGGAGGCTCACGGCCCCACGCAGAACAGGGCGGACAACCCGCGCAACCGGTTGCCCGCCCTTCTCCCGTAAGCTGGCGGGAGCGTGTGGGAATCGAACCCACCTATCCGGGTTTTAGCCGGACAAGCTGGTTTTGAAGACCAGTCGAGACACCAGTCCCGATCCGCCCCCTGGGGCGGGATCTTATAGCGTTCGCTTCATCCGGGAGCAACTCGTCCGGACCACTCGGCTTCGCGGCCGGCCGCCGCTCCGTCCCCTCGGCTGCCCTTGCCCTCTGGGTCCCTGGCTGTCAGGTCGCCCTGACGCCGCCAGCGGTCGCCTTGCCCCCTACGCCCCCAGCTCGAGGACCAGGACCAGCGCACCCCGGGGCGGACGTCGGTGACTCAATCGGCGCCAGCGCGTCACCGGTTCCACGAGGACCCGGCTCCCTCACCGGTCTCGGCGGCCAGCAGCCCGGCCAGCTCGTCGAACTCCGCCCACGTCCTCACGAGCGTCGTCCCAACGAAGCTTCCACCACCACGTCACCAGCCCACAGATGGCGGCCCCGAGACCGACGCCCAGGGCCCACCAGGTGCCGCCCAGCCACCAGGCGATCGCGGTGTACCCGGCCAGGAACGCCGGGAACGCCAGGATGACGGTGGCCAGCTTTATGGTCGACACGGCCTCGTATGCCGGGCGCATGCGCCCCACGGCCAGCCGGGGAAGGTGGTACGGAATCCACCACAGAACGATTCCGGCCAGCGCCACCGGCATCGTGAGACCGAGGACGATGCCCTTGGTGACGATGTACCAGAGGACCTTGCGAGTGCGGTAGCGCCGGGGGATCTCGGCGTCGCCGGCGCCCAGGACCCCGAGCAGCTTCGCGTATCGGCGTACGGCGTCGGTCACGCGGCGATGCCGCTCCGGGTCGTTGGCCCGCAGCCAGGCCAGCCCCCGGGCGAATTGCCGAAGCCGTGGCAATCGGTCGCCCAGGGACTGTCGGGTGCGCCATGCCGTGAGCCCCTTCTCCCGCGCGTACATGCGCTCGGCGACCTCGACCAGCTCCCTGTCCTCACTCTCGGCGAAGTTGAGGGTGAGCTTCTCCAGTGCCTGGCTGATC
>JBDHHQ010000140.1:0-12384 GCA_039589315.1 Gemmatimonadota bacterium
CATCGACGGTACCGGTCTGGTCGTCACCCCGGGTCTGTTCGACTCGTGGACGCAGTTGGGCCTGGTGGAGATCGGCCTCTCGGCGGAGGGCACGGTGGACCGCACCACGTCCGACGAACGCATCACGGCCAGCTTCAACCCGGTGGACGGGATCAACCCCGCGTCCACCCTGATCCCCGTCACCAGGGTCGAGGGGATCACCCGGGCAATCGTGGCGCCGAGCAATGGCGCGTCGCTCATTGCCGGGCAGGGCGTTCTCATTGATCTGGGCCCTGGCCCCGTGACGGCGATGCTGATGGAGAACCCCGTCGCCATGTTCGCCTCGTTGGGCGAAGCGGGCGCGAGCATGGCTGGAGGCGCCCGCAGCGCGGCCATTCAACAGCTGCGGGAGGCCATCCAGGACGCCCGCGACTACGCCGCGAACCGTGACGCCTTCGCCCAGGGGAACCGTCGGGGCTACGCGCTCAGCCGCATGGACCTCGAGGCCCTCGTGCTCGTGGCCAACACGGACATACCCCTCGTGCTCGAGGTCCACCGTGCCAGCGACATCCAGGCCGCGTTGCGCCTCGCAGAGGAACTCGAGCTGGATCTGGTCCTGAGCGGCGTTCAAGAGGGGTGGACCGTGGCCACGGAGATCGCTTCGGCGCGCGTGCCGGTTCTGGTGAACCCTCTCGTCAACCTGCCAGGCTTCGCGAGTCTCGCGGCGACCTACGAGAACGCCGCCCGACTGCATGCTGCCGGCGTGACGCTGGCCATCGCGAGCTTCGATTCGCACAACTCCCGCAACATCAAGCACGCCGCCGGCATGGCTGTCGCTCACGGAATGCCGTGGGATGCCGCGCTGGAAGCGATCACCTTGAGGCCGGCCCAGATCTGGGGCGTCGAAGATCGCGTCGGGACCATCGAGCCGGGGCGGGTCGCCGACGTGGTGGTGTGGAGCGGCGACCCTCTGGAGCTGACCACCGCCGCCCGACACGTGTTCATCGAGGGTCAGGAGATCTCCCCAGACACACGTCAGAAGGCCCTCTTCGAGAAATACCGGGACCTGTCGCGACTCCCCAGGTAGGCCTCGGAGGGACGCCCAGGCAGGATCGGGGAGCACGAGCTTCCGGGCGGCCGACACGCCGATCCGTCCCTACCAGCTCGGGAGAGAGGAGTGGGCGGTGCTGCGGAAGTGCTTGCAAGCCGGCTCGGACGCGCCGCTTGCATTTCCAACAGGCCAGGTCGACAATCCCGAGCACAGGCACTGATTCCCCAACCCGTGGTCGCGTGGCAGGCCTTCCCGCAACAGGCACTCCCCTCCGCACGCCGGACTTGCTGGACGTCTATCACTGCCCGGCTTGCCGGCAGTCGCGTCTGGAGGTCAAAGGCGATGAGCTGACGTGCACGTCGTGCAGCAGCCGCTATCCAGTGATCGAGGGCGTGCCGTTTCTGTTCCAGCCCGAGGACATCGACGGCTTCCTGCAAGATGACCGGCGCCGTCCCCCGCTCACCGCGGACGCCTCGTCACGGTCGGGCGGCGCGTATCACTGGAACGAGTACCGGATCGAGGAGATCCTGCCCGATCCGGCGCAGCACCCACGAATCCTCCTCGTCGGGTGTGGGGATGGCGGAGAGCGGCCGTCTCTCGAGACGCTCGGCTTCCATGTCACCGCGTTCGACGTCCGGAGGTCCGTTGGCACCGACTTCCTCGCGGACGCCCACAATCTCCCTCTGCAGGACGAACGTTTCGACGTCGTCTTGTCGATGCAGGTGCTGGAGCACCTCCGTCACCCCTGGATCGCCATGAACGAGATGGCCAGGGTCCTCCGGCCCGGGGGGTGGTGCATCGGATCGGCGGCCTTCCTCAAGGCCTTTCACAACTCGTACTTCCACATGACTCATCAGGCGCTCTCCGTCCTGATGAAGGATGCCGGCCTACGCCCGGTCTGGTTTCGGGGGGCGCAGAACCTGACGTACACGTTGTACGGGGCCCTGCTCCCGATCGGGAGCAGGCCGCTCAGACGCAAGCTGCTGTCTCCCGTGGACCGTTTCCTGCGGTGGATCCGCGTGCGGGTGTGGGCCTCGAGCCGGAAGGCGGATCCGGACGAGCCTGTCACACGTTTCCACACCGAGCAGCCGATGAGCTTCCGGGACTTCGACCATCTTCGCTTCGCGCCCGCGGTGGTCTTCAAGAGCGTCAAAGAGTAGGCCACGCCTTCACCCGGATGGGCCTCAGGGTCGGGCCGCTCCCGGCACCAGCGCCCGGTTCACGTAGGCCCCGAGCAGCGCGGTCCGGAAGTCGTCAGCGTTGCGATCAGTGACGGGGAGAAGCCGCTCGAGGGCCTGGCCGGCTCGGCGCGGGTCTCCCACGGCGAGGTACGAGACCACCGATCCGTCCAGGAGTAGCTCAGCGTCGATCCAGCCTTCGCCGTCGGTCACGGCGGGGATCAAGAGGTCGGCCGCGCTCGCCGCAGTCGCGAAATCCCAGGCTGCGAGCCCGTACATGTACTCCACCACGGCCCGGACTTCAGGGGGGGCGTCTGCCGCCTCCACATAGTCTCGAGCGCGTCCGTAGAGGAGGGAATCGGCCACCCCCGCCGTCCCCCGGTGCAGGCTTTCCTCGACCACCAGGAAGGACCGGGTCCAGCTCCTCCAGCTCGCTGGACGGCCTTCGCCGTCCATACCCAGCAACAGTGCGCCGTATCGCTGGCCGGCCCGAGCGTACTCATCGGCGGGGGCGTTGTCCCGGCGGCTCTCCAGCCAGCCGTCGTCTCGGAGCCAGGCGCCCAGGGCCCGTGCCCGCATCTGGGTGATGCCCCAGGCGGGCACCGGGGCGTACGGCGCGAAGTCCGCGCGGCGGCCTTCCAGGGCGGCCACGACGTCGAAGCGGTCTTCGCAGAATCCGTAGAAACCGGATGCGAAGCTGTCCAGGAAGCGGCTTCGCTCGGCAGCCAGGTCCAGGCGCGGGAAGTAGTCGGAGTTGGGTAGGGGGCCTGCCGAAAGGACCGGGTCCAGCGTCTCCGAGTCGAACACCCGAATCGCGTCCAGGTGGACCGGGTCGAGCGGGTGGACGTGACTCAGGTCCTGAAGGAGCGCCGGGTAACGCGCCACCTCCCAGTCCGGATCCGGGAGCCGGTCGGCGTTGGTGGCGATCACCATGAGATCGGTGTCTCCCACGAGGAACGCTCGGTAGTGCCGGAAGCTCTGATGAAGTGCGGCCAAGACGCTCACAGCGGCCTCGTCGGTCATCTCGTAGAGCTGAAACCATTGGCCGAACACGCCATCGTCGGTGAGGTAGTCGCCCACTCGCTGGTAGAACTCGACGGTGAACAGGCTCGCGGTTCCGCTGACCCACGGGTTCGAGGGCTCCGACACGATCAGGTCATAGCGCTCCTGTCGGTGCGAGAAGTAGGCCTTGGCATCGGCGATCACGACGACGGAGCGAGGATCGTCGAAGACCCTTCGGTTGGCGGGGTAGTAGAGCCTGGAGCCCCGGATCATCTCGGGCTCGATCTCGATGGTCACCAGCCGCTCGAGATCGGGCTTGGCCAACAGGTAGTGGCCCGTGATCCCCGAGCCGTGCCCCACCATGGCGGCCGACCGCGCTGCGGGCGCATGCGCCATGATCGCCACGGCAGCCAGGACCTGCGTAGCTTCGTCCTGCCAGTAGATGGGGGCTCGCTCCAGATCCTGGCTTACCGACCGCAGCCAACGCTCCCCGAGCGACGCGTCGGGCTTGCCGTTGGTGCTCTGCACGGTCAGCCCCGAGCTCTCCCGATGGACCGCGACGGTGGCGGTCCGGCCGTCTCGGTAGAAGAGCATGGCCCGGTCACCAGGGTCCGGGACCGCACCGTACCGGAAGACTCCGCTGGTGAGGATGGCCTGGTCGAAGCGCACGGTCGAGAGGATCAGGGCCGCGGCACCGGCTCCCACGGCGACCGCCAGTGGGACCACGCGACGGCGGACGCCCCACCCTGCCCGAGCTGCGTAGGCCATGAGTGCCACACCCAGGATCATATCCAGGGACGCCCCGGCGACGAGCATTCTCTCCAGCCCCAGGGAGGGGAGGAGCAGAAGGCCGGCCAAGCCCACCCCCACCACCGACCCCAGCGTGTTGACCCCGTACACCCATCCCAGGGATCGTTCACCAGCGCCGGCGTGAAGCAGCGTCCCCGTGATCAGGGGCAAGGTCATCCCGGCACAGATGGTGGAGGGCAGCATGACGACGAGCGCGATGCCGTAGCGCGAGAGGGAAAAGAGCGCGTAGGCGCCCTCTCGCTCGGGGAGAGTTCGGACCAGTACGGCCATGACGTCGAACATGCCCTCGTAGACCGGTAGCGTGGCCAAGGCCGTCAGACCCATGCACAGCTGGATCCAGCCCAGGAGACGCAGCGGTCGGGTCGAGCGGTCGACCGCATGTCGGATCCACCACGAGCCGATGGCGAGGCCCAGGATGAACGCCGACAGCATGATCTCGAACGAGTGGGTGGCGCTGCCCATGACGAGGGACAGCATGCGGATCCACCCGATCTCGTAGACGAAGGACGCCAGGGCGGTGAAGAAGCTCAGGCCCAGGAGCACCGACCAGAGCTCTCTCACGGTCACCCGATCAGGAAGGGTCCAAGGGCTGTCCTCCGTGGCCTGCCGCTCGAGCTGTTCCGCCGCGGAGGGTCGGTCCGGTGCTCGCCGGCTCACCCAGAGCGCGATGCCGGCCGCCAGGGCGTTCAGGGCCGCCGCTCCGAGCACGGCTCCGGGCAGCCCCGCCCAGGCAATGAGGACGAACCCACCCAGGATCACGCCCACCGCCCCGCCGAGGCTGTTCACGAAATAGAGCAGGGCCACGGTCTTTCCGGCGCCCCCAGGATCGAGGCGCAGCGCACCGGCGGCCATGAGGGGGAACGTGGTGCCCAGGAGGACCGACTGAGGCAGGATCAGGAGAACGGCTACGCCCCACTGGACCGCGCCCGCCAGGGCCGGAGATCCGAGGGCGGGGAGCAAAGCTCCGTAGGCGAGTCCGGTGATCCCTCGGAAAGCAGGATGAAACGCGAGGCCCGCGAGGCAGAGCACGAGCTCGGCCATGGCATACCACGCCAAGGGGCGCCGGAGTCTCCTCGATCGATCTCCGACCGCCAGAGAGCCCACGGCCAGGCCTCCGAGGAAGACCGAGATGACAAGGACCTGGGCGTACGCGGCGTGGCCCACGAACAGGGCCAGGTACCGACTCCACGCGAGCTCGTAGAGAAGGCCGGCGACTCCCGATGCCCAGAAGGCGACAAAGAGCAGCGGCCTCACATCACTGCGGGCTCACGTGGCTCCAGCTTCACGGCCCACAGGCCGCTGTTGGTGTCCGAGAAGAACACATGGCCCTTGTACGGCTTGGCGTCCCACACCATGGGCGAGTTGGGGACGTACCCCATCGGGTCGAAGGGCTTGTAGACGGCGATCTCTCGACCCTGGCTGTAGAGGTTGCCCTTGAGCTCGCCCGACACGTCCACGACCCTCAGCCCGCCCTCGTAGTAGGCCTGATAGAGCACGTCATCCTCCACCCAGATATTGTGGGTCCCGAACTCGCTCACCTCGTAGCGCGCCACCATCTCCGGGTTCGAGGGGTCGGTGAAGTCCACGACCTGGACGTAACCCCGCGTGGCGAGGGGGATTCCACCCAGGCCTGTGGCCGGATCGTAGGGCACACGATACGAGCCCCGATTTGCGCCGGGGCCCTCCCACGCCAGTCCCCGCCGGTTCATGATCTCGTCGCCCAGGAACAGGTAGAGCTTGCCCGTCGACTCCTGCACGTAGGGGAAGACGGCGTGCGTGCGCCCATCCGGAACCGGGAAGGCGGTGATGAACACCGGCTCTTCGATCGAGCCGCCCCAGCGGCCGTTCCCCACGTCCACCGCCACCACCCCGGTCTCCCATTCCGCCGAGTAGGCGATCCCCTCGTGTACCCAGACGTCGTGGAGGCGGCTGTCGGGGTGGTCGTACTCGCTCGTGAAGGTGGGTGCGTAGATGTCCCGCACGTCCAGGATGACGTACTTGTCCCCGTCGGACAGCGCGAAGACGTGGCTGTCGGTGGGGAAGGCGTTGTGCACGCCGCCGGTGAGCCCCTCTTCCACCTCGGCGGCGACCACCGGGTGCGCAGGATCGGCCAGGTCGAGGATGACCAGTCCGTTCCGCCGATTCGACGCGCCTTCCCGGGTTACCGTGGCATACCGGGCGTCCGGACTGACCTTGACGTCGTTCACGGAGCGGGCGTCCACCTGGACCGAGTCTGTCTTGAAGATGTCGGACGGATCGGTCACGTCCCACACGAACGCGTGGCCACCGGATCGCTTCGATCCGGTCAGGGCGTAGTCACGCCCGTCCAGCCCTTCGAAGACCCAGAAGGCCGTGGTGCGCACGCGGTCCTCCTGCCCCTGACCCACGACGTCGAGGCGGCGGACCACGTCGCGGTCGACGACCTCGAGCGTCGCCCGTTGGCTCAGCGGGCCGGTGGACGCGATGACCGTGTAGATTCCGGGCAGGTCGGCCACGAAGCGCCCGCCCTCCACCTGTCCGGGCGCAGCCGGACCGAGGACCCGGTCAGGCGGCCGGTAGGCCAGAGACCAGGTGACGGGCAGGTCGGTCACCACGTCGCCGCCCGGGCCGAGGGGCGTCGCCACGAGCCGGACCACATCGCCCGTGCGGACCTCATCGTCCGTATGTCCTTCGAGCCCGAGCTCGACTGCCGGAAAGGCGGCGACGGCCATATTCCAGACGCCCCGGACCCCCTCGATCTCGGCGGTGAGCGTCGCCCTACCGATCGCGTGTGCGGTCACGTTACCGAAGCGGTCGACCGTTGCCACCGATTCGTCGGCCGCCCTCCACACCGCCGTCAGATCCGGTCGGGTCGTCCCGTCCGCGAGGATGGCGCGGGCGGCCAAGGCCAGGGTCGTGCCCGCGTAGAGACGGCCTGCCTCCGCCGCGACCTCCACGCGCGCAACGGGGGGCCAATGGACCGTCACGGGAACGCGTGCCGACGGAGGGGGGCCGCTCCCCTGCTGCACGGCAGTGACCACGAGCTCGTAGCTGCCAGGCCGGATCCCCCGCACCTGCCCGTCCGAGACCGTCACGGCGCCCCAGGGTGCGGCCCAGCGAACGGCTGCCCCGGGGATCGGGCTTCCCTCGTCGTCCACGGCCACCACCGACACCGACACCGATTCCCCTCGCTCGACGAAGATCTGGGGCGGCTCGACCAGGAGGCGCACGGCGGCCCGCGGGGGAAGCGCTTCCTGGCCCCCTCCAGGCTTGGCCAGCGCGAGCAACAGGCCGATAGAATAGAAGCGGACAAGACGGAAACGAGGGTGCATGCGCGCGATCCCCTGGAGATTCAGGCTCGGGAGGAAGGAAATACTCTCCGCCTCCCTGATGATACGCAACGGCTTGCGTCGCTTCTCGGCGGCAGAATACGTTGACGCGCCCCGATCTGCCCGTGGCAAGGAAAGCCTTGGCTCCCTCACGACACCGATCACAATCAGAACCCGAGTGTGGCGGCGCAGTCTTCCGATCTCTGCCGGGACCGCGCAGTCGAATCGCGGCACGACTTCTGCACACTTCACCGCGCATCGCTGTCCAGTGACGCTGCCGCCGAGCTGGGTTGCAGGGGCATCTCGACGGGTGCTGGTCTTGGCACCCGCGCAGGATTCGATCACGGGTCGTCGATCCGACGACGCGCGCGGCCAGGAGGGTGGTTGGGCAGGTTCTTTCACATGAGCCGGTGGCGGGGAGCTGTCCCGGGGCTGTGCGGGCGCCTCAGCGTGATGTTGGCTCTGACCATCCTGGCTGGACCGCTGCAGGGCCAGGAGCTGTCGCTGAAGCGTGCGCTGCCGGACCCCAGTCCCGGTGGGTGCGCCGTGCTGCCGAGCTTCGCTCCGGTGCCCCCCTCCGATGCCGACGGCGAGGAAGCCGACCGCCTCGCTGCGGCGGCGACGCAAGCGGCGATCCTGGGCGACCAGGAGGGAGCTCGCGACTTCCTGGAGCGCGCAGCGGGCCTCGACCCCACGGACGATGGGATCGCCTACGAGCTGGCCCGCACCTATGAGGCCCTCGGCCGCGACTCGGACGCCGTAATCGCCTACTGCAAATTCCTGGTGCTGGCCCCCGGCTCGCCCGACGCACAGGACGTGCGCGCGACCGTGCTCGAGTTGAACCCGCCGGACACGCCCTTGTCTCCGCAGGCCCAGCTCGCGTTCGCCCGGGGGGTGGACGCCTTCGACGGGGACGACATGGACGAGGCCGGGCGTGAGTTCACGATGGCGCTCACCGCCGAGCCGAACATGGCGCTCGCCTACTACAATCGGGCGCTCGCGTACTCGGCGGAGCGCCGGTACGAGCTGGCCATCGAGGACTTCCGCCGGTACCTGGACCTGGCTCCAGACGCGTCCGATGCCGATCAGGTGCTGGAGCGAATCGGGACGCTCAGGAGTCCTCCCGCCGTCTACAATCCGACGACCGCGCTTGTCGCCGGCGCCTTCATCCCTGGCTTCGGGCAGTTCCACACCGACAGGCCCGTGGGAGGGTTGACGGTCCTCACCCTGGCGGCCGCCGCGGCTGGATTCGGCATCGCCTATACCGAGACCGAGATCATCTGCGCGACGCCGGCCAACCCCTGCCCTCCAGGACAGGTCATCGACCAGACCTCGACCCAGCCATTGCTCGTGCCGGGTCTGGTGACGGCGGCCGCGATCACCATCGGGGCGGCCATCGAGGGGTACATCAATGCCAAGCGGAGAAACGCCGAGGCGGCTGGCGTCGGTGGCCAGATCGGCCAACAAGCGGGCCCGACCTGGCTTCCGCCGGCCGTTGGCGCGACCACGGACGGTCGCGTAGCCCTGGAGTTGGTGCGCCTCCGCTTCTGACCACCGCACGTCTACAGCGCTGAAGAGCCCAGGAAGAACCGTCTCCGCCGGCGGATTCCACCGTCCCCCGAGGTAGCCGGTCCCTGTGGCATCGGCGCCCGATTGTTGCGTTTCTGCAACAGACCGGCGGCACCCTGGCCGGGGGCCGCGCCGAAAGCCCGCGAGCAAGGCCCCGGGGGGCGATCTCTCGTGGATCTCCGGGGACCCGTCGACTGTACACTGCAGGTCGTCTCACTCGCGCGTTCCTGACGGAGGATGTCACGATCCGTCCCGGTATTCCGTGGATCACGTTCCGGACGAGGGTTCACCTTCCGTTCCTCTTCACGCTCCTCGTGGTGGTGCTGGCGTGCGAGAGCACGTCGACCCAGCTGGCGAGCGTGGCGTCCGTTTCCGTCATCCCTCCCTCATCCCAGATGGTCACCGGCGAAACGGTGCAATTCAGGGCCGAGCTCCGGGATCAGGCAGGGAACTTGCTGGGAGGTCGTGCGGTCTCGTGGACCACCAGCGCTGGGTCCGTAGTGACGGTTTCTCCGGACGGCGCCGCGACGGCGGTGGGTTCCGGCAGCGCGACGGTGACGGCCACGAGCGAAGGCAGGAGCGGGTCCGCCCAGGTCTCCGTGCGGTCGCAGGCGAGCATTCGCCTGAGCGGCGCTGATCTGTCCTTCGAAGCGACGCGCGGTGGGGCGGACCCGAGCTCCGAACAGATCACGATCACGAACTCGGCGGAGGCACCACTGGTGAACCTGGCGACGTCGGTCACCTACGTAGAGGGCGCGGCCGGTTGGCTGGTGACGAGCTTGAGCTCCACCCAGGCACCCAGCACCCTGACGCTCTCGGCGTCGGTGGTGGGGGTGTCTTCCGGGACCCATCGGGCCCGGGTCGACGTGACGTCGCCCGTTGCGGGCAACAGCCCCCAGAGCGTGACCGTGACCTTCCAGGTGGTGGAGCCGCCGCCCGTGATCCAGCTGAGCACTGAACGGGTGGAGCTCGAGGCGCCCGAAGACGGTGACCATCACGAACGCGGGCGGAGGCGGGCTGGCGGGGTTGACGGCCGACATCGAGTACACGGCGGGTCAACCGGTCGGGTGGCTCGAGGCCATCGTCACGGCGGCCGAGGCGCCCAGCACGCTCGAAGTCGCGGCCACGGCGGGAGCCCTGGCGCCGGACACCTTTACGGCCCGTGTCTCCGTGTCCGCTCCCGAGGCCACGAACAGCCCGCAGGATGTGACCGTCATCTTCACGCCCCGTGAGACCCAGCGCACAGGGGAGTCTGCTAGCCGGTGAGACCCAAGCCCCGCGGCCGACCGAAGGGGCCAGGACGAGTCACGATCGCCCGCATGGCCCTCCTCTCCACCGCAATCCTGTGGTCCTGTGAATCCGTCAAGGTGACCACCCCGGACGTGGCCGATGTCGTCGTCAGTCCCGACAGCGCGACGCTTCTGCCAGGTGAGTCGATGCAGCTGACGGTGCGGGTCCTGGATGCGGGCGGAAACGCCTTGTCCGGGCTCGACGTTGGCTGGACCACCTCCGACGCGGGCGTGGCCACAGTTTCGGAGCTGGGCCTCGTAGACGCGGTGGCGCGGGGCACGGCCAGCATCCGGGCCTCGGTGGACGGGCAGACCGGCACCGCCTCCGTGCGAGTGGTCACGGGACCCGCCATCGCTCTCGAGCCGGGTGCGGTGACCTTCACCGCTGTCGAGGGTGACCCTCCTCCCCCTGCCCAGACCGTGGCGATCACGAATGGCGGCGCCGGCACTCTGGACGGCCTCACGACGGTGGCTGCCTACGCCGCTGGCGCCGAGGGCTGGCTCGATGCGTCGTTGTCGACGACCACTGCCCCCGCGCAGCTGCGGCTCAACCCTGCGGTCGAGGGCTTGGGGCCGGGCACGTATCGGGCCACCATCACCGTGTCGTCCGCCGCGGCCGACAACAGTCCCGTCTCGCTGCCCGTGACGTTGGCGGTGTCGGAGCGGCCCCCCAGCATCGGCCTGGATCCCGCCAGCGTGGGCTTCGGCGCCATCGAGGGAGAGAGCGATCCGAACCCCAGGGAGGTGCAGATCACCAACCAGGGCGGCGGATCCCTGACCGGCCTGACCCGGGAGATCGTCTATGGAGGTGGCCCCCAGGGCTGGCTCGAGGCCACGCTGTCGGGTACCACGGCACCGACAACGCTGATCCTGCAACCTCGCACGGGCACCCTGCCCGACGAGGAATACTCCGCGGTCGTGCGGGTCGCGGCTCCTGTGGCCGCGAACAGTCCCCAGGAGGTTGCAGTGACCTTTACGGTGGGCGAGCCGCCGCCCACCGACGTGGCCGTCGAAAAGACGGGTCCGGCACGCGCAACGATCGGAGACGAGGTCGAGTACGTCATCACCGTGCGGAACCTCGGGTCGGCCCTTGCCGTCGACATCGTCGTAACGGATGACCTTCCAGCAGCGGTACGCTTCGTCGGCGCCTCCGACGGGGGTTCCGAGCAGGAGGGGGTTGTAACCTGGCCTGTCATCGAGCGCCTCGCGCCGGGCGACGCCGTGGAGCGCCGACTCCTCGTCGATGCGCCCACTGTGGGTGAGCTGCTCAACGTCGCCCACAGTACCGCGCGGTCCGACGACCCGAACCCGTCGAACAACGACGGCTCCGCGCCCGCCAGTCGCGTCTCGACGATCGTGGACTATCCGCCGCTGGGGCTGGAGCGGGTCGCCGCCGTTCGGACTGGGGCTGAGCGGTGGGGGCGTGGTGTCGGGGACGCCGAGCGGGTCGGGGACGACGAGCTTCGACGCGACGGTGACGAGCGGCGACGGCCAGACGGAGACGGCGTCGCTGGAGATCACGGTGTATCCGGCGCTGGCGATCACGACGGGCTCGCCGCTGGCGGACGGGACGCTGGGGGTGGCGTACAGCGAGACGCTGAGCGCGACGGGCGGGACGGGCAGCTACGGCTGGAGCGGGTCGCCGCCGTTCGGGCTGAGCCTGAGCGCCGGGGGCGTGGTATCGGGGACGCCCGTGTCGACGGGCACGGCGAGCTTCAACGCGACGGTGACGAGCGGGAGCGGCCAGGCGGCGCAGAGCGAGACCCAGTCGTTCGAGATCACGGTGGGGTGGGCGAACCCGGTCTCTAGACGTTGCGAAGGCATTCCGTTCAGTAAGGTAGACAGTGTACAGTGAAGGATAGTGCCTGAAAGGAATCAGGAAGGCCTCCTGGTGCTCGAAAGGGTGTGAAGTGAGGGTTTTGCTCTTCCCGAGAGTTGCCGTACATACCGCCGCGATTCTGCTGTCGCTCGGCGGCCAGGGGGCGTACGTCCAGGCGGAAGCTCACCCCCGGCACCCTCCGGAAGCCGTTGCGCTCGGCCATGTCCAACCGACCCCCCTCGACCATCTGCTCGATTCAGCGTTTCAAGAGACCGGCCTTCTCCCGGGGATCATCCAGGACTCCGCTGGCCAGGCTCGCGCCGAGGAGGTCCGTGCCACCCAGGCCAGGGAGGCCCAGATGGCGGACACGGACCGGGAC
>JBDHHQ010000141.1:0-9721 GCA_039589315.1 Gemmatimonadota bacterium
CGGTGCGCTCTCCACCATCCGCCGGCAGGTCCGGGGCGCGTTCGTGACCCCATTCGGCTCCACGCGCGTCCGGGAGGAGGGACGGCTGGCTGCGCTGAACGGCGACGTCGAGGGCGCGATCGCGGCCTACGAACACTACCTGGCGCTGCGCTCGGATCCGGATCCGGATCTGGAAGCGGAGGTGGCCGACGTGCGGGCGGAGTACGAGCGACTATTGGCGACGCAGAAGTAGGCCATAGAGTAATCGACACCATCTGACCTCTCGTAACGCGCGAAGTCTGATCCTACCGCCCTCCCAGCGAGGAGGGCGGTGGCTCCGAGACGGCCGACGAATGATCGCCCGGGGCTTCCCTGAAGGACGAAGTTCGGGCTCTCGTCGCCGACGCGGGCGTCGCTCGCTGAGGTCTAGCCCCAGATCGTCAGCTCGATCAGTTCACGCGGATCTCCAGGGCGTCGGCGGCCGCCCGCAGAGCAGAGCTGGCCAGCGTGAGCACTTCGGGCTCAGACGCATCGAGCTCACTCTGGAGCCTCGCCACGAAGAGCACCACCGTGTGCCAATCGCCCCAGAACGAGGACCACCAGCGCAGGCCGGCGTGGCCCAGGTCCCAGATGCGCTGGGCGATAGGTTGGGTGATCAGCGGATCCCGAGAGGCAATGCGGTCGGGTGGCATGCCGTGCATGGCCATCAGTCGGGGATCGCACAGGTCGACGATGGCGTCACCCTCCGCGAACGGGCACAGGAGCTTGGTCAGGGCCAGCCCGTGACCCCAGAGCGCCAGTTGCTCGGCCTTGAGGCTTCGGCCACGGAAGAACTGCAGGTACTCTGCCACTGCGTGTTCCGGCGATTCGGCCAGGTAGAGCACGCGCGACTGGTCCTCCGGGAGGTCGAACCGGTTCCTTCCGGTGGGTCTGGGGACGAACGACGCAGAGTGGGGGCTTCCTGGCTCGGCGCGCGGATCGAAAGGGAAGAGCCGCCACAGCTCCGCAGACGAGACACTCACTGGTGGGCCTCCGCGCTCACGTTTGTGCTCGCCCCGTCAAGCGTACGCCCCCGCCTTCATGGACTCGATCGCCCCAATCACGTCCGTGACCCGTCCCATGCGGAGCATGTACGCCGGGCTACGGTGTTGAAGGTGCGCGTTCATGCCGCGCAGCCAGTCCTCGACGGCGTCGTTGTGGAGCATACGGGAGAGCATCTCCACGACGAGCGAAACCCCCGCCAGCAGGTCAGCGGTGTCGGGATCCGGGGCCTGGCCTTTCCGCCAGCGGGACACCTGTGACGGGTTGACACCCAGGAGCTCGGCAATCGCCCGGTCACTCCGGAGTGCCTCACGGATAGTGTCCAGATGAAAGCGCGTCCGCTCCACCGATTCGGGGGTTCGGACTGCCCGACGGGGTCCTTCGAGGGTCTCCCGCATGTCTACCTCTTTGCAATGATTTTTCATGCGCAACATAATTAGTTGCGCCAACGACCTCAAGCGGAAGCCGCGTCGGTTCGCTATCTTGTCCCATTAGCCCATGGAAGCACCCGGCGCCGCATGGCATCCTTGTCCCAGCGGCCCATGGAGGCGCCCGGCGCGGTACCACATCGTTCACACGTGGACCCGAGGACTGAAATGGGACAGGGATCGACCCGCTACACGTGGACGTACTCCGACTACGCCCGCTTCCCGGACGACGGCAACCGGTACGAGGTCATCGACGGTGAGGTGCTCGTGACGCCGGCGCCGACGCCGATGCACCAGCACGTGCTGGGCAATCTGTACATCGTGCTGCGTGGGTACGCCGAGGAGGGTGGCTTGGGGGTCATTCTTCAGGACGTGGACCTACTGTTCGCGTCGGGTCAGTTCCTGCGCCCCGATCTGGTCTTCGGGCCGGAATCCTCACGAGAGTGCATCACGAACCGAGGCGTGGAGCAACCTCCCGGGCTGGTGGTCGAGGTACTTTCACCCACCTCGGCCTCCATCGACCGGGTCAAGAAGCCCCGCCGCTATGGCGACTTCGGAGTGCCGGAATACTGGGTGGTCGACCCCGAGGAGCGGGTGGTGTGGGTGTGGAGGTTCGCGGCCGGGGCCAAGGAGCCGGCACGAGTCGAGGAGCGCATCGGCTGGCAGCCCGCCGGCGCAGGCGAGCCACTGTTGATCGAGCTGGAAGAGGTGTTTCGGCCGATGTGAGGGGGGGCAAGAAGGCTCTTCCTCAGCCGCTGGGCTCCAAGAGGTCGAGGAAGGGCTGATAGTCCCGGAGCGTCTCGAAGTCCATGTCACGGTGGAGGTCGAAGCCGAGCCCGAGGCCGCCCGCGATGTATCCCCGGTCCAGGGCCTGGCGAAGAAGGCGCACGGCCTCGTCCCGCTCACCCAGCAGAGCAGCGATGTTCGCACGGCGGCGTGACGGAAGCCCGTAGCTGTACGGTCCTTCCAGACCCTTCAGCCGTTCGCCCATGAGCCGGGCTTGCTCGGCGTCGGACAAGCGAGCCGCTGAAGCTCCCGCCAGGTATAGGAACCACCACTCCTCGGGAGCCTGCTCCAAGCCGCGCTCTGCAGCCGCAAACGCACCCTCCCAGTCTCCCGCCCAGTACAGCGCCCACACGTATGGGGCCAGACCCCGAGGCGCGTACAGAGGCGTGTTCGGACCGATGTCGAACCGGTGGGCGGCCCTTACGCTCACGGTTCTGGCCAGATCAGCGTGCCCGTGCGCCCAAAGCTCCATCGCGGCCCAGCGCGAAAGCCGCGCGAAGTTCTGCCGCCCGTCCGGGAGGCTCAGCTCCTCCTCCAACGCCCGCTCGATCTCTGCGGTGCGCCCCAGCGCGGCCAGGGGAAGCATACGGTAGACGCGCGCGTTGGCCTCCTCTGGGTACAAACGCAGATAGCTGGCGGCGTCCTCCAACTCGAGCTCGTCGTGTCCCAGTTGGTGTCTGGTCTCGATCCGAGCCATCCAGTACGACGAGAATCCACGCATCGCTCCCCGCTCAGGATCGAGCCTCAGCAGGATCTCCAGCGCTTCAGCAGGTCGACCGAGATGGATGGCGTGCCACGCCACGTGGTACTCGTACTCGGGCCAGTACTCCGAGACTGCCCGAGCTCGGGCCATGGCATCGCTCAGATCCCCGCGGAAGAAGGCCCGATTCCAGTCCAGCCACGCTTGGAGATGCGGACGCATCTGCGCACGCCTGTCGGCCAGGCCGCCGGCCACGGAGTCCCCCTGGGCATATCGTCCCAGCCAGTACGCCGAGATCGAGGCCCACAGGAGTGGCTCGGGCGCGAAGATGGAATCCTGGGCCGCGGCCCGCGTGAAGTCGTCGAACGCCCGGCCGAAGTCGTACACGAAGAAGCGCTCCAGCCCCTGCGTGTAGGATTGGTATGCCTCGAGGCCAGGCGGCGAGCCCGTGGCGACCTGCCATCCGGCGGTTCGGGCATCGAGGGCGGTGGCGACCCCGACCATGACCTGTTCCCGCAGCGCCACGACGAGAGAGTCCGGGTTCGCCAGAGGCGCCTCCACGGCATCGAACGCGAGCAGGCTCTCGCCCTGGCGGGCGTCACTGATCTCGGCGGTGGCCCGGAGCCGCTCCCCGGTTTGGTAGAGCTCACCCGAGATCACGAAGGGCGCGGCGACCTCCTCGGCCAGGGCACGAATCGGATCGGCGCTTCCGGGCTCGGAGGAAGAGCTCACGAGTCCCCACGCCTTCAGCGCGGTCTGGGTGGGCACCACGTCCACTGCACCCGTTTCCAGGAGCCCTCGGGTTATCCACCCGGCGGCCATCTGCCCCAGGGCGTCCAGCGACGGGTCCCGCGTGAGGTTCTCGAAGGGCGCGACCACGATTCGGTCTTCGACGAAGAGCGCCGGGCCGGGCTCACGGCCGGCGCCCGCCTCCTCGCTCTCGCTCCCAGACCAGAAGAAGCCGACCAGCCCGCCCCCCAGAGCCAGGAGGGCGGTGAGGGACAGCAGCTCCCCGCCGGTGACACGCTGACGGCCCCGCTCTCCATGGTGCCACGCCAGCACGAGGGCCATGAGGAAGCCCACTCCGAGGCCGACCTGGATGCCCCGCTGGAGCCCGTCCGACAGGTGCCACGGCTCGGCCACGACGTCGACGATCTGGAGCGCGAGCCACGCCCCGGCCAGATAGGCCAGCGCCCACTGGACGATCTTGCGGTTCTTGAGGCGATCGAGCAGAGGCATCACGTCATCGACGGTCCTGTCCGCTGGTGCGCTGCTCGCCGCCTACCCGGACACATGACTGCGTAGAAGCCCTCGACAGTGTGGCGCTTCCTGAGCGGGTCTCACCTGGGATCGCTACGGAGGTGCGGGACTGTCATCGCCGTGGTCGTTCCTAGCGCGCACTCGAGGGCGAGCTCACCGCCGTCCCCTCGGCCCTGATGCCCCCCACCAGCTCTGCCGTCTTGGGATCCGGCTCCACGCCCAGCTCTTCGGCGATCCTGTGGGCGGATCGCTCGTAGGCCCGGAGCGCTTCAGCCCGGTCGCCCAGGCGGACCAGCAACTTCATGAGCCGACGCAAGGCGAGCTCGTCGAATGGCGCTTTGGCCACGGCCTCCCGGGCCAGCTGGAGAGCCATAGCCGCGTCTCCGGCTGCCTCGAACTCCCCGGCCCGGTGCCAGGCAGCGTCACAGAACTGGCGGCGGAGCTGCCGCCGCACGTCGCCCAGCCACTGCTGGAACCCCACACCGGCGGAGGTGTGGAACCCTGCCAGCAGGTCTCCGCGGTAGAGCTGCGTGGCCACGGCCGCGCGTCCCTCTCTTACGGCCCTCAGAAACGCCAGGACGTCGCACCAGACGACCTGCCGGTTGAGACGAACTTCGTATTTGCCCCGTGACTCCATGGCCCCGTCGCCCAGCCCTGAGCGCAGTCCGTGCAGCGCCTGGTTCAGGGAGTTCCGCGCGTGCTCGCTGTCGGACTCGGGCCAGAACACCTCCAGCAACACGTCACGCGGCACGAACCCGCCCTGGTTGAACAGAGCGATGTAGGAGAGGAGCGCCACGCGCTTGGGCTGGGCCAGCACCTGCTCGACGGCGGTACCGTCGGGTCCTCTCAGGTCTATGGAACCGAGGCAGCGGAAACGAAGCATAGTCGGACCGTCCTGGGGCGGACGGGCCGACTGGCTCGAGGCCGTCGGAGGCGAGAGGCGTAGACTCCGTCCGCGCTACGATCTCCGCCTCAACACTAGGGCACGGACAGTCTCGGATACAAGAGACGCATTTGGAGGCCTCGGCGGCTACGTCCGGTCGTTCGAGTCCACTCCCGTCGCGGTTGGGCCGCTCCTCACTCCTCCCTGAGCGCCAGCACCGGGTCTACCCCAGCCGCCTTCCGGGCCGGCAGCACCGACGCGAGCACGGTGACCCCGAACAGGACGGCCGCCACCAGGACGACGGTGGCCGGCTGCACGGAGCCCAGCCCCTGAAGCACCGACTGGATCAGGGACACCAGCGGCACGGTCAGCAGACCCCCCACGGCCAGGCCGATGATCGCCATGATGATGCCTTGCCGGGCTACCATCCGGACCACCTGACCGCTCCGTGCGCCCACGGCCATGCGCACGCCGATCTCGTGGGTCCGCTGCGTGACGGAGTAGGCGAGCACGCCGTAGGTCCCCAGGGCAGCCAGCAGCAGCGCCAACACGCCGAAGCCTGCCAGCACCGCGTTGAACACGTTGAGGCCCACGAAGAACTGGTCCACGAACTCGTGCATGGTGAGGACCTGGCTCAGCGTGATGTCCGGATCCACCTCACCCACGGCGGTCCGCATGGGCTCCGTGACCTCGTGGGGATCGCCCGTGGCTCGAAGCACCAGAAAGAGGGACGTCTGGGGATCCTGGGCAATGGGCAGGTACACGGTCTCTTCGGACGTGTCGCCCTGACGGATGAGGACCTGACGGACGTCTCCCACGACGCCCACGATCTCTCGGGTCTCGCCCCGGATGGCGATCTGTTGGCCCACCGGGTCCTGGCCGGGGAACCGACGCTCGGCCATCGTCTGGTTGAGGACCGCCACGAGCGGGCGGTCGATCCTGTCGGCGTCCTCCAGGAATCGTCCCTGTCGGAGCGGTACCTGCAACGTCTCCAGGTAGTCGTAACCCACCCGCAGAGAAACCGCCCGGGGCACCGCCTGGCCATCTTCCGCGGGGGTCCCCGCGACCCGGAACGTGTCGTTGGGCGCCAGGAAGTTCTGCGGAAGGCTGTTGGTGAAGGTGGCGGAACGGACGGCAGGCAGCGCCTCGGTCCGTTCCTTGAGTCGGTCCAGGAGCGCCGCCAGCTGGTCGCCTCCGTCGTACTTCGACGGGGGAATGGCCAGTTGGGCCGTCAGCAGGTTCTCGGTCTCGAAACCCGGATCGGCGTTGCGGAGCTCGACGAAGCTCTGGACCAGGAGGCTCCCGCCTGCCAATGCCACCATGGACAGGGCGATCTCGGCCACGACCAAGCCCTTGCTCAGGAGCTTGCGTCGGGACCCGGCCGAGGCTCCTCGGCTTCCGCCCTCCTTCAGCACTCCCACCTGATCCTGGCGAAAGCTCTGCAGGGCTGGCACCAGGCCAAAGAACAGCCCGGCGAAAACCGTCACGCCCAGGGTAAACGCGAGCACGTTCAGGTCCATAACCGGGGCGTAGGCGGCGGGGAGCTGGCCCGCGAAAGCATTGGTCAGCAGACGGATGCCGAGGAAACCCAGCGCCAGTCCGGCGGCTCCGCCCACGGATACGAGCAGAAGGCTCTCGGTCAGCAGTTGGCGCACGATCCGGCGCCGGCCGGCGCCCAGGACGGTACGCAGCGCGATCTCGCGCTGCCGCTCCTGCCCCCGTGCCAGCAGCAGGTTCGTGATGTTGGCGCAGGCGATCAGGAGCACGAAGAGCACGGATCCCTGGAGCAGGGCCAGGAGCGTGCGACTCTGATCGGTGGGGATGTCGTGTCGAAGGTTGAAGGCATCGATGGTCCAGCCCCGGTTGGTCGCGGGAAACTCCGTGGCGATCTCGCCGGCGATGGCCTCGGCCTCGGCGTAGACGGCCTCCATGCCGACGCCCGCCGACATGCGGGCCAGGATGAAGGCGTCCCTTCGGTCCCGAGGCGACTCCCGTGGGTTGCTCCGTAGCGGGGTCCAGACGTCCAGCCCGGGGGTCAGGAACTCCCACCCGGCGGGGAGGACGCCCACCACCTGGTGCGGCTCGCCGTTCAACACGAGGACCTGCTCGAGCGGGTCGACCTCCGCGCCCCATGTCCGCTCCTGATACTCTCGCGTGACCACGGTGACCCGCGCGGCGCCTTCATGACCCTCGTCGTCCCGGAAGACCCGCCCACGCTGTGCCGCAGCGCCGAGCAATGGAAAGAAGGACGGCGTGACCCGAGCCCCGATCACCGGTACAGGGCGTTCACCGCCGCTCAGGCTGTACGTCGCGGGACGAAACGCCGCGAGCTCAGCGAGCGTCTGGCTTCGGTCCTGCAGGTCCGAATAGATCGCGAGCGACGAGACCAGGGCGTTGGTGCCCCGGGCCTGGTCGGTCTCCCGCTCGCCCAACAAGACGATTCGATCGGCTTCGTGGTAGGGCAGGGGGCGGTACAGGAAGCCGTTGATGAGGCTGAACACCGTGGCGTTACCACCGATGGCCAGCGAGAGGGAGAGGATTGCCAGGAGCGTGACAAGTATGCCCTTTCTCAGGGTCCGGACCGCGAAACGAAGGTCTTGCAAGAGCGTGTGCACCGTCGTCCTCCCATCCACCGCCGAGCCAGTCCAGCAGGGGCCTTCCCTCCAGGGCAGCTCCGGCTACTCCCCGTGTATCCGCTCCCAGCGCTCGATCAACGCCGGAAACTCCTCCTCGAAGAAGCCGTACAGGTCCCGCATGCCTTCGAGGCGCTGCCGCTGCTCTGCGGGCGCGTCCTCCAGGACCTTCAGTCCTTCTTCCGCCAGGACCTTCATCGTGGTGAAACGGGCGGTGCTGTCGTGGAGCGCTTTGGTCCATGCACCCGGACGAATCCTGTAATAGGTCTTCCGCTCACCAGGTAGTCCCAGGCTCTCCACCAACCCGGTGCCCTTGCACAGCCGCAGCATGTTGCTGATCGAGCCGCGGCTGGCTCCGATCGCCCGGCCCAGCTCGTCCGCCGACTGATGCGGCGGGTCGCAGATCAGCAACCATCCGATCAGACGTCCGGCGATCCGGGGCATCCCGATCTGGGCATAGAACTCGCCCATCCGTTCGACGAAGGTCTCGGGCGTGCGATCCGTAGGGTTCGGCGTCATCACCACTCCGCAGTATAGGTGCTTCAGTTCTTTCAGTCAATACTGAAATCACTGAACCAATGTCACGACGGGAAATGTCGGCGGTGATGGCGGTGGGCGCCACTGGGGCAGGAAAGCCGGACCCTCCGCGGGTCCACGAACGGACCCGAAACGGGCCGGTGGGGGCTCACGGCGATCTCCGCTTGACGGGGGACTCCCTGAGCTCGCGGATCGGTTGGGCGAGCCCGGCTCTCCCGGATCGGGCGGGTATCCCGGCGCTGGACACGGGCCGTTAGTTTGGGCGGTCGTCGGAAAGGCATCGTCACTGGAGCTCGTTCATGAATGGCCGCATTCCTCGTTCATCAGCGCCCCCACACCGTGCCCCGGGTCCGAGAGTCGAGGAGATCGGTCTGGCACGGATGATGCCGGCGTCAGCGGAAGGGAGAGGACGCAGACCAGGCGCGAAGAGGGACTTGGTGTTGGCCCTCTCGGCGCTGGTAGTCTCCACAGCGGTCACCGCTCCGCTCAGCGCCCAGACTCTGTCCGATCTGCCCGACGACGCTTTCGACCGCCTCGAATACCGCCACATCGGTCCCGTGGGCAACCGGGTGAGCGCGGTCGTGGGCGTCCCGGGCGACCCCAACGTGTTCTTCTTCGGCGCGGCGTCCGGCGGCGTGTGGAAGAGCACCGACGGCGGGGTCCACTGGGACCCGGTCTTCGACGATCAACCCGCCCAGTCCGTGGGCGCGATCGCCATCGCGCGGTCCGACCCGAATGTGGTCTGGGTGGGCACCGGCGAGGCCCACATCCGCTCCAACGTCTCCATCGGCAACGGCGTCTACCGCTCGACTGACGGGGGCCGCACCTGGTCTCATATGGGACTGGAGATGACCGGACGTATCTCCAGAATTCGCATACATCCGAGAGATCCCGATCTGGTCTACGTGGCGGCCCTCGGACACCTGTACGGGCCGCAGCAGGAAAGGGGCGTCTACCGGAGTCGGGACGGCGGAGAGACATGGGAGCGGGTCCTGTTCGCGGGCGAGAACGCCGGGGCCAGCGATCTGATCATGGACCCCAACAATCCCCGCATCCTGTTCGCCGGTACATGGCAGATGGAGATTCGCACCTGGGGTAGATGGAGCGGCGGTCCGGAGAGCGGTCTCTGGATGACCCGGGACGAGGGAGACAGTTGGGAGCGGCTCGAGGGCAACGGCCTTCCCACCGGGAATTGGGGCAAGATCGGCCTGGCCATGTCACTGGACGATTCGGACCGGGTCTACGCGCTGATCGAGACCAACTCGAACCGGGATTTCGAGCCGCTGGACGAGTTCCAGGGCGTCCTGTGGCGCTCCGATGATGGCGGTCGCACATGGGACATGGTGAATCCCACCAACGCCCTGACTCAACGACCGCTCTACTACACCCGCGCCGTGGCGGCTCCCGACGACCGGGACGAGGTGCACTTCCTCGCTACCGCCCACACCCGGTCGACGGACGGGGGCCTCACGGT
>JBDHHQ010000142.1:0-12043 GCA_039589315.1 Gemmatimonadota bacterium
CTCCTTTCCGGTTCCGGTCCTGCTCACGCAGGCCTCGGACTCCCGGGTTCATGTGACGATGAACAAGGAGCTTCCTCTTTCTCTTCCGGGCTGTCCACCCCTCCGGACGCCCTCTGGTCGCCACAGTTCGCTTGGCGAGACTCGGCCAAGCGAGGCAGACGCCGGGGTGTGTCAGTCTGCGGGTTGGACCAGGGGTGAAGGCGACGGGGCGGCCAAGGTCTCGCCCCGACCGCCCGCGTCACTCAACCTGCGGTGCCTGCTATGCGACGCTGACCGTGATCTGCCGCGGCTTGGCTGCCTCAACCTTCGGCAGCAGGACCGTCAACAGACCCGAATCGAACTTCGCGACGATGTCGTTTGCATCAATCGTCGCCGGCAAGGTGAACGAGCGTTCGAACATACCGTAGGTGCGCTCGAACCGGTACACGTTGTCGTCCTGCCGCTCCTCTTCCTTCTTCTCGCCCCGGAGCGTGAGCACGTTGTTCTCCAGCGAGATGCTCACGTCTTCCGGCTTCACTCCCGGCAGCTCGGCCACGAGGCGGATCGTATCCCGCTCTTCTATGACGTCCACCGGAGGTATCCCGTGCCCGAACAGCGAGCGGTCTTCATCCCGCTGGACCGCGGACTCGAGCATGTGCTCGTAGAGCTGGCCGAGGCGGTTCGGACGACGTGCGTCCAGAACCGGCCACGTGGGATTGAATCTCGTGATTTGCATGGTCTTACCCTCCCTGGGGTGGGCCGCGCTTACCTGCGCGCGGCCGCTATGTTGTGGAATGTCGAGTTGGACACTTGGTAGGCACTGAGCTTGGGAGTCCCCTCGACCATGTTGCCCAGACTCTTCAGCACCTGAGGATACGTGTCGCGGCCATACGCATCCGCGTCTTCCTTCCTATCCCACAGGCTGATGGCCACCGCTTCGTTGCGGTCGGCGTCGACGAACGTGATCTCGTCCTTGAAACCGCTCTGCTTGCGCAGCACGGGCAGGACGTCTGTTTCGACCCTGCGGGTGAAGTCAGCACCCGTTGCGGACCTGAGGTGCATCGTGACGTTTCGAGCGTACATGTGCGACTCCCGTGTGAAACCTACAAGAACCCTGCGATGCCTACTGGTGATTTCCAGCTTGCCTAACCTAAGTGACTTTACTAAATTTGTCAAGTGCAATCCCAGGAAGATTACGCGTCTTTACATCATGAGTTAAGCATAGTGAATCCCTTGGTGAGGACCTCCCATGGACGTCTCATTCGCGATTCGAAAGCGGCTCGAGCTGCTGGGCTTCGGGCAAAAGGACCTCGCCCAGGCGGCTTGTGTGACCGAGTCATACATCTCCCAGTTGCTGACGCGGAAGAAGGCACCTCCGGCGCCGGACCGCACGGACATATATGACCGGATGGACAGCTTCCTGAAGCTGC
Organism: Gemmatimonadota bacterium; assembly: GCA_039589315.1. GTDB lineage: Bacteria > Gemmatimonadota > Gemmatimonadetes > Longimicrobiales > Gaopeijiaceae > JBDHHQ01. The sequence continues at coordinate 1,410 of JBDHHQ010000142.1, forward strand.
CGCCCGGAGAGCTGGCGAGGCTCGCAGACTCCCAGCGGAAGGCCGAATTGAAGCGCCAGCTGGGGGACGAGCCGGCCCCCCTATTCTCCGACGTCCGCGCGTTGATCCTGCGTAAATGCCGTCCCGAACGTGAACGAGAGGTCCGCGCGGTGTTCGAGAAGCAGCCCTTCGGCGAGCTCGAGCGCCTCGTGACCCAGAAGCTGCTGGACGTCGTGAAGCGCGTGGCTGGCGTGGAGCTGCAGAATGAGCATTGGCTCCGTGACGTGGCGCGCCTGTTCGGCCGCAGCTTCGAAGAGATGCGCGTGATCGTGCTGGAGTTCCTCGATACCGACATCTTCCACCTGTCGGAGGAGCACTGCGTGTCCTTCCTGGAGCCGCTGATCGTGTCCTGGGACATCGACCTCGAGACGTTCGGACTCGAAATCGTCCTAGACCATCAGGTCGCTGCAGAACACATGCGACGGTTCGAGTTCCTCGAGCGTGGGCCCGAAGGCCCGGCCGAAGAGCCAGGGCTCCGCGAATTCCTGCAGGACCCGGCACTGAGCGGCGACGCCACGGCGGAGGAAGTGGAGTTTCTCGAGAAGCTGCGCTTCCAAGACAAGCGGCCCACGGCGCTCTATTATTACCGCGAGCTCCAGAGTTTGAGGGATCCACTCCACTTCCGAACTGCGTAACGGCCCGTCATCAGCTTCGGGTTCGCCGGGGACCCCGCCGTACCGGCGGTGCTGTTCCGCACGTCGCTCGAAGACGATGGTTTCGGGCCGGAGGCGACCACGTCCTTCGACGTTCGAGAATGAGGGCAGGAGGTCTCCGGCCAGGCGAAGAGGCCGGCCGGGGGTCAGCCGTACCGGGACCAAGGTCGAGATCAACGGCCCATCGATCTCCTTGGTCCTCGACCGGGAGAACGGAGGGGGCGGGATTGAGCTGCGGGCGGGCTTCGCCCGTCCTCGCTCGTCTCGCGGAGAACCCGACGGACCGCTTGCGCGGACGCCATTTGGGCCGCTCGGCTCGGACCCGCTCCCGCGATCTTCTGCTAAGATCGCGCGCGGGTTCGAACGTCTTGATCTCGTGCTCGCCCAAGACCTCGGAACGGCTTGGGTCATAATAACGGAGGGGGGTGGGATTCGAACCGAACGGCTTGGGTCATAATAACGGAGGGGGGTGGGATTCGAACCCGCGTGGGCTTGCGCCCGCCGGTTTTCAAGTTCCGTCAGGTTTTCTGCGTCTGGTTGCGTCTGGTTGTATCTGGCTGCGGGGATTGACCTTTTCGATGTTGTCAGCGGTCGAGGCTTTGCGTCTGGTTGCGTCTGTTCTCATGGGGCGTTGGCAAAACGTTGGCAAACGACGGGTGACGCTGCGCCCGATTACGGGAGCACAAGGAGTACCGCACCGGACTCGACGCCACGCTGACACGCAACCCACCAGGTCTCCGATGATCCCGGGGCGGTTCATGAGTGCTTAACACGAAGCACCGGAGGACATGCGTATGGTCCTGCCTCTTCCTCATGCTCGAGTCATCGCCCGGGCTTCCACAACTGCGGCATAGGTGACGTGTGCGCGCGGAGTCTACGGGGTAGCGATCGCCTGGTCGTCTACGTCGTCTTCGGCGGACGGTCCGGTGAACACGAGAGCTCGACCATCTCGAGGCCCGGGAGGTGGTCGACGGCGAGCGGCATTACCGGCTGGTCCACTTCTCGGCGTATCTGGGCGACGCCGACCGTATCGTGCAGCACCTCCGGGCATCGGTGGACGGAGGCTTCTTCAACGCGCCCTACATCGAGCGCGATCTCTTGCTGGACGGGGTCCGAGACGCGCCGGGCTTCGACGACGGTAGAACACCACGTAGTACAGAAGACCGGCCGCCTCACCCGAGTCGATGAGCGAGAGGATGTTCGGGTGGTTGAGCCGCGCCGAGATGCGGATCTCCTGCAGGAAGTGCTCGCACCGAGCGACTCCCCGATCGACAAGGACAGCGCAGAGGAGGAGGAGGATGGACCCGTGAGATCGAGACGAGGTGTCCATCCGACCGCGTCCCTCGATCAATCTGTCCTCCTCTGGCCGGGCAGCGACGGTGAGCGCGATAGGGTTGAACCAGCACTCACCCGGCGGCGGCCGTGAGTCAAGGATCCTCGGGCAGGACGTGGGCCCGGTCGATCAGCGCCTGAATGCGCGGATGGTCACGAACCAGGTCGAATTCGGGGCCCATGAGGGTAACCATGGGACGCACACCGGGAACGGAGAACACCCCTTCCATGGCGTCGGCGGCCTCCTCGGCCATACCCAGCTCGGCATAGATGATCGAGCTGATCTCGAGCAGATCCCGACCGAAGGTGGGGTCGACTGTGATGGGCAGAATCTCCACCACCCGCTGCGCCTCCCGTATCGCTTCAACCCTCCGGCCTAGCGCGGCGTAGGCCCGGCCCAGAGAGGCGTGGATGCGTGGGTCGCCCGGCGCAGCCTCCAGGGCATCGAGGCAGGCGTCCACGGCCCCCTGGAAGGCCCTTTCTGCCCGGCCCGGGTCGACGATCTTGTACGTCCAACCCTCGAGGAGGTCCCGGGGGGCCCACCAGAAGCCACCGAAGTCCAGCGTCGGCTGCTCGATTCTCTCCAGCGCCGCGATCTTGGCCTCGGGATCCTCAGTCATCAACCACTCGAAGAACCGCCTGAGTCCGAAGACCTCGACCTGCGGCGGCACCCTGGCCAGCGCCGCCAGCCCCGCCTCTCCCTCTCCCGTTCGGCGGTAGTTCAGCCACCCCCGGACGAAGGCGGCCTCAAAGAAAGTCGGATGGACCTCCATGATGCGGTCGAAGACCACGTTCGCCTCGTCCCATCGTCCCAACTCTGCGTACGCACCGGCCAGATTCATGGCCATTTCGGGATTCATGGGGTCCAGGAGGGCGGCTCGTTCCCGGACGGCCAACGCAGCGTCCCACTGCCGCTGCCTGAGCAGAAGCTCGCTCTTCAGGGTCAGCACGTTGGCTGAGCCGGGCAGCCCCGCCTCGGCCACGGCGAGGGCCCGGGTCGCCTCCTCGGTCTCGTAGCGGTGGTAGTGGTAGAAGGCCCTGGCGAGATGGCCCTCTGGGAGCCCTGGATTGAGGCGCAGCGCTTCTTCTGCAGCCTCCCGCGCTTGCACCAACCTGGCCTCGGTACGGTCGTACAAGAGGTAGACGAAGCTCTGGGTGATGGACAGCCAGGCATGGGCCAGGGCAAACTCGGGGTCCGCATCGGTCGCTGCCGTGAACATCGCGGCGGCGAACTCCAGGTCTGCAGGCTCGAACCCTCGCCGGGTGTGGGCTTCGATTCCCTGAAGGTGCAGCGTGTAGGCGTCCAGGTTCTCCGTGGGCACTTCTGCGATCAGGGCCTGTTCCGCGGGGACCGCCCGGGCCTGAAGGGCCCGGACGACCTGTTCGGCCAGGTCGCTCTGAATGTCGAATACGTTGGCGACCGTGAACTCCCGGTCGTAGATCTCGGCCCACAGATGTGTGTCCGTCTCCGCGTCGATGAGCTGAACGTTGAGTCGAACCTGGTCACCTGCACGCATTAGGCTGCCCTCGAGGACCGTCTGCGCACCCAGTTCCCCGCCGATCTCCGACACGGTCTTTTCCGTTCCCGCGTACTGCATCACCGATGTGCGGGCGATCACGTCGAGGCTCGCGATCTTGGAGAGCTGGGTCAGGATCTCGTCATGAAGGCCCGCTGCGAGAAAGGCGGCTTCCCCTTCTTCCTGGGCACTCATGTTGACTAGCGGCAGGACAGCGATGACCGGTCGCTCCGAGGCCGCTGCGGCCGCGCCTTCCCCGGGGCCGAGGGAATCGACTGCCCGGCTTCCCGATGAGAAGACGGTGTACGCTCCGGCGGTGACGGCCAGCAGGAGGACGATTAGGAGGAGGCCGGCGCGCTTCTTGATGCGGTCGAGGAAGCGAGCCCCCGTCTGAGCGTGACTGGATTTCGGCCGGCGCGCCCCGTCCATCGGGGCTGTCGCGGCCGAACCCGGAACGACGCTCCTCCCCTCGGCCTTGGCACGCACGTACTCCTCGGTGGGAACGCTCAGACCCTCGTTGGCGACGGCGAAGACCGGTGTCAGTCGCTCAACGTTCTTGAGGCGCACGGCTCCTAGGGGCACCGTTACGAGCTCGGGGTGATTCTTGATCTCGTCGAAGACCTTGTCCGAGATCACCACGCCGCCGGGTGCAGCGAGCCCCTCGACCCTGGACGCGACGTTCACACCGTCCCCGTACACCCCTTCCTGATCATGGACGATGTCACCGGTATGGACCCCGATTCGCAGCGGGATCAGCTCTTCATCCCTGAGGTTCGCCTGGATCTCAACTGCGCATTGCACCGCCTCGACGGCGCTGGGGAAGACGCTGAGGGTGCCGTCCCCGTAGTACTGGAGGATTTCACCGTGGTGCGCATCCACGGCGGCATTCTGGATGGCTCGGTGCCGATCCCGTTGGACGCGGGCGCCCTCCTCATCCGACTGCATGAGGGCCGTGTACCCCACCATATCGGCGAACACGATGGCGGCGAGCCGCCGGGTGGGCGCATCTGGCATGGGCGGGTGCCCTCGTGGAAACGGGAATGGCTCGATGCGGGCACGGAGGGCGATGAAGACCGTCGACCCGTCCCGCCCTCAAAGATGCCGACCCCGATGAGAAAGCGGCAAGGCCATCGAACCTGTCGTTAACCGATGACGGGCTTGTCAGTCGCCGTTCGTGAATCCTGAAACGGGATGGTGCCGCAGCCACGGCCCGGGAGCCAAGGAGCGGCTCGTGGCGAAGGGGTGCTGAGGCGACCGCGCGAAAGCTGCGGGGGTCTGGGTTGGATCCCAACGACCTCCCTTCCCTACAGACTCACGAGGACGCCAATACGTGGCTCGAACGCAAAGGACGTGCGGTGGCCACCCGGAAGGTGCCCCACAACGGGGCCCGTGCAGCCATCCAGCCTGTTGAGGCGTGGCTTTGGGCCGAGGGGGAGCGCGTAACGATGTCGATGATCGACGAGCTAAGGGCGGAGGTCGAGCGGCTAAAGGGGAAGACCGGGAACGGTGCGCCGCTTCGGCTGGGCTAACGACCAGGAACGTCCCCAGGACGTTTGGCGTCGCCGGACGCCTGGCGAACCGCGCTGGGCGGGTAACATCTCCGCCGACCGAACAGGCAGGGGACATTGTCGTAGATGTGTAAGTCGTTGTCCCACAAAACGGAGGGGGTGGGATTCGAACCCACGTGTCCTTTCGGACGCCGGTTTTCAAGTTCCCACAGGTTTTCTGCGTCTGGTTGCGTCTGGTTGTATCTGGCTGCGGGGACGGGGTTTTCGGGGTTGATCGCGGTCGGGGCTTTGCGTGTGGTTGCGTCTGTTCGCGGCGGGCGTTGGCAAAACGTTGGCAAGATGAAGGTGGGACAGCTGCGGGTCCAGCCCCTTCCTGAGTCGCCCCCGCCCACCGCGTCGGCAGCCGTCGCTGAGAGGGTAACCTCCGTGCCAGGCAGACGGCTGGTCCGCACTGGGCGGCAGGAGCTCCGGTCGGACGACGTTAGGACGCGGTAAGAGTCAGGTTAGAGCCTCTGGGTAAGCTGGTTCCGAGATCTTTCGAGGCGCCGCCTTCGACTCGTCGTCCACGCAGGAGGTCTACCCGTGTCACCGCCAGCCTTTCACACGACTTCATCTGGGCATCGACATTGCTTCAAGGGGCCGGCCGCCACCCTCCTGAGTGTGGCTACGTTCGCCATCGCGTTGGCCTGCGCCGGCGATTCGGATGGCACGCCGACCGAGCTGGCGGCGGATCCGCCAGGGGCGGCCTTCGACGAGCTAGGCACATGGTTCCGAGTGGCGCCGCTCCGGGTGCCGGTGAACGCGGCGGCCGCCGCGGCTTACCGCGGACAGATCTACGTCACGGGCGGATACCCAGACTCGCTCAATTCGCCGCCTCCCACCGCCGCCGTCCAGCGATACGATCCAGCCGCAGATCAATGGACACGTCTGAACGACCTACCCAAGCCAGTAGGCCGCCACACCATGGCGGTGTTCCACGACGAACTGCTCCTGATCGGTGGCAACATCACCCGGGACGAGCGAACGGAGTTCGGAACGGGCTACCTGCCCAGCGGTGAGATCCTCGTCTATGATCTAACTTCGGATACCTGGAACGTGTGGGCTCACTTGCCGGAGCCGCGTGTCGGTGCGGAGGCCTTAGTCGCGGGTGATCAGCTCGCGGTGGTAGCTGGGGTGAGCGCACAGCAAAGAGCACCCTTGGGTGACTCCGTCGTCATCTTCACGGATCGTGAGACCTGGCGCCACGTCCCTCCTCCACCAGACGGCCTACCCGGGTTCCCCCTGACGGCTGCGACCCGTGATCGGGCATTCGTGGTGACCTCCTCCGTACGCGGACCCCTGTTTGAGCTCGACCTACCCGTGGGGGCATGGAGTGCCGTTGGCGCAGAGAACCTCAACCTCGACAACCTGGACGAGGGCTTCGGTGTTGCCGGTCGATTCCACGCCATCGGTAGGCACAAGCACCGTGCGTGGACCCTGGATACCCAATCGTGGGCATCGCTTCCACCGGCCCCGGAACACCGCCTTGGGGTTGCCCTGGCCGCAATCGGCGACAGCCTGTTCGTCGTTGGGGGCGGCGACGAGCGCAGCAACCGTTCAGTCGCGACCGTGGACGTATACGTGCCGCCACGGTGATGTCCCGTCGCCACCCCATGCGTCTAGGGTGTGATGGTATCGAGAATGGTCATCGCAAAGCTGGCCACCCAGACCGATCCCTCCTCACCCGGCGCTGCGTCGCCGACACGGAACAAGTTGACTTGGTCGTCCACTCCGGGGCAGGCCACAGCATCGACCAGGGCGGGATCGTTCGTGAGTCTCCACGCGGACCCATCGTAGCTGATGCAGAAGCCGTTGTCCGTGATTCCGGTTCCGGTTCGGGCCTCGTCGAAGATGAGCCGCCACCTCCATGTGGTCTGCTGGTCGTCGAAGGCCGTAAGGACGATTTTGCCACCGTCGCTCAACACGTCACCGGGGGACATGGCGATCAGCGATGCCTCACTGCTGCGCGTCTGGAAGTGGATCGCTGTGCAGAGCGGATCGCCGCCTGGTGTCACGCCGCTGACGGCTTGAAACTCGGTCCAGTGGTCCGGGCTCAGAACAGTGGCATCGGCCGGGAAATGGACGCACACGTCACGAGCAGCATCCTCTTCGACGATGAGTTGGTAGCGATCGTTCAGGGTGGAGGTGAGCGCGCCGTTGTTCCTCTTCTTGCGGATGGTGGTGTACTCACCGAGTCCGTCACCCGTGACGCCGTATCCTGAGGCGAGCAAGGTGGTCACGTCACCGCCGGGAAACGAACCGTCGTCGTCTCCGCCGCACTTGGGGTGCGACGGATCGGTCGTGCAATCCGGCTTTCCGAACTGGGCAGTCAGCCCCGTCGGATTGCTGTCCGACGCAGTTCCGTCGCAGCCCATGGCAACGACGATAAGACTAAGCGCCACAACAAGCGTGTCGAACCTGTGGGGCCTCCGAAGTTGCGTCATCATGCCGACCTCCCGGTGTGTACTTCAATCACTCGTTTCAGCGGTGTTGTTGGCCAATCCCGCTCTTCCGCTACTATCTTGGCCGGGGCCCCTCACTCCGGTCTTACCTAGGTCTGTCGGCAGGTCATGATGCAGTTGTCCTCACCCTCCACCCCCACGCTGCGGACGCTCGGTAGCATCGAACTGATAGGACCGGACGCCCGGTCCGCGGCCGCGATCATCTCGCAACCGAAGCGGCTTGCACTACTGGTCATTCTCGCCGCCGAAAGCGGACTGGTCCGTCGAGACCGCCTGCTGCCGCTGCTCTGGCCCGAGCTCAGTGAGCCCCGGGCTCGCGCGGCCCTCAGCACCTCCCTGTCCTACCTGAGGCGCTTTCTCGGCGATGGTGTGATCACCAACCGTGGAGCCCAGGAGGTCGGGGTGGACCCCCGCTCGCTTCAACTGGACGTGAACCTGTTCCAGGCGGCACTTGCCGAGGGACGAGACGCCGACGCGGTAGAGCTCTGCCGGGGAGAGTTCCTTCCCGGGCTACATCTTTCGGCGAACGGTGCGTTCGCTGAGTGGCTGGACGATCGCCGACGTGGATTGAAGGCTGACGTCGTGGCCGCCTCCAAGCGTTGGGCCCATACCTGTCGCTCGGCCGGCGACAAGACCGGCGAGGAGGCCGCCATCCGCGGAATCCTGTCTCTCGCTCCTTACGACGAAGGAGCGATTGGCGAGTTGGTTCGACTGATGGCCGCTCGCGGAGATCGCGCTGGCGCGCTGGTCGAGCTCGATGCCTTCGCCGCCCGGATGCTCGCTGATTTGGACCTGGAGGTCTCTAGCGAGCTGGCGGCGGTCGCTGACCTGATCCGGAACTCGAACGCCACTGGGGGCGCTGGAGAGGTCCCCGACCGCGGCTCTCAACGAGCGGAGATGGGTGTGGAGCTGGCGCGTGAAGCCGCGGCCGCTGAGGCGCTTGGACTGCCCAGCCACTCCACCACCGCGGACCGCCCGATCTCGGAACGTGTAGTCTCGAATCACCGGTCCGCCTTACTGTGGACAGCTGTCGCGGCAGTGATTGTTACTGTCCTAGCACTGAACTGGGGTGGGTCAGGCTCGCCGCCGCCTTCGCGTCCCGTCGTTATCGTTGTGCCCCTGGCTAACGAGACCGGTGATCCAGAGCTAGATGTCGTGGGGCGCGTAGCGGCGGACTGGATTACCACAGGACTCTCCCGGACCACGCTTGCCGACGTGATATCCCAGTTTACGCTTCTGGGCCGAAGCCTCGGATACGAGGAGAACCCGCCTGGAGCCCGGAGCCCCACACCCATTGACCTGGCCCGGGACTACCGGGCCACACACCTGATTTCGGGGAGCTTCCGGCCGAACGGTGAGGAGCTTGTTTTTCAGGCGACCGTGACGCACGTCCCGTCAAGCGCAGTCGTCCGTGCCGTGGATGGCATCATGGGTCCTCGGGACGATCCCTTGGAAGCAGTGGACGCACTCGGGAGGCGCATCACGGGCGCATTGGGCACTGCGATCGACGAGCGACTCGAGAGTTGGTCTCACCTGACCGGTAGGCCGCCAACGTTCGACGCATATCGACTGTTTGCGCGTGCAATGGACTTGTTCACACGGGCGCCGAACGCCGCGGCTAGGCTCCCCGCCGCCCAGCTTTTCGCCGCCGCTGCGGAGGCGGATTCTACCTTCGTCATGGCTCAGATCTGGCAGGCCTTCGCTCTCGCCGCGGAACCCGAGGCACGCAAATCGGTCCTCGCTGCGATCCTGGCACGGCATGATCTGACCGCATTCGAGGAAGCTGTGGCCCGCCATCAATGGGCGGGAATGCACGAACATCCTCGAGAGTGGTATGCGTGGACCCGACGAATCGTCGATATGGCACCCGAGACGGAATGGCGATACAAGCTGGCTTTGGCCGCGCGGTGGGCTGGGTATCCGGCCGAAGCCGCGTCCGTCCTGGAACAGGTTCAACCCGAAGGCTGGCTGGCCGGAGGCTGGGGTGAGGTAACCGTTCGAGATGTGCTGGGTCTGTCGTACTTGAACCTCGGCCGGTTCGACGACGTCTGGGATTTGTATCGCGAACGCCCGGTGCGCCCTGAGGACCATGATGCTTATCTGCCAGCGTACACTGCCGCGGCTCAGGGGGATTCGGCCCGTTTGGGCCAGTGGCTACATCAATACGATCGGTGGCTTGCCGAGGATCGCATCGACATCGCCCGGGTGGCTGGCATTCGCACGTCGGTAGCACAAGTAGCGAACGTGGTCGGGCATGCTGTACTGGCCGAGGAGCAACGACGTGCCAACCGGGACTGGTTCGAGGCTTGGCTAGCGAACGAGAACCAACACTGGCCGGATCTCCAAGGTCGGATCCTGTACGAGGCCGGTGAATACGATCTAGCAGGTAGCAAGCTGGAGGAGGCTTACTGCGTCGGAAAGTCGCCCGAGGGACGAGAGTGCTGGCTGTGGCGTGGTCTTATCGCTGCCAAGCACTCTGACGAGTCAACCGCCCGAGCGGCCCTGGGCCAACTCGAATACATCAACGAGGTCGACGGCCTGAGGGACCGAGCTCGGATCCGCGTCGCGCTGGGGGAGGTGAGCGAGGCCCGGGCGCTGCTGCATCGCTACTTGTCGGAGGGGGGAAAGGGAGTCGGATTCCAGAGTCCTGAGTGGCGCCCTCTCTGGCCTTCCGCCCCCTTCGAGCCCGAACCTGGGTTCGAGCGGCCCATGGACGCTTGGACGGCTTGGATCCTTCAAATGCGCCGGGGTCTGTAGACTCCGAGCGAATCTGGCCACGCGCTACAGTCCGACGCGCGCTCTTCCCACCTTTGATCTCGTCTTCATCGTTGCCGCCGGCCGCACGGCTCCACGGCACTCGGGCCGCGGCGCCTCCTCAGACAATACTTGGAGGTCCTGTAGCGCCTTGAGCGTGGGATTGAGCTGCGGTCGCTCTGCGCTCCTCGCTCGTCGCGCGGAGCTTCTGGGTCGCATACGCGGACGATCATCTCGGCCGCTCGGCTCGACCCCACTTCGCGCTCTGCTTCGCAGATCGCCGTGGGTTCGAACGCGGTGATCGATGGGCGCTTGAACCCTGGGAACGCC
>JBDHHQ010000143.1:0-14541 GCA_039589315.1 Gemmatimonadota bacterium
CCCGGTGGAGTACTACGTGGCGCTCTTCAACAACCAACCCATGGGCTTCTACTCCCTGGACGCCCTGGGCCGGGACGCCCGGAGAAACGGCATCGGGATCCTCCTGCCGGACGTGAATCGGAGCCAGGTGCGGTGCACGGCGGAGGACGCTCACCTGCGCGTTGGCTTGGGGTTCATTCGCGGCTGGGGCAAGGACATCGCCCAATGGGTCGTGGACGAGCGGGAGCGGCGTGGGCCCTTCACCTCCCTACCCGACTTCCTCCGGCGCACGCCCGCGGTGCTCAAGCGCCCCGCGGTGGAGAACCTGATCTGGGTCGGGGGATTCGACGCCCTGGGCCTGAGCCGCCGGGAGCTCCTCTGGCAGGCGGGCCTGTGGCTGGGGCCCGAGTCCGACGAGGACCGGCGGAGCGGCGGCCGGGAGGATCATCCCCAGACCGAGCTGGCCCTGGGCGACGCTTACATGGACCTGCCGTTCCCCGACCTGGAGGACGGAGACCGTATGCTGGCCGAGTACCGGATGCTGCGGTTCTCCACCAAGCTGCACCCCTTGTCGCTGCTCCGGCATCACCTGCCCCCGGGGACCATCACGTCGGACCAACTGCCACTGCTGAAGTCCGGCACCACAGTGCGAGTGGCGGGCGTGGTCGTGGCCCGTCAGCGCCCCCAGACCGCCAAAGGGTATGTGTTTGTCCTGATGGAGGATGAGGGCGGCCACATCAATGCGATCGTGAAACCCAAGATCTACCAGCGGGACCGCTCTGCCGTCCGCATGGAGCCGTTCGTCTGGGTGGAGGGACGACTCCAGAAGGACGGGGACACCATCAACGTCATCGCCTACCGGGTGGAGGCGGTGAGGGTGGACGGGGCGCCGGAGGCGGGCGCGCGGAAACCCGGCGAGCGTGGTACCCAGAACGGGCGCGGCCCAATCGAGACCTCTACCCGCCCTGCCGACCCGAGCTCACATCACGGTGCCCCAAACCGCGGTTCTGCGGAAGCGGGGACTGAGCTTTCCGGCAACCATCGCGTTTCCGCGGAAGCGCCGCGGCGCTCCCATGCAGGATCCGGCTGCGTCACCGGCCCAGACTCACATCGCGGCGCCCCAAATCACGTTTCCGCGAAAACGTCCTTAGGATCTTCCGGGGCCAGCGCTATTCGAGAGACCACAGCAACCCGCCCCTGGGACCCCGCCGACCAGGCCATGATCGCTGAAGCGAACAAGCCCCTGGGACGCCCCCTCACCGGGCGTGGCAGGGGCCGCAACCGGAGCGAGAAGAGCGCTCGGGAGCAGATCGGTGGGAACGGGCCCGCAGTGGACGAGATCCTGGCTGGGTGGAGCGGTATGCCTCCCGACAGCGCTCGGGCAGCCCGGGAGGACCGAGCCTCTTACGGGAGCGGTGACCTTGCCCGTGAGCTGGCCGCCGAGATGCCCGACACCCTGGAGTGGTGGGCGGATCCGGGCCACACGTCACACAGCCCGTTCAGGTACCTGACGGCGCTACGGCAGAGTCCACCGGGGGTGAAGAGCTTCGGGTAAACTCTCCTTCCCCCTTGTCGCCCGCCTGACAGATAGCGAAGGGGGGGGCCGCGGCCCCCCCCTCTTGAATCCACCGGGAGAGGCCCGACAGCTAGGGGCAGCCTCCGTTCGGCTTGACGTTGAACTTGGCGGAGATTCCGTCCTCGACTATCAACGGCGGGTTTTCATCTGTGCCGCTCAGGCTCGCCACCAACTCGTACCCGCCCGTCTTACAAAACCGCGCCCCCGCGAACTCTGCGACGCCGGTCAGCTCGGCGGTAGGGAAGGGACCCGTCTCCCCCTGGAGGCAGGCGCCCGCGCCATCGCAGGCGGGATCGCCGCTGTTGGCTTGAGACGAGATCTCGAGTGCCAGGAATTCGAATGGCGTGCCCAGATCGGTGCGGGCCTGTACGTAGACGGTGAAGTCCGCGCCCTCATCCAGATCCGGCGGGTCCCACGGCTCCCAATCGTCGGCCAAGGGGCAGTCCGCCGCGGTGCCCGCGCCGTTGGGGCACTGAACGAACTCGAGCACGGCGCTTCCTGTGATCGACGACACGTCGAAACGGGAGAAATTCGTCAACAGTCCGCCGGCTCCACCGGGGTTCAGAGACGCGGAGGCCCGCAGCGGTGTCGGTGTCAGGAGCCGCTGGGCGAATTGCGTCAGCCCCTCGAATATACTCGCCGCGGCTCCGTTGGGTCTGAGATACGCTGGATCATCACAGAAGGTGGGGTCCCGAGCCGATAGCTCAAGGATACTGGCATCTCGCTCCAGTCGGGTCAGACCGGTCGCGACGCCGTCCACGGCACACGTCCCCACTAGAGCCTGACTGATGAGCGTGGTCGCCGGATAGATGTTGAACAGATGAGAGCCCACGCCCGGAAACCCTTGTTCCTGGCTGTTCCCCCTTGGCGCCGGGCTTCCGAAGAGCAGCCGGGCTCCGGGCAAGAAGTCCTCCCACTGGCAGGTGGGCAGGCCGATTCCGGCGCACGTCTGAGGTTCGATGCCCCAGAGTTTCAGCAAGTCGCTCACCCGACCGGTCACGGCAAATGCGTTCGGGTCCTGGTTTTCCCGGACCGCGTAGGCTCCGGCTTCCTGGAGAGCCTCCTCCAGGTCCCACACACCGTCGTCGTCTTCGTCGACGAACCGCAAGGAGACCTCTTTGGCCGGGAGCCCTACAAAAGCTGAAAAGCCGGCACACTCTCCGAGGACGGCCGTAAGCTCCGCTCCCGCCGCCGCCCGGACCGGGTCTCCCGACCCGCCCAGAAAGTCGGCGAAGTCGCCGGTGGCCTCGAGCGGGTCCACGCTGGCCGCGATCGCCCGCCAACCGTTCACCGCGGCGGCCTGTGCGACTGCGGCGTCGGCGTCGAAGAGCCCCTCGATGACGGCGCTGAAGTCGGACTTGACGTTTCCGTCCCAAAAGTCCTTGATAGCGTTACTGACGTCCCCTGATGTCACACTCGGATCCCCAGGGCACACCACGCTACCGCCGCCCTTGCCCATCTCGGGCGATACTGGGAAAGACCGTGAAGCGTCTTCGCAGGAGGCGAGGAATAGAACGCCGAGCCCAAGGGCGATCGGAGGCAGGAGGCGGGAGTTCAAGCTATTCATGATATCACCCCGTTTCGGTTGAGGGGGACGAGGCAGTGGCGACCGGATGCCGGATCTGGCGGGTGAGTGGACCGAACAGCGCGGATCTGCGGTCAGGCCTTCCAAGTCATGTTATGCGGCCACATCTCTTCAAGCAAGCCATCAGCTACCCGATCCTACGAGTGAATTGAATCGGGGATCTTGCCTCAGATCCTGTAGATACCAGGTCTGGTCCGTCGCGATACTCTCGCGCTCAGCCGGATTGGCCGCCAGGTACATGCCCAGCAGCCGGAAGGCCTCGTCGTAGTCGCCCAGCCATGTTTGGACCCATGACTCCATCAAGGCCAGCTCGCGGATCGGGTCCAGCGTGGCGTCCGCGCGCGCCCGCTCGGCGACGGCCCGGGCGCTGTCGGGGAGATTTGCCCGCACGAGTGCCATGGCCACCAGCATTTCCGCTCTCTTGCTCAAGATCTCCCGAGCGCTGGGGGGTACCTGCTGACGGTACCGGTCGAGCAAGCTCCAGGCGAGCTCGATATCCGGCTCCTGCCCTCTCATGATGAAGGTCCACAACGGGCACTCGGTGAAGCGGAAGTCCTCAGGGAACCGTCTCTGCCCCTCGCTGCACCAATTCTCTGCCTCCACGCGATCCTCGAGGTCCAGGCTGGCGAGGAAGAGCCGCCAGAGTGTCAGATTCGCGTTGGCCAGGTACGGGTCCGCCTCGTACGAGCGCAGGGCCGCGAGCTTGCCCTCGGCCACGGCGTTCCTTCTCATGAGAAGATGGCTCAGAGACGTCCATGCCGACGCCTGACCCGGATTCGCCTCTACCGAAGTCCTCAGGTCGGTCTCGGCGCTGCGGAACAGCCGCGCCGCCTCGTCAGACCCCCCTGCCAGGTTTAGTGCGTAACGCCAGTACTGTAGAGTCCCTCTGAGCTCCAGAGCGTCCGGATCCGTCGGAGCAAGCGCCAATGCGCGTTGCGCGTGGCCCATGCCCGTGTCGATCCACTGGGGATAGTGCGAGCGGTCGAAGCCACCAAGACGGGACTGGCGGTACGCCAACCAGCCGCGTCGTTGGATCGGGTCGACCCAATCCTCAGCCAGCTTCTCCGCCTCCGCCAAGATGGAATCGGCCTGCAGCAACTGACGGGAGGCCGCAGCGAAGTCCTCCGCCGAGACCAACGGATCGGCATCCCGAGCCACAGCCTCAGCCCTCTGCAGGAGCTCCCAGGCCTCGACGTTGTCCGTGCCTGCCTGCCGTTCGATCAGCCCTATCTCCTCGCCAAGCTCCTCGCGCAGGAAGAATGCCACTTCCCGGGCTAGCTCGTCCTGGAGCTCAAATAGCTCACTGCGGGGCCGGTCCAGGCGGCGGCTGCCAATCTGTCGTCCAGTGGAAGCCTGGATCATGTCCACGTCGACGCGAAGCCGGTCTTCGGATTGGGCGACGGTGCCCTCAACCAGCGTACCCACCTCCAGAGCCCCGCCGATGCTGTCGTAGGGCGCCGACGAATCGCGAAAGAGGCGGGAGCCGTTTCGGGAGACGACGTGGAGCACCTCCACCTGACTAAGCTCGTCGATCAACGATTCAGTGAGTCCGTCTGCCAGGAACGAGAGCTCGCCCCCCGGACTTCGGTCCTCGAAGTAGAGTACTGCGATACGCCGCGGGTCCTCGGTTGTGGATAGTGCCTCGAGCCCCGTGGCGGGCCCCTCCCCGAACTCGGCTCGCAGGATCGAGCCGCTAAGCACGACCGCGGCGATCGCTAGACCCGTCATGAGAGCGATCTCGTTTCGTGTGGCTTTCTGCGCCCCTTTCTCTCCGTGGTACCAGCCGAGCACGATCGATCCCAGAAGCCCGCCGATGTACCATACGAGGCCGATGTGATAGATGAACAGCGGAAGGACTTCTCGGTCCACGAGCTGATCGATCCCGCTCAGCACGATCCAGCCCCCGGCGGCGTAGGCCGCCACGATCCGGAAGAGGCGTCGTTCTTTGAACTCGGAGAGAAGACCCACGTCGAGTGGCTGCTCCAGCCTGGGGGTGCGGCTTCCGCTGCCCGAAGGGACGGATCCCTTCGCCGCCGGCTCCCCTGATTCCCGCGGTTGCGCGGCGGCAGCCTGCTCCCGAATCTCTCCCCCCAGGTGCCGGGCAACGGCGCCTCACTGACCGGGACGCACGTCCCGTCGCGAGACACCGGAGAGATAGAGCCTTGGCCTCTCGCCAACCCCACGTCTTCGTAACCCGCCGTATCCCTCGACCGGGCGTGGACCACCTCACCGGGTCAGGGGCCCAGGTGACTGTCGGCCAGACCGACGAGGAGGCCGGAGTCGACCGGTCCACCCTTCTCGACGGCGCCCGCTCCGCAGACGTCTTGCTCACCCTCCTCACCGAGCCGGTGGACCGCGAGGTCCTGGAGGCGAACCCCCAGCTGAAGGGGGTCGCCCAAATGGCGGTGGGCTATAACAACATCGACGTAGCGACGGCCACCCAGCTGGGGATCCCGGTCTCAAACACCCCCGGGGTGCTTACGAACACGACGGCCGACTGCACCTGGGCCATGATCCTGGCGGCCGCACGGCGGATTCCGCAGGCCCACGCCTACATGACGGAGGGGCGGTACCGGCTTTGGGGGCCCAACCTGTTCCTGGGCGCTGACGTGAGCCCGGGCGGAAGTGGACGCCCCAAGGTCCTGGGCATCGTCGGCTTCGGGCGGATCGGTCAGGCCGTTGCCCGCCGAGCGGTCGGGTTCGAGATGGAGGTCCTGGCCCACGACCCGTTTGCACGGGAGCGCATCGACCAAGACTCCGTGGCCCGGTGGGCTTCGCTGGACACGCTGCTATCCGAGAGCGATTTCGTTACACTGCATCCGCCACTGACGCCCGAGACCCACCATCTCATCGACGAGGAGCGCCTCAGGGCGATGAAGCCCACCGCATACCTGATCAACGCGGCGCGAGGACCGGTCGTTCACGAGGCCGCCCTGGTCAGGGCGGTCCAGGAGGGTTGGATCGCGGGCGCGGCGCTGGACGTGTACGAGCACGAGCCGGCCATGGCGTCCGGGCTCGCCGAGCTGGACACCGTGGTACGCCTCCCCCACATCGCCAGCGCCAGCACGGACACGCGGGCCCGGATGGCCACCATGGCGGCCGTCAATGCGCTGGCCCACCTCCGTGGCGAGCCGGCGCCGAACGCGGTGAACCCGGCGGTATACGGCTCGGACGCCTTCCTTCGACGAGTTGCGCCATGACAGCCGGCTCGGGGGCTCGGCCGGTGCGCAGCTGCGGACCGCGACGCGTCAGGAGCGGCGCACAGCGAGCGGTCGGGAGTGGCCCGTTGGGTGGGGCCACGGAGATCCTCGCCGAGCCGAGGTCGCCACGCCTTGCGGCGACCTTCGCGGAGCCGTGCCTTCAATGACCCCCCCGCTCCAGCCGTGGGGCCCGTGAACCTACGCGCGGTGGCCCGGGGTTGCCTGGACGCCGCGCTCGACGCCGTCGAGCCCGGTGCCCTGGTCAGGGAAGCCCTCTCCCGCGAGCACGCACAGGACGACCGGGCGCGACGCACGTTCCTGATGGCGATCGGCAAAGCGGCCGAGCGCATGGCGGCTGGAGCCCTGGAGTCGCTCCCGGGCGGGGTGGCCGGCGGGCTCGTGGTGACGCCGACACCCGTCGATTCCGATTCCCTGGCGCCGCTGCAGCTGTTGGCGGCCGAGCATCCGGTCCCGGGACCTGGTAGTCTGGAAGCGGGTCGGGCGCTACACGGCCTGGCGAGATCCCTGGGGTCCGACGATCGGCTCGTGGCTTTGATCTCGGGAGGCTCCTCGGCCCTGGTCACCTATCCCCCTTCGGGTGTCTCTCTCGGGGATGTGCGAGTGACTACGGTGCTTCTCCTCAGGGCCGGCACACCCATCGGGGAGCTCAACTGCGTCCGCAAGCACCTCGACCGCCTCAAGGGTGGGCGGCTGGCTGCCCTCTGCCACCCCGCTCGGACGCACGCCCTGGTCGTGTCCGACGTCGTGGGAGACCGGCTCGACGTGATCGCCTCGGGGTTGATGACCGCGGACTCGACCAGCTACGACGACGCCCTTTCCGTGTTGAGAAACCGGGGCGTGTGGGACGACGTGCCGGCGCCCGTGCGGGATCATCTGGAGGCGGGGGCGCGTGGCGACGTTCCCGAAGCGCCCGGCCCGCTCCATCCCCACCTGGACCGCACGACCGTGGAGGTCATCGGCAACAACGAGCTGGCGGCAGCCGCGGCCGGGCGTGAGGCCGAAGCCCGGGGCTTCGCCTCGGCCGTCCGGTCCACCACGGTGGAAGGTGAGGCCCGGCAGGTCGGGGCCCGCCTGTCGCGCCTGGCCCGGCGGCTTCGGAAGGGTGAGGACGACCTCATTCCGCCGGCCTGTCTGGTACTGGGTGGCGAGACCACGGTCACGGTCCGCGGTGCCGGAATGGGCGGCCCCAACCTGGAAGTGGCCCTGGGAGCCGCTGCGGGCCTCGCGGGCATGGACGACGTGCTGGTCATGTCCGTGGGCACCGACGGGCGTGACGGTCCCACCGACGCCGCCGGCGCTTGGGTGGACGGGAGCACGGTCAAGCGGGCGCGCAAGGCGGGTCTCGACCCGTCGCACTCCCTGACCGAGAACGACGCCTACACCTTCTTCGGGGCGTTGGACGACCTGATCGTCACCGGCCCCACCGGCACCAACGTCATGGACCTCATGCTGGTCTTCGTGGGCGGATTGACACCCTGACGATTCGCGGCTTATGTGGGAGCGACGTGTCCCTGACGCACACCCAGGGGAGCGACCCCGGACCCCGGGGGCCACACCTCATCGTGAAGCGAGGTAACAACATGCGCAGTGCTTTCTGGGTTCTTCCGCTCGTCGGGCTGGCCATCGCGGTTCCCAACGAGGCCGAAGCCCAGTTCTTTCTCGGCGGACACGCCGCGTACACGACGTATCAGGATGGAGGCTGGGGGGGCGGCGCCCGCGCCGGGTTGGATATCCCCGTGCTTCCCCTCGACATCATGGGCGCGGTCGAGCTCTTCTCCCCCTCCTGCCCCGAGGGACGTGACGGTTGCTCGCTGTGGGGCGCCAGCCTCGATGCCAACCTCAGGCTGCCCATCCCCCTGGTGCGCCCGTACATCACCGGCGGGCTGTCGTACCGGGACGGGGACCGTGGCGGCGAGCTGGGTTCCGCCAGCGAGTCCGGTCTGAACCTGGGCCTGGGCGTCGATGTGAACCTGGGGATTCGGATCTTCGCCGACTGGCGCTACGAGTTCCTGGGCGAGTTCGAAGAGGGGCTGCTCCGGGCGGGTCTCAACTTCAACCTCTGACCCGAACCCGTGAACGACTCGGAATCCGCGCAGCGGGAGGTGCGCCCGGCCAGGACGGCGGGCCCGACGGGCACGGGCACCTCACGGTGCCGGAAGCGGAGGCTCCACTGCAAGGGCGGTCCGATCCAGAGTCAGCGTTCCCAGTGCGCATTCTGAAGTTCGGCGGGACCTCTCTGGCGACCCCCGAGCGGGTGGAGGCCGTCTGCGCCCTGGTGGCCGAGGCGATCGCTCGCTGCCCGATCGTGCTCGTGGTCTCAGCCCTCGGGGGCGCCACTGATCAGTTGGCGGCATCGGCCGAATATGCTGCGTCAGGTGATCAGCGCTATCTGGATATCATCCAGTCGGTTATGAATCGTCACCTCGACGCCGTCGGGGCGCTGGTGGCGACCGAAGAGCGGTCGTCCCTAACGGATGGCATCGAGTCCCTGGGTGGGGACCTGGGGGATCTGCTCCACGGCGTCTCCCTTGTCCGGGAGTGCTCGCCCCGAGTGTGGGACAGCGTCCTCAGCTTCGGCGAGCGCCTCGCTGCGCCGTTGGTGGCGGCGGCGTTGCGAAGGACCGGCGTCCAGGCGGACCCGTGCGACGCGCGTGAGCTCATCATCACCGACGCCACGTTCGGAAACGCCTGGGTCGACGTCGAGGAGACGTACGGCCGTGTCCGCGCCCATTTCCAGGCCTCCACTCCCCTGCAAGTCGTTACCGGCTTCATCGCCGCCACGCCTCGGGGCGAGACCACGACGCTCGGCCGAAGCGGTTCGGACTACACGGCCACGCTGCTCGGTGCAGCCCTGGCAGCCGACGAGGTGGAGGTGTGGACCGACGTCGACGGCGTTATGAGCGCCGATCCCCGCATCGTGCCCGAGGCGTTCTCCCTGGAAGCCCTGAGCTATGAAGAGCTCATGGAGCTGTCGCACTGGGGAGCCCGGGTCATGCACCCGGCTTCGGTCCGGCCGGCGCGGGAAGCGGGCATCCCCCTGCGCATCCGCAACACCTTCAACCCCGAGTTCGCGGGGACCCGCGTCGTGCCCGAGCCCCGGGCCAGCGACGGTCACCCGGTCCGGGGCATCGCCTCCGTCAACGCGGTCGCGCTCATGAGGCTCGAGGGCGCCGGTCTCCAGGGCGTGCCCGGCATCGCCCAGCGTCTGTTCGGAGCCCTGGCCAGGGACCGGATCAGCGTCATCCTCATCACGCAGGCCTCCAGCGAGCGCTCCATCTGCTTCGCGGTGGAGCCCGCCGACCTGGAGCGGGCATCGGAGATGATCCGCAAGGAGTTCGCCCTGGAGCGGAAGGCCGGTCTGGTGGACGACGTGGACGTGGAAGCGTCGTGCTCCGTGATCGCGGCCGTGGGCGAGGGAATGCGAGAGGTGCCAGGGATATCGGGACGGGTCTTCGGTGTGTTGGGTCACCACCGCATCAACGTGCGGGCCATCGCCCAGGGCTCGTCCGAGCTGAACATCTCGTTGGTCGTAGGCCAGGGTGACGAGGAGCGGGCGCTCCGGGCGATCCACGCCGCCTTCTTCGAGGAGGCCGGCAGCGGACAGCTGTTTGTGGCCGGCGTGGGCCGGGTGGGTGCCGCGTTCCTGGATCAGCTCTGCGCCCAGTCCGCGGCCCTGAACAGCCGAGGGGTCGAGCTCAGACTCGCCGGGGTCTCGAGGAGCAGCGTCGCCGCCCTGCGCCGTGGAGGCCTGGACCTGGGAGAGTGGCGCGGCGAGGTGGACGCTGGGGGGCACGACTTCGCGCAGATGGTGGAGGCGGCCCTGGCCAGCGGGCACCCCCACCGGATCTTCGTGGATTGCACGGCAAGCCCCCATGTCGCGGACCAGTACGAGCGGCTCCTGGCCGACGGTGCAGCGGTGGTAGCCGCGAACAAGCTGGCCTTCTCCGGCGGCGGTAGCCGGTTCCAGGAGCTGCGCCGCCTCGGAGACCAGGGCATGGGCCTCTACTTCGAGACCACGGTCGGCGCCGGCCTGCCTGTACTTCGGACCGTCGAAGACCTGGTGGCCACGGGCGACACGGTCCGGCGCATCGAAGGGCTGTTGTCGGGCACGCTGGGGTTCCTCTTCCACCGCGTCATGGAGGGCGCCCTGTTCAGCGAGGCCCTCCGGGAGGCGGACGCGAAGGGCTTCACGGAGCCCGACCCGAGGGACGACCTGAGCGGCCGCGACGTCGCCCGCAAGCTGGTGATCCTGGGACGGGTGGCCGGCATGACGCTCGAGCCCGACGACGTGGCCATCGAGCCCCTTCTGCCCACCTCACCCTGGAGCACCGGTACCGTGGAGGCCTTCTGGGCGGGCATCCACGAGGTCGACGATCACTTCGAGTCGCTGCGGCGGCGAGCGGCCGAACAGGGTGACTTCCTCTGCTACCTGGGCCGGATCGAGGAGGGCACGGCGTCAGTGGGATTGACCGTGTTGCCTCCGGACCATCCGTGCGCGGGCCTGGGCGGCAGCGACAACCTGGTGGCGGTCACCACCAGTCGTTACGCGGACACACCACTGGTGGTGCGGGGCCCGGGTGCAGGGCCCGAGGTCACCGCCGCGGGCGTCTTCGCAGACGTGCTCAGGGCGTTGGCGGAGGCCACGTGAGCGGCGGCCCGAAGGTTCGGGTCTTTGCCCCGGCCACGGTGGGCAACGTGATCTGCGGCTTCGACGTGTTCGGGCTGGCACTGGAGGCCCCGGGCGACGAGGTCGTGGCCTGGCCGGTGGATCGGCCAGGCGTGGAGATCCGGACCATCACCGGCGACGACGGCCGACTCCCCACAGCGCCCGGCCGCAATGCCGCCAGCGTTGCGGCGCAAGCCGTCCTGGACCGGGTGAGCGCTGCTCACGGGCTCCTGCTGGAGATCCACAAGGGGCTCCCCCTCGCCAGCGGCATGGGGGGAAGCGCCGCGTCCTCGGTGGCGGGCGCCGTGGCGGCCACGGCGGCTGTCGGCGCGGAGCTGGACCGCCCTACCGTGCTGGCGTGCGCCCTCGAGGGAGAGCGAGCGGCGGTGGGCTCGGCCCATCCCGACAACGCCGCTCCCTGTCTCTACGGTGGTCTGACCCTGACGCTCCCGGGCCAGCCGATCGAGGTGGTGGAGCTTCCCCTCCCCCCGGGGTTGGCGGTCGCGCTGGTCCACCCCCCGCTGGAGCTGGAGACCGCGGCGGGACGGCAGGCGTTGGGAGCCAGCATCTCCCTCGAGGCGGGCGTGGCCCAGTGGGCCGCCACCGCGGCGCTGGTCGCGGGGCTCTACCGGGAGGATCTGGCGCTCATCTCGCGGGCGCTGGTGGATCACGTAGCCGAGCCGGTCCGCAAGGCCGGCGTGCCGGGCTTCGACGGCGTGCGGGCGGCGGCACTGGACGCCGGAGCGCTGGGTGCGGGCCTCTCCGGCTCCGGCCCGTCGGTGTTCGCGCTGTGCCCGTCGGTCGACGTGGCGGAGCGGGCCGGGGCCGGCATGGCGGAGGCGCTGGCGGAGGCCGGCGTGGCCGGCTCGGACGTGTATGCCGGCCCGGTGGGAAGAACCGGCGCCCGCATCACCGAGGAGGGCTCACCATGAAGCCGGTGGGCACTCGCCCGATGACGCTCGCGGCCACGCGCCCGAGGCCGCAGGGCGGCCCGTGAGGTTGGTGAGCACCCGGGGCCAGGCCCCACCGACGAACCTGCGATCCGCCGTGCTCCGAGGCCTGGCGCCCGACGGTGGGCTGTACATGCCCGAGCCGCTCGTGCCCGTCAGTTCGGACGGCCTGGCCGGGCTCCGGGACACCGGGCTCAGCGAGGTAGCCCTGGCGCTCTCCGGCCACCTGTTCGGCGATGAGTTGGACGAGCCCACGCTGCGTGGAATCGTGGAGTCGGCCCTGGACTTCCCGATCCCTCTGGTCGTCCTGAGCGACGGCGCCCTCGTGCTGGAGCTGTTCCACGGGCCGACCCTGGCGTTCAAGGACGTGGGGGCCCGCTTCATGGCACGGCTGGTCGCGCATTTCACCCGGAACGACGACCGGCCTCTGACCATCCTTGCGGCCACGTCCGGGGACACTGGGAGCGCGGTGGCCCATGCGTTCCTGGGCATGGACAACGTCCGCACCGTGGTGCTCTTCCCGGACGGGAAGGTGAGCCCCCTTCAGGAGCGGCAGTTCACGACGCTGGGAGGCAACGTTCACGCCCTGGCCGTCCACGGGGTGTTCGACGACTGCCAACGGCTGGTCAAGGGCGCGTTCGCCAACGACGAGCTGTCGCGGCGTATGCGGCTCACGTCGGCAAACTCCATCAACGTGGGCCGACTCTTCCCCCAGATCTTCTACTACGTTCACGCCTGGGCCCAGCTCCCGGCGGACGCGCCGGCGCCACTGTTCGCCACGCCGTCGGGCAACTTCGGCAACCTCGCCGCGGGCCTGCTTGCGCACCGCCTGGGCATGCCGGCCCGGCGATTCGTCGCGGCCACCAACGTCAACGACGTGGTGCCGGAATACCTGGTCACGAGCAGGTACGCACCGCGGCCGTCGATCCAGACTGTCTCGAACGCCATGGACGTGGGCGCTCCCAGCAACTTCGCCCGTATCGAGGCCCTCTATGACAGCGAGGTGGACGCCATCCGCCAGGACGTTCTGGGGAGTGCGCACACCGACGCGCAGACGCGAAGCCGGATCGCCCATGTCTACCGCCGAGACGGCTACGTGCTGGATCCCCACACCGCGGTGGGACACCTGGGGTTGGACGAAGGACGCACTCGACATCCGAGCGCCACGCCGATCCTCCTCGCCACCGCCCATCCCGCCAAGTTCCGAGAGGTCGTGGAGCCCGAGATCGGCGCGCCCGTCGCGCTCCCTCCCCGCCTGGCCGCGTGTCTCGAGCGGGACCGCCACGTCACCGACCTCCCGCCACAGGACGAGGCGCTCACCGAGGTTCTGCTCGGCCTCGAGTGACGAGGGCCTGTGCCGCCATTGACCTGGAACGGCCGGGTTGGGTAAGGTCCTCGCGCATGACTCTCGATGGGTTACCCCGCGTCCGCTGACTCCTGGGCCCTTTGGAGCTTTCAGAACTTCTTCTCGTCACCTTCCTGGCCGCCCTGGCGACCGACTTCGCTACGGGTCTCGGGGCGGTACCGTTCTTTCTCATCCCCGACCTGTCGGACCGATTCAAGGCGCTCTTCACGGGTGCGGCGGCGGGCATGATGACCACCGCCTCCGTGCTTCAGCTCCTGGGAGCCGCCACGGCCCTGGCACCGCGGTGGGACATCTGGCAGGTGGGTCTGGGTCTTGCCGCCGGCGGCGTGTTTCTGCGCCAGACCTCTCGGTGGGTGGAGGGCAACGACGGCCTGGACATCGGCGGGTTACGTCGAAAGGGCGGGAGGACCGCTCTGCTCATCGTAGCCACCATGACCCTCCATTCCCTGCCCGAGGGTGTGGCCATCGGGGTCGCCTACGGTGGCGCTGGCGAGACGGGGTCGACCGCCCTCGGCTTGAGCGTCGCCCTGGCGCTCGCTGTCCATAACATTCCCGAGGGCGTGGCCATCACGGTTGCGCTGCGAGGCCGTGGAATCTCGACCCTCGCCTGCATGGGGTGGGCCATCATCTCCAGCCTGCCCCAGCCCCTGGCGGCTCCCTTTGCGGCGTGGGCCATCTGGCTGTTCGAGCCCCTCCTGCCCGCCGGCCTCGGCTTCGCCGCCGGTGCCATGATGTACCTGGTGATCGCGGAGCTTCTACCCGAGGCGTATCCGGAAGCTGGACGAGACGGGACCGCGGTGGCGTTCGGCGTGGGACTGATGGGAATGCTGGTGCTGAACGGCTTCCTGGGAGTCGGCTAGGAGGCCCTCAGTCGAGCCAGCTCGGAGCGGGATTCCGCTTCAGGTAGAAGGCCACACCAGCCCAATCGCTCTCGGCCCCGAAGCAGTCGAAGTAACGCTCCACTCGATCGCCGTCGGCGTGCTGGCTCAGGTGCTGCCTGACTGCCTCGTTGTATCGCGCCGCGTCGTCCTCGTCCCCGCGGTCCATCGCCGCCTTCACCCGCATCGTGAGCTCGCGCAGGCGTTCCCGCATCTGGCCCACCCGGTCCGCCGGGTCGTGATGCAAGCCGAAGTGCGTCACACCAACCCGTTCCGGAGCGACCGCCAGGATCTCGTCCAGGGTGTGGGGCCACGCCTCG
>JBDHHQ010000144.1:0-9454 GCA_039589315.1 Gemmatimonadota bacterium
ATCTGGGGAGCCGGAGGGTGTCTCCCGGGGGCCGCGCACTCGAGCCGGCCCGGTCCGACGACGGTGCCGAGCTCTTCTTTCAGACCGACGAAGCGCGCGTCTCGCTCGAGATCAGTGACGGTGCTGAAGCAGGAGTAGCCGCAAGACGCCAAGACCGGGTGCGGAGAGACTCGACGCCGGAGTCGGGACAACCTCGAGTCTCGCGGCCCCTGCCGGGTGCGGAGAGACTCGACGCCGGAGTCGGGACAACCTCGAGTCTCGCGGCCCCTGCACGAGTGCCCGTGGCTCTCGTCCAACACCTTGAGGTGGCTCCGTAGCTCGCGGAGGGGTGGGCCGCGGCTTCGCCGTCATTCCGCAAGGAGACTCGTGCAGAGGGGGCGAGACGCCGAGTTCCACGCGGGCCACCGAGAAGGCAAGGTGAGCGAGGGCCTGCCCAGGACCCGACGGCTCGCTTCCAGAGCACGCAAGCAGCAGGATCGCTGCGCCGAGCGACCCACGAACGAGGTGCGCACACAGCGAATCCACGGTTCAATCCAGACCGTTCCAGGTCACTCGGAACGGTAACTGGGTCAGGACGGAAGCGCCCGGATTGCAGCCCTTGTTGCCCGAGCCTTCGTCGGTGTGATGACATACGTCCGCTGCCGCGCTTCCTCCCAACAGATCGATCATCGGGATCGCTCCGCTCGGGCTCACGGAGTTGTGGTAGCGGATCCGCCAGATCGTCTCCTGTCCGGTGGCGGGTGGCGGGGACGAAAACACCTCCATGACCATGATGGTCACACAGAGCGAGCCGTTGCCGTCACACCCGAACTTGCCCTTGTTGTCGCTTACGCTGAATCGCGCAGGCGCTTGCTCGATCACCTCGACGGTGCCGTCCTGGTCGAAGTCGACGCGATCGCCCGCTGCGATGTCGGTCTGATCCAGGCGCAACACACGGTAGTCGGTGGCGTCCTTGCAGGCCTCGATGTTGGAAACCGTACGCACCTGGAAGGTGCTCACGCGCACGCAGGGGTCGGAGTCGGCGTAACCGTTGGGATCGACGGTCCCGTCGTTGTTCACGTCCCCACCTTCACCGTCTCCGAGCACGCGGAGGCCGCTGGCGTCATCGAAGATCGCCCAGTTCTGATCCACCGCGAACAGCTCGATCCCGATTCCACCCTTCCCACGGGCGGTCTGGACTTCGATGTCGTAGAGGTCGAGTTGCGCGGTCGACTGAACCTCGATGTGCGCAACGAGCTCGCTCGAGCTCACGAAGGTCGTAGGGGCGGTATTCGCGATGTGGGCGGTCGGCAGCTCGTCGAGCAGGAAGGTGGCTTCAGACCCCTCATCGAACCCCGATCCGAGGACGTGCACATCGAGGGTGATGCCCGGAGGCGAGCTCGGTGGATCAGCGCCGTTCACCTTGGGGCCCTTGTCGGGGCCGCCACCGCCGCCTTTGCCCAACTGGACGTCCACCACAGACGGACCCGACGGTGGGTCATAACATCCGAGAGGCGCGACAAGCAGGCTCGCCATCGTGCACGCCAGAGGGGTCCAGAGTAGCCTTTGATTCCGTCGCCGTACGAGCATCGATGGGTCCTTTCTTGTCAGACTTCCGGAGGCTCGGTGCCGCAGGAGCTTCTATCTAGCCGGAACGGCACCTGGTCCGGATTCTTGCGCAGGCCTGTCCGATGGAGCCTCACGGCCGAAGCCGCCGCTGCCGTCAAGCCGGTAGCCTGCCCAGTAGAATGGAGACGCAAAACGAGGGTCTCGCAGAGTCACGCGTTGAGCCGCCGCCAGAGCTCGTGCCGGATCCGAGTCGTCCGCCAACTCGTGGAAGAACCGCTCGGCGAATGCGGCCGCCCCGTCGTCCTCGATTCGCCAGAGGGTAGCGATCACGTTCTGGGCTCCGGCGTAGAGGAACGCCTGCGCCAGCGTCGAATAGTCTTCACTGCCCGCGAAGCCCGTGGATCCGGCCGTTCCCAGTCCTGTCTCACAGCCGGAGAGGAACACCAACGGGCTGTTCATTGGCGCGGTCAGGATCTCGTGCAGCTCCATCCGCCCGTCCTCTCGGGCTGATGAGCCCGGGCCAGCCTGGAGGAGAATCCTGGAGAACATCGG
The DNA here is from genome assembly GCA_039589315.1 of Gemmatimonadota bacterium. GTDB lineage: Bacteria > Gemmatimonadota > Gemmatimonadetes > Longimicrobiales > Gaopeijiaceae > JBDHHQ01. The sequence continues at coordinate 2,101 of JBDHHQ010000144.1, forward strand.
GTTCCAGGCGTTTAGTATGCCGTGTGTCGCGGCGTGGACGATGTTTCCGTCTTCCAGGGCCTCGCGGAAAGCTGTCTCGGTAGCTTGGGAGCCGGCGACGACCCTCCACCCGGCGACTTCTTCTCGTACGGCCTCGACCTCACGGGCGGTCCCCGGAAGCTCGACTGGGAAGGGAGCAAAGGAGGATCCGGCGACCGTCGAGTAGCGTGGGATCACTCGTTGGCGGAGCGCCGGCAGAGCCCTTGCGGACGGCAGGTGAGTGACGGTGAATCGTTCTGCGACATAGGGCCCCTCGGGGCCGTCGCGCAGCGCCGCGAAGGGCAGGTAGGACATGTCGGGTTCGGGGATCACGTACAAACGACGGATGCCGTCCAAGGCGCCCCCGGCTCGAACCGCCCCCAGGAATGTGCGGTGCAGTCCGGACAGCACCGAAGCGCGACCCGGCACGTGTCCGTCCGCGCGAGCCACCAGATCGCGGGCCACTCGAATCCTGCTTCGCAGGCTCGCAGCGTCGACTGGGGTCGTGAACACGCGTACGGCGTCGCGATTCACGATGAACGCGAACAGAGAATCCTGCGCCGCATAATACTCGATCAACGCTTCATCAGGGCCGAGTGCTCGACGCACGTGCGCGGCAGTTGCGGCTGAGACGCCCAGCAACTCTGCTCCCGAAGGGTCGGACTCCGTCGCGCGAATGAGCGCCTCCTCGTAGTCGGCTCGCGTGCGCTCCAGTTCGGCGGACAGTAGTTCGGCCTCGGAGTCGGAGGCCGCACCTTCTGCACGGTCCATCAGGTCGAGCGCTTCGACGCGCGCAACCAGGGTATCGATCCAGCTCAACAGCTCCTCTGCGCGAGCTACCTCTGCGATGGGCGACGTAGGCGACGACGGATCGTCCGCAACGCTCGCGAGCCGTTCCAGCAACGCTCTTCCGCGCGTGCCGTCGGCCACTTCGAAGGCTTCCTCCACCCGGCCCAATCGCACGAACAAGGACACCCTCAAGGCATACACCTCGGCGCGATCGGCCAAGAAGGACGTTCGTAGCACCGGTGACCCGTAGCCTCGGCGGGTGCGCTCCAACGCTGTCACCGCCGTCGCCGAGGCTTCAAGGGCTGAATCGAGGTCGCCTGAAGCCGCGAGCGCCTGAGCCCTGAGCGTGGCGATCTCGGCGGCACTTCCGCCTACGCCGTATGCTCCGTCCGCCTCGTCCAGGACCGACAGGGCCCGTTCGGGATGTCCGCCAGCCATCGCTATGCGAGCCTCGGTCAGAGCCAGGCCGATTCGTGCGGCCCTTGCATCCAGCTTCTCGGCGAGCCTGCGTGCGGTCGTTATCCAGCGCTCGACCTCCTGGTGCCGACCGTCACGCTGCGACAGCTCTGCGAGCAGCAGCATGTCGCTCAACTGCTCGAAGCGAATACCGTCACGTGTGTGCGCCTGCAGCGCGTCTTCGGCCCGCTCCCGGGCGGCGCCGAAGTTGCCTAGAAGCGCGTGGATTTCAGCTTCTTGCCGCAGATCGGACGCCAGGTCGCCGGTCAACCCGAGCTCCTCGTGAAGCTGGCCGGCGTCCGACAGCAGCTCGAGGGCACGGCGATATCTGCCCGCTTGGCGATGCAGTCCAGCGAGCAGGGAGAGGTTCTCGGCCTCGTCCTGACGATTCCCCTGTAGCCGAGAAATGGCCAATGCGGAATCCATGTGGGCGAACGCGGCTCCCGGCTCGCCGAGACTCTGATGGACGACCGCGAGCTCGCCTAGGGCATACGCCTCAGCGGAGCGATCGCCACCGTCGCGGCTCAGCGCCAGGGCCTCCACCAGACGGCCCTTTGCCCGGGCGGGACGGCCCACCTTTTCGTCGAGGGTGGCGAGGTTCAAGAGGACGAGCGTCTCGACCCGCTCGTCGCCAACGTGGCGAGCGAGCTCGAGCGACCGGGACAGACCGATCCGTGCCTCTCGGAAGTTGCCCATGTCCAGGTGAACCAGGGCGCGGTTCGCCGCGACCTTGGAGAGATTGACGGAGTCGCCGCTCTGCGCGGCCGCTGCCTGTGCTCGCTCGTAGAGCCCCGCAGCCTCCGCCAGACGCGTCTCTTCCCACGCGATGAGTCCAAGGGCGTTGTAGGAGTCGAAGAGAGCTCCCTCCAGGCCCTGTCTGAGCTTGATCGCCAGCGCCTGCTCTCCCAGGCGTCTGGCGTCGTCGTAGTCACCCAGACGACGGGCTCCTTGGCCAAGCCAGGTCAGCGCGTCCGCCATGGCGGCACTGTCACCCGAGACGTAAGCCTGGTCGAGCGCCCGCTGAAGGATGTCCCGTCCTTCTCGGAAGTCGCCGGACAGATGTGCCGAACGGCCTGCTTCGATCAGTGAATCGAGGTCGAGAAACACCAGTGCTTCAGTCGGGAGAGGACTCTGAGTCGATCCCTCGGCCAGGAGACGGGAATCACGCTGATCCGTGGCGTCGGAGCGCAACTCCCCCGATCCCTCCGCGCAGGCTAACGACAGGAGGGTGATGCACAGAAGGAGCGGGGGAGCGCGCGAGGCGCGTGTCAGGATTCTACCGTGAATCTCCTCACTCCAGTCGAGGCGGATCTTCCATCTTCCTGGATCGCGTCCACGTACCAAAAGTACGACGATCCTACCTCCAGTTGTGCGACGTTCGGGATGGCGGACCGCGTTTGCTCGGTCGTCGTGGTGAAGACGGGTGAGCCGTCGGAATCGGTCACGGTCACACGATAGAGCGGCCTCCCGTCGATGGGCTGCCAGACCAGCTCGAGGTCGTCCAGCTCGACGACCGCGCCGTCTCGTGGTCCAACGACGGCGATGCTCGCAATGCCCTCACGGTCAGCCTGTTCGACAGCCCCGCGGATGACGGGTGTGTCTGTGGGAGGTTGCGCGATCCCGAAGAAGACGATCGCCGCAGCAGCCACCCCCACCACGGGTGCCGTGACAGCGAGCCGCCGTCGCCGTTTGTGGGACTGAATGAGACTCCATGCGTCCGCGACCTCGCCTCGACAGGTCGCGCAGCGCTCGAGATGCGATTCAACCAGAGATCGCTCGTCCGTGTCGAGCACCCGAGCGAGGAAGCCCGCGATCAACTCGGAGCTCAGATGGTCGTGATCCTCTGATCCCGTGACCGACATCGTTTTGGCGTCTCCTCATGTGTCAGACGATAGGGGAGGCGAGCCTGGCCTCCTCCCTCCTGTACTTCCTAACGGCAGGGCATGCGTTTTTCTGCGGTGGCCGGGCCCGCACAGGGGTCCCTGGACCGTTCAGGGCCGTGGGTCCGAGATCCCTTGATCCTCCAGTCGCCGTCTGAGGTGCTCTGTCAGCGCCTTGAGTCGCCGGTAGACCTGAAACACGTTCCGGTAACCCATCAGCCCCGCGATCTGACGAACCGATAGCCCATCTTCGAACCGCAGCCGTAACAGCAGACGATCCTGCATCGTTGCGCCGTCGAGAGCGTTGTCCAGAGCGGCTTGCAGCTCCCGCCGGCGGAGGTCCGCCTCGGGGTCGAGCTCTCGTGCAACGGCCACGTGGGAGTCGTCGAGATCTTCGGTCACCAGATCGGCGAGGCGCCTACGCACCAGTCGGGTGTGGCGGGCAGTCGGCCCATCGCTCTTGGCTCGGCCGTACCGCTTTCGGTGGTAGTCCATGCAAAGCCGGTTGATCACGACGATCAGCCAGCTGGTGAATTCGGCCCGAGGGTCCTCGACGTACGCCCGTAGTCGGCGGAACCGGGCCGCGCGGAGCTGCTCCAGCACGTAGCGGTAGCGGTCCATGGCCGCATCGTAGTCCTGGGCCTTGGAGCGAGCGGTCTTCAGGATGAGCGAGCTGTAACGCCCGACGAACGACGCCCAGGCCAGCTCCTGACGTTGAGGGCCGGTGGCCTCGAGAAGTTCGGTGAGTTCCTTCGGAGTCCCACGCATTTGACTACTGGCTGCGGGTCGTCTCCTTGGCTTGATCGTAGGGCATCCTCGAGAGTACCGGGACGAGGTTACCGGTTTGTGCGCCTCCGATGCTCGTTCATCGACCGGCCCCGGCGCCCACCAGCTCCTCGAACCAGTTCTCCACCACGATGAGCTCGTTGGTGGCTTCATCGTCCGTGCCGGCACGCCGGAGCATCAGGAAGCGCTCGTCGTCGGGCGAGATGTCATATTGACCTGATACGCCGGGAATCCGGTACTCCGCACCGTTGATGTCGAACAGGACCCGTCGTTCGCCGGCGCGAAACCTTCCGTCGGTCTCAACGTCGACCGATACCAACTCACCGACGGACGTCCAATAGAAAAGCTCCGTGCCGCCGTGGGACCACAGCGGCGACTGTCCGCCACCGGACGACACCTGCCATTTGCCGGACTCGACGTCTGGGAAGGGACGTACGAAGACTTCATTCTCGCCTGTCTCGGTGGATTGGTACGCGATCCACCTACCGTCGCGCGAGAACGCGGGGCCCCACTCGTCGAACTGCGTGGCCAGGAGGGACATCGGTGGACCGTCGGTACCGGGTTGAAGCGCGAGAATGTCCCGGCCGCCTTCGACGTTCGCGACACCTCCGGTGCGGACCAGCAACCAATCGCCGTCAGGGCTCCAGAAGCCCTGGGCGAGAAAGACGTCGTGATCGTAGATCAGCTCGGGTTCGCCCGTGCCGTCGGCCTGTTTGGTCCACACGTCGTAATCGCCCTCACGGGCGGACAAGAACGTGACGCGCTCACCGTCATTCGACCACCTGGGCATACGCTCTGGCGCCTCGTGGAACGTGAGACGCGACAGCGGCCCGCCCGGTAACTCCTTGATCCAGATGTCCGAGCCTGCGTCGGTCTGAATCCGAAGTGCCACGCGGTCAGCCTCGGGCGAGAGTGCCAGCCCGTGATTGGCGTCGCCCGGGTTGAATGTCCACCCGGGATCCACAGCCGCGCCCTGCCCTTCCCGCGTGACCCAAGCCAACTCGTGCTCGTTCCCACCCGTGGCGGGCCCAGTCGAATACATCAGCGTGCCGTTGGACGAGACGACCAGATCCACCCGCCCATTGACCGGTACGCGCACGCCCTGCACCACGGCCACAGGATCTCCCGTGAGGGAGAGAGACTCCTGATCGAACGGCGCGGCCAGAAGCGTGCCCTCCGCAGTCACGTAGACCAGGTGGCCCGACCGGGAGTAGCGAGCAAAGACCCCGGTCAACAACGCTTCGTGCTCGCCGGTCGCCAGATCCACGACCCCGATCTCATCCTCGACTCGGTCCGATCCGCGCCCGATCGTGAAGAGGACTCCCTTCCCATTGGGAAGCGCGTCCGGCTGGTGGTGCCAATGCTCGCCACGCGTCGTGTCGGGCGTCGAGACGAGCTCAGGGCTCCCACCCCCCTCTGGAACGCGGGCGATTCCGTCGCTCAGGGCGCCTTCCGTTCGGTCTGCATCGCCATAGATGTAGCCATCGGGTCCCCATGAGAGGCTGCCGGCATCAAAGCCGGAGTCGGCCACGGTCACCGGAGGTGCACCGCCCAGTGAGATGACGTTGATTGATAAAGGGAATCCCACGTAGGCGATCCTCGTGCCATCAGGTGAGAACGTCGGGTTGCCCACAGGCCCCTCCGGTCCCAACGGCGTGCCCCTCAGTTGATTTCGAGGCCGAACGTAGAGCCTGGGTGCACCTCCTCCCTCCGGGTTGCCCGCGTACACGAGGGTCTGTCCGTCCGGCGACAGCGCCACACGCACCTGGGGCATCTGGAACAACCCATCGCCTGCAGGCAGCGGAAGACTGTAGCGGAGCACCGGGTCCGGCATGGGGACGGGTGCCGGTTTCAGCCAGCCCGCGAGGGCCACCAGGATGGCGACCGCTGCCATAGCGCCCGTGGCGTAGGTACGGGTTTTCCACACCCCCACAGCCTCCCCGACCACCGAGGCATCCATGCCGCCATGGCGGAATCCGGGGTCGGCCAGCGCCGCGCCGAAGTCCTTCGTGCTCGTGAACCGATCGGCCGGCAGACGCTCGAGAGCCTTCTGAATGGCCGCATCGACGTTGCGCGGAATCGAGCTCCGAACCCGAGTCGCCGACACCGGATCGCCCGCGATGATCTTGCCCAGTACCGCCTGGGCCGTGGCCCCTGGATACGGCGGCTCCCCCACGAGCATCTCGTACAACACGCAGCCGAGGGAGTAGGTGTCGGCAGCGGCGCCGATCACCTGATCACCGGTGGCCTGCTCGGGGCTCATGTAGTACGGGGTCCCAACGCTCAGGCCAGTCTCCGTGAGGCGCGCCCCTCCCGCTGCGCCCACGGCCAAGGCGATGCCGAAGTCGGCGATCAGCGGACGGCCCTCCTGCATGAGCACGTTGGCGGGCTTGATGTCCCGGTGGATGACTCCGGCTCGGTGCGCGTAGTCCAGGGCTTCGGCCATGTCCGTCGCGATCCGCACCGCTTCGTCGACCGGCAGCTGCCGTTCACGGGCGAGACGTTGCCCGAGCGTCTCGCCCTCCACATAGGGCATCACGTAGAACAGGAAGCTGTCGGCCTCGCCCGAATCGTAGAGCGCCAGGATGTGTGGGTGCTGCAGGTTGGCTGTGGTCTCGATCTCGGTAAGGAAGCGGTCGGCGCCGACCACAGCAGCCAACTCGGGCTTCAGGACCTTGACCGCGACCTTGCGGTTGTGCTTGAGGTCCTGCGCCAGATAGACGGTTGCCATACCGCCCTCGCCGAGCTGGTCGAGCAGCTCATAGCGATCAGCCAGGGCGTTCTTCAGGCGATCGGGGACGTCGGCAGCGTCAGTCATGGGTCTCGGATCAGGTCGTGACGGTCGGCCAGGGCGGCACGGAGGTGATCGGGGATGGGCCTTTCTGTCATGTACGCCTAGCGAGAGAAGGACGGCGGCACAGCAAGAGCGGCACATTCGACCGCGTACCAAGATGCGGATCGGGGCTGGAAAAGGGCAAGAAACCACCGTCGAGCCGGATTGGCCCTGGTAGCTCACTGTCCAGTGAGCGGATCCACGTCCGACTTCGGAATCGAAGCTCCACCCCTATCGTCCCCGCAGAACGCGTCCCGGCAGGATCCCCGTATGCTCACCACCGTCAATGACCACCTGCCCGTTCACCGCCAGCACATCCACCCCCACGGCAAGCTGATGCGGATCGTCGAAGGTTGACCGGTCCTGAAACGTCTCGGGATCGAAGACGACCACGTCGGCTTTGTGGCCGGTCACCAGGACGCCCCGATCCCTGAGCCCCAACTGAGACGCCGGCAGCCCCGTCATCTTATGGACCGCCACGGATAGGAAGTTCAAAGGGCCTTTCACGGCAGGAGGCGAGGTAGGACGGGGCAGGGGGCGACGAGCGAGAGCGGCGGAGACGAGCGGACAGGGTCCCCTGCGGGCGCCACAA
>JBDHHQ010000145.1:0-12646 GCA_039589315.1 Gemmatimonadota bacterium
GTCGCGTCGTACGCCTCGAAGATGCGGATGCAATCGCCGCCCGTGACGCCGCCCTCGATGTCCCACGTGAGCACCACCTCGTCACCCACATACTGGTAGATGACCGCATGATGCCGGGTGACCACGTCGGTCAGGTCGTAGAAGCAGTCCTGAATCAGCCGGCTGTACCGAATGTGTCCCAGCTTCTCCGCGTATGTCGTCGACGATCTGAGGTCCATGAACATGAAGATGCGCTGCTCTTCCTTGGGCCGGTGATACCTCCCGAGCAGGAAGTCGATCAGGACCCCCTGGCCGAACTTCTCGCTGACCTGCAGGACGAAGAGCCCATAGAGCACCGCGGCGCCCCAGTAGAGGACGGTCAGGATCGCGTGTCCGCTCGCCCAGTAGTTGACGAAGGCGGCAGTCACCGCCGGGTCATAGATCGGCCGCCCCAGGCTCGCGCTCTGGATCAGAAGCGCGGCCGTGGACGTGAAGATGAGGATGCAGGAGAGGTAGAAGGCGGTCTTGGTGAGCAGAGTGATCCCGTAAGGACGCCTACGCAGCACGCGGCTCAGGTAGAGGACCTCGAAACAGGCGATGGCCGTGCCTGCGACCGCCGTCACCAGGAGTGCGATGAGCAGCTGCTCCGGGAAGTTGTAGGGTACTCCCGCACCGGTCCTTTCGAAGCCCCTGGCCGACGCCTCATAGGTGACGATGAACGCGGCGGACACCACCCAGAACACGACCAGGAAGAGGATCTCCCGGACTTGCGTCTTTCGCATGGCAAACTCCGTCGAGCGATGAGGGACGAGCCAGCCCTCCTTCGAGGCTGAGGTGGAGGCTAACCGGGCAGTTGGAAGCTCACCACCCACCGCTCGAGTGAGATCTTGCAGATGCTCATGTGCCTGGACGCGGGAACGGGACGTGGCTCGATGCCTACTCGGCGGGCGATGGCGCCGCCACTCTCGCCCCGTTCGTCCTCACGGGAGCCACGTGGGTGCTGGGCCGGCCACGAGACCCGAGCCCGTCGCCTGGGGCCGGAGAGTCGCGGACGACGCCTGGGAAGGTGGTGCGGGCCGGACTTGTGGGCGTATCATGCTCGATCCCCAACGGCACTGATTCGCGGAGGAGTTGCCACTTGAAGTCGGATCGGGAAACGACTGCCCAGTCGGGAGAGTGCCGGGCTGGATGACTGAACGAGCCCGTGACCTGCTCCGCCTCGCGCTCCTGCTGGGACTCGCGGCCGGGTTCACCGAAGTGGCGGTGCTGGCCATCGTCAAGTACGGGGGTCTGGCTCTTCCCGAAGGCAGGCTCGCCCTGGGCGTGGTGGGCCAGCGCCACGGATACCTTTGGCTGAGCCCCCACATCGTCTGGATGTCTCCGGTGGCGTACGCCGTCCTCATCGGCGCAACCGCCACGGTCGGGCTCGGGCTCATGCGGTTCATCCCGAGGCGGATCCAGCGACGGCACGTTGTCTGGATGCTGCTCTTCGTTGGGTTTATCAGCCTGATCTGGATCAACCCAAGACTACATGCCCTGGCGGGACTGCTGTTGGCAGCCGGGATCGCTGTGCAAGCGACGCGGTGGCTGGAGCGAAGAAGCGAGGGCGTCGACCGTGTGGCCCGCCTTGCCACGCCGGTACTGGCCGGGGCAACGCTGCTGCTCATGGTAGGTATGCTGCTGCGGGATCCGGTCAGCGAGCGCAGAAGACTCTCCATGGTCCCGGCTCCGGCCCCCGGCACGCCCAACGTCCTCCTGGTGATCCTGGACACGGTCCGGGCCGCCAGCCTGTCGCTCTACGGATACGGACGGCCCACCACCCCCAATCTGGACGCCCGGGCCGCCCGCGGGGTCGTGTTCGACCGGGCGTACGCGGCGTCGCCGTGGACGCTGCCGTCCCATGTGAGCGTCTTCACGGGACGCTGGCCGTACGAAGTGACCGCCGGATGGTTCGTGCCTTACGAAGGTGAGTTCACCACCCTGGCCGAGGTGCTGGCCGAGCGGGGGTTCCACACGGCGGGGTTCGTGGCCAACACAGTCTACGACGCGTGGGAGTCGGGCCTGAGTCGGGGGTTCATGCACTACGAGGACTACGAGATCACCCCCGAGGAGTTCTTCCTCAGCACGGGCTTCGGACGGAAGTTGGTTCACCGGCCCTGGCTCCGTCGTCTCGTAGGATTCTATGACATCCTCGACCGCAAGGACGCCGCGGAGATCACCACCGACTTCCTCGATTGGCAAGGGGACACCGGATCGAGGCCCTTCTTTGCGTTCCTGAACTACCTGGACTCCCACGAGCCCTACCTCCCCCCGGAGGATCTGGCGAACCGATTCGGCCCCCAGGGACCCCGTCATCCGGAGCTTCACACGTATCAGATCCGCCGGGCCATTCGCATGGGCCGGGAAGATCTGCCACCGGCCGAGCTCCAAGCCGAGCTCGATGCCTACGACGCGACGATCCTCTATCAAGACCAGGAGCTCGAGCGGCTGTTCGCCACCCTCGATGACCGGGGCGAGCTGGACAACACGATCGTGCTGCTCATGTCCGACCACGGCGAGCAGTTCGGCGAGCATGGTCTGCACCTGCACGGCAACGCCCTCTACGACCCGGTCGTACATGTTCCGCTGGTGCTGTGGTTCGGCGACCGGATTCCGTCGGGAATCCGTGTGCAGGAGCCGGCGAGCCTCCGGGACGTTCCGGCGACCGTCGCATCGCTAGTGACCGGATCCGCCGATCCGTTCCCCGGGCGATCGCTGGCGCGGTACTGGAGCACGGGCGCCGGGGGGACCGAAACTGACCCGCGCGGCGCGGACGCGGTGGTATCGGAGTTCACGGACATCCGCGGCGCACCCATCGTGAAGTCGGTCACCGACCACCGCTTCCGCTACATTTGGAGCGAGCGTGGGGAGCAGGAGCTGTACGATCTCCTCGCCGACCCGGGGGAGTCGAGGAACCTGGTGGGCGAAGCGGACTACGAGCAGACCGTGTTGCGCATGCGCAGGCTCATGGCGCCGCACATTCGAGGCGACCGGGTCCTCTGGGAGCGACTGCCGCAGAACTGACCACGGCGATCGAGCCGGTGGCGGGCCTGGCCTCCAGTCCGAGCGATCGGCGCCAAGGCCTGAGAAGCGAGAGGAAGCGGTCGTGTACATCGGTCCCGAAACTCTGATGCCCATCGCCTCGGCGGCTGCCGCTGCGGTCGGCGTCGCACTGATGTTCTGGCACCGTCTCGTCGGCTGGGTCAAAGCCGCGTTCCGCTGGCTGGGGCGTCGGTGGGCGGGCCGCCGGGAATCGGTCCCGGACTAGACTCACCGCACCTCCCTATTGGTGGCCCCCTACCGCCGCGTCGTCGTTCTGGGGCTGGACGGCCTCGATCCCGCCATCACGCGGAGGCTCCTGGAGGCGGGCGAGCTCCCCATCCTGGCCGGGCTGGCCAGGTCCGGCGCCTTCGCCCCCGTCCGCACGACCGCTCCCGCCCAGACGCCCGTGGCCTGGTCGACGTTCGCCACCGGGCTCAACCCCGGAGGCCACGGCCCGAGACCTACCTGCCGGATACCGGCCTCAACGAGTTCAGGGAGAGCCGAGGGCTTCGCCCGCCAAGCCCAGTCAATCTCCGGGGCGGCCGAGCTGTCTGGGACGTCCTGACCGAGGCGGGTGTGCCGTCGGCGATACTCCGCTGCCCCTGTGCCTATCCCCCGGACAAGCTCCGGGGTCGATTGCTGGCGGGTCTCGGCGTTCCGGACCTGCGGGGCGGAGTCGGAACCCCGACGTTCTTCACGTCCGATCCCGGCGCGCGGGCCGGCGATAGCGAGATCCTCATGCGGCTCCGGCCACGAGGCGGACGGGCCCAGACGCGCCTGAAGGGACCGGGGTTGAAGGGGCGGGCCGAGGACGCCGAGATCCGGCTGAAGCTGGAGATAGACGGGGAAAGGCGGGCCGTGCAGATCAAGGCACCGGGCTGGCGTCGCTCGGTTCTGGTGGACCTGAACCAGTGGAGCCCCTGGCTTCGGGTCAGATTCCGCCTGGGTCCCCTCCAGTCTGCCCACGGTGTGGTACGATTCCGGCTGCTCAGTCTGGAGCCTCACCTCGAGCTGTACGCCTCGCCAGTGAACTTCCATCCTCGGGTGCCGCTCTTTCCGATCAGCCACCCTTGGGACTATGCGGGAGAGCTCGACCGGGCGCTCGGCACGTTCTACACAGCGGGCTTCGTCGAGGACCATACCGGACTCAGCAACGGACGACTCGACGAATCCGCCTTCCTGGAGCAGTGCGCCCTGGTGATGGCGGAGCGCACGTCCCAGCTCCATTACGAGCTGGACCGGTTGGACGAGGGTCTGCTGTATTGTCTCTTCGACACACCAGACCGGATCCAGCACTTGTTCTGGCGCTTCACAGAGCCCGACCATCCAGCCAATCGGGGACAAGACGTCCGGCAGTGGGCGGGAGTGATCGACCGGCACTACCAGGAGTGCGACGCGGTCGTGGGCGAGGTCCTCCAACGGGCCGACGAACATACGCTCGTGATCGTGCTCAGCGACCACGGCTTCTCTAGCTACCAGCGCGGCTTGCATCTCAACACCTGGCTCCACGACCAGGGCCTTCTGGCGCTCAAGGACGGTGCGGAGCCGGGTGAGGCGGCAGGAGACTTCTTCCGCTTCGTGGACTGGGAGCGGACGCGAGCCTACTCCCTGGGACTGGGCGGCATCTACCTGAACCGGCGGGAGCGCGAAGCGTTCGGGACCCTGGACGCGGAGTCCGCCCGTGAGGTGGAGGAGCGGATAATCTCGGGGCTCAGTGGCCTGCCGGACCCCCACCGGGGCACCGAGGCGGTCGTGTCCGTGGCCCGCGCGCGAGATCTCTACCGTGGTCCCTTCGTGGACCGGGCGCCTGACCTGCTGCCTCTGTTCGCGGCGGGGTACCGTTCCTCCTGGGCTACCACACTGGGCGGCGTGCCCGAGGGCCACTTCGAGGACAACCTCCACGTGTGGAGCGGAGACCACGTGATCCACCCGTCCCTGGTACCCGGCGTGCTATTCCTCGACCGCCCATGCCGGGGCGAGGGGGTCTCGTTGACGGATCTGGCGCCCACGATCCTGGAGGCGCTGGGCGTGCCGGTGCCCCCGGAGATGGAGGGGCGCTCCCTGTTGGATCCGGCCTGACACCCGGGCGCCACCGCCGGACCCGGTTCTCCGGCGGCGTCGTTCACCTCTCCGTCAGCCTGCCCGCGAAGTTCGCCCGGCGTCGCGCCACCCACCTGCGCTGCAGCTCCCCGCAGGACAACGCCTGCTACGGGACGGCTTCGCAACCAGCCGAAGGCGTCAGGTCCACCAGCACCGCACCCGTCGCCAGGCGCTGGACCTCGGAGTACGCCCCGTCGCCGCAACGGCGGCTCAGCTCCTCCAGCGTCTCCCCATGCACGGTTCCTCCCCACTCCACCAGCAGGAAGTCCAAGCCGGCCGCGCGCCAGAGCGCCAGCTGCTCGTCCGGAGTGCCCCAGCGGGGCCCGTGGGAAGAAAACGGCAGAAACCGCGCCGAAGGCGCCGCCTCCCGGCCGGTGTATAGGGCCAGCCCAGCCCACGCGTCGGGAGCACCGACCACTGCGTCCGTCGGCACCCGCCGCACCACCGCCTGCGCGGCGTCGTTGAGCATGGCGCTCCGCTCGAGGAATCCGGACCGGTGCTCCCCGCTCGCCAGAGCCAACGCCGTCCACAGCAGAAACCACCCGGACCAGGCCGCCGCCACACCGATCCCCATGCGCCGGATCAGCGGTCGGTCCAGCATAGGGACCGAATCGGCGATGCGTCCCGGCGCGCCGACCCACAGCACATGCACTCCGGCCACCAGCAGGAGCGCCAGCAGAGGCAGTCCCGGAACGATCAGACGAAACTCCTTGAACGGCCAGAGCCAGGCCAGTGCCAGGTATCCGGCGAGCGCCAGCAAGGGCGTCCTTGACCGGGACCAGAGGGAATGGGCGCCCAGAGCCAGGACCGGTGCCACCGTGATCAGCGCCACCAAACGCACCGGCGGCGGCAGCTCCGGAAGCACAGCAGTGGCGTGGTGAGCCATCAGCAACGACGCCTCCGAGGCCAGTCGCCCGGCGTAGGCCAGGGGATCCGCAAGAATCTGAGCCCCGAGCCAGGGCCCGTACGGACCCAGGATGTCCCGCATGGGAACCGGGATGGCCTTCGCCGCCCGACCGCTCCAGACCGCCCACGGCAATAGCAACGCCAGGGAGGTCCCGAGCACGATCAACGCGTCCCGTGATCGGCGGCGCGTGAGGAGCGCCAAGCAAAGCGCCAGGGGGAAGACGACACCGGCCGTCCGAGCGTACATGACCGCACCCATACTCGCAGCCAGCAGCACCCAGAGTAGCGCTCGCTCGCGTGACCCGTCCGGAGGCCGCTCCATCTGGGCAGATGTCCAGAGCGCCCCTACCGCCAGGAGAAGAAACAGCGGCTCCGAGAGCGGCAGCGCCGACACCTGCCAGACATGAATGCTGATGAATCCGAGCGTCGAGCCGGCGACGGCGAGCGTGGATCCGAAGCCCAAGAATCGCTGCTGGAAGGCGGTGAACAGGCCGGCAGCTAGCGCAACCAGCGCCACGTTCAGCCCCTCGAACACCATGACGTTGTCGGGAAATGACGGAAAGACCCGCCAGAGCGCGGCCAGCACCAGGGGATAGAGAGGCGGAAACTTCGCTCCGGGTGGTGCTCCCGGGACCCCAGCGTACCGGAGGCCCTCACCGTTGGCGAGGGCTTTGCCCAGGAGCACGTAGACTCCGTCGTCGTGGAGGATGCCCACGGAGACGGGGCGCCAGAGGATCGCACCCAGGATCGCGAAGGCTGCGGAAACGGCCACAGCCGTGATCCACGCCGGACGGTCGTCCGGCACTGATGCGCTTGTCTCGCTCGCCAAACGGGCTCCCCCGCGGGTTTCTCGCTGCCGACCCTGCCTCGATCCGGATCTCCCGGCCTAATTGATCGGCGTCGCCCGATTGGCGCCACTCAAACGGAACCCCGCCCATTAGAATGCGGCACTCCACTCCGGGTCCTCGATCAGCGCCCTCTGAGCCCGGGCCAAACCCTCGGCCGGAGTGCGACTGGCTCCGGCCCCGGCGTGGGACGACACCGCGAGCGCCGCCGCGCCCGCGTCGTCGACGGGCCACAGCGTCGCGATGACGTTGGCCGCGCCAGCGTAGAGGAACGCCCGCTCCAAGGTGGTATGGTCCTCGCCCGAGCGTGCAGGCAGCCCCCTACTACCAGGCCAGCTCGCCCTGCTCCCGCAGCACGCCCGCCCGCATCACGTGCGTGAGGCCCCGGAACGCCCGGACGTCTTCGGTGGGATCGGCCTCCAGCACCAGAAGGTCCGCGATCTTGCCGGCTTCCAGCGTGCCGAAGTCGTCGAGGCGGGCCATGGCCCGGGCGCCGTTCCGGGTCGACATGACCACGATAGCCGTGGGCGCCAGCCCGGCGGCCTGCATGGCCTCCATCTCGTTGTAGATGGAGGGACCGTGGAGGGTCAGGGGATTCCCGGCGTCCGTGGCGGTTGCGACCCTGCCCCCGGCTTCGTGCACGCGCCGGACGTTCTCGAACATGACGGAGCGCCGCATGCCGGATCGCTCGAGCCGCTGGTAGAAGACCTCTGGGGAGCGCTGGGACTCGGGAAGAAACGAGCGCAGCTCCGCGGTCTGCTGGAGCTTGGCCCGGGTGCCAGGGTCGACGCAGCCGTTCGGGTCGTCGATCTCGGGGGGTACGTTCAGGGCGATGGAGCCGCGCGCCCGGGTGGAGAACGCGCCCACCAGCAGGGTGGGCGCGTAGGTGGCGTCGTTCCGGAGCAGCAGCTCGAGGAACTCGTCGTCCACGGGTCGGTCCTGGACGCTGTGGACCAGGAGGGTGGCGCCGGCCCGCAGCGCCATCTTGGCCTCCCGGAGCGAAGTCGAGTGCACGATGAGCTCGAGCCCGGCCGCCAAGGCCTCCTCTCCCACCTGCATGAGGCGGGCGTCCAGCTCGTCGCGCCGGTCCGGCGGCGGCTGCAGGTACCACACCTTCACGGCCGACGACCCCATGTCCACGAGCTTCCGGACACTGGTGGACACCTCTTCGGGCGTGTCCATGGGCAGGAAGGTGTACAGCTCGTCGTCGGCCATGAGGGCCGTGCGCGTCGCGTGGGTGATGAGCGGCCCGGCTGCCCGCACGTGGGCGGCGTTCGGGTCGTTCTCGGAGGCTGCGGGCAGTCCGGTGGTCCAGGGGTGGCCCCCCACGTCGTAGACCGCGGTGATGCCGGTGCACAGGTAGGAGCGGTGCCAGCGCTCCGGGTGGTCCCGGTTGTAGCGGGACGTCTCCAGGTACGGGTATGTCGCGGGCGCGTCGAGGCCGTCGGGCCGCCCGTCGACCCAGCCGGTCTGGCTGAAGTGGACGTGGGCGTCCACCAGGCCGGGCGTGATGTAGCGGCCGGTCACGTCGACCCGGGCGGCGCCGGCGGGCACCGGGCACTCCGCCGCCGTGCCCACGCACGCGAGGCGGTCGCCCTCCACGAGCACCACCGCTTCGGGCACCGCGGGCCCACCGGTCCCGTCGATGACGGTGGCGCCCACCAGCGCGGTCGTCTGGGCTACCACCAGGGTCGGCCCCCCGAAGGTGGCCGCCGTCAGCGCGGCCAGCGCGATGGCGGTCACGGTCCAACGCCCCACTCGGACGGCCTGGCTGTGGGTCGACGACGCTGCGCTCGAAGGGGCACGGGACATGATCGCTCTTCCTCGGACTGTGGGTGGCTGGAGCCGGAGCCTGGAGGGTCCCCATGCGCGTGGCCCCGCTCGATCCGTCGAAGGATCCCGACACCACCAGGGCCGGAGCCACACTGAAGGCCGCTCGGGTGGGATCTCCGGACTCCTCGGCTCTACATGTACGCCGACGCCACGACCACGGCCAGCACGAAGAGGAGCCCGTTGATGGGGAGATACTGAAACTCGCCCCGGCGCAGATGGGTCAACGCCGCCCCCGCCATCATCAGCGCCAGTCCCGCCGCCGCGATCGGCGTGAGCCGGGGCAAGATCCCAGTCGCCACCGGCGCGATGACGCCCAGGGCTCCCAATACCTCGAGGATGGCGATGCCCTGAACCTCCACCTGACTCAGGTCCTCGACGTACGGCATCCTGGACAGGAGCTCCTCACGCGACTTCACCAGCTTGGTCAAGCCCGACGCAAGGAACACGAATACGAGCACGCCCTGGGAGATCCACAGGAAAGCGGTCATGGCGTCGGTCCTTGCGTCGTGGGCCGATGCTTCGCGACTGGCCCATGTCGCGCCCCTGAGGTCAGCTCAGGAATTCCCTCGCGTGCTTCAAACCGGGTCGCGCCTCGGCGCCTTCCGCGGTCACGGAGAGGAGCTGACGATAGTGCTCGGCTGCCGTCCCGTCATCTCCGCCCAGCTCTGCTGCCCTTGCGGCCCCGTAGAGGCTGTTGAACCGGTTGGGGGACCGCTCCAGGGCCTTTTCGTACGCCCGCTGGGCTTCCTCATACTGGCCCAGGTCCAGGAGCATGTCGCCCAGAAGCTCGGTCGCCGGAAGGGCCTCACCCGGGGTGACGGGGTTTTTCGTGGTCCCGGACTCCAGCATCGCTGCCTCGGTCATGAGGGCCAGGCCGTCCTCGGTGTGGTCCTGAGCGTAAGCGACCCAGGCCTGGGCGGCCACCCGCTGGATCTCGACCTGGGTGCCCCAGTCGTAGGAGTCGGGCAGGGCAGCGGCCGCCACCTCCAGCTCGCCCAGCCTGGCGACGGCTCGCTCGGCGGTCTCGATGTCGCCCGTGTGAGCCGCGCCCAGGGCCCGGGCGAACTCGGGGATGGCCTCCAGGTGGGGATAGCGGTCCCAGTCGACCGAGGCCGGCCATCTGGCCTGAACGGCGGCAGCCCGCTGCCAGTCCTGCCGTTCCAGGGCGATTCGGGCTGGGACGGCGGCGAAGGCGTACGCGCTCGCTGCGTGATCGACCACCGGGCCCTCGAGGGCGGCCAGGTGATCGAGGACCTCCTCGGCCCGATCGTCCTGTGCGCGCTGCAAGTACGCGTAGGCCAGGTAGTCCACCGCGTGCAGGTGATGGTGGGACGTAGCCCCGTTGATCGGATGCTGCGCGGCCGCGTCGGCCGAGCGCGTGTTGTAGTCGATCGACTCCTCCCACGATCCCACGCGTGTGAAGATGTGGGACGTCATGTGCAGGGCGTGGGCGTTCTCCGGCGCCACCTTGCCGTAGCTCCGGGCAGCGGGCAGCGCCCTGTCCGCGAGCTGGGGCACGTCATAGGAGTGGATGATGTAGTGATGCGCGCCCGGGTGATCGGGAATGGCCGCAAGCACCCGCTCGGCCGCGCCACCCGCCGCCTCCCACTTCTCCATGGGACTGTCCGAGCCCGGCGCCGTCGCGATCAGCGAAAGCGCCGCGAACAGGGTCGCCTCGGGATCGTCAGGACGCGCGCTGCGCACCCGCTCCCACTCGTCGGCGTAGCTCGCGAGTCGGGCTGGCTCGGGGCGCTCCCGGGCGTCCCGGTAGTAGGCCTCGAGCGCCGCCACGTAGTCCTCTTCCCGGGCCGTCTCCAGCCCCACGCTGCGCGCCTGCTGCAATCGCTCCCAGCCCCGCTCGAGGTGCTCGTCGGACGGCACGTCGGGCCAGAGCGGATGCAGGTAGGTCATGGCCACGCCCCAGTGGGCCAGGGCGCACGCCGGGTCTTGCTCCGCGGCCTGCTCGAAGGCGCTCGCCGCCTCCGTGTAGGTCATGTTGTGGAGGAGCGCGAGGCCCAGACGCATCGAGGCGCTGGCCTCTTCGGTGCACGACACCGGAAACGCCACACTCCCCATCGAAGCGCCCGTCCCGTCGATGACCTCGGTGACGGCCGTGACGTCGAACGACGGGGCTGCGCGTGCCCCCTCGTCGGATTCGGCCCCACCTGAGGCATCGGACCCGCAGGCCGTGGCAAGAACCCACACCCCGGCCACCAGGGGTCTCCAGATCATCGGGCTATTCCAGGTCCGGCGCGCTAGTCGCATGGTGCACTCCTCCCTTGGCGTCGTCATGGGCCTCTCGGGCTGGCCCCCTGTTCCGTGTCTTCCAACTGGGAATGCGCAGAAGAAGCTCGCACGCCGGACATCCGACGCGATCAATGCAGCCGGTCCTCGCGCGAAATGGCGCCGAAGCGCGGGCGCCCTCGTACCCCTCGGCTCACTCGGCCCACGACCGTTCGATGGAGTCCGCCCGGACAAGCAGTTCTTGAAACCGCGAATGACGTCGCAGCGAATCCCACCAGGGCTCGATGTGGAGTCTCTCGGCCGTCAGGAACGGGTATTCGTCCTGGAACGTCACCTCCAGGAGCTCGGTTGCCCGGGTCGTGTCTCCGAGCATGGCGTGAACTCGGGCCGCACCGACCAATGCATTCGGGCGCTCGAACCACGCGTCCGTTCGCGCGCCGTGAAGCGCGAGCAACGCCTCGATCTCGGCGCGCGCTTCCTCGGCCCTCCCGGCGGCGGCCAGAGACTCCGCCAGGAACAGGCGGCGTGGGGCCCAATCCGGAATCTCTTCGACGCCTTGGCGGAAGAGCTCGGTGCTCCGCTCGCCCAGAGCGCGAGCCTCGGAGTGGGCTCCCATCTCCCAAGCGACTCGCATCCGCCAGTGATCCACTGAGTGCAGCGTGAGCTGGTTCACCCATACATCGACGGGCATGCGGTCGAGGAGCTCCATGGCCGCATCGTAGTCCCGCCTCGAGACGGCGAGCTCGATCCTGGTCGGAAGCGCCGGATCGAAGCCGTCGTCTCGCACTGGCACTTCGTCGAGCACGCCCGATGCGCCATCCAGGTCGACCTTCCAGTGCGCTGCTAGAGCATACCGCGTTGGCCAGGTGTCTAGTCCCAGCGCCTCCATATCGTCCAGAGTGGCCGTCGCGTCGTCGTAGCGCCGTAGCCGCATCAGGGTGCTCGCCCTCGCGAGCCGCCATTGACGTGACAGCGGATCGATCGCTTGCAGCCTGTTCAGGAAGTCGAGCGCCTCATGCAGAGAGCCCATGCGGCGTGCCGCCGAGAAGCGAAGAACGAGCACGTCGGGGTCACCCGGCAAGCTCGACTCGACCTCAGTGGCCGTCTCGTAGGCCTCCTCGAAGCTCTTGTCGAGCCAGTACGCTCGGAAACCGGCGGCAAGTCGTGCGTGGGGATCATGCGGAGCCAGCGCCAATGCCCTCCGAATCGCCGCCTCGCCTTGCCTGGCTCGGGACATGGCCGCATCCGTGCCCATGTACCAAGTCAACAAGTTCAGATACCCTAATTGCGCCCACGCCAGGACGAATCCGGGATCGGTCTCCACTGCAGCCTCGAGCTGCTCGATCGCAAGGAGCCACGGTCCACGGTGACCGCTGATTCGCTGACCCTCCGCGTAGTGAGCTCGGGCCCTTACGAACGACCGATACGCCTCCTGACTCTCCGTCGGTCGATGGTCGACACGAAGGTCGACACGAACCCGCTCTGTCGGAGACAGGCGCAGGCTCAGGGCTGCGGTGACCCGACTACCCACATCCGCTCGGAGACCCAGGAGATCCGAGCGGCTCCGCTCGAACGTCTCCGCCCACACCTGGCGGTCATGCTCTACGTCGTAGAGGTGGAGAGAGATCCTGACACGGTCGCCGGAAGGGTGAATGCTC
>JBDHHQ010000146.1:0-8898 GCA_039589315.1 Gemmatimonadota bacterium
GTTGGTGGTTATTGCACGGAGGCCACACCCGTTCCCATCTCGAACACGGCCGTTAAGCTCCGTCGCGCGGATGGTACTGCCGGGGTAGCCCGGTGGGAGAGTACGTCGCCGCCAACCATTTACATGGAACCGCCCCCCGACGCTCCGGCGCCAGCGGGCGGTTCCCTTTTTTTCTCTGCCCGCGCAGCGAACCCCCCGCCCCGCATCAGCCGTCCAGCGGCTGGGAGTCGCGGCGCCTGAAGGGCTCCAGGAGCTCACGCACTGCCTGAGCGGGGTCGGGAGCGCCCATCACGGCGCCGATGACCGCGATGCCGGTGGCGCGCGTCGCTGCCAGCTCCTCGGCCCGGTCGACGCCGATACCGCCGATGCCGAGAACCGGGGCTGGGACCACGGCGGCCACGCGGTCGAGGCCCGCTACGCCGATTGTCTCACCCGCATCGCGCTTGTTGGCGGTGGGGTATACGGTCCCGCACCCGATATAGTCGGCTCCGTCGTGCACGGCCGCCGTGGCAACCGCGGGATCGTCAGACGAGAACCCGACGATGAATCCGGCAGGAGCCGCCCCACGCACGGCCGCGACCGGCAGGTCGTCGGGGCCCAGGTGAACGCCATCGGCCTGGGCCGCCAGGGCAACGTCCATGCGGTCGTTCACGATGAGCAGGGCGTCCCATTCCCGCGTCAAGGCCCGGAGTCGGAGGGCCTGCTCCAGTAGATGCCGGGGCTCGGTCGCCTTGTCGCGTAGCTGAACGGCGGGCGCCCCGGCCCGCAGGGCCTCCGCCACCACCTCCTCGATGGCCCGCGGCGCTGCGACGCGGGCATCGGTAATCACCATCAAACGCAGCCGTGCGGAGAGCCCCTCCCCACCCGGTCGATCGTTGGTCGAGCCGCGAGACATGGGTGGCGCGCCGCTCACTGGCCCGGATCGGCCGGCAGCTGCTGTTGCAACCGCCGGACGGTATTCCGGGCGCGATTGTGCTCCTCGAGGCTCCGGGTGAAGATGTGCGTTCCGTCGGGGCGGGCCACGAAGTAGAGATAGTCTTCGTCGGCGGGGTGCAACGCGGCATCCAGAGCGGCCTCGCCCGGGGCACCGATGGGTCCTGGGGGTAGCCCGGACTGTGTGTAGGTGTTGTAGGGATGATCGGCCACGGAATCGATGGCCGCGTAGAGCAGGCGAGCCCGGCGTCCCCCGAGCGCATACAGAACCGTGGGGTCCGCCTGGAGCAGGTATCCGATGCGAAGGCGATTGTGGTACACGGCCGAGATCGTGGGCATCTCCTCGACCCGTCGGGCCTCGGCCTGGATGATCGACGCCAACGTGACGATCTCCCGTTCGGTCATGCCCAACGTGTCGAGCCTGTCCCGGCGCTGTGTGGTCCACATCGAGCGATAGCGATCCGCCATGGCCGCCACCACCACCTCGACCGGCACGCCTGCCGCGAATCGGTAGGTGTCCGGAAAGAGGTACCCCTCCAACCCGGGGCCCGGTACGTTCCACCGCTCCTCCGCGCCTTCGGCCAGGAGTACCGCCAGGACGGTATCGCTGCCTGTCCCCGTCACCCCGGCGATCCGCTCCGCGATCTGGGGCAACCAGAAACCCTCGGGCACGGTCATGGGCTGGGTGAGCACCCGACCTTCGGTCAGGTGCTCGAGTATCACGCTCCACTCGGCACCCGGCTGGAGGCGGTACGGCCCCGCCCGGACCTGTCGGTCCACGCCCTTCGACTGGGCGTAGAGGCGGAAGAGCAGCGGACGCGCGACGATGCCCCGCGCCGCCAGGGTGTCCACGACCTCGAGGAACGACGCCCCCTGCGGAACCGTGATCTCCACGGGTGCAGCGTTCGGGGGCGGTCCGCCGCATCCGGCTGAGCCAGGCAGCAGTATGGCCACCACGGCTGCCGTGCTCCTGGCGGCGACGGGTAGGACGCGTCGTCGAGGGAGCCCGGCCGGGCCATGGCCCCGGCCGCCCGGTCGGGCATTCACGCGACCCTCCGGTCCAGCCAGAGCTGGAGGATGATGGCTGCCGCCGCCGCGTCCACCCGCTCCTTCCTCTCCCTCTCCCCTTTGGGCAATCCCGCGCCGCGCACCAAACGTTCGGCCATCACGGAGGTCATTCGCTCGTCGACGTAATGGACGGGCACCCCGAGCCGCTCGGCCAACAGGTCGCCCACGGAGCGCACCTCACGGGTCCATTCGGTTTCGGTCCCGTTCAGGGCCAGGGGCAGCCCGAAGACCACGGCTTGGACGGCGTGCTCGCGGGCGACGGCCTCGAGGGCCTTGAGGGGCGGACGCTTGCCGGCCCGTCGCTTCACCGTGGGCAACGGTGTGGCGAGTGTTCCGGTGGGGTCGGAAAGGGCGAGCCCCACGCGCCGCTCCCCGAAGTCGATCCCCAACACGCGCATCTCGCCCTGCGCCGGACGGCTCAGGGCGTCTCCAGAGCCGAGCGCACGTCGCCCTGATCGGAGAGCCGAGAGCGAAGCCACCGGATGGCGGCGACGGATCCGAATGCGAACGCCGAATCCACTTCCGCAGTGTCCGCCGGCACGCGAATCACGCTGACTTCCGCGCCCGCCGTCCGGCAGAGGATTCCCTGGATCATCCCCTCGGAGAAGGGGTTGTCTGGGGCGTGCGCCCATCCAGTGCCGGTCAGCAACCCGACTCCCGGATGGGCCGCCTCGTGGTGCAGGGTGCCCCATCCTCGACGGGCGAGGATCGCGGACAGGTGCCGCCAGAAGGCGTCCTCGCCGACCTCGGCCAGTGAGCGGCCGAGCTCGGCTTCCGTCTCCTCGAACAGCCGCTCGCCTGCGGTGACACCGGCGGATCGGAGCGCCGCGTCGGCGGCATTCTCACCAGCTTGACCGACCATGGCGTCGCGGAGCGCCGAGAGCGCCTCGGCGGGTAGGATGACCTCTCGGTCGGGTCTGGAGCGTTCCACGAACACGACTCCTTGGTGTGGCGGATGGGGGTGGGCGCTTCCTCTGGGCGTCGAGGACGGACCCACACGTCCGCTTCGTTTCGGCCGGGAACCGGAACCGTACAGTAATATAAGGTGAACAACAGTAGTCGATGAACCGCCATGACCCGGACGAATCGTGATACCTGACCGAGCCACGCTCACTGCCTGCCTCGCCGTCGCTTTCCTGAGCTCACCAGGGAGCGCGCAGGTAGGCGCGCCCGCCGGCCCGGTGCCGGCGGAGCTCCTCCAGGAACGTCGGGTGCGGGTCATGGAAGCCACGGCCGGCGCCCCGGTGGTCCTGGGGTCTTCGCGCCTGCGGGACCTGGAACGGGAATACCCACAGGATTCGGATTTCCGGCAGTCCAACGACTTCTTCTACCTGACGGGTCTCGAGACGCCCGATGCCTGGCTGGTCCTCAACCTGCCGACACCGGGGTCAGAGGTCCTCTACCTCGAGCCTCGCGATCCGGCCCAGGAGCTATGGACGGGAGAAAAGCTCGGGCCCGGATCAGAGGCTCGGGCCCGAAGCGGCCTGGCCGACGTCCGGTCCAGTGACCGCCTGGTGACCGACGTCACCGGTTGGCTGGGGCAACTGGAAGCGCCGGCGGTCTATATCGATCCGGGAGATCCCGCCCACGTGGACCGTCTCGGCGAGGCACTCGGCGAAGCCCGAGGGACCGCGCGACAGCTGGGGCCCACGCTGGCCGAGCTCAGGATGATCAAGGACCGCGATGAGCTGCGCCGGTTGCGAGAGGCGGTCCGGATCACGACCGAGGCCCATCAGGAAGCGTGGCGGGCAGCCGGCGCGGGGATGCACGAGTACGAGGTCGAGGCCCTGATCGAGTATGTGTTCCGCTCCCGAGGCGCGGAGCGGGTGGGATTCCCGTCCATCGTCGGATCCGCCGAGAACAGCGTGACGCTCCACTACGACAAGAACCGTCGCATGCTGCAGGACGGAGACCTCGTGGTGGTGGATATCGGGGCCGAGTTCGGCTACTACACGGCGGACCTCACCCGCACCTTTCCCGTCAGCGGACAGTTCACGGATCGGCAGCGGGCCGTGTACGAGCTCGTGCTGAGCGCCCAGGAGGCTGCCCTCGCCGAGGTGCGGCCTGGCGCCACCGTGGGACGGCTGGAGCAGGCCGCGCGCCGGTACATGCGGGAGCACTCCGGCGACCTCTGCGGCGGCGAGTCGTGCGCGGCCTACTTTCCCCACGGGATCT
The DNA here is from genome assembly GCA_039589315.1 of Gemmatimonadota bacterium. GTDB lineage: Bacteria > Gemmatimonadota > Gemmatimonadetes > Longimicrobiales > Gaopeijiaceae > JBDHHQ01. Next base: position 4,177 of record JBDHHQ010000146.1, read on the forward strand.
CCCACTGGCTCGGCATGGACGTGCACGACGTAGGCAACTACGGTACAACCCTGGCGCCCGGGATGGTGTTGACCATCGAGCCGGGCATCTATCTTCCGGACGAGAGCCTCGGCGTGCGGATCGAGGACAACGTCCTCGTCACGGAAGACGGATACGAGCTCCTGAGCGGGAGTTTGCCGCGCCGCCCCGAGGAGGTCGAGCGCATAATGTCCGAAGCTCCACGGATCTGGTCCGTGGCCGGAAAGGGCAGTTGAACGAGAAGGGGATCTGGAAGAAGATGGAATACGACAACGATACGGCAGTCTTCAACTTCCTGGCCGGTCTGGTCCTTGGCGCAGCGGTGGGTGCCGCAGTCGCGATCCTCACGGCTCCCCACAGCGGGCGGCGGACCCGCCGCAGGATCCGGAAGGTGGCCGGGGAGATTCGAGGGACCGCCGGCGACCGCTGGGAAGATCTGGCGGGAGACCTCAAGGGCAGGGTGGACGAGGCGGTGCATAGCGCCCGCCATCGGTTCTCCAACTGACCCCGCAGGACTCCCGCACCGACGACAGGGACCCGGCCTCGAGGCAGCTTTGACGGGACGGGGCCGGGTGGGCGCCGGGTGATCTCCTATCGCCTGATCGAGCGGAAGCGGAACGGGGGCACGCTCGCCCCCGCCGAGCTGCGGTCATTCCTGGGTGGGTACCTGAACGGCGATGTGCCCGAATACCAGATGGCCGCCTTCCTCATGTCGGTGTTCTTTCAGGGCCTGGACCCCGAGGAGCTGACCACCTTGGTCGAGGTCATGCTGGGGTCCGGCGCCACGCTCGACCTCGGACACCTCGATGGCCCCAGAATCGACAAGCACTCCACCGGGGGGGTCGGCGACAAGGTGTCGCTGGTGCTGGCGCCCCTGGTGGCCGAGCTGGGCGTCTTCGTTCCCATGATGTCGGGGCGCGGCCTTGGCCACACGGGAGGGACGCTGGACAAGCTCGAGGCGATTCCGGGCTTTCGCACCGACTTGTCGTTGGACCGCTTTCGGGCCGTGCTCGTGGACGCGGGCTGTGCAATGATCGGCCAGACCTCCGAGATCGCTCCCCTGGACCGACGCCTGTACGCGTTGCGCAGCGTCACGGCGACCGTCCCGTCCATCCCGCTGATCGCCGCGAGCATCATGAGCAAGAAGCTGGCGGAGGGCCTCACCGGCCTGGTACTCGACGTGAAGGCCGGGGCCGGCGCCTTCATCCCAGAGGCGGACCGAGGCCGGTTGCTGGCCCGGACGATGGCCGGGATCGGGGCGGCCAGGGGCGTCCCCACCACGGCCCTGGTCACTGCGATGGACCGGCCCCTCGGTCAAGCGGTGGGCAACGGCCTCGAGACGGCCGAAGCGTTCCGGTGTCTCGCCGGCGAAGGCCCCGACGATCTGGCCGAGGTCACCGTGGCCCTGGCGGGCGAGATGCTGCTGCTCGGTGGGTTGGCGCCGGACTCGGCGACGGGGCGGGCGGCTGCCCAGGCGACCCTGTCGTCGGGCCGGGCGGTGGAGCGCATGGCCCGCATGGTGTCCTTGCAGGGAGGGGACGGAGAGGCGGTGCCCGCCCCGGCCCGGCTGCCCCGGGCCCCGGTGCGGGCCACGGCCACCGCACCCCGGGACGGCGTGGTGCATCACGTGCATCCGGTCCCGCTGGGCTATGGCGTCATCGAGCTGGGAGGCGGACGCCGAAAGCTGGACGACAGCATCGACCCCCGGGTGGGGTTCGTGCTGCGGGTCCGCCCCGGCGACCCGGTGGCGGCCGGCGCGCCGTTGGGCGACGTGCACGCCGCGAGCGAGGAAGACGCGCGGCGGGGTGCGGACATTCTGGAGGCGGCCGTGGAGATCGGTGACGGCACGGCACCGACGTCGTTGCCCCTGATCGGAGAGCGCATCCGGGCGGGCTGAGCCGGAGAGTGCACGGCGGGGCGACCCGGCGCGGACGGGTGGGCTGGGTCGAGGATGGAGAGGGGACCTCAGGGATAGAGGCGGAAGGTGATCCCCTCGCCGTCAAGAGCCTCCGCCAGGTCCGAGCGGAGGTGGGGAAGTGTCCGCAGCGCCAGGCTGCACTTGGCTTTGGCGGCGGCCGGTGCCGGGACCACCTCGGCCGGGAATTCGCGTTCCCGGGCGACGTCTTCGGCCCAGAGCGCGTGATGGGTGGTCTCGAACAGGAAGAGCTCAGCGCCGGGCGACGCCGCGTCGCTCACCGGAATCCGCCCCCGACGGTGAAGAGGTTGGGCCCCGTCAGGTCGCAAGGCTCCGTGGGCTCCGTTCCCTCGATGTACAGCTCGGTGTACACGCGCTCCGCCGGGCACCACTGGGACGCCAGCATCCCGGTGCGGTCGTCTACCTCGCGGGTCACCAACCCCGGGAGGAGGGGCCACGGCTCGGGCATCTCCAGCATGGGCGCGCCCTCGACGGGCGTGCCATCCTCGGCGACGGCCGTTCCGTCCCAGTCTGCCGCGCCGTAGTAGACACGCTTCATGAACCGGCCCCAGACGGGTGCCGCATCCCCTCCGCCCGTAGCCCTGGGCCGAATCTGCTGGGGCTGGTCCATGCCGAACCACACGGCGGCCATCAGGTTCGGGGTGAAACCGATGAACCAGGTGTCCGTCCCGTCGTTCGTGGTGCCGGTCTTCCCGCCCGCCGGGAATTCGGGCGGCAGCTCCGCCACGACCCGAAGGGCGGTGGCCGCGGTACCGCGGGTCGCCACGTCCTCCAGCATCGAGACGGCGACCCGGGCCACCAGGCTATCCAACACCTGCGTGCGGTCGGGTTGGGGCGCCCACAAGACCTCGCCATCCGCGCTCTCCACGCGGAGGATCGGGTGGGGCCGTACCCTCGTTCCCAGGGTCGCGAACGAGGAGTACGCTTCCGCCATCTGGATCGGAATCACCGTGGCGGCGCCGATGGCGGTGGACGGGAATCGCTCGATGGGGGTCCGGACGCCCATGCGCCAGGCGGTTTGCGCCACCGACTCGAGGCCGATCTCCAGCGCCAGCTTGATCGCGACCATGTTGATGGAGCGGCGCAGCCCCTCCCGGATGGTCATGGGTCCATGGAACTCCTCGTCGAAGTTCTTGGGCTTCCACTCCTCTCCACTGACCTGCGGCAGGACCACCGGCGCATCCACCACCACGTGGGACGCCGGGATGCCGGAAGCGATGGCCGATGTGTACACGAAGGGCTTGAACGACGAGCCGGCCTGCCGGTTGGCCTGAATCGCCCGGTTGAACTTGGAGTGGTTGAAGTCTCGGCCGCCGATGAGGGCGCGCACGGCACCCGTGGCGGGATCGAGAGCTACGAAGAGGCCCTGGAGGTAGGGCGTGGCTCCCGGAAACGTCTCGGAGTGCTCCGCGAACTCCTCGTACCTGGGGTGCTTGAAGCCCGGCTGGGCCTCGACCCTCTCCCATCCCCATTTCATGGCGTCTTGAGCCGCCCGCTGCATGTCGGCATCCAGGGTCGTGTAGATCTTCAGCCCCGCCGTGTACAGCTCGCTGCCGAACCGGTCGTCCAGGATCTGCCTGACCCACTCCTCGAAGTAGGGCGCCAGGCCAGCACCGGGAACGGCCCGCTCCAGGGGCACCGGAGCCGCCATGCCGTCCCGCGCCACATCGTCCGAGATGAACCCTTGGTCCGCCAGGCGGGCGAGGACCGTGTTGCGCCGCCGGATCGCGTTCTCGGGGTTGCGGAGGGGGCTGTAGTACTCGGGACGGTTGGGGATGGCTGCCAGGAGGGCTGCCTCGGCCACGGTGATCTCGGAGGCGTTCTTGCCGAAGTAGTTTCGCGAAGCCGTCTGGATGCCGTACCAGCCATGCGCGTAGTTGATCTGATTGATGTAGGCTTCCAGGATCTGGTTCTTCGAGTAGGCCTGCTCGATTTGCAGCGCGACCTGGAGCTCCTTCAGCTTGCGCGTGATCCGCTTTTCGAAGCCGATGCGCTCCGTGAACATGTTGCGCGCGAGCTGCTGGGTGATGGTGCTCCCGCCACCCCCGCTGAGAGAGCCCGTGGTCAGTACGCCGAGGACGGCCCTGGTAATGCCCCGCGGGTCCACGCCACGATGTCGGTAGAAGCGCTTGTCCTCCACCGCCACGAACGCCTGGGGCACGTACTCGGGGAGCGCTTCCAGGGACACCGGGGTGCGGCGCTCGAGACCGATCTCCGTGAGCAGCGAACCCGCGTGGGTGTACAGCTTGCTCGTCTGCTGCGGCTCCCAGGTGTAGATCTGGGCAATGGACGGGCAGTCCACGCAGAGATTCTGCCACGACCCCCACGCGACCCCCACACCCAGGGCGCACAGGAACAACAGCGTGAGCCAAACCGCGGGGATCGAAACGATACGGCCGACTCGTTTCGTCCCATCCAGCAGCATCGTCTTCCAGTCCTGCAAGCTCGCTCCTCCTGTGGTCTCGGCGGCGACGTCGGAGCGTTCACCGGAGCGTTTCGCCCGTCCTTCGCGCCCGGAGCGCCCGACCTCCGGGCCCCGACCCCTATGAATATACGCGCCTGGGTGCCGCTGTGGGGCGCCCTGCCTGCGACTCCGTTCGCGGGGCTCCGGCGACTGCCTCCGGCCAGGGGTCATCGGCCGTCTGGCGGAGCTGACTGTAAGATTCTCTCGACTGCTCAGCGGGCTCGGCTCCGCACGCCGGAATCCTCCCCGTCCGGCGCCGCGCATGAGCCCGAAACACGGGCACCTGGCCACGATTCAGGCCGAG
>JBDHHQ010000147.1:0-10931 GCA_039589315.1 Gemmatimonadota bacterium
AGATCCCACTCGTCTGGGTCGCCAGCTCCCGGGGCACCTCGGTGACCAACGCGCCCATGCGGCCCAGCGGGTGCTCGGACGCGTGCTTCGCGCACTCGACACAATCGCTGAAGACCTCCGGGAGAGATTTGGTCAGCCGGGCACCCGGCGCATACTGCCGGAATCGCAGCACCGGCCCACCCCGGCCGATCTCCAGGACGTCGCCGGAGGCCAGGACCAGGCTCTCCACCGACTCACCGTTGACCCACACCTCGTGAGCCGGGGTCACGAGCAGCTCGTAGGTCCGGCCCCGCCGCTTCAGCGTGGCGTGCCGGGCTCCCGGCGCGGGACGATCGCGGTCCGAGAGGTGCACCTGAGCGGTGGGCGCGGTGCCGATGGCGATCTCGTCGCCCATCAGAACGTTGGTCCGGCCCCGGTGGGCGCCGGACAGGTGAACCATGACCGGCGTCGGGTCCGGTCCGCGCGAGGTGTCTTCGTCGGGCAAGGACGTGCTCAAGGTGCTGGCCGGCTCCCGGAAGGTGAGACGATGCTCCACAAGGTGGAATCCCCGACGAGCCCGCAAGGCTCCTGCCGGTGCCGGGTCGGTCGGGCGTCTCGCGAGGAACGCTGTGTGGACGGACATCCGGGCGGGGCTCGGCCGAATCGGTCGGGACCGAGACGCCACTTGGCCCCAGGTGGTGGCAGAACGGCGACCGAGCGCCGAGTTTGGCCGGCGCCCCGGGAGCCGTCGGCACGTCGACCGTGTCGGCGGGGTGGCTCCCGGGCAGACCCTAGGAAGCCAGCGAGATCTTTGATGAGCCAGACCGACCGAATCGCACCCCTGAATCTGCCGTCCGCCGAGTTCCGCGCCATGGGCCATGGCCTGGTAAACGCCATCGCCGACCTGCTGGACTCCTTCGGCGACCGTCCGGTCACGCCAGGGGAATCGCCCGGCACGGTGCGTGCGCTCCTGGGCCAGAGCGGCCTGCCGGATGAAGGCGAGGCCCCGGCCGAGCTCCTGAAGCGCACGACCGAGCTCCTCCTGGAGCACTCCCTCTTCAACGGCCACCCCCGGTTCCTCGGCTACATCACGGGATCTCCTCACCCCATCGGGATCCTGGGTGACATGCTGGCAGCCGCGATCAACCCGAACCTGGCCGGCTGGAATCTGTCTCCCGTGGCAACCGAGATGGAGGTCCAGGCCGTGCGGTGGATCGCGGAGCTGATCGGCTATCCGACCGACTGTGGGGGGATCCTCGTGAGCGGCGGCGCCATGGCCAACTACGTGGGCTTCTTGGCGGCCCGCCACGGCAACGCGCCCTGGGCGATCAAGCAAGGGGGTGCGGCGTCGGCCGACCATGGACGCCTGCGCGTGTATTGCTCCGCCGACACGCACACCTGGATCCAGAAGGCCACCGACATGTTCGGGCTGGGGACCGAGTCGTTGCGCTGGATCCAGACCGACCGTCAGGGGCGAATGGAGATGGGTCCCCTGGAGCGCCGGATCGAGGTCGACCGGGCGGCGGGCGATCACCCCCTCATGGTCATCGGCACCGCCGGCGCGGTGGGCACCGGTGCCGTGGACCCGCTGCCGGCCATCGCCGACCTGTGCGAGGCGCAAGGGCTGTGGTTCCACGCGGATGGCGCCTACGGTGCTCTGGCCGCCAGGGCGCCGGGTGCCCCTCCGGACCTCGAGGCCATCTCCAGGGCCGATTCCGTCGCCGTGGATCCCCACAAATGGCTGTACGCCCCTCTGGAGGCCGGCTGTGCCCTGGTGCGGGACGCCGAGGCACTGCGGACGACGTTCTCGTACCTGCCGCCCTACTACCGGTTCGACGAGGGCGATGGAGAGGCGCCCATCTCCTTCTTCGAATACGGCCCACAGAACTCCCGGGGGTTTCGGGCGCTCAAGGTCTGGCTGGGCCTCAAGCAGGTGGGCCGCCGGGGGTACATGAAGATGATCGGGGACGACATCGCCCTCGCACGGCATCTTTATGACGTTGCCAATAAGAGTGATGAGCTCGATGCTCTCATGCATAACCTGAGCATCACGTGCTATCGATACGTGCCGCCCGGCGTAGACCAGTCCGACCCGGAGAACCGGGATCGTCTCAACGCGATCAACGAGGCCGTGCTCGCCCGAATGCAGGCAGGCGGCGAGGCCTTCGTGTCCAACGCCGTCATCGACGGCACCTACGCGCTGAGGGGCTGCGTCACGAACTTCCGAACGACAACGGCAGACATCGACGCCATCGCGGACCTGACCGTTCGGCTGGGGCGCGACGTGGTGGCGGGGGTGGACGGAGCTGGCTAGAAGACGACGTTCCTTCCCACCACGGCTTGCCCCGGCCGGGCCCCGTCCACGTTCTGCCCGTCCCGGACCACGAACACGCCGTTCACCAGGACGTGCTCGATGCCCTCGGAGTACGACAGGTCGTCCTCGAACGTCGCGGTGTCGATGATGCGCGCCGGATCGAACACCGTGATGTCCGCGTCGCTACCCAGCTGGACGCGGCCCTTGCGGCGCATCTGCGGCGACACGGTCCCCAGGCGCTGAGCCGGCATCAGGGTGATCTTGCCGAGGCCCTCCATCAGCGACAGCACGCCTGCGTCTCGTACGTAGCGGCCGAGAAAGCGGGCGAAAGTCCCGGCGCTGCGTGGATGCGCGCCCGGGTCGTAGGGCATACCGTCCGAGGCCACCATCACGTGCGGCGCGGCCATCGCCGCCTCGATCCACTCGGGCTTCATCATGTGGATGATCACGATGCCGCCCTTCTCCCGGTACTCGTAGAACGTCTCCTCGGTGAGCCGTTCTCCCGTCTCCTGCCACTGGAGGTCCTCGTAGCCGATCCGGAGGCGCTCCTGCCATCCCTCGTCGAAGATGGCCGACTGCAGACTCGTTGACGCGGCCGTGTAGGGGTACGCTTCGGTCGTTACGTCGACCCCGGCTGCCTGGGCTCCCCGTACCAGATCGAGGTTGGTCTCGATGTCCCACAGGCTCGAGCTGTTCAGATGCACGATGTGGAGCGGAGCCTTCGTGGCCACGGCGTTGGCGATGACTTCCTGAACCGCAGAGACGCCCATGGAACGGACGTGCGTGTAGATGGGCAGGTTCTCCTCGCCCGCCATGGCGAAGACGCGGAAGATCTCATCGTACGTCGCACCCGGGTAGTACTGGTGGGCCATGCCGATCCCCAGCGCCCCCTCGGCTACGCCCTGCATGAGCCGGTCGCGCAGGGCCGGGTATTGGTCGCGGGACAGCGGATCGTAGCGACTGGCGGAAAGCGCGTCGTCCAGGGCTATCTCCTGCTCCAGCGTGAGCTCTCCCTCCTCCAGCTCTCGGAGGATTCGCCGCGCCTCCGCTACCTCGTCCTCGTACTCTGGCATGATCCAGGCCCGCGCCGAGCCGTGGGACATGCTGGCCCCGAAGTTGATGACGGCGTCGCCTCGCCGGCCTCGCAGGTATGCAGCGACGTCGGGCACGCCACTCTCGAGCTCCAAAGCGGTGGTCACCCCGTCCCGAGCCTGGAACTCGTTGGCTCGGTTGGTCTGGCCGTGGGCGTGCAGGTCGATGAACCCGGGGGCCACCACCAGCCCCGACACGTCGACGACCACCTCGCCCGGCAGGGGATCTTCCGAGATTGCCACGATGGTCTGGCCGCGAATACCCACGTTGCGGACCGCGTCCAATCCGGTTTCCGGGTCCATCACCCTCCCTCCGGACAGGACGATGTCGTAGGTGTCCTGGGCGGAGACGGAGGTGGGCCCTGCACCCGAGGCGCTCAGCAAGGCCAGCGCGAGGACCGACGGGACCGAGAGGAATTGCAGGCCCGAGCGACGTGCGTGCGGGGGCATCGGGGATTGCCGGCGGCGGCTCATGAACGATCGCGCTCCTCTGCGCTGGCTGACGGCTCTCGCAGCCGAATCGGGTGAGGGGCTAAGGGTGGGGGAGGGGGCTCGCGGGGACAACCACCAACTTCCCCTCCTCGACCATCTCTTCCACGACCGCGCGACCCTGCTGGAATAGCTGGACCCAGAGGAATCTACGGCGCTCAATCCAGGGAGATGCCGAACCGGCCCTTGAACTCCGCGGTGACGTCCCGCAGGTCGGGGTGCACGAGGAACGCCCGCATGTGCGGGAGCTGGTAGAGTCTGGCCAACCCCGGGAGGCGAGCTTCGTGGAGCCGAGTGACCAGGGGAAGGACGGTGGAGGTGTCGGCGGCCACGGCGTACAGGCCGATGGCGAGAGCGACCTCCTGGGGGGCCATTTCCGTGACGGGAAGGGCTGCGCGAAGAGCGGCCCGAGCGGAGGTGGGGTCAGCCGAAACGCGCTCCAACGCCACCACGACCCCCTCCTGCCAGCCCGCGGTTTCGCCGAGCCGGCTCCACGCCCGTAGCGCGGCTTCCCGGTCGTCCGCGAGGTATTCGGTGTTTCCCAGGTCCCCCCAGGCGGGTGCGAAGTCCGGGTCCAGCTCGACCGCCCGCGACAATGCGGCCCGGGCAGCCGGGTAGTCCGCGTTCAGCATGTATGCCGAGCCTATGCTGTAGAGGGCTCCCACCGACCTGGGTGATACCGCCAGGGCCCGCTCGAGAAACGGCCGCGCCTGCTCCATCCGGCCCAGCAGCCCGAGGAGCCACCCCTGCCAATAGAGCGCGGGAGGGTGGCTGGGGTTGAGCTCCACGGCTCGAGCGAATTGCTCGAGCGCTCCGTCGGGATTCCAGTCGAAGGTGAACGCCACGAAGCCCAGCGATGCGTGGGCCTCGGCCAGATTGGGGTCCAGGTCCAGGGCTCGAGTGGCTGCCTCCCTGGCCCGCGGCATCGCGTCTCGAGCAGAGGCGTTCGCATCGTAGGCGGGGAGGACCGCGTAGGCGTCGGCTAGCCCGGCCCATGCCCTGGCGAACCCCGAATCCTGCCCGATCGCCAGCTCGAAGAGCTCGATCGCTCGTCGCAGATCATCCGCAGATCGCGCGTTCCAGTGAGTGCGGCCCAGCAAGTAGAGCTCATAGGCCTCCAGGTTCTCGGTGGGCGCCGCGGGCCGAGGCGCATCCTCGGCGAGCGCGACGCGGAGGGCGGTGGACACCTCCCTGGCCACATCCTCCTGGATCGCCAGGATGGCCTCGATGGAGTACTCCCGGTCGTAGGTCGCGGACCAGAGATGTGCGTCCTCCCCGGCGTCAATGAGCTGCGCGGTCATGCGCAACGTGTTGCCGGCCCGGCGGACGCTACCCTCCAACACCGCGTCCACCCCGAGCTCGGCAGAGACCACCGGGATCGGTTTGGGTTCGCTCCGGTACGCCATGACCGACGTCCGGGACGTCACCCGGAACGACGGTGAGCTGGAGAGTCGTGTGATGATCTCCTCGTGGAGCCCGTCGGTGAAATAGGCGTCGTCCGGACCGCTCAGGTTGGTGAACGGAAGAACGGCGATGGGCACGCCATCGCCGCCGGGCACGGAGAGGGGAGTGGGCCGGAGCAGCCAGCCACCGGCGAATGCGACGAAGGCGATGGCGGCACCGGCTGCGATCAGAGGCAGGATGCGACCGGTCCGGCCCTCGGGTCCACTCTCCGGTGGTGAGGACTCCGAAGATTGGAGCCCGTCCCGCGTGAGCTGGTAGCGCCACGCCAGATAGAGGGCGACGGGAAAGCCGGCCAGTGAGAGGACGGCGACGGCTGTGACGAGCCGGGACGGCAGTCCCAGGGCCGGAACGAGTACGTCCGCGCCCTCCAGTACGCCCAGGCCCACCACCGCGTAGGCCACCGCCACCCGGTACACCCTGCGTCGCTGTAGCTCCGCCAGGAAGTGCTCGAATCGACTCACGAAGGTGGCATCACTGCTTGCGCCACACGGAACTGGGGCGAGCTATCTCGACCAGGGTGGTGCGACCTGGTTCATGCGGGCGTACGCGATGGACTGGCCCAGATGCTCGTTCATGTGCGTGACCAGCTGGAGGAGCACCGCCCAGTGCCCCACGTCTCGCCCGTACAACCGGGTCATGCGGTTCAGGTCCTCGGCGGACATGCCGGCGGCAACGCGCCGCACGTGCTCCATGGACTCAGACAGGATCTCCACGACACGGTCCCTGTCCCTCACCTCGTCTTCCCACCGGTCGTACTCGGCTCTGCCCATGGGCGACTCGACGCCCATGGCGGTCTCCGGGTAGAAGTAGTTGTACCGGGCGATGTGCATGTAGACCTCGGCGACCGGGGCGACTCCCTCCATGGGCGCCCAGCCGTACGACTCGGCGGGCATGGCCTTGGCCAAGGCAACCAGCTTGCTCGCCGACGCGTTGAACTGGCCGTCGAACTCAGTCAGGAAGTCGGGCGGTGCCTGGGCGAGCGCGGGCGCGGCGGCACACAGCAGGACGGCAGGGGCGAGGACGGTGCAGCGATGGGTACGCATGGGTCTTCTCCTCAGGGTGTTCGGCCCCGGGCGGGTGTTCGGCCTCCGACACCGGGCACCGGCACAGCGAGCGCTCCGCACCAGGGCTCCGGCGTCGCGCATCGGTCGCTTGGCCTCGCTCACCGCGGCAGATCGATCGCGGGGTTCCGATCGAAGAACCCTGCCGGCTTGATGTCGAAGCCGTGAAGCTCGAGGGGTAGGATGGGCCAATCCTCGGGCCGGGCCACGTGGTGGAAGCCGATGGTATACCACAAGACGATGTCGGTGTTCTCGACCGGGCGGTTCTCACGCGTCCAACGCGGCAGACCGTCCCCCGCCTCGCTGCTGGTGGGATAGTCCCCGGCGGCGTAGAGCTCGTCCGGGCGCATGGGTGTAGCCCACAACGTGTGCTGGGTGAAGCCAGCCCGCCGCTGCATGTAGTCGTCCGGGCTCAGTAGCGTCCGGGCGCCGTGGCCCTCGAGCAGGTATCCGGTCGGGTATCCCATTCGTCCGGTCTCGGACGGATTCACGACCCGCCAGTACTCGGGTGCCGTGAGGGTGGACGTCCGCATGGCGTCGGATTCCCGTCGGGCGACCTCCGTCTGCACGCGCCACACGCTCCGCCGGGGATTGTCCTCCAGCTCCTCCGTCACCAGCCGGTCCACGAGCAGAGAGTTGTGCGGCCCGTCGATATCGAAGTCCATCCGGAAGTTGAAGAAATGGCTGTGGTTGACTGCCACCAGATAAGGCGCCACATAACGTCCGTACCGGTCGTCCTCGGAGCTCCCGTTGTCCGCTGGGGCTGCCGAGCGATGCGCGACCGCTTTCATCTGGTCGATGCCGGTGGCGGCGAGGTTGACCCTAATCGCGCCGTCTTGTTTGAACACCCAGTCGAAGAGGTAGTCGTAGTTGCCCGCACCCATGACCATCCGGAGCACCAGATCCCGCCGGGCCCGGCTCTCCACGACCGTGCCCCGGGTGTGACGCCAGGCGGGCTCGGCGCCGGGCCGCTCGAAGAGGCACGCGACGCGGGGGCGTTGAGTGGGCGAGCCGTCGGGGCTCACCACGTACGTATCGAAGAACGTGGCGTGGGCCGGACAGTCCTGGCCCGGCTGCATGGCGCTGGCCACGCCCCCGAACTCGGAGGGGTAGGTGCCCAGGTCGTAATAGGCCTGATGGTTCCACGGCTCTGCCGGATCCTGGTAGGGCACGAACAGCTCTGAGAGTGAGGCCTGGTAGAGCACCGGCCGGAAGCCGCCGTCGTGCTCCTGGTGGCCCACGAGCGACAACACCAGCCCCCGACGTTGATCGACCCGGAAGTGGAACTTCCAGCCCTCCCAGCTCACCTGATGGCCGTCGAGCTGGTACCCCACACCTTCGGGCTGGGAGACGACGATGGGAGGGAGCGCCGCACGCGTCGGCCCCACAGCCTCGTCATGATGCTCACCGATGGACGGTGTGGGCGGCGTAGCGCCCTCATCGATCACCCTGAGCACCTCGCCGGTCTTCAAATCGACGACGGCCGTGAGGCTGCCAATGGGTGAGCCGAGACCCGAGATGCTGCCGATCCTGTTCCAGCAGGTCACCCGTGCCAGCCTGCGTCCACGCTCCTCTTCCGTGTCGAAGTAGCCGTCGGAGATGGGGTAGCAGATCAGCATGTCCGGATCCGTGATGCCTCGGGCCTCGAGGCCGGCCACCCACGCGGGATGCTCCATGAGCGTCTCCGCCCCCTCGAATTCCGTGGCATAGGTCATATACTGGCGATCCGTGACCTCCCGGAAGTCCAACAGCGCGCGGCTGGACAAGTCGACCACGGCTTCGTACCCAGTGGCGGACTGAACCAGGTGCACCCGGGCCTGCCGCTGAAACTCGGCACCCGGCTGCCACGCCAGCACGTCGGCCTTCGAGGGCTCGTCCAGCCCGACGTACAGAATCTGGGCCTCGGCCTCCAGCTGACCCGAGTCTCGCAACGTCTCGTACAGCGCCCAATGCTCCGCGGCGGAGAGGCCGTCCAGCGGGTGCGTCGGCGCTTGCGCCAGAACGGGAAATGGGATCGCCAGAGACGCGAGGAGTGCCATACGTCGCACGGTCAATCTCCTGCCTGGGGGGATGGGGCGACAGCGTAAGTCGCCCGGGCCTGATTGGCCAGAGGCGACGTTGGCGGCTCAACCCCCGTCAGGGCGTCGGTCCGCGAAGTCCATGAACCGCGGCTGAGTCCCCAGGCCCACGCCCCGATCGTGCCCCACTCGTCCGGCTCCGGGGCGTAGCCCCACCTCTCGGAGCGGGACCTTCCCCACGGCCAACGCGTGCCGGGCCGCCCAGGTTGTCGAGAAACGACGCCCGGTGCGAGGGACGGGTGTGTCCTCTCGCGCGAGGGGGCCATGTCCCACGGATGGCTTCCCACCGGCCTCACCCTCGAGCATGGAGTGGACCCATGTCGCGAACCAGGTTGAGCACGGAACGCGCGTCGAGCGCGCGACCCACGCCGGTCAGATACCTGGCTCTTGCCGTCGTCTCCCTCTTCCTCGCCGTCCCGGCGTCGTCCCAGGTGCCCCATCCGCGGGACGTCTTCGGCTTCACCCCCGGCGACGACTACCAGTTGGCGGATTACGGCCAGATGCTGGAGTACTACGACCGTCTGGACGTGGCGAGCGACCGGGTGCAGAAGATCGAATTCGGACACAGCGCCCTGGGGAAGCCCATGATCCTGCTGTTCATCTCGAGCGAGGAGAACCTGGCCCAGCTCGATCACTGGCAGGAGACGGCCGAGAAGCTGGCTCGGGCGCGAATCAGCGAGGACGAGGCTCGGGAGCTCGCAGCGAACGGCAAAGCCGTCATCTGGATCGATGGCGGCATGCACGCCACCGAGCGGGCCCATGCGCAAATGACGTCGCTGCTGGCGTACCGGGTCGCGACGGAGGAGTCGCCCGAGATGCAGCGCATCCGGGACGACGTGATCCTGCTGCTGAACCCAGTCATCAACCCCGACGGCCTGGACATCTCCACCAACTGGTACCGTCAGAACCGGGGCACTGCTTTCGAGACCACGGGTCCGCCCATCCTCTACCACCACTACGTGGGGCACGACAACAACCGGGACTGGTTCATGATCCTCCAGCCCGAGACCCAGGCCGTGTCGGAGATGATCTACCACGAGTGGTATCCGCAGATCGTCTACAACCATCACCAGACCGGCCCGCCCTGGGCGCGCATGTTCATCCCGCCCTTCGCCGATCCCGTGAACCCCCACATTCCAGCCGGCGTGATCACGGGCGTGAACCTCGTGGGCGCGGCCATGCATCAGCGGTTCGCCGAAGAGGAGAAGCCCGGCGTGATCTCCCGGGTGCTCTTCTCCATGTGGTGGAACGGAGGGGGCCGGACGGCGCCGTACTATCACAACATGATCGGGATCCTCTCGGAGACGAGTCACTCCACTCCCACGCCCCGCTACTACGATCCCGCGGAGCGGCCCGACCCGCTCAACCCGTACGGGGGGCGGAGGGAGGCCTCGGTGCCGACGTCGCGGCCATCCATCTGGTATCCCGACCCCTGGGAAGGCGGCTGGTCGCACTTCCGGGACGCCGTGGATTACATGATAACCGGCTCCATGGCCGTGCTCGACATCGGATCGCGGCGTCGGGAGCAGTGGCTCTACAACATCTACGACATGGGCCGGGACGCCATCGAAGCCGGTGAGGCAGGTGCGCCGTTCGCCTACGTGGTCCCGCCCGCCCAGTGGGATCCCGCCGAGACGGTCGAGATGATCAACGCGCTCCGAAGGGGAGGAATCGAAGTCCACCAGGCCCGCTCGGAATTCCAGGCCGCGGGCACCACCTACGCAGCCGGCAGCTACGTGCTCTTCACGGCCCAGGCCTTCCGGCCCTACCTCATGGACCTGATGGAACCCCAGGCCTACCCCGATCGGCGCCGGTACGCCGGGGGGCCACCGGACCCGCCGTATGACCTGGCCGGCTGGACGCTTCCCATCCAGATGGGCGTGCAGGTCGACCGTATCGACGAGGCCTTCGCTGTCCGGGCGGACGCCGTCGACGAGGCCCGAGTCGCGGCCGGCTCGGTCTCGGGCAGCGGATCGTGGGGCTTCGCCCTGTCCCGGCGCCCGAACGCCTCGGCCGTGGCCGCCAACCGGCTCCTCGCGGATGGGGCGACCGTCCACTGGGCGACCGGGCCGTTCACGGCCGACGGTCAGGCCTTCGAGGCGGGGACCGCCGTGATCGAGGCTGGGGGCGCCGCCGCCGGATCGATCGAGGGGCTCGCCTCGGACTTCGGGCTCGATTTCACTCGGCTGGCGAGTCGCCCGGACATCGCCCTCGAGGAGCTGCGAACGCCCCGTATCGCCATGTACAAGTCGTGGATGCCCAACATGGACGAGGGCTGGACCCGGTGGGTGCTGGAGCAATACGGCTTCCCCGTCGACACGCTTCACGACGCGGACCTCCAGACCGTCGACCTCTCCGGATATGACGCGGTCATCCTGCCGTCCCAGGACGCGGGAGACATCCTCAACGGCCACGCGGTCGGAACGATGCCCGAGGGGTACACCGGGGGTGTGGG
>JBDHHQ010000148.1:0-8818 GCA_039589315.1 Gemmatimonadota bacterium
GCGCGCGTTCTTCCTCGAGAACGCGGGCTCGTTCACGGTGGGCAGCGCACGCTCAGCCGAGCTCTTCTTCAGCCGGAGAATCGGCCTGGTGGAGGGTCAGGAGGTTCCGATCCTCGCGGGGGCGCGTCTCACGGGGAAGGTCGGCGGCACGCAGGTCGCCGTCCTGAACATCCAGACCGACGACCTGTTCGCTCTGGACGACGGGGACTCGACCGAGGTCGAGCTGTCTCCGCACAACAACTTCGGCGTGCTGAGGCTCTTCCAGGAGTTCGCGAACCGGTCACGCGTGGGTGGCATCTTCGTGTCGCGCCTCAACACGTCGTCGACCAGCGACTACAACCTCACCTACGGGTTGGACGGTCGCTTGGGCATTGGCCAGGACCTGACGTTCGACACGTGGCTCGCCATGACCACCACCCCGTGGGATTCGTCGCAGCCGGATCCTCGGACCGGGTTCAACAGGGGCGAGTACGGCCTCAACGGCCGCGCGGCGTACGTCACCCGGGACTGGAGCGCCACCCTGGGCTACCGGCAGGTGGGAGAGTCCTTCAACCCCGAAGTCGGGTTCCTGAGCCGGGAGGCGTATCGCCACATCAATGCGCGGGTGCTTCGGCACATCCGGGTGCCGGGCGTGCCCTGGTTCCGCGAGTTCCGCCCGCACGTCTCATCGAGCCAGTTCTGGGACCTCGATGGGTTCAGCGAGACGTACCTGGTCCACATCGACAATCACTTCGCCTTCGAGAACGGCGCGTTCTTCCAGCTGCCCGGCCTCAATTTCACCGGCGAGGGCTTGAAGGAGCCGTTCGAGATCCGAGACGGCATCGTGATCCCGGCGGGCACATACGACAACATCGAATGGGAATTCCGGGCCAATACGGACCGCAGCGCGCCGCTCTCCGTTTCCGGCGGGTGGGATTGGGGCGGCTTCTACAACGGTACGCGCTTCGGTCCGAACGCCACGCTGGCCTATCGCTACCGGGACCGCTTCACCACGTCCCTTCGTGTGGACTACTTCGACGTGCGGCTCGAGCAGGGCAGCTTCACCACGGCCGTGGTGAACTTCAACGGATCGTACTCGTTCACGCCACGGATCTACATCCAGGCCAACGTCCAATACAACGACGACACCCGGGACATGGGCACAAACATCCGCTTCGGCTGGCTGGATACGGCCGGCACCGGCCTCTTCATCGTGTACAACGAGGGACGACACACGGGCTCATTCGACGACACCGGAATCGCTGCCGGGCCCCGGCAGCAGCAGCTCATCATCAAGTACACGAAGCTGTTCGACTTCACTCGCTAGGTGAACCGCCAAGGGTTCATCGAAGACTGTTTGACTCGAGGGTCGGCGGCACGCGAGTCCTCTGACGTGAGTGGTGCAGCTCTTCATATCCGGCCGGGGTGTGAACGCGGAGAGGGGCTGCCGCCGCTACCTCCAGGTAACCTCCATCGCGAAGAAGTGATCGAAGCTCTCGCGGGTCGGATTGTTGCGCGTATCTGTTTCCGGGCTCCGGATGAAGAAGTCGAGCTGCTGAGCGGCGGGGTTCACAGCTCCGGCGGGCGACCGCTTGTCGAGAAGGGGATAGTTCACCGCCAGAGTCCCGCGATCTCGCATCCCCTGTGTCACCATGAAGTGTATCTCGTGGTCCTCGTAGACCGTCTCGCCGTTGAGCGTCATGTGGCCATATCCCCATCCAGCCAGAAACAGGAAGCTCTTTGGCCAGTTTGTGTCGCCACAGCCAGAGTCTCCGTGCTCGTAGATGAACGCAGCGATTCCACCGTCCTGGCATGGGCTGAACTCGTGAAAACGGTCCATCTCCACGACGAGATCGCCCTGCGGGACACGAAGGCTCGCAACGAACCGGCCGGTGTTCTCGATCTCGTTCACGTCCACCTCGATCGATCCCGAGACCGCATGTACGTTGGATGCATCATTCCCAATGTGGTCCCAGCCAGGCTCGTCTTCGAGGTCACCGACCTGATACACTCTGCCTGCCACGAGCACGAACCGTCCGTCGTACAGATCGTGCTGCTCGGGCGCATACAACGTGATCTCCGCGCCGGGCTGGTGCCGGGGAGTCGCATCCTGGGCATGCGCAGGCCACGGGATCGCGAGACACACGGCCACCGCCCCAACGAGCCACGAGAGGCCCTTGTTCATCGTTCCTCCAATTGCGTTCGAGCGTGATGTTCCAGCAGTGTCTCGGCCATTCGCGAGCTTCCGGAACACCACTCTTAGTGATTGACGTCGGAGTCTTCATCGAGGTCGGAGTCCTCGAGAGAGAATACCGTCTCGACGCGGGTCGTCCTTCCTGATTCGATCTGAACGTCCAGTTGTTGCGCGCCCAGCCTTTCGTGCCAGAATTCCACCGTGTAGCTACCGGGCGGAATGTCGGCGATCGCAAAGGATCCACTCTCGTCCGTGACGTCGTGGAAGCCGTGGTCGCCGACCCGAATGAAGGCCTTCATCCAGCCATGGACATCGCAAAGTACAGTGATGATCCCCGGCTGGCGCACCACCCGTGAAACGCTCATGTCCGACCGAGGAAGAGCCACGTTGCCGCGCAAAGGGCCGTAGTAATGAGTCGTATGGAAGACGGGATCGCTGTTCCTCGCCACGATCGTGTCCCCGACCACGGCCACGGCCGTATGCGGTATGAACCGGCACCCCCGGTTGTCGATTTCCAGCCGTGATGGAGGTGATGGCGCGGTTGTCCGGGCGCTGGCCGGCACGTCCAGCAGAGCGATCGTCGCGTGCTGGATGCCCCGGTTGTCCGATGAGACCACGAGGTCTTCCAGACTGTGCTCGCGGCCGCACACGTCTGGATCGGTCTCGTTGGCCACCTGCGTCGGCAGGGCCACGGTGTCGCCCTTCAGGCGGACAACTCCTTCCAAGGCACCTGCCTCGTCGAGCTGATCATTCGCCTGATGCAGCAGTGCCCACGGCATCTGTAGCATCACGACGGCCATCGGGACCGCAAGCACGACCTTCCGTGGGCTGCGACCGGGTGGCGTCATGCTTCCCCCTGAACGAATCCGGCCCCTCCCGAGACTACCTGGAGCGGCATGGTCGCGACTAGCGTCGCGTCAGAAGACCCTCGGCGCCTTCAAGAACAGCCTGTTCCCCGGCGTCGACGCCTTCCCCAAACTCGGCCGTGCCGCATCGATGCGCGAGCGCGCACGACATCGACCCGATCCTCATGACGGCGCTCACCGATGCGCTGGCGCTGATTCCCCAGCCGCTGGCTGGAGGCGATTCTCTTCGAAGCCGTCCACGGCGTAGATGGCGATGGGCTTCTCGATGCCCTTCACGGACGAGTCGGGCAGGGGCCGTAGTGTGAAGCGTGGATCGAGGGCGTCGGCGAGCCTCTGCGTCACGATGATGTCCGCGGGGTGCATTCTCGTGAGGCCCTGGACGCGCGCCGCCACGTTCACCGATCGCCCGACGAACGTGTACTCCTTCAACCGTCGACTTCCGACCAGCCCCACCACGCCCGTGCCGCGCTCGAGACCGATGCCCAGGGACAGAGTCGGCAGCCCCTTGGCGGCGAGCTCCTCGTTGTAGGCTCCGAGCTCACGGCGCATCTCCAGAGCCGCATGCACCGCGTCGTTGTTCTGCCAGGGGTTCGGAACCACCGCGCCGAAGAGGGCGAGAATGCCGTCTCCGATGAACGTGGAGATGTATCCGCGGTGGCCAGTGATGGCCTGGCTCATGCGCTCGAAGTACCCGTTGAGGATACCGACCAGGACCGTCGGGGGTGTGGTCTCGGCCAGGGCCGTGAAACCGACGAGGTCCGAGAACAGTACCGTGACTTCCTTCCTCTCCCCCACGTCGGCCGAGCCATCCGCGATGATCTTTTCGATTACGTCGTCCGGCGCGAACCGGCCGAATGCGACCTGGAGGTTTTGAAGCTCCACGGCGGCACTCTCGAGCCTATCCTTCAGCCGCTGCGCCTCCAGCTTCCGCTGACGGGCCAGGTGGCCGAGGCCCAACGCCAGTGCAGCGAGTAGCACGAAGCCCAGGAGAGTCACGCGCAGTGTTCGGTCAGGACGCCGAGGCGGCAAACGGCATTGGCGATGGACACCGCGCCGACGAGCTCGAGGACTTGCTTGCGGCTCAGGAGGTCTCCGAAGTCACGGCAGCGGCGCTGAATGGGAGCAGGGTCATACCAGACCGTTTCCCTCGCCAACGGGACGATAGCCCGTTCTACATCGCTCAGGGCCGGGGAAGAGAGGTGGGTCAGGACGTCGTGAACGTCATCCCATGAGAGACCCGTCTCCATGAGGAGACGCGTTGCCTCCTGCTCCGACGGAACACAGCCCAGCGCACGGGCGACGACCGCGAAGATGAGCGGCACGGCCCGGGGGCTGATGGCGTTGGACTCCCACATCCCGTCCAGGACGATCCGCAGCTGCCGGGCCATGGGAAGCCCGTCCAGACCGTTGACCACGGACGCGAAGGGACCCGTCCGCTCCTCGGGCGTCAGGTCGGTCGGTCGAGAGGTCGTGCGCATGCTTCGGCACTTGATGGCCATGAGGGGCCGTCCGAAACGCGCCCACCACTTGTCGGGAAGCTCCTCCATCGACTCGGGAGGTAGCGCCAGAAGCGTCGCGAGCCGGTTGAAGTAGAGGTGGAGGCCGATCACACCCACGAGCTCCGCGATCTCGTCGTTGGAGAATCCCACTTCTCGCAGCGCGTCGATATCGCTCATCGTCGCCAGGGGTGCAGACCTCGAGATTCGGCGCGTGAACTTCAGCGCGGCGCGCTCTCGGGGCGTGAAGTCGCCGGTGAGCAGATCCTGCTCCAGTTGAGCGATCCGCGCCTCTTTCATCCCCAGGCTGCGAAGCAGCATCCGTTGGGCACCAAAGCAGAAGCGGCAGGAATTGTCCTGACTCACCACGAGCCCGACTTCGTCCGCCAGGTCCGCGTCGAGGTGCACGCGGTTCGCCAGCTCCACCGACAACCGAATCGTGGCGTCGCCCAGCCACTCGTTGCCTTCCAGGTATCGCATGAGCCCACCGGGGCGACCGCATTCATGGGTCAGCCGTTTTTCGAACTCAGGCCACGGCCTGGGCTCCAACAGGCTCGCTTCCCACTCGATCTCCCGCATCGCCGTCATCGCTACCTCCGGGCGTCATGAGGCCCGATCAGGGATTCCCGCAGTCAGCCAACCACAAGAGTATGCGAGGATTCAGGGCTGACTCGGTCACGATAAGGTGGTGCGGTGCCGGGTTCCAGGGCCCGACTACTCTGACCTGAGCGCCTCCACGGGATCGATCCGAGTCGCCGCCCCTCTGGGAGGAAGGAACCGGGCCGTTTGTGCCGATGCCGGTGCTGGGGAGCGGGCCAGCGGGCCAGCCGCGAGAAGCAGGCAGCCGGCCAAGGGTCGCCCAACGAGGGCACACGACCTCCCGTGGCGGAAGGCCTACGCGCCGTCGGCCACACCTCGCGTTGGTCGTGCTCTACACACGGTCAAGATCTTGGCGTCCGCCATCTGGGCCCCTTGCGACGGAGACCGACATCATCCCGCGACGCGGTCGGTTGACCAGGTCCGAGCTGGGGCTCGTTCGGGCCACGGATCAGCCTCCGGGTGCGGTCTCGGCATCCGGGGCGAGCTCCGCGGACGCCGAGACCTGCAGCTACCCCTGCTCCTTGGGTGCGTACTTGAACTTCTGGCCACCCACGGACGCCTCGAACATCAGACCAGCCTTGACCATCGTGAACACAGCCACGCCGGCATCATAGGCGACACCGGTAGCCGCGCCGTGCTGCACCATGACGGCGGATGCCTGGGCGGCCAGCTCGAACTCGCCCTGCGTGAAACGCTCGAATGCGGCCTCGTTCTGGAAGAAGACGATCTCGCTGTACGACTGTCCGCCCGCCTGGAGCCCAACCGTGGCCTGCGTGACTTCGGTGTTGCCAACGGGTGTGCCGCTTCGGAAGACCGTTCCTTTGCCGTGGGCGCCTCCGACGATGAAGGCGGCCTTTCCGATGGATGGGAATGCCGCGTAGGCGTACGCTTCGTCGAAAAACACCTCTAGTGCAGGATCTGCCTCCAGGAACGCGGCCGCCGTCTCCTCCGCCTTCCTGACCTCGTCGGGATCCCATCCTCCCAACCCCTGAGCTGCTGCCTGTGTCGGCAGGATCAGGGCTCCAATCACCATCCAAGCGTGGATTCTCATGCGCTCCTCCGCTGTTATCCGGATTGAGTCTGCCGCTCCTCGACCCGGCCGCTCCGAGGTCAGAAGTATCAGAAGTAGACGATGATTCCGTAGACGCCCAGAGCCACGCCGCCGGCGGCGATGAGATTGCCCGCGGTCCCTCCTATCAGAAGGCCACCCACCAGCGCCGCTCCGCCTGCGATCATGAAGCCCAGACCGGTTCCGCCTCCGCTCTGGACAGCCGTCGCGGTCGCGAGTGGCTGATCGGCTTCCAGGTTTGGGGTCGCCGTCAGGGGAGCCGTGAGCAGATCCGTGTTTGCCGCTGTGGGTTGCAGGGCCTCCGCGGTGGGGACCGCATCCTCGTCGTTCGCTGTGTCCAGGCCCGGTGACGGGGCCGTTTCACCTACGCCGGGCTCATCGAGCGCCAGGTCCGACTCCTGCGCGACCAACGAAGCCGGATGGATCGAAGATACCGCCAGGGCCAACGCCAGCGTCGTCCCGGTACACTGCGCTTTCGAGATCATCGTGCCTCCGTGTCGGGGGGTGTGGGGCCGTACGTGATCGACCACATCGCGTCCACCGTGACCGGCGTTCCGGGCGGGGGGGTACGCCGGGGTCATGGCAAGCATAGGTAATCTCTCGCCTTCCAGTACACTGTCGCCGTGGGGAAGTCCGCATCTCGTCGTGTAGGGGAAGCTCCCAGCTGCGCAGTGTGTAGATGTGAGAGTTGGCTGGCGGGGCGCGACGGGCAGACGGGCCACGGCAATGGGGACGTGACCCGCGGCGATCCACTGTCCCGGCGGCTTGGCCTGGGAACCATGGGGCTGGACCCGGTCGCTGCGACGCACCGCACCGCGATCAGAATCCGAGCGTGCCGCTCACGCTCACCATGGAGAGGTTGTCGGGTGTCGACGCTTCCACCGACTCCCACTCCACCCGAACACCCACCGGACCGAGGCGCAAGCCACCTCCGAGTCCCCAGAAGAAGTCGGTGCCCGACGAGTCACCCACCGTCGTGCTACCGAGCGTCGAGTCCGTGTTCCAGAACATGAGGCCGGCTTTGCCGAACAGGTCGATGATGGCGATCTGAAGTCGGCCCAGCGCCTCGACGTCCCAACCCTTGGTGCTGGACTCGAAGCCCACGCTTCCTATGTTCGCGCTTACCGTGCCGAAATGTCGATATCCACCTTCGATACCGATGAATCGGGCGGGGCTGAATCCACCGAACAGCTTCCAGGCCGTCGCGTTCTCGCTGATCTTGGTGAGCCGGTCGACGGCCTCCCCGATCTCCGAGCTGAAGAACGAGCTGCCAATTCCGCCGCCCACGTAGAAGGACTGGCCGACGACGGGCGTGGCAGAGAGGGAAAGCGCCAGCATGATGGCGCACGTTGTTCGTGTTTTCATCGATCACACCTCTTGAAGGTCCGAGGTTTAGGAAGTAGAGCCGGTCGAGGCGGCCGTCGGAGGGAAGTGGAGCGATGCGTCGTTCCGCAGGTCCAGCAGCGCGGTGCTGTAGAACGTGTCGTTGTTCGGCCTCGCGATCTCACGCATGGTGTGGTCTTTGAGCTGCAGGTCGGCTACAGGCGTGTTCCAGCCGCCCTGTTTCTGCGCGCCGAGTCTCATGGGTCCTCCGAGGTTCGCGCCCCTGTGATGCGCTTCGGCAAGTGGGTGAGATCGGCGGGGCGTCGATCACGACGCCCCCGGCGCCGGGAGCAGCACCTGCACCTGGACGCGAAGCTGCCAATCGGGCCCCACGTCCGGCTTTACGACGTTGTAATAGACCTGCGACTGCATGTTGACCGGGAGCTTGCCGAGGAAGAGGAGCTTGCCTCCGCCCGCGCCGAAGGGCACCACCCACCGCTGACCCGAGTCCGCCTTCCAGTTCACGGTGATGATCGGCGCGCTGTTCACGTACCACCCGTTCCCGAGCTGTCGCACGATGAAGTACTGGAACAACCCCCGGTTCACGGCGGATCGGTCCGAGTCCCCCGCCACCGACCAGACGTTGTTCGTCAGCACCCCCAGCGTCCACGGACCCGTCTGGGTCAAGGCAACGAAAGACGGTCCGACGCTCCACTTCTGCGTTCCGCGCTCGGCGCCTCCTGTGGGAAACTCGACCACGGGCCCCACACCCCACATGAACGAGCCGGCGGACGGCACGTAGAAGGCGGTGAAGAGGATGTCGCCCAGACCGGACGAAAAGGAGCCGGACTCGGCCGACGTGTCCGGGATCCAGAGAAACGGGACGATCGTGCGGGTAACGATTTTGCCCCCCGCCAGCGGGACCACCGGCTGAATGTTCAGCACGTTCCGCGTGCGGTCGTATTCCCCGAGCCCGAAGTCGTTGTTGAGCTGGAAGGGTACGCTGACCAGGTCGGCGATGGGGTTGGCGGCCTCCTGGGCCAACTCGTCAGCTGTCTGCTGCGCCGATAGCGCCGCGGGAAGCAGGAGGATCAGTGCGGCTAGTCTGGTCACAGGAGGTTGCATTCGACTCCCCTTCGTCTCCATCGCATTGAGACTGTCGCTGTGAGTGCGCTGGCATGACGGCCCGGCGGGAGTGGTCGTCTGCGGTGTCTTCCCTCTCGAATCAGGGCATCGGCGTGAAGCTCCTTTGCGGCTCGATGCCGCCGGCTGCCGAGACGATGAGATCCGC
>JBDHHQ010000149.1:0-8788 GCA_039589315.1 Gemmatimonadota bacterium
GGCGTCATTCAGGTGTTCACGAAGCAGGGAAGCCCGAACCGCTCGCGCATCACGCTGCGCTTCGAGGGCGGTACGTCCACCTACCCGGACGGCGCGGTCAAACCGAACGCCGGATTCGCGAGAGACGCTGACCACGCCGCTTACCTGAGCGATCTGTTCCGCCGAGATCTGTCCCCCTTTGAGGTGTTCGAGCAGGACTTCGTTTCCGACATGTTCGAGACCGGCAGCTTCGGCTCCATCTCTGGCGACGTTACGGGCGGCACCGACCAGGTCCAGTACTATCTGGCGGCTCGCTACTCCACCGAGGACGGACCCCTCGGGGCGCAGGACCTGGGGGGCAACACGACCGACGAGATGCGCCGGGTGCACGCCAACACCTCGCTCACCCTGTTCCCCCGCGAGAAGCTCTCGTTCCGGGTGACCGGGAGCTTCACCGACGCGGAGCACGCCACGTTCGGTCGGAACAACAACACGGGTGGGCCGATCTCGGTGACCATGATGGCCAAGCCGGAGTGGGCCCAGTGCTTCGCATCGAGCATCGACAGCACACGAATCTTCGGAGCGTCCACGCCCGTCTGCACCGGCGACGGCAACCCCTGGGGCTCCAACGCGTCCTTCCCTACGCCTCGTGAGCTCATGCAGCGGAGCGGGGTCCAGAACGCCCATCACTTCTCCGGCTCCGTCAGCGCCACGTGGGCGGTGTCACGGGTCGTATCGGTGGACGCGCTCGTGGGGCTCGATCAGGTGGACGAGCGCTGGGAGGGCATCAATCCGCTCGGATCGAACGTCGACCACATCGAGAACGAGCCACCGTTCGTCGGGGTTCGCTTCCTGGACTTCCGCAATCACCGCGAGATTACCCTGGACACCAAGCTGCGGTGGAGCGCCGACGCCGGGTCCGATTTCACTTCGGAGCTCGTCGTGGGCGGCCAGGGGTTCATCGCCGACACGTGGACCAACGATGCGTTCGGCGCCCGCTACCCCGCTCCTGGAGTCGAGGTGATCGGCGCGGCCGAAGTGACCGGCGCGGGCGACAACTTCTTCTCGAAGGTCAACCTCGGCGTGTTCGCCCAGGAGCAGATCGGCTATCGCGACTGGCTGTACCTGACCGTGGGTGGGCGCTTCGACAAGAACAGCGCGTTCGGCCGGGACGCAGGGGCCGCGTTCTATCCGAAGGCCAGCGTGTCGGCCATCCTCAGCGACCTCGTGAGCTGGAACGTGGAGTGGCTTTCCACGTTTCGCCTGCGGGCGGCGTACGGCCAATCGGGACTCCAGCCCGGCGTGTTCGACAAGTTCACGACCTACTCGCCGGAACGGAGCACGGCAGGGGGCGCCATCCAGCCCGAGAACATCGGCAACGCGCGACTCGCCCCAGAGAGGTCCGAGGAGATCGAGGTGGGTGCGGAAGCCGCGTTCCTGGACGGCACGCTGGGGTTGGACATCACCTATTGGGATCGCACCACGCAGGATGCCCTGATCCTCCGGCAATTCCCGTCCGCCGGCGGATTCACGAACCCCCAGATGGACAACATCGGGCGGCTGGACGCCAGCGGCTGGGAACTCCAGCTGGATGCGCTGGTCGTGAACAACCGCGACGTGAGCCTGAGCCTGTTCGGAAACGCCGCTTACCTCTCCGAGGTCATCACGGACATGGGCGGTGCCCCGACGATCACCGTCTCGGGGACCTACGAGCGGCACCGGAACCAGCTGCGGGAGGGATACGCGCCCGGTGCGTTCTTTGGCGCCCGGCTGCTCCCCGAGTGCGGACCGTCCATGGATCGCAAGTGCTATACGCCCGGAAGCACCGTGCCATACGACACGAATGCCGATGGCGCGCCCGACACCGAAGCCGAGCTCATGGAGTTCTTGACCTCAATGGAGGGTGTGTCCGTGGACCACCCGGCCATGGCGGTTCTGCTCGACGACGAGGACGGCAACGGCGATCCGCGGGACCATTTCCTCGGCAAGCCTACGCCGGACTGGCAGGGCAGCGTTGGCGGTACGCTCACGCTCTGGAGCCGGCTCACGCTGAACTCCCTGTTCGAGTACCGCACGGGGAACTACTCGGTCAGCAATCTCACCGACGCCTTCCGGCACGCCCATCCGAGTATTGGCCGCAACGTGCGGGAAGCTGCAGCCGTAGAAAGCGCGCTGCTGAATCCCACGACCCAGTTGGATCCTGAGGCCCGGCTGCGAGCTGCCATGGACTGGGCCACTCGGTTCCAGTCGCTTTTCCCCTACTCGGGCCTCAACCTGATCGAATCAGGCGACTTCGTTCGGTGGCGGGAACTGAGTCTGAGCTACCGGCTTCCGGACCTCTGGGCGGGCAAGGTTGGGCTCGACGATGTCACCGTGAGCTTCACCGGCCGCAACCTGGTCGTCTGGACCGGTTACTCCGGCACGGACCCCGAAGCGAACGAATCGGAGCGTTG
Organism: Gemmatimonadota bacterium; assembly: GCA_039589315.1. Lineage (GTDB taxonomy): Bacteria > Gemmatimonadota > Gemmatimonadetes > Longimicrobiales > Gaopeijiaceae > JBDHHQ01. Next base: position 2,433 of record JBDHHQ010000149.1, read on the forward strand.
TGGCGGCGGGGGCGAATCACGGGATAGCACGGTCAATTGCAACTTCCTGGAAGCGACGGACATGATGACGCTGCCGCTGCAGCGGCGGTTCGCGTTCTCGGTCCGCGTCGGGTTCTGACGGGAGAGAATGCCATGAGACTCGAACGAGCGTACGGGCCGGCGGCGTTCTTCCTCTTGGTGACCATGTCTGCCGCCTGCGACAGCCTGCTCGAGGTCGAGAACCCGAGCAGCATCAACGACGAGGACATCCGGAACGCCCAGAGCGCCGAGATCTGGGCCAACGGGGCTCTCCGCAGCGTCCAGGAAGGTTGGGACCGCATGTTGACGCTGTTGTCCACGGCGTCGGACGAGACCCGCTTCGTGGGCGCGCACACCTGGTGGCGGGATCTCGATCTCGGGAAGATCTCGGAGCCCGAAAACGCGGGTCTCAATACCGAATTCGGGTGGTTCGCCTCGGCGCAATGGATGGCCGACGAGGCCATCCACGTGCTGGACAGCCTGGACGCGGCTGGGGAGCTGAGGGACCGGACGCTACTCGCGCGTGCCTACCTCTACGGCGCGATCGCGTATGCTACCCTGGCCGACGGCATGGAAGACTACGCGCCGTCCGACCGGACCGACCCGGGTCCCGCGCTCGGGTCCGAGAACATGCCCGTGCTGTACGACCAGGCCGTCGACTACGCATCCAAGGGCCTTGCCATCCAATCGTCGGGCGCGCTAGCCAGAGACCTGCTCGCGATTCGCGCGCGGGCCCAGCACGGCCGCGCTGTCCGTGAGAAGGTTTTCCCGCCCCCGGCCGACGTCTCCGGCGGGGGACTCGTGATGAGTGCCGGTGCTGCACAGGACGCCCAGGCCGCGCTGTCCATGGACGGGAGTGACTGGCGTTACGACTTCCTCTGGCAAGCGCAGGTCCAGACGTCTGAGACGTTATGGCAAGTCAATTGCTTCGATAACTTGGGATTCGGTGCCAGGTACGCTGTCCTCACGCCCAACATGACGCTGGTCGATTCGGTCGTGTTGATGGATCCCATCGATCGGGTCCCCGACCCGTGGGTGGAGCGCTTCATAACCACATTCGAGGAGCACGCGGATGGGCCGTGCGACACTGGCGTGCTCGGCGTCGTCAGCGCCCGCGAGATGCACCTGCTCATCGCCGAGGACGCTCTGGCGCGTGGTGACGAGGCCACCTTTGCGGACCACGTGAACCAGGTGCGGGCATTCGAGTCGCTCACGCCCTGGAGGCCGGAGTCGGGCATTTCGGCGCGCGACCTCCTGGTCTACGAGCGGCAGAGCCAGCTCCTCATGACCGGCCGGCGGCTCGCCGACATGTACCGCTTCGGCATCGTGTCGGACACGTGGGACCCCGCGTCGATCGCATCCTTGGCCCCGGGCACGCTCTTTCCAATCCCGTCGAGGGAAGTCGAGGCCAACTGCCACCTGAACCCTGATGTCAGCTGCTAGCGGTGGGGATCCGGGTGGCTTCTTCGAGGAGCTGAAGCGGCGGCGAGTCGTGCGCGCGGTCGCGTGGTACGCGGCGATCGCGTTCCTTGTCATGCAGGCCGCCGAGCTGGTGGTTCCCGGGCTGGGGCTGCCGGAGTGGACGTTCCGGGCCGTGGTGGTGGTCGCGGTCCTGGGGATTCCCGTGGCGGCGGTCCTGTCCTGGGTGTTCGACTGGACGCCCGAGGGGGTGCGGAAGACCGAGGCGGTGCGGGACATGGCGGGTGGACCGGTCGCTGCGAGTGGCGCCCCGCCCGTGAGCACGGGACCGACCGAGCCTGCCCACGCTTCAGGTGATGGGGTCCCGGGCTACTCTGCCAGTGGTGCGGTCGCGTGGGCCCGACCTACGACCACCGCCAGCCGACTCGCCTTCGGTGCCCTGATGATCGCCGTGATCGTGATCGGCGGCTGGCGGCTCTTCGGCCCTGGCGAGGCCCTGGCCGACGTGGCCGCCATCGCCGTGCTGCCCCTCGACAACCTGAGCGCCAATCCCGACGACGAGTTCCTCGCCCTGGGCCTCACCCACGAGATCCTGACCCAGCTGCACAGCGTCTCGGCCATGCGGGTTACGTCCAACCAGTCGATGATGCAGTACCAGGACACGGAGAAGAGCATCCGCACGATCGCCGAGGAGCTGGGCGTCCGCTACGTCGTCGAGGGCAGCGCCCAGGCCCAGGGCGACCGGGTGCGCATCAACCTCCAGCTAATCGACGCGACGACCGATGCCCACCTGTGGGCCGACACGTTCGAGCGGTCCCGCAATGACCTGTTCGCCGTCCAGGCCGAGATCGCCGAGCGCGTGGCCCGTTCGGTCCACGCCGAGCTTCAGCCGGACGACCGTCGGCGGCTCGAAGTGCAGCCGACCCAGAACGCCGACGCCTACGCTTGGTTCCTGCGGGCACGGGCGCACGCCCTCGAGGGATGGCGGGGTGGTGACCGGGGCGCAGCATGGACGCTTGCGACCGAGGCGTATCAGCGGGCCATCGAGATCGACCCGGAATACCTCTTGGCCCACGCAGAGCTGGTCATGCACCTGGAGAAGACGATGTGGCTGGGGGTCAGCAGGACCGACCAGAATCGCCGTTTGGCTCTGGCATCGCTCGAGCGCGCCCGCGAGCTAGATCCCGAGGCGCCCAAGACACGGCTGGCGGCGGTACACAAGACCTATTTCTACGACAATCACTGGACCAACGCGGCCGAGGAACTGGAGCGCCTCGAAGCGCTCCTACCGGCGGACTTCGACCACCTCTGGATGCTAGGGTTCTCGTACCGACGGTTGGCCCGGTTCGAGGAGGCTGTGGCGACCCTGGAACGTGCCCTCACGCTCGATCCGCTCAACGAGCTGCTGAATACCGAGATCCGTCAGACCAACCTCCGCATGCGTCGCTACCACGCCGCAGAAGACATCGCGCGACGCGCGGTCAGGGCAGGCGTTGCGGACCCACTGCACTGGCAGATCGACCTGGCCGTGGCCCGAGGCGACGTCGCAGCGGAGCGCCGTCTGATGGATCAGTTGCTAGCCGAGGATGGCGAGGACTCGCACCTCCTGTCTCAATGGTGGCTGGGAATCCACAGCGCCGATTTCCAAGCAGCACTCGCCGTGCTGGACAGAGAATCCGCCGATGAAGAGTGGGCCAACGGGCTTCGCATAGTCACGCTCCTCATGATCGGCGACACGGCGCGTGTCCGCCCGATCGCGGAGAGATTGCTCCCGACGCTACAAGCACGGTTCGACGAGAACCCGACGTGGGGGAACCGGAGGCCCCTGGCCCATGCGTACTTCGCGGTCGGTCGCGTCGACGAGGGACGGGCCCTCCTGAGAGAGTTCCTGGACCGGCCCTGGCCCCAACCGGATATCGATCGGTGGGCCGGCCCCAACCGGTTCTTGTTCGAAGTCGCCCGCAGTGTCGGGCTGGCTTGGGCCTACGACGCGAGCGTGTTCGACGAGGTCTTCGACATGTGGGAGACGCTCCTCGAGATGGACGAGTATCCCTACATCGGCGGCAACGAGCTGCGCACGAACCGAAGTTGGGATCCGGCGCGCGAGCTTCCCCGATTCCGGCGCATCCAGACCCGCGCCGACTCCATTGACAGGGCGTTGGGCTGGGATCCAACTCCCACCTGGGACGGGTCGCCCTAGCCGGGGCGGGGACTCATGGCAGCCACCACCCGCGTCCACCGATTCCTCGCGGAGCTCAAGCGCCGCCGCGTCTTCAGGGTGGCCGCCATCTACGCGGCCGCCGGCTTCGTCGTGCTCGAGGCCGTGGACCTCCTGGCGCCCGTGCTCCTGCTGCCCGAGTGGGTGTACCGGCTCGTGGGTGGCCTGGTGCTGTTGGGCTTCCCGGTAGCGATGGTGGTGGCCTGGATCTTCGACCTGACGCCCGAGGGAATCCGGCGTACGGCGGACTTGGGCGAGGAGGGCGAGGGTCCCGCTCCCGTCTCCGTTCCCCAAGCGGCCGCGGCGCTCGCGCTCGGCGTCGTGGTCGTGGCCGTTGTCGCCATGGGCGGCTGGCGACTGTTCGGGCCCCGTGAAGCGCTGGCCGACATGGCCGCGATCGCGGTGCTTCCCCTCGAGAACCTGAGCGCCGACCCGGACGACGCCTTCTTTGCCCTCGGCCTCACCGACGAGATCGGGACCCAGCTCCACAACGTGTCGGCCATGCGGGTGACGTCCAAGACGTCGACGATGACCTATCGGGACACCGACAAGACCATTCGCACCATCGCAGAGGAGCTGGGCGTACGCTACGTCATCGAGGGCAGCGCGCAGGCCCTGGGAGACCGGATCCGCATCAACCTGCAGCTGATCGATGCGCCTTCGGATGCCCATCTCTGGGCCGACACCTTCGAGCGGTCGAAGGACGACCTGTTCGCCGTCCAGGCCGAGATCGCGGAGCGGGTGGCGCGAGCGGTTCACGTTCGGCTCCAACCCCACGAGCGACGTCGTCTCGCCGCCGAGCCTACCCAGAACGCCGACGCCTACGCCTGGTTCCTGAAGGCGAAAGCCCACACGCTGGAGGGTTGGCGGGGAGGCAACCGGGGCGAGGTGTGGCCCCACGCCACGGAGGCGTACAAGCGCGCGATCGAGATCGACTCGACGTTCGCCCTCGCCTACGCCGAGCTGGCCATGCACCTCGACCGGTCCATGTGGCTGGGGGTCGCGCGGACGGACGAGGACCGTGAGCTGGCCGCGACGTCGCTGCAGCGCGCCGTCGAGCTGGCGCCGGACGCCCCCAGGACCCGGCTCGCTCAGGCGACCGACGCCTATTTCCCGCCTTATCGCGACTACGCCCGTGCGCTGGAAGAGCTGGAGAAGGTTCGGCAGGTGATGCCTGCCGACGCGGACCACCTCTTCATGTTGGGGGGGACGTATCGCCGCTTGGCCCGGTTCGAGGACGCGGTCGCCGCGTGGGAGGAGTCTCTGGCCCTCGACCCCCTCAACGGTCAGGTACACTTCGAGCTGGTCGAGACGAACCTGCGTCTGCGGCGCTACCGGGACGCGGAGCGCGCCGCTCAGCGAGCGCTGGGGCTGGGGTTCGGAGACGAGAGGAGCTGGAAGGCGCGGCTGGCCGAGGCTCGCGGCGACGTGGCAGAGCGGCGCCGGCTGATCGAGGAGAGCGTGGCCGAAGAACCTGGAAGCGTAGGGCCTTTCGGCCAGTGGTCGTCGGCGCTTCAGGCTCGGGACCCTGGTGCGGCGCTCGCCGCAGTCGAAGACCTCAGTTCGGATCTCGTCCTTTACGAGAGCGCGACCCCGTTCCCCGCGGACCTCTGGAAGATGGTCGCGCTTCACTATCTGGGTGATGCGAACCGTGCCAAAGCCCTGGCAGAGAAGTCGATCCCGCAGTACGAGCGGTGGATCGAAGAAGGTGTCAGCCCTTGGCGTCATCGTCAGATGCTCTCGATGACTTACATCATGGCGGGCCGAGCGGACGACGGCGCTCGGCTCATGCGGGAGGAGCTCGCCAAACCCGACCTGCCTCCTTGCTGCCGCGATCATTGGGCGGGCCGCAACCGGCTGATCGACTGGGCTGCCATGATGTTCACGATGGCGGGGGAGCACGACGAGGCGCTCGAGCAGCTCGAGATACTCCTCGAGATGGACGAGTACCCCTACATCGGCGGCGATGGGCGCGTCGGCGGCGCCGGCCTGTCGATGCATCGGTGGGATCCGCTTCGGGACGATCCCCGCTTCCAACGCATCCAGGCCCGCGCTGACTCCATTGACAGGGCGTTGGGCTGGGATCCAACTCCATCCTGGGACGGATCGCCCTAGCCGGGGTGGGGACTCATGGCAGCCACCAGCCGCATCCACGGATTCCTCGCGGAGCTCAAGCGCCGCCGGGTCTTCAGGGTGGCCGCGATCTACGCGGCCGCGGGCTTCGTCGTCCTCGAGGCGGTGGACCTCCTGGCGCCCGTGCTCCTACTGCCCGAGTGGGTGTACCGGGTCGTAGGCGGCCTGGTGCTTCTGGGCTTCCCCGTTGCCATGGTGGTGGCCTGGATCTTCGACCTGACGCCCGAGGGGATCCGGCGGACGGAGCGCGGCGACGGCGAAGGGGCAGCGCCCGCTCCGGTATCGGTGCCGCAGATCGCCGCGGCGGTGGCGCTGGGTGTGGTCGTCGTGGGCGTGGTGGCCATGGGCGGCTGGCGGTTCTTCAAGCCGCCGCCCGCATTCGGCAACACCGCGGCCGTGGCGGTGCTCCCGCTGGCCAACCTGAGCGCCGACCCCGACGACGCTTACTTCGCTGACGGGCTCCATGACGAGCTGCTCACCCAGCTGTACAAGATCGGCGGGCTCCGCATCCCCTCGCGGACCACGCTTCTCCGCTACCGCGAGACCGACAAGGACGTCCCCTCGATCG
>JBDHHQ010000150.1:0-9303 GCA_039589315.1 Gemmatimonadota bacterium
CACGCCGGTGACGCGCACCGCCCAGCCCCGGGCGAGCGAGCGCGCTACCGCGAGGCGGAGCTGCGGATGCACTGGGGGACCACGTACGTGTCCCTCACGATCGTAGAGGGGGATCGGGCGAGCGCCCTCGAGATGCCGTGGTACGGCGAGCCCTTCGCCCGCGGCGACCGGGTGCCATGAGCATCGGATGCCACGCCCGACCGCACACACCGAATCCGAACCGAGAATGGAGCAGGCGAGACCATGAGTGACCAAGCACAGAGCTTCGACAACCATGCCCGAATGGTACCGGCGTATCACTACGTCCTCTTCGCATTGGTGCTGATCGTGCTGATCTGGTCGGTGGCTCGACTGGTCGGCGACCCCTCCCTGGATCGCGTCATGGTAGTGCTCCTGACGGCGGTCCTGGTTCTCACCGCGTTCTTCGCCCGGGCGTTTCCAATGGGGGTTCAGGACCGGGTGATCCGATTGGAGGAGCGGCTGAGGATGGAGACGCTGTTGCCCGACGATCTCCGGCCTCGCATCGGCGAGTTCACGACCGGGCAGCTCATCGGCCTCCGGTTCGCGTCGGACGAGGAGCTACCGGACCTCGCCCGTCGGGTGCTCGACGAGGGCCTGACCGACCGGAAGGCCATCAAGCAGGCCGTGAAGAGCTGGCGAGCCGACCACCAACGGATCTAGCGTGGTGCTGCAGAGTGCGGCCGGCCAGGTAGCGCTCCTGCCCATCAGGCGCCAGTCGTCGGGGTCCATGTCGGTCCGCCGAGCCTCCCCAGCTTGAGGGTCTCGAGGATGAAGTCCGACAGGTCCCACGTCTGAAGGACCAGGAGCTCCATGCCTTCGGCGTCGCGCGTGCCCTGCTCCGTGACCGGGCAAGCTTCCCTGCCGGCTGCGAGAAACTCAAGCCTGCGCTTGCCCGGGTGTCGTGAGGGCCTCCACCTTCTCCTCCGGGTCCGCGTGCCGGATCGACCGCATCGATCCGCCCGTGAGCCGCCAGACCTCCGCTCACACCAGACGGTGAATCACTCGGCTTCATGCCTGACTCGCCCCTTCGCATGCCCGACTCGTCCGTTCTCGTGCGCGCTCGGGTGGCCAGGGTCACCGCTCTCGCCGTCGTGGCGTCGTGTGCTGCGACCGTCTCCTCGTCGGCGCAGCAACCCTTGGCCGAGCAGGCGGAGATCCGCCGTACGCCTTTCGGCGTCCCACACATCCTCGCCGAGAATCTCAGGGCCGCCGCTTTTGCGCTGGGGTACGTCCAGATGGAGGACTACGGCGGTCGCGTAGTCAGGGGGTTGATTCGCGCTCGCGGTGAAATGGCCCGGACCTTCGGGCCGGACAGCATCGGCACCGATTTCCACTTCCGCCAATCGCTCGCACGCGCCCGGGAGACCTACCACTGGCTCGACTCGGATACCCGGGAAGTGTACGAGGGCTTCGCCACGGGCGTGAATCACTTCGTGTCGCTCCATCCCGATGCCTTCGACCACTACGTGCCGCGATTCACGGGCCACGACGTGGCGGCGCGGGGGATCGTTCGAAACCGGGCCAACCGGATCACACGCTTTCTGGACGCGCTCGAGGCTCGGACCGACTCCATGGCCACGCCGCAGGATCGCGGTGGACGGGCCGCCGGGTCTCGCTTCACGCGCACGGCGCCGGCAGGTGATCGGGCCCGCCGCGCCGGGGTCGCCGCCTTCGGCCACGCGGCCGCCGCAAATCCTACACCTGCGCCATCGGACACGCGTGATCTCTGGCGAGCGATGGCGGCCCTCGAGGAGGCCGAGGAGGGGCGCGCCCATCCCGACGTCGGCTCCAACGCCTGGGCCCTGGCGCCCGACCGAACCACCACCGGAAACGCCATCCTTCTGAGGAACCCACATCTGAGCTGGGACGCGGGCTACTACGAGGCCCATGTCACGGTGCCCGGCGTGCTCAACTTCTACGGCGATTTCCGGATCGGCGGACCCTTCGGGATCATCGGCGGCTTCAACGAGCGCCTGGGCTGGGCCACGACCAACAACAACCCCGACCTGGAGGAGATCTACGCCCTGGAGCCGGACCCGCACCGGACGAATCACTACCTGTTCGACGGCGGGTCCATTCCGCTGGAGCGGGAGGAGATCACCGTCGAATTCAAGAATGGCGAAGGCTTCGGCACCCAGACCCGGGACCTCTGGCGGACGCCCCTGGGCGCGGTGATCCACCAGGAGGGCGGTCGCATCTTCGTGATCAGGGCGGCACGGGAGGGAGAGTACCGTGTCGGGCAGCAGTTCCTCCGCATGATGCGGGCGGGCGACCTCGCCGAGTGGAAGGAGGCGATGGCGGCCCAGGCCCGAACCTCGTCGAACCTCACCTACGCCGATGCCGACGGAAACATCTTCTACGTGTGGAACGCCGCGACCCCTGTGATCCCGCATCCGCCGACGGGCGACACGCTGGCCACCGACGTGGGGCGCTCCGACGAGGTCTGGACCCGCATCGTGCCGTTTGCCGAGCTTCCCCAATTCCTGAACCCGCCCGGTGGCTACCTCCACAACGAGAACGACCCGTTTCACTTCACCAACCTGGGTGGCGTGATGGATCCGGCCGACTTCCCGCCCAACTTCCCCGAGCCCCGGCTCGGGTTGCGGAGTCAGCACGGCCTCGCCCTCGTTTCCGGAGACGACAGGCTGAGCCTGGAGGAGGTGGTGAGACGCAAGCACAGCATGGGCATGCTGCTGGCGGATCGGCTGAAGGACGACCTGATCGAAGCGCTGCGGGCCGCAAGGTCCGATGCGGACGTGCAGGAGGCAGCAGACATCCTCGCTAGCTGGGACAACACGGTGGCCCGGGAGAGCCGGGGCGGCGTGCTCTTCGCCGCCTGGGCGCAGAGCTACCTGACGGACGTCGACACGGACAGCCTGTTCGCAGTTCCGTGGTCCGTCGATGAGCCCACCGCGACGCCTCGGGGGCTCGGCAGTCCCGTTGCTGCGCTGGAGATCTTCGAGAGGACCCTGACGGAGCTCGAGGAGCTCGGGATCTCTCCGGCCGCGGCGTGGGGAGACGTCCACCGGGTGCGACGAGGCGATGTCGACGTGCCCGTGGGCGGCTGCGGCGGTTCCCTGGGGTGCTTCCGCGTCCTGAGCTTCGAGGAGGACGAGGACGGGAAGCGGCGGGCCGTCCGTGGGGACGGCTGGGTGCTGGCGGTGGAGTTTTCCGAGCCGGCACCCCGGGCGTATTCCGTGCTCGCCTACGGGCAGAGCGACCGGGAGGACTCGCCCCACTTCGACGATCAGGCAGCCATGTTCGCGGACAACCGTATGAAGCCGGTCGCGTTCACCGAGGACGACATCGCGGCAGGGCTGGTGCGGAGCTACAGGCCCGGCGAGGAAGCGAGATGATGGGACGCTGGTGGAGGGCGGTGGTGGTCTGGGTCGGGCTGCTCGCCGCCTGCTCGCCAGGGCGCGAGCCGTTCGATCTGCTGATCATGGGTGGCACCGTCTACGACGGGACGGGCGCACCCGGCCAGGGCACGGACGTGGGCATCCGGGGCGACCGTATCGCGGACATGGGCGACCTGTCGGGGGCACCCGCGGCCCGGGTGATCGACGCCACCGGCAAGGCCGTCGCGCCCGGCTTCATCGACATGCACGCCCACTCGGAGCTTTCGCTGATCGTGGACGGCCGAGCGCTGTCGAAGGTCATGCAGGGCGTGACCACGGAGCTTCTGGGCGAGTCCGGCTCGGCCGCTCCGATCCTCCTACCCGCCACCGACGAAGGCCGGGTGCACGAAGATCTGGGAATCACGGCCGACTGGTCCACCTTTGCCGAGTATTTCGAGAGGCTGGAGCGGCAAGGGGTCAGCGTGAACGTGATGTCCACCGTGGGCTCGGGACGACTGCGGGAGGCCGTGGTCGGCAACACCGACCGCGCCGCCACCGCCCAGGAGCTCGAGCGCATGAAGGAGCTTGTCGCCACGGCCATGGAGGACGGCGCGGTGGGGCTCTCCAGTGGGTTGATCTACGTGCCGAACCGCTACGCCTCCACAGAGGAGCTCGTGGAGCTGGCCCGGGTCGCCGTGGGGTACGGTGGCTTCTACGCGACGCACATGCGGGACGAGGCCGACGACCTGGTGGCCGGGGTGGAGGAGGCTGTTCGAATCGGACGCGAGGCCAGGACTCCGGTCCACATCTTCCACTTCAAATACTCCGGGACCCGGAGCACCCGGGTGCACGAGGTCTCGCCCTTCCGCCAGGCAGTGGAGATCGTCGAGGCCGCACGGGCCGGGGATCAGGACGTGTACGCCGACGTCTACCCTTACCTGGCCAGCTCCTCGACGCTCCTGCTGCGGTTGCCTGAGTGGTCCCACGAGGGGGGCGGAGCCCAGGTGGCGGCCCGACTGCGGGACCCGGAGACGAGGGAGCGGATCCGGCGGGAGGTGGTGGAGCACCTCGCCAGGGGTATCCCCGCCGGAACGCCCGAGACCGTGCTTTTGTCACGAACGGCCTTCCCCGACCACCAGCGCTATCTGGGCATGACCATGGGTGAGATCGCTGACGCCATGGGAACCGAGCCCGCCGACGCGATCCTGGAGCTCGTGGAAAGGGCCGAGGGCCGGGTCGGCGCGATCTACTTCGGCATCCGTGACGAGGACCTTCGGCTCGCACTCGGCCTACCCTGGACCAGCGTCGGCAGCGACGGTGCGGCGCTCGCCCCCGAGGGCGTGCTCGCCCGAGGGCATCCGCACCCGCGCGCCTATGGGACGTTCCCCCGGGTCATCGCCCGCTACGTACGGGAGCTGGACGTGCTCACCATGGAGGAGGCCATCCACAAGATGACCGGCCTGCCCGCCTCGCAGCTCGGCCTCGCCGGGCGTGGGGTCCTTACGCCTGGTAGTCAGGCCGACGTGGTGGTCTTCGATCCCGTCGCGTTCCGGGATCGCGCCACGTTCGAGGACCCCCACCAACTGGCCGAGGGGGTCGAGGCCCTCATCGTGAACGGCCAGCTCGTGGTGGACCGCGGCGTGCACACCGGCCGGAAGCCCGGCCGGGTGCTGCGCCGCCGATAGCGTCGGGGTCGGCGACTGCCATGTCGCCGTGAGCCGGACCGCATCAGTCTGCCAGGCCTTCGACGGTCAACCGCAGGAGTCGAGCCTCCTGCGTGGAGAGGCGCTTACCCTTCAGGTCCTTGAGCAGCCGGCCCCGGGCCTCGTCGCTCAGGTGCTCGTAGGCGAAGACCCGGTGGAGCACGGAATCGAAGAAGGCGTCCGACTCAACCAGGGGCGTCAGGTTCTGGGCCCGGTTCTGCAGGCCGAAGTACCACCGCCCAGACTCCCGGTGGCTGCCTCCCTCCGGCACTTGCTCTCCGGCAGGCTCGGCTCCTTCCGGCTCCCAGTCGCCGCTGGTCGGACCCTCGTCCATGGGCTCGGCCCGTTCGGGTCCCGCCAACGCGAGGCCGCCGCCGGCCCCCTCCGCCCGAGTGAAATCGGCTCTGCCGAGGGCCACCCCACGGCGAAAGGGACAAGCCTGATGGAGCCAGTACGCACAGCAGATGCCCGGACTGTCGGTGAAGCGGTCGAGTTCCTCCACCGTCTCCGGGAGCTCCTTCAGAACGCTGTTGGGCAACCCGCAGCCGATCTTCTTCTGTCTGCACAGCGACAGGAGTCGCATGGAGGACGGGTAGGCCGTCCCGCCGTCGACGGGCTCGTGATCACGGAGATCGGGCTCCTCGTCCGACGAGCCCCCTGCCACGAGAATCGTCGTGGGACCTTCGACGATCAGGCGTCGCGTGTGGTAGACCCCGAACGTGCTGCAGACGGCGTGTAGCTCTCCCGGCATCTCCCGTGCGACGATCTGGCCAAACACGATGCAGCTCTCGAGGCGCACGGCCGGCGCCCTGACGGACCCGAGCACCAGCGTATTCCTGAGGGAGACACGTTCGCCCGCGGAGACGTCGCCCCGGATCACGAAGCGAATCCCCTCCGGTGACGCGGTGGGGCTCATGTCCAGGTCTGCGGCCCCTTCGCCGACAGGCTGTGTAGAGACCTCCTGGTGCGCGGACACGCCGCCGAGCGGCCGCTGAATCCCGGGGGCCTCGACTTCGAGTCGGACGCTCTCTGCCGCGAGTATCGGCCCTCGTACCGTGCCAGCGCCGACGGAACGGACCTCCCGGGCGTAGACGCCGCCGTGCACGTCGAAGGGCTCCGCCCGACCGTCGAGGACGAGTCGCTTCTTGAGGTCACCCCGCGTCGCGGGAAACACCCCACCGCGCTCAGTTCCCTCGACCACCTCCTTCGTCCTTGTGCCGGATCGAGTCACGCTCGCCCATCTCCCATCACGACTCGAGCCGGTAGAGCGGATGAGCGTCGAGGTGCGCAGCGACCAAGAGGGCGTCCTCCGACGTGAGCAGGCCAGCGTCGGCGAGTCGCGAGACGTCGTTTTTGAGCGTGGCAATCACCTCACGAGTGAGAGGTGAGGCGTCGGCCGCCGAGGTGCTCAGCCCCGCGCACATGCGCTCGAGGCGCTGGGCCAGCTCGGACGGAACCGATGCAGGGTGGGGGCCATCCGCGCAGTCGCCGACCTCGCACCCCGGACCGTAGACGTCCAGGCGTCCGCCGCGTTCGTTGTAGTCCGACTCCGGCGCCGCCACCGCGATGAAGGGCAGGCCGAGGCCCGGAAGAACGGCGCCGCTCTCGGCGTCGGGTGCGAGATCCTCGATCGTTTGCGATTCCAGGAACGTCTCAAGGGATTCCCTGAGGCTCGCGAGCCGCGAGAGCGCGGCCTGATCCAGCGCGCGCAGAGGGCCGCCGAGGCGGCGGTCCCGGTCCTTCAACACCGTGCGCTGTACCCGTACGAGCTCTTCCTCGTGACGCCGGCTCTCGTGCTCCGGCGCGCGCAGCTCATCGAGGATCTGCAGAAGAGAGTCCTGCAAGTCGATGATGTGGGCACCCACGGATCCGAGCTGCTCGTCGAGCTGGTCGTAGACCGTCGTAACGGCCTGGTCGTGCGCCAGTCGCCTTTCCTCGATGCTCCGCTCGGCCGTCTGGCGGCGGTCGTCGAGCTCCTGCAGGGTCTCGCTCATCTCGAGCTCGATCTCGTCGGCCTCCACGGCGACCTTGAGGGCGTCCGCCATGGCGAAGCCGGTGGAGAGATGCTGAAGGCCTGCGCGGGACGTCTCCTCCGAAGCCCGGATGCCCGCCACGATGTCCCGGGTCGCGTCCTGGCTCCGCTGCTCCATGGTCTCGATAGACCGGTTGAGCGACTCGAAACGGCTCACTACTTCGCCCATCAATCGCTCCACGTCCAGCCGCACGCCTTCCATGTCCTTCCGTGCGTCGCGGATCGCGTTCCAGTTCTCAGCGACCACCTCGCGAGTCCGGGTGACGTCCGACTCCAGCTCGGTGAGCCTGCGGTCGAGGTCGGCGGCGCGGCTCTGACTGTCCTGCTCCACCGCCGCGATCCTCTTGGTGACCCGCTTGTCATGCCTGTCAGTCATCTCTGGGTACCCCCATCGAGGTGCGGTGCGGCTTCCTGCTACCCTCACCCGGCGAGTACGGAGTCGCCGGAGCGTCGCCGGCTCGCTCTCGTGCGGATCGGGGAGCGGCGACGCGCGGAGGCAGGTCGGCCCCGCAGCTCGGACAGAAGATGGACAGGGCCGGAGCCGGGCTTCCGCACACCGTGCATGGGTTGCCGTCGTTCTCGAGGGGGACGGCGTCGCCCAGCTCCGTGCCGGCGGCCCCATGGGCGGGACGAGCCTGGCCCGCGGCCAAGTCGACTTCCGCCCTTGCGCCCTCCGCGAAGGGTGTCAGGCGCGCAGCGTCCCGTTCCAGGAAGCGCCGGTCGGGCGGAGTAGGTGCCGCCCGAGCCCGTCTGCCGGCCCGGATCGTGTCCTCCATGCCCCGCTCGGCGGCAGCCAATCGGTCGAGGGCCCGCCTGATGTCGTTCATCCGGTCCACGGTGCCCTGGGCGGTGCGCCTAACTCGTTCGAGCTCCTCCCGCTGGAGAAGGCCGAATTGTCCATACTGCTCCGCGACCTTGAGGAGCCGCCCTGACACGATCAGGCCCCGAGCGTGGGCCTCCTCAGCGTGGATCCGCAGGCGCTGTGCGTCCGACCGGAAGCTGTCGATGGGCTCTTGGAGGACACCCGCCTCTTCCTCTGACCGGTCCGCGATCTCTTCAGCGGCTCGCTCGATGGCCTTGTCGGCCCCTGCGCGCACGCTGCGATGCTCCCAGAGGCCTGCCAGCATGGGATAGACGACGTCGGTGCGGAGGCGATCCACGGCTCCGAGCAGCGCCGTGTCGCCGTCGAAGGTGGTGCCGCACCGGCCACAGGACCACGGAGCCTCGTCGTGGGTGGGGTCATACACCAGCCGGGACCTCGGATCGAGGGCCGGATGCGCCGAGCTCACCCGAACGCCGTCGTCGGCATCATCGGGGGCCGGGGCCTCGGCCTCGGCCGCAGTTTCCGGGAGGGCCAGCGGCTGCGTCTCCAGATGGTGGACCAGCTCCCGGTAACGTGCCTTCCGCATCCGGATTTCGCGCTTCGCCATCTCCCGGCGGAGGCGCCCTTCGGGGGTGGTGGAGGCTTCGGTTCGCTCCAGGGCCTGTAGCTCGGCCTGGTGGAACCTGCACACCTCTGCCAAGCCATCCAGCTCTTCGAAGGTGTGCTGCCACCGCTCGTCCAGCGCGATTCGCTCCGGGGATCCCGGGCCGAGCCGCCTTCCCTCGATCGTGTCCAGCCGGCGGTCGCGCAATTCCGCGAGTGCCCTCTTGAGGCGTGGAGTGTCGAGCTGGTCGACTGCGTCCTCGGTGAGTCCGTAGGCCTTCGCCATGTAGGAAGGGAAGGTGTTGCATTCCGGGCAGAACCTGTGATAGCGAACCAGCTCAGCATTCATTCGCGAGCGACGGACGCCGTGTGCGAGTGCGCTCGCGCTTCGCGCCCGCTCCGCTCCGGCGTGCCGGACCAGCTCGGGCAGACCGGCGGCCCGGGCCGCGAAGGCCGAGTAGAGCTCGGGCGGTGCGTGCAGGTTCGAGCGAACGACGGCGCCGAGCCCGTCGGCAGTCCTGCGGACCTCGGAAAGCCGGGTCCGTGACTCACGGTCCAGCTCGGGGGTGACCGAAGCGCGACCGGGGTCTTCGAATTCGCGGAGGAGGTCGACGAGATAGCGGGCCAGGGGTTTCTCAGGGGGCAGCACCGGAAGGGACAGGCTGCGCGCTTCGGTCGTTCTGACGAACTTCGACAAGCCCGCCGTCACGTCGACCAGCTCCCTCTCCGCGCCCACGGAAGGCCCCGCTGAGCCCGAACCCGCCTCGGCCTCGTCGGGCTCCA
>JBDHHQ010000151.1:0-15367 GCA_039589315.1 Gemmatimonadota bacterium
CGGCGGGAGACGGAGTCGGCTACCACGATAGGGCACGGGGTCGTCAATCGCACGACTTTCGTTCGCCGGCGATTGGCGAAATGTTCAGCGGTCCGCAGAAGTGTGCCGCTTCATATCGGGGTCGCTGAAAGAGGGCGTGGTTCAAACGCGATCCCGTGTGCGCCTTAGTGTGCCGATTGGTGTGCCAACCAGGCCGCACTGGGGAATACGGAGAAGAACAGGCCCGAAGAGCGGGGGGTGCTAAGTGGTTGACCCACAGCATCATACACACACTAGAACCAACTTACCCTAACTCCCAGAAACACCCCGAAAACTGAATGGGGTTGTCTTAGCTCCTCGGAGAACCCCTCTACCACGACGAGATCGCCTACCGGGCCCGACGTGGTTGCCCTCACCATAATGAAACGCTCGTCGTCGGGCATGACGTCATACATCCGATGGGCCCTCAGCGTTCGATACGGAAGTGCGGAAAACAACACGCGCTGCTCGCCATGGTCGAACGTGGGGGTTGTGCTGACTGCCACAGACACCATGTCACCATCGCCGCTTCGATAGAAGAGTTCTCGGCCGCTGTGAGCCCACACCGGTTCAGTGCCCCCAGAGATCGATATGCGCGACTTTTGCGCCTGTACCTCGGGGAACGGCACGACGTACACTTCGGCTGATCCGGTCTCGGTCGAGACGTAGGCCAGCCAGTCTCCTCGCGGGGAAAGGGCCGGGGAATTCTCGAGGTAGGGCGAACCTAGTAGAACCGTCGGTTCGCCGCTGGCGTCGGCAGGCAACATCAGGATGTCCCCCCCACCGGCGGTGCCTCCGTCAGTTCTGTAGACGAGTCGACTTCCGTCAGGAGACCAGACCAGCTCGGCGACACCTCGTTCGCGGTCGAGTACCAACTGCTCATCTCCCCCGCCGTCGGCCCGCCTCATCCAGACATCGATGAGCGCCAGTCGATCGGATCCGTAGGAAACCCACTGGCCATCGGGGGTCCATTCCGGTCTCATGTTCCTGAGGCCCTCGAAGCTCAATCGAAGCGGGGAGCCTCCATCCAGCTGCTTGACCCAGACGTCACTGCCTGTTGGCCCTTGGATCGCGAAAGCGAGCCTGTCGCCACCCGGCGAGAGTGCCAGTGCGTTGAACTTCTCGGTCCATCCCGGATCGACGGCACGTGCTGAGCCATCTCTTCCAACGTACATGAGCTCGCCTTCGCTCTGGAGGGTCCCCCTTCCATACACCAGCGAGCCACCGGCGCTCGACAGGTCCATGTCCAACGAGCCGAGCTCTGCCACCATCACGCCGTCCGACAACGCGACCGATGCGCCGGTGACTTCTAGACGATCTTCATCGAACGGCACGGCCAACAGCGTGCCTTCGGCGGAGACGTACACGAGATGACCCGTGGTGGAATACCTCACTCGGACTCCGGGTACCAGGACCTCGTAGTCGCCAGTGCCCGGATTCGCGACCGCGATCTGGTATCGGCTCACGTCCGTGGAAGGAGTACCGAGTACGGTGAAGAGGACGCCTCGACCACCCGGGAGGGCGATGGGTGCCACGTGGCCCGTTTCCCCCGCATCTGCATCGATGCGTGTCACGGATTGCAGCGAGCCCCCACCTTCTTCCACTCGCACCAATCCCTCGTCCGAACCCACGTAGATGTGGCCGTCCGAACCCCAGGTATGGCCCAGGCGATTCAGCATACCATTCAGTTCACCACGGAGGATCTCGACAGGGGGTTCACCGCTCAATGAAACGACCCGAAGCGCTTCAGCCGGTGTTCCCACCAGGAAGGCCACCCTCTCGCCATCCGGAGAGAAGGCCGGATTGTACCCGCCTTCCGTGCCGGCTAGGGAGGTCGGTTCCAACTCGTCCCGTTGGCGTGTCCACAGCTGATAGCCAGTGAGGGGACCGACGAACACAAAGTGCGATCCATCCGGCGAAATGGTGACACGGGAGGCGTGACGCTGAGCGAGCTGGGGAGGTTGGCCCAGGTTCAGATGGTACCGGCTGACCATCGCGGTTCGACTGCTCTGACGCCCCAACACGGCCCAGGCGAGCGCGAACGCCGAGACAGCAGCGACGCTCGCCGCTAGAAGGGTTGAACGATTCCTCGCCCCGCCCCGGGGTGGCCCTGCCCCATGCGCGAAGTCGGGATCGGCTAGCGCCTGTGCGAATCGCTGAGCGCTGGAAATCCGGTCCGCCGGCAATCTTTCCAGCGCCTTCTGGATCGTTGCGTCCACATTGGCCGGGACAGACGACCTGGTCTTCTTCGCGGAGACCGGGTCGCCCGTGATGATCTTGCCGAGGATCACCTGTGCCGAGCTTCCGGTGTGAGGGGGGTCGCCGACCAACATCTCGTATAGCACACAGCCGAGCGCATAGATGTCCGCTGCGGGACCTACGGTCTGCTCGCCGGTGGCCTGCTCCGGGCTCATGTAGTGGGGAGTGCCCAGACTCAGGCCGGTCTCGGTAAGTCGACTCCCTCCGGCTACCCCCACCGCCAGCGCGATGCCGAAATCAGCGACGAGTGGCTCGCCACCGCTCAACAGGATGTTGGCGGGCTTGATATCTCGATGGATGACGCCCTTGTCGTGAGCCGCGTGGAGCGCGTTCGCGACGGCCGTGGCGACCCGTACCGCCTCATCGACTGGGAGCTGCTTGTCGCGGTCCAGCCTGTCCCTCAGGCTCTCCCCCTCCACGTAGGGCATGACGTAGAAGAGGAAGCTGTCGGCTTCGCCCGAATCGAACAGCGGCAGGATGTGTGGATGCTGGAGGTTGGCTGTGGTTTCGATTTCTGCGAGGAATCGATCCGCACCGACGACGGCAGCCAACTCAGGCTTCAGGACCTTCAACGCGACGTTGCGGTTGTGCTTGAGGTCCTTGGCGAGATAGACGGTGGCCATCCCGCCCTCACCGAGCTGGCGCTCGATGCGGTAGCGGCCTTCCAGGGCGGCGTTGAGACGGGTGACGGGATCGGACATGCACTCCTCGGGGAACACGGGCACCGCTACGATAGGATCCCGCCGGTCAACGCGCACGGTCTCGAGTCTCTTGAGGGATCGCTTCACCGGGAACGCGTCCGAGAAGTGTGCCGCTCATGACCGGAGCCCTCCGAGACCGCAGGTTGCGTTAGGCGCTCCGGTGTGCCCGTTAGTGTGCCGCTTGGTGTGCCAACCAGGCCGCACGGGGGAAGACGCAGAAGAACAGGCCCGAAGAGCGGGGGATGCTAAGTGGTTTACCCACAGCACCCTATGCCGCACTGGGTTCAACTCACCCGAACTCCCCGAAACACCCCGGATTCTGAATTCTGAATGGGGTTCACGCGTTGTCGCGGATTCAGTGGGTCAGTTTGGCTCAAACCGCTTCAGCTCACCTACCAACGCGCTGCCCGACTTCCTCCCACCAGTTCATTGCGAGGATGAGCTGGTTGGTGTCGCCCTCTCCAACGTCGAAACGGACCATCAAGAACCGCCCGTCCGGAGCGACATCGTAGAAGGCGTAGTTGGTGATCACGTTCAGTGCTCGCTCATCAACGTTGAAAAGGGGAATCCGTTCCCCGACCTGGAGGCTGCCGCCGACTGCCTCGACTCCGACGGCAGTCAAGAAACGGTCCGCGTTGACGTAGTACAACTCGTCTCCTGAGGGCGCCCATCTGGGAGCGATACCTCCGTTCGTCGATACCTGCCACTTGCCGGCATCCACGTCAGGGAACGGCCGGACATAGATCTCGTCCTGGCCGGTCTCCGTCGATTCGTACGCCAGCCACCGGCCGTTGGGCGATAGAGCCAATGATTTCTCGTCGTACTCTTCGGCCGCCAGTGGCACGGTCACCGAGTCCCCGACCTGTATTCCCACGATATCCCGGCCGCCGGTCACGTTGGCGGCTCCGCCCAGCCGCAACACGAACCAAGTCTCATCTGGATTCCGTTGGACCTCGAGGATTGGCTGCTCGAGATCAAGCAGGAGCTGCGGGGTCCCCGTGCCATCAGCCATTCGCTCCCATAGATCCCGGTTTTCGCCACGCTCCGACACGAACATGATTCGCTGGCCATCCGGTGACCATCGTGGTCGCCGGTCGAGGTCCTCGTGGAATGTCAGGCGTGAGAGTGGTCCACGGTCGAGTTGTTTGACCCAGATGTCCTCGCCGGCGTCCGAATGGACTTTCAGGGCGAGGCGAGTGCCATCGGGGGACACCGCGACGCCGATCTCGGCAGCTCCGGAGGACGACGGTGACGAGCCGTCGAACTTCCACTCCGAGTCGACGGGGTCCACCGTTCCCTCGCGTGTGACCCAAACCGCCTGGAAGAGTCCAGTCTGCGGCGGACCGGTCTTGTACAGGAGACTTCCGTCCTCCGACAAGCTGAACTGGGATTGAGATCCGCCTTTCACCTGCACGCCTGGAATCATGGCCACAGGTGAACTCATTAGCTCGAGACGGCTTGCGTCGAACGGAGCGACCATGAGCGTCCCATCAGCGGCGGTGTAAAGGAGGTGCTCCGACGACGAATACCTCGCCATCGCTCCGGTCACGAGATCGTGGACCTCCTTGGTCTCGAGATCGATTCCGACGATGCGACTGTTGGTCGGTGGTCCGTTTGCGAGGGTCGCGAGGATCGTCTGGCCTCCCGGTAGGCCCCGCGGCATCCGGTAGATGCCTTCTTCCGGGGGAGGAACCACCTCCTCCGGCTCACCCCCAGCAGCGAGTACGCGCAGAATGGCACCTTGGCCGGACGCGTAGTACACCCACCCATCCGATGACCATGTCGCCCCACCGAGGCCCCCTTCAGCCACCAGGCGGAACGGCGGCCCCCCAGCGAGCGAGGCGACGCTCAACCCTCCCTCTGCAAAGAAGACGATCGATTGGCCATCGGGCGAAAACGCGGGGCTCAGTCCGTTTTGTGTTCCGTTGACCGGGTGGGGCTCGATGTCATCGAGCCTGCGCTGCCATATCTGTGTACCGCCGGCGTTGGCAGGACCGACGTAGGCAAAGCTGGATCCGTCGGGGGCCAGGTCGAACTCGACCCAGGGTGTACCGGGCACCAAACCCTGCCCGGTCTGGAACACCATCGTGAAGCGGGCCGTTCGCGAGACTTCCGCGCCTCTAGAAAGGACCGAAAAGCCGAGAGCTACCGCGAGAAGAACAGCGAGTACGCCCGATCCGAGAGCGAACGGTTTCCACGAACGCGCGGCGCTTGCCGAAGCGAGCGCCGCGTCTCCGAACTGATAACGGGGGCTCGTCAATGCATCGGCGAACCCTTGAGCCGAGGCGAATCGGTCTGCGGGCAGCTTTTGCAGCGCGCATCGGAGAGCCGCGTCGACGTTCGAGGGAATCGAGGCCCGAATGGCCGTGGGCTGCCGGGCGTCCTCGGTGAGGATCTTCGCGAGGACGGCCTGGGCGCTGGGTCCTGTGTAGGGTGGCTCGCCGATCAGCATCTCGTAGAGCACGCATCCCAACGAGTAGACGTCGCTGGACGCGCTCGGCACGCGGTCCGCTGACGCTTGTTCGGGGCTCATGTAAAACGGTGTCCCCATCGACAAACCGGTCTCCGTCAGCCGGCCGCCGCCAGCCGCGCTAACGGCGAGCGCAATCCCGAAGTCCGCAACGAGAGGTCTCCCACGTGACAAGAGGATGTTGGCCGGCTTGATGTCGCGATGGATGACGCCTTGGTCGTGAGCCGCTTGGAGTGCTTCGGCCACATCCAGTGTGATCCGAATGGCCTCGTCCACCGGCAGCTGCTGTTCTCTGCCTAACCGCTCGCGTAGGCTCTCGCCCTCGACAAATGGCATGACGTAGAAGAGGAATCCGTCCGCCTCGCCGGAATCAAACAGCGGCAGAATGTTCGGGTGTTGCAGATTGGCGGTCGTCTTGATCTCGGCCAGGAAGCGCTCGGCGCCGACCACGGCCGCCAACTCGGGTTTCAGCACCTTGAGCGCCACTTTGCGCTCATGGCGTACGTCGTCAGCCAGGTAGACGGTCGCCATGCCCCCCTCACCGAGCTCGCGCTCGATGCGGTAGCGGCCTTCGAGGGCCGCGTTAAGCCGCGTGACGGGATGGGACATTGGGCCTCCGTTACGAGTCAGACCGCCTTCACGATAGGGCAGCATGGTCCCGATCGCACGGTTCGCGTCACAGAGGAGCAGGGCGGTCGGTCCCCATTGGACACTTGATAGCCCGGAGGTCGGTCCATCCAACTGAAGCCCAGACCGATCTGACAAATCAACGAGGCTCTGGCCTCCGTGTAGACCCCCAGCACGGTCTCACGCAGCCGCAGGACGTCGTCGAAGCCCGGTGCGCGCTCGACTCGAATGGTGATCTGTCGTACCGCCGTGCTGGGCGCCAGGGCAGAATTGGTCCGAGAGTTCGCCCGGGCCCGCTCGATTCTCAACAGTTCGTTTTGCAAGGGCTGAACCTGGGACTCGGCAGCCGACACCGACTGGTCGACACGCGTCTTCAGATCCAGGGCTTCCCTACCGAGGGGATCGGACAGGGTGCCGCGAAACTGGCCGTTCCGGATCGATGCGTCGATGGCGTTCAACGTCTCCATCTGAAGCGCCACGGACCGGGTGGCGCCCTCGACGATCAGCGGTACCTGGGCCGCGTTGCTGAGTCCGGGCCGCACCCTCTCTACCGTCAGTTCGGCACAAGCCGCCTCAACTCCTCGAGGAAGTTCTCGACCAGGACGGTCGACCGGGTATCCGCTTGGCCCGACATCTTGGGTCGGGCCATCAGGAACCGTGTGTCGTCGAGGTCCACGTCGTAGAAGTCGGCGACGCCAGCGACACTCATCGGGTATTCGTCCGGGACCCCGAAGAGCGTGCGCAACTCGACGCGCCTGAAGACGTCGCCGTCAGCCTCGTACTCGGCCGAAACCAACTCACGCGTGTCGGGATTCGCGAAGAACCCGCTTAGTGGGCCAACCAGGCCGCACGGGGAGAGACTGCGAATAACAGAAGCGAAGGGCGATGGTCGTAAGTGCCTGTCTTGAAGCACTCTAACCGACCTGTAGCCAACTCACCCAAACTCCCTGCAACACCCCCAATACTGAATGGGGTTCACGGGGTTGCCGGTTCGAATCCGACAAGGTCACCGATCAGGCGGCGCACGATATAGACTCGGCAGACGCGCAGCCCGGTAGACATGCCACCCGTTCGGAGCGTCGTCTTCGATGACGAGCTCGAACACCTTTTGCGGGGGCGTCGTATGGGTTACCTCGACGATCCGCGCCGACCGACGCCCATCCGACGCGTCCGTCGCCATGCCCTGCGCGTCCGTGATTCGAGCACCATCCGTGACCAGAACGTTCCCGGTTAGAGGCAGCCAGTCCGTATCGCTGATGAACGACGAGTAGAAGTGGTCGCCCTCCTGGTCCCCATACGACCAGACCTGGCTGACCCCCATGGTCGACTCGTCCACGGCATATTCCACGGCTCGACTGTATGGCTCCGAGATTGGTGGGCCGTCTTCGATGGGTCCGCCGCGATTGGTCCCGTTGTCGAAAAGCAGGATTGTGCCGTGCGGGGACACCTTGGCGGCGTGTTGATGGTTGGGCCAAACGAGCTCCCCACTCGGCGCCAGGAGGTAGGGGGCCCAAGCCTCGGTCCAACCTGTGTGGTCACCGAGAATCCACGCCAGCTGACCGGTCGCGAGGTCCACCTTCACCACGGCATCCTGGCGACGTGCTGAAACGATGACCGACTCATCACGCTCGTCGTAAAAGGCGGCATTGACGTGCGACCAGTCGACCAACCGACCCTCGTACATCCCTTCGTACGAGGATTCCCAAAAGCCCCCCCAACCGTTGGGCTGGAAGCCGTCCGAAACGGATCCAGCACGTCGAGCAACCTGACTTCCCGCAGAACGGCTCCATCCCTGTTGAATTCGACCAGTACGTCGCCCACCACGGTCGCGCTTTCAGTCGGAGCCTCCGGATCGATTGAGCTGGTAGGATAGTCGTCGTAGGTCCGTAGCTCGCTGCTTACCGTCATCAGGGTCCCCGAGGGCAACTCAACTCCGCGATCTCGTGGTGAAGAGTGTCGGTGTCTACGGGCGTGCTTTCCTGGGACGTCTCCTTTGGAGTGCCTGTCGCGTGCCAACGCTCCACGACGTTGCCGAGCATGTCGATCTCCGTCGCTAGGCCGTTTCGCCCGGACGCGTAGAGCAGGTTGCCGTTCGCGAGCTGGATCACATCGCCGATGCCGTGATCGGCGCGATAGTACCAAACGATCTCACCCTGGCTGTCGACAGCGAGCATGGCTGCAAACCCACTACCTCCGCCCTCGCCACACTTCATCAAGTTGAAAAGAGTGACGCCGGGTTCCATCTCTCCAGATAGGACCTTTGTAGCGACCAGCCTGGGAAAGTCGTCCGGCAATGGCTCCGTCCGGAACTCGATGGGATCTGACGCAGTCTCGTTGCCCGCGGCATCGGTCAACATGACGGAGATCCGGTGATCGGTGTCAGACCGAAGCCCGAGAACGGGCACATCCAGCTCCGCAGCGAGTTCCGTACTCACGACGGAGCTCCATTGGTCGCGACCGTCGTCGGTCACTGATATGAAAGGGCTGGGGTCAAGAGGCTGGAGAACCCGGGGACAGCTTCGACGATGATCCTACTGATACTCGCCGGTTACGCGGTGGACCGCGCAGAGCGGGATTAAGATTCGTCTGGAGCCAGCCGGACTCTAGCATCGGGGATCCGGCCCCGAGTGGGGGCCTGCCGCATAGCGACGCCGGGCGTTCTCCTATCGTGCCCCGGGTCCACCAAGCCTCAGGAGTCTGACGTTGGCGCGATGATGGGTCAGGCGGCCTCGTCGAGTCGAAGGTTGTCGGTAGCGGGCTCCTGCATGACGGCCCAGAGGAAGCCGACGAGCTCACGGGCGGCGGCGACCACGGCGATGCGAGAGGACTTCCTGGCGGCGATCCTGTGATAGAGCTTGTGCAGGCGATGCTGGGCCTTCCAGGCGTGGGCCACGACATGGGGCGGCGCACCGTGTTGTCGTCGCTTTCGCTGAGGGTGCCGCGCGCGGGACCGGTTGTGTCGAGCGTGCCACGGCATACCCGCCGGCCAACAAGGCGCCGCCGAGCACTGCGGTGAGCCAGACGGGGACGCCGCGGCCCGGCCTCGAGGCGGCTACGGGCGTCGGAGCGGCGGCTGGCGCTGCGGCGGAGCGCGGCGCTGCGGCGTACGTAAACGCCTCGTCCTCGAGCGCATCCATGAACGTCTTCGCGCTCTCGAAGCGGTCGGCCGGTAGCTTTTCGATGGCCTTCGCGACCGCGGCGGCGACGTGACGCGGTACGGTGTGCCGGAGCTCGGTGAGCGGCCGCGGGCTCTCGGTCAGGATGCGCACGAGGATAGACTGAGCGCTGGGGCCCGTGTGCGGCGGCTGCCCGGCGATCATCTCGTAGAGAACGCATCCCAGGCTGTAGACGTCCGACCGTGCGCTCAGGTCGCGGTCCGCGCTGGCCTGTTCTGGGCTCATGTAGTGCGGCGTGCCTAGTGACAGGCCCGTCTCGGTCATGCGCCCGCCCCCCGCGGCGCTGATCGCGAGCGCGATGCCGAAGTCGGCCCCGACGGGTCGGCCGTCGTGGAGCAGCACGTTGCTGGGCTTGATGTCGCGGTGGATCACCCCTTGCCGGTGCGCGTAGTCGAGTGCATCGGCCACGTCACGGGCAATCCGGACGGCTTCGGAAACGCCGAGCTGCTTCTCGTGGTCCAGCTTCTCCCTCAGCGTCTCGCCGTCGATGAACGGCATCACGTAGTAGAGGAAGCCGTCAGCCTCACCCGAGTCGAACAGCGCGAGGATGTGGGGATGCTGGAGGTTCGCGTCCTCTTGATCTCGGCCAGGAAGCGCTCAGCCCCGATTACGGCAGCGAGCTCCGGGCGGAGAATCTTGAGAGCGACGTTCCGCTCATGCTTCAGATCCTCGGCCAGATAGACCGTGGCCATGCCGCCTTCGCCGAGCTCGCGCTCGATTCGGTAGCGGCCTTCGAGGGCGGCGTTCAGACGGGTGACGGGATCGGACATTGGTACCTCGGCGGGAGACTGGGTCGGCTACCACGATAGGGCACCGGCTCGTCAATCGCACTACGGTCGTTCGCCAGCGATTGGCGAAAGATGCTCAGCGGTCCGCAGAAGTGTGCCGCTTCACATGGGGTCGCTGAAAAAAGGCGTGGTTCCAACGCGATCCGGTGTGCGTTTAGTGTGCCGCTTGGTGTGCCAACTGGTCCACACTGGGGAAAACACAGAAGAACTTGAGCGAAGAGCGATGGCCGTAAGCGCTTATCCTGAAGTACTCTAACCGACCTGTAACCAACTCACTCCAACTCCCCGAAACACCCCGAATACTGAATGGGGTTCAGGCCTTGTCGGGGATTCAGTGGGTCAGAGACTACGAGCAACCGCTCTCCGCTCGGTCAGCCCTCCGGAACGATCTGTCGCAACTGCTCGGCGAACCCCTGTACTAACACGAGCTCCGACCCTCGTCCGGCCATTCGCTCCGGCAATCTGCCCATGAGGAACCGCCCGTCCGCTGCTACATCGACGAATCCATAGCCCTGGTTTATCAGGTACTCCGGCCCCAGCGTGAAGAGCGCGTCGCGGGACCGCACCTCGAAGCCACGTGAGGTGGACACCTGGGCCGCCAGGAGTCGCCTGTCCGGCGTCACGAAGAACAACTCCGACCCGTCGTGAGACCAAATGGGCGTGTGTCCGCCGTCTGTTGAGACCCGAAGACGTCCGGAACCCGTGTCCGGGAAAGGTCTCACGTAGATCTCCCACGCACCGGTCTCATTGGAATAGTAGGCAATCCAGCGCCCGTCCGGTGAGATCCTGGGCATCAACTCGAAGAAGTCCTCCGAAGTGACCAGCGGCACCAGGGAATCGGAAGCACCCGGTTCGACGCCCCAAATGTCCTGTTCGCCACGGGGTACCGTGGGATCGCTATTCACGACCACGAGCCACTCCCCGTCGGGGCTCCAGTGCTTCTGGGTGAGCGGTGGTTCGGGATCGATCAACAGCGTGGGGTCGTCGGCCCCGTCCGCTCGCCTCTGCCAGACGTTATAATCCCCGTATTCACCGCTGCTGTACGTGATCGACTGGCCGTCCGCCGTCCAGACGGGATACCGCTCCTCGGCTTCCGAGAACGTCAGCCGGTCGAAGGGTCCGTCTGGAAGCTGCTTGATCCAAATATCCCAGTTACCGTCAACCACGCGGGTCGTGGCGATCCGCCGACCGTCGGGCGAGAGGATCCACGCGTACCCGCCATCGAGCCCCGGATCGTAGCGCCACAGGGGGTCGACAGGAGCAGCCTCGCCGGAGCGAGAAACCCACACGAGTTCCGCCATCTGAGTGTCGCTGGCTCCCCCCGTTCGGTAGATGAACGAGCCATCCGTCGAGATCGCGTAGTCCATCACGTCGAACTCGCTCCGTATCCCGACGTCGTGCAGCAGCCGGGTCGGTGACCCCGAGAGCTGAGCCCTTCGCGTGTCGAGCGGTACCGCGAACAGCGCGCCGTCGGTCGTTCCGAACAGGAGGTGTCCCGTCGAGGCGATATCCGGATTGCTCCCCGCCGTCAGTACATGGCGGTCTCGAGTCTCGAGATCCAGCACCCAGATCTCGGCGTCCGTGGCGTTCCGGTCGTACCACACCTGGAAGACCGCCTTCGTCTCGCCGGGAAGGAGTCTCAGGTGGCCGTGTAGAATCTCGCCCTCCGATCGCTGGGCGAGCGTGTCCACGGGTCCGCCCGAGTAGGGCACACGAGCCAGGTTGTTGTCGGGTGAGGGGGTCAGGAAATAGACGTGGCCGTCCTCGCCCCAGTCGCTCACGCGCCCCGCTTCGTCGACCAGCACCCGCGGCGGCGACACTCCATCCAACGGTACGATGCTCAAGGTTCGCTGCGCTGAGACGGCGATCTCCCGTCCGTTGCGGGAGACCGCGAACGACGTCACCCCCTCGGTTCCCGGAACAGGCGTCGCCTCGAGGTCCGCCCACCGTCGCACCCATAGCTGGCTTCCCACCCCGGTCGGGCCGGGCCCTATGTACACGAGCGCCGATCCGTCCATCGTGAACCGCATTGGGCCCGTCGGTTCCTGACCGTCTCGGAACGGCGTCTCGAACCGGGCCAACCGTGGTGGGGGCTCGGGTGCAAACGTCGTCCATGCCAGCGCGACGGCGAGTGCAGCGGCCACGACGGAAGCCGCGATGGCAGTCCACTGCCAGATGCGTGAGCCGTCTACCCCGGAAGGCGCCAAGGCCCCGTGACGGAAGTCCGGATTCGACAACGCCGTGACGAAGCCGTGCGCTGACGAGAACCGATCCGCGGGGAGCCTCTCCAGAGCCTTCCGAATCGCCGCATCCACGTGGGGAGGCACGGCCGTCCGCTTGGCCATGGCAGATGCCGGGACACCGGCAATGACCTGGGCGAGCACTGCCTGGGCCGTGCTGCCGATGTAGGGTGGATCCCCGGTCAGCATTTCGTAGAGCACACAGCCGAGGGCGTAGACGTCGGTCGCGGGACCCAGGGCCGTGTCGCCGGTCGCCTGCTCCGGGGACATATAGTACGGAGTGCCCACCGACATTCCCGTCTCCGTCAGCCGGGTTGCGCCCGCGGTGCCGACGGCAAGCGCGATCCCGAAGTCGGCGACGACCGGTTGACCGTCCTGGAGCAGGATGTTGCCCGGCTTGATATCCCGGTGGATCACGCCGCGGCCGTGGGCGTGATGGAGTGCCTGCCCCACGGCCTTCGCGATGGCGACGGCCTCTTCCACGGGGAGTTGCCGATCGCGGTCCAGCCGCTCTCGCAGGCTCTCTCCCTCCACGAGCGGCATAGCGTAGTAAAGGAAGCCGTCGGCCTCGCCTGAGTCGAACAGAGGTAGGATGTGGGGATGCTGCAGATTGGCCGTGGTCTTGATCTCGGCCAGGAAGCGCTCAGCGCCCACGACCGCGGCGAGCTCGGGCTTCAGAACCTTGAGGGCGAGCTTCCGCTCATGCTTCAGGTCGTCGGCGAGGTAGACCGTGGCCATCCCGCCCTCGCCGAGTTCGCGCTCGATACGGTAGCGGCCTTCGAGGGCCGTGTTCAGCCGGGTGACGGGATCGGACATCGGTGTCTCGGCGAGAGAAGCAAATCGCTCTCACGATAGGACACCGGCTCGTCAATCGCACGACATTCGTTCGCGAGCGATTGGCTAGGTGTTCAGACGTTCGCAGAAGTGTGCCGCGGCACCTTGGGGTCGCCGGATGAGCGCATGGCCGCAGGGCGACTCGGCGTGCGGACTAGTGTGCCGCTTGGTGTGCCAACTGGGCCGAACCGGAAGAAACTCAGAAGAACGGGAGCGAAGAGCCGTAGGTGCTAACCCCTTTTCCTACAGCACTCTAGCTAACCTCAGGCCAACTCAGCGGCACTCCCCGAAACACCCCGAATACTGAATGGGGTTCAGGGGGTCGCCGGTTCGAGCCGAGCGGCCACTTGGGTGCAGCGTGAAGACGGGGCCTCCCAGGATACCCTGGAAGGCCCCGTTCCTGGAGGGTGCCGCTAGATACTACTCGGGTTTCGTCGGGCTCGGGCTATCGCCAGATCCACCGCACCCAGTTGCCGTGGACCCAGCCAGACCTGCAGGGCCCCCGGTACGACTCCGGGTCCGCCAACTGCTCGGCGCCCGCGTAACACTCCGCCGCTTCCTGACCCTCTTGGGGGTAGACGACACCGTGCCAGCCGTTCTCGTAGTCGCACAGAATCACGAGGTCGCCATTGTGAAGCTCGTCAATCTGCTCGTGGTCGGTGCCAGGTCCCGTGCGCACCGCAAGGAACCCGTCGCCCTGGGGGTCGAGTCCCTGGATCTCGCCCCGAGACGGACAAGGATCCATGGTCGGCTGGCTGACGTGCGCAACGGTCATGCGGTCCGCGTCCTGGGCGTGCACCTGCTGCGGCAGGAGCGGCAGGAGCAGCAGAACGGCGGTTCCGACCAGCGCCGACGTTGTTACCCCACCGGGGCGTCGGTGGCGACGCCACGCTTCGGGGTTGTTTGCGTTCGAATCGAAAGGCCGTGTAGGCATCGTTCCTCCGCAGCTTCAGAAGCGTCGGTCGGGAGCCCTTATCACAACCATCGGCACACCGCGCCGATTCGATTAGTCATCGTGCGATGGTCGGGGTCTACCGATTCGCGTCGTCCACTCGCCGCTTCATGTCCTCCACGAAGCCCGGGATGACCCGGACATAGTAGCCGAGGCTCTCGGTCGGCGAGCGCTTGTAGACGACGTCGCCGTCCGGCATGATCTCGAACGACTGGCCGGGGGTGTCCGCGAAGTGGGCGTCCGAGACGATCGATTCAGGGCCCTCGAACGGAGGATCCCGGGCGGGATCGATCGTTACCGAGTAGAGTCCGGCGCCGCTGGACACGGTGGCCGTGTCGCTCAGGAATGCCCAGTAGACCAGCTCCGTAGAAGACGCCCATTGCGGATCTTGCCCGCTCGGATCGATCAGATAGCGACGATCCAGGTCGGGCCAGGGCTGAAGCTGAATGCCGGGGGTCGACTGGTTCTGATAGGCGATCCAGCGACGGTCTGGGGAGATCTCTACAAAGAATGCATCGACACCGATCGGCTCCACCGTCGGAGGACTCGAGGTCAGGTCGATCATCTCGGCTGATCCCGAGCCCGAAGTCTGTCCAACGAGCAGAGAATCGTCGGCCAGGTAGGTCGTCGGAACCATGTACAGGTACGGGTCACCCGAAAGAAGGTCCTTCGAGCCGGCGTTGGAGTCGATCTCCAGAGACGCAATCGCGTCGCTCTCCGGAGTCGGGAACCTCGCAAAGACGACGTGCCGCCCGTCCGGGCTCCACACCGGCGTCCCCACGTAGTTGGCACGCTCCAGAGTCTGAAAAGCCCCCGTTCGGAGGTCGTAGATGCACAGCTCCTGCTCCGGAGGCCGTCGATGACCGACGCGAACGAACGGCCATCGGGGCTCACGGTGAACCGCAGGTGGATGGCCGTCACCGTCCGACCCGGCGCCATACCGGAACGCGGGGTCGCCGAGCGCTCGAGCGAGCTCGTCGGCGGTCGCAAACCGATCCGCCGGCAGACTCTGGAGTGCTCTTCGGATCGCTCCATCGACATTCGCCGGCACGGACGGTCGATGCTCGGCCGGAGCCACGGGGTCGCCGGAGAGGATCTTGCCCAGCACCGCCTGGGCGGTGCTGCCCGTATACGGCGGATCGCCCACGAGCATCTCGTAGAGCACGCAGCCCACTGCGTAGATGTCGCTGGCCGGACCGACGTGTTGATCGCCGGTGGCCTGCTCCGGGCTCATGTAGTACGGCGTACCGACGCTGAGCCCGGTTTCCGTCAGTCGCGCGCCCCCGGCAGCACCGACCGCCA
>JBDHHQ010000152.1:0-8548 GCA_039589315.1 Gemmatimonadota bacterium
CTCCGGCAATCCGTAGCCGGTGGCGTCGGACTCGGACGACCGAGCCAAGAACGTCTCGAGGTGAAGCTGCACGGTCTGGTACAGCGGCGTCTGAGTCGGGCGCCGAGGACGGTAGACGGTGCCCGGGAGGACGGGCCAATGAGGCGCGGTGGCCGGACGCGGACGAAGCCGGGTTCGTTGCTTGACAGCCGGCGAGCCTGGAAGCGCCATGGCGAAGGCTCGAACGGTAGTTTCTCTTGACGCGATATTATGTCTCACATAATATGCGACTCGTCATATGACCAAAGAAGAGACTCGCGGGACGGGAGGGGCGGGTGACGAGGGTACCGAAGGCGTGGATGCGGGGCGCGGGCCCATTGGCTGTGCTCAAGCTCCTGGATCAACGGGAGATGTACGGATACGAGCTGGCCGAGGCGCTGGATAGTCAGTCCGATGGCGTGCTGGCCATCGGCCACTCCACGCTCTATCCCCTGCTGTACAACCTCGAATCCAAAGGGCTCATCACGCAGCGTGCGACACGCTTGGCGGGCGGACGGGTCCGCAAGTACTACGGCGTGACGTCCAGTGGGCAAGCGTGGCTACGCGAGCACCAGCGTGAATGGGCCGGCCTGGTAGAGGCCATGGACAAGCTGGGCCTGGCGTGATGGGCCTGCCCGAGTCCATCAGGGCCGTGATCGAGCAGACTGTTTCCCTTGCCGATCTGAGCGAGCGTGCCGCCGCTGAGGTACGGGCCGACCTCGAGCAGCACTTCCGTGATGGCCTCGCCGCGGGCAGGACACCCGAGCAGTTGATCCAACGCTTCGGGCAGCCCGCAGCAGTTGCGCCCTTCCTTGCCCGCAGCCCCGCACCGCCCGGCGTCAGACGAACCAGGCGCAGTGGTGCCGGTTTCCTGGGGCCGCTCGCGGCCGACTTGCGGTTCGGAGCTCGGTTCCTGGCACGAAGCCCTGCCCTCACGCTCACCGCCATGGTGATCCTGGCCCTGGGCGTCGGCGCGAATACCGTGGTGTTCACCGTGGTGAACGAGCTGCTCCTCCGCCCTCTTCCCGTGGAGCACCAGTCAAGCCTCGTGGACGTGTGGGCAGATCTCCCGGGAGGCAACGGCTTCTTGGGCTTCGCGTATCAGGACTTCGTCACGTATCGGGATGCCAACACCGTGCTGGTGGACCTCGCAGCCTTCACGGGTCGCCGCCTCGATCTGGGCGAGGGGGGAGAAGTGGTGGTGGGCCAACTCGTTTCCCCCGAGTATTTCGGGATGCTCGGCCTGTCCCCCACTGTCGGTCGCCTGGCGTTCCCGGGAGAGGGCCGTTTCGGTGAGGAACCCACGGTGGTGTTGAGCCACGCGTTCTGGCTGTCCTCGTTAGGCGGGGACCCGGCCGTCCTGGGGCGCACGATCCGCCTCGACGGCCACGCTGCCACCGTGGTTGGCGTCGGACCGGAGGGGTTCAGTGGGCACTTCATCGGCTTCCCCTCCGACCTGTGGCTGCCCCTCTCGGCCGCAGGGGTGTTGATCAACGGTTTTGATCCGGCGGACCGGACCCGGATGGACTTCGAGATGATTGGCCGGTTGCGGGCGGGCGTGTCGCCGGACGCCGCCCAAGCGGCGCTCAATGCGATCGCCCGGCGAATCGAGCTGCAATTCCCGGAGATCAAGGAGGGCCACCGC
The DNA here is from genome assembly GCA_039589315.1 of Gemmatimonadota bacterium. Taxonomy (GTDB): domain Bacteria; phylum Gemmatimonadota; class Gemmatimonadetes; order Longimicrobiales; family Gaopeijiaceae; genus JBDHHQ01. Next base: position 1,664 of record JBDHHQ010000152.1, read on the forward strand.
GTGGCCGTTACGCCCACGACCGGGGTGGACCACAGCCTCCAGGCAGGAATCACCGTGTTCGTGACCGTCCTCGCGGCCGTGTCCGGGCTGGTGCTGCTCATCGCCTGTCTCAACGTGGGCTGTCTCCTGCTGGTGCGTACGATGTCCAGGGATCGAGAGATGGCCATCCGCCTGGCCATCGGAGCCGGAAACGGGCGACTGATTCGGCAGCTGATAACCGAAGGGTCGCTGCTCGTTCTCCTGGGTGCGGCCTTGGGGACGTGGGTCGCGGTGAAGCTGAACGCACTTCTGGTGGAGCTGATTGGCTCCTTGAGCGGGGGGCTGGGCCTGGAGCTGACCCTGGACTGGCGAGTGCTGGCCCTCACGGCCACGGCGGCCCTTGTGGCCGCGGTCCTGGCCTGCGCCGCACCGGCCGTCTACCTCCTCAACAAGGATCCTGCCGGCGCGCTCCGAACCCGGACCGGAGGCCCTGGAGCGGGCACCAGGCTGCGCACCGCGTTGGTCGTTGGACAGGTGGCGGTTTCCGTGGTCCTGGTTGTCGCGGCCGGGCTCTTCGTCCGGGCGTTGGCGATGGGGGCGCGCGCCCACCCGGGCTTCGCCGCTGATGAGGTGGCAACGTTCACGCTGTCCCTCCATGAAGAGCTCGGCGATACAGCCGAGCGTTCAACGGTACAAGGCGAGATTCTCGACGCCATCGCCTCGATTCCCGGCATCGACGCCGTAACCGTGTCGGATGGACCCCTTCCAGGCGTCGCTCGAAGCCCGATGGCCGTGGAGGTTCCGGGCGTTCTTCCGACGGCCGGTCAAGATCGGATGGTAGTGGATGTACGCGTGGTCGGCGCAGGATTCCTGGGCGTCATGGGTGTCCCGCTGCATCGGGGCCGGGACTTCAACGACGCGGACGCCCGGGACGCCGCGCCAGTCGCCGTTGCAAGCGAGGCGTTCGTGCGCCGATTCTGGCCCGGTGAGGACCCGGTGGGCCGGGCCTTCCGGGTTGGCGGCCAGGATGTGCGCGTGATAGGGGTGGCCGCCGATGCCCGCTACCTGGTGCAAGACGATACGCCGGACCCACTCGTCTATCTGTCTTTGGCCGGACGCTTCCTGGCCCAGGCCCAAATCACGATTCGGGGCTCCGCGCCCGTGCAAGCCGCCAGTGCGGTTCAGGAGGTGGTTCGAGCTGCGGTGCCCGCCCACCCGCGCGTCCGACTTCGCACCGCTCGCCAGACCCTGGACAACGCCCTCTTCCCCCAACGGGTGGGCTCCGTGCTCGTCGGCAGTATGGGCCTTACGGCTCTGCTTCTGGCTGCGGTGGGCTTGTACGGGCTCATCCAGTTCACGGTGACTCGGGACACCCACGAGCTCGGCGTCAGGCTGGCCCTGGGTGGTAGCCGTGGCGACCTCCTCAGAGTCGTGTTCCGCAAAGGCTTCGTCCTGGTCGCGGCCGGAACGGTCCTGGGCATTGGGATTGCTCTCCTCGCCGCGCCAGGGCTCGGCTCATTCCTCTTGGGCGTGAGCCCCTCGGACCCCCTGACCTACGGTGCCGTCGTCTTTTCGTTCGCCCTGGTGGCGCTCCTGGCCAGCTGGCTGCCGGCGCGCCGGGCCGCACGCATCCACCCCGTCGAGGCGCTGCGCGGAGAGTAGGCTCACCATAGGCCCGCAAGCGCAGATCGGGACCGCTGCATGACGGCAATCCCGCCGGGAAGGGATCGTTGACAACCTCTCCTCGCGGGTTTATATGTCCATTTCGTACATGTCCATCCAGTACGTGAGGACGAAATGCCTGAACAGGATGTCGTAGCGCTTCTCCCACTGAAGCCCGCGGTTTTCCACATACTCCTTTCGCTGGCACAAGGCGACCTGCACGGGTACGGCATGATGCAGGGGGTCCGTGAGGCCTCGTCAGGGCACGTTGATCTCAAGACCGGCCCATTCTACCGCCACCTCAAGCGGATGCTCGAGACGGGCCTGGTTCGAGAGGTCGACCGGCCCGCCGACGTCGATTCGAGGCGTGGGACGTACTACGGCCTCACTCCGCTCGGGCACGATGTGCTCAGGGCAGAGGGACGGAGGCTGTCGGAGCTGTTGGGACTGACGCGCCGGTTGGGAGTGCTGTCGGGTGGGTGAGCCTGCTTCCGCCGAGGCGGCGCCGTGAGCCCGATGGGGCATCGACTGATCGGCGCTCTGATGCGCCTCTACCCGCAAGACTTCCGGGCGCGTTTTGGCGCCGGCGTAACGTTCGCGCTTGAGGAAGAGCATCGGGCCGCCCGACGGCGGGGAATCGGTCCGCTAGTGGCCTTCTGGATTACGACCGCCTGGAACACGCTCCGTGAGGGACTTCGCGAGCGGCTGTTCCGCGCTCCGGTCGGGACCTCGAGGCGTGGTCTAGAGATCAATGGAAGATGGGAAAGGGGTGTTGGGGAGATGATCACACAGACGATTCGCGATTTGGGGCTGGCCCTTCGCCGCATGTCCAAGCGCCCGGCCTTCGCGGTCGCGGGGATTGTCACGCTGGGCCTCGGAATCGGTGCGACTACCGCAGTCTTCAGCGTGCTCAACACCGTGATCCTCCGACCGCTCCCCTACGGTCAATCCGACCGTCTCGTGCTGGTCGGGCACAGGAGCGACCAGAGCACGCTCGGCATTCCGAACGGAGGGTACCTGGAATACCAGAACCGGTCTGGTACCCTCGCCGATCTCGCGATCTACACCGAAGCCACCGCGACTTTTCCCATCAACGACGAGCCATACGAATTGGGTCTGATACGGACGACCCCCAATCTGTTCGAGCTTCTCAGGGTCTCCGCTGCGCGGGGCAGGACGTTCGTTCCGGAGGACGTCGTGGAGGGCGCTGAGTCGGTAACCGTAATCAGCCACGGCTTTTGGCAGCGCATGTACGGCGGCGACCCCGACGTGATCGGAAAGCCGGTGATCGAAGGATCGCAGACCCTGGTCGTTGGCGTGATGCCTGAGGACTTCGACTTCATTCGCCCCGAAGCCAGTGTGGTCTTCGGCAATGCGTTCGAGGCGCCCGATCTGTTCTTTCCCATCGCGATTCGCGAATCGGAGGCGCGCTTCGGAAACTTCATGTACCAGGGCATCGCGAGGCTTGCGCCGGGAGCGACGCTCGAGGAGGCACGGACCGAACTGTATCGCCTCATGCGGGATGCCACGGAACACTACACCTACGGCGGGGGGCATACCCGACAGAGCCTCGACGAGGGCAACTACGTGCCGAGGGTGGAGACATTGAAAGACGCCGTCGTCGGCGACGTCGCTCGGGTCCTTTGGATCCTGATGGGCACGCTCTCGCTAGTTCTGCTCATCGCCGCGGCCAACGTCGCCAACCTGTTCGTGCTCAGGGCCGAGTCCCTGCAAAAGGAACTGGCGGTCAGGACCGCGCTGGGGGCCTCGCGCCGGTCGCTGGCCCGCTGGTTCCTCGCGGAAGGCCTCACGCTCTCAGTGTTGGGTGGAGTGCTCGGTCTGGCGATCGCCTCATTCGGGACCAGGGCCGTTCTGCGCCTCGCGCCGGGCGACCTGCCTCGAATGGACGAGCTCGGTGTGGATCCGGTCGTGCTCGGCTTCGCGCTCGCCGTGTCGCTGACCGCAGGAGTGCTGTTCGGCCTCGTGCCGGTCGCGCGCAGCCGCAACCTGGATTCCGTGACTCTCACCATGGGGGCCAATCGGACGGTCACCGACGGACGCTCCCGCGGACGTACCCGTGAGGCGCTGGTCGTGGGGCAGGTCGCTTTCGCCCTGATCCTGCTCGTCGGTTCGGGTTTGCTCCTTCGGACGTTTGCGAGCCTTCGCAGCGTCGATCCCGGGTTCGGTGATTCCAACGTTGTGACTTTCAAGCTCGCGCTAGACGGAAGCCAGTTCGACGGAGAGCTCCAGCGAGCCCAATTCATGTTGAACGTGGCCGACCGGGTTGCCGAGCTCCCCGGCGTCACCCATACGGCCTTTTCGGCGGACCTTCCGGTCGACGGAAACGAGTGGTCGGACGTCATCGCAACACCGGACGCTATCCCCGAGCCCGGGGCTCTGGGAGACAACACGCTTCGCGTCTTCGCTGGGGCACGTTACCTGAGCGCGATCGGCGCGGAACTCGTGCGCGGGCGCGAGTTCGAGGCCCTCGACTTCGCCGATTACCCACGCGTGGCCGTGGTCAATCAAGCCTTCGTCGAGAAACGTTGGCCGGGCGAGGACCCGATCGGGCAGCAGATCGCCCAGTGGTACGACGAACAGGACCCGCAGGGCGACGTCTGGTACACGGTCGTGGGCGTGGTGGGCGACATTCGCGAGCGATCACTCGTCCAGGAACCCGAGCCCACCGTATACCTGCCCACCGTGTTCTTGCCCGAGTCCGACTTCGCCATGTTCGTCACGAACCAGACCCTCCTTGTACAGACCGCAGGACCTCCACACGAGATCATCGGTTCGGTCCGCGAGGAAATACGGGCTATCGACTCGCAGATCCTTGTTGACGGCGTGCGAACGCTCGCTCAACTGACGGCCGGCTCCATGCAGCAGGTCACCTTCGCGATGGTGCTTGTGATCATCTCTGCGGTGGTGGCGTTGGCGCTCGGCATCGTGGGGATCTACGGGGCGGTCGCCTACACCGTGGGGCAGCGGACCAGAGAGTTCGGCGTCCGAATCGCGCTGGGTGCGACAGCAGGTAACATACGGAGCTCGGTGCTTCGCCGGGGCAGCACGATCGGCCTCACCGGGATTGCGATCGGATTGGGCGGCGCGGCGCTCGTGACGAGGGTGCTCCAGTCACTTCTGTTCGGCGTGTCGGTAGTAGACGCGCCGACTTACGGAGTGGTGGCGGCAGGTCTGCTGGTGTTGGTGCTTTGCGCGGGGCTGATTCCAGCACAACGCGCGACGCGGGTGGACCCGGTCCGGGCGATGAGCGCCGACTGACGCGGTCGCGGTTCCGGTAGCCCGGCAACGCGTGGCGAAGATGCAGAGGGCTCAGGGACGCTCGGGAGCAACAAGGGCTTGCTCTTGACGCTCGTGAGCGAGGCGGCCGGAGCGAGGACGCCACGCTAGATCACCTGAGCGCTGGGTTGAGCCCGTCCGGAACCGGGCGTCGAAGTGCATCCGCAGCTGCCGGCGTCCCGTTTCTTCGTGTACCCGCTCGCCGACGACCTCGAACCCATACCGGTCGTAGAAGGCCCGGCCCACGCGATTCTCCTCGAAGACGTCCAGGTAGAGCACCTCACGCAGCCCAGAGGAGTGATCCATCAACGCGCGGCCGATCCCCTTGCGGTGATGTTCGGGGTGCACGAACAGACCACCCACTTCCTCGCCCACCAGCGCCACGAAGCCTGCCACCACTCCGCCGAGCTCGCATACCCAGGTCTCGGCATTCGGAAGATGGACCTCGGCTATCTCCCGGCGTTCCTTGGCGAGGAAGGCTTCATCGAGGAAAGGATGGGCAACGCGGGATGCGGCGTCCCACACGTCCAAGACCGCCCTCAAGTCGTTCATACCATAGGGTCGGATCGCCAACTGTCCCATAGCCACCCGGATCTGGGCGCCGGAGGTGGCTCGGCTTCGAACCCTCCGGCTCTTTCTTCGTGCGCAGGCCGAGATTCCAGGCCAATTCTCCGCATGAGTGTGACAAGCCGCAAGAGAGTGCCTTCTCGGACTACACCATGAGCGAATCAGGCCGCCGGGTCCAGCTCTTCCCCGGGAACGAGGTCGGTCAGAAAGCGGTCTACGGGAACGCACAGAATCCCCCTCCTCCGCAATCGACGCTCACGACGATACAGCAGCAGGCGCCGTGTTTCCGGGTAGTCCTCCCCGAAGGCAGTGAGCCCCCGGAGGTCAGCCGGCCGGATGGTGGGCGTGTTCTTGACTTCCGCGACCCCAAAGCCGTGGGGCCCGTACAGCACGAAATCCACCTCCAGGCCGCCCCGGGTCCGCCAGGTATGGAGATCGAATCCCGCGTCCGAATATGCCGCCCATGCTCGCAGGTGTTGCGCCACCAATCCCTCGAGGGCGGCGCCCGCGATCTCCTGCGGGCGGTCCAGCGTTCCTGCCTGGCGAAGGGACCGGAAGACGCCGGCGTCGAAGAGGAACAGCTTCGGGTGCGCTGCCGTCCGACGACGGGCCCGACGCGTAAAGACCTCGAGGCGGTAGACCAGAAGAAGATCCTCCAGCACTTCCTAGGAAGCCCGCGACGGTCCGTCTCTTGGCTTCCGTGTCTCGCGCCACGTTGCTCACGTTCAAGACGGACGCGTGAGAGAAGCTCACGGCCTCCAGGAATCGAGAGAACTGGCCCAGGTTCCGGACCATGCCTTCGGCCTTCACCTCGTGTTCCAGGTAGAGGGACGCGTAGCCCCGCAGGGCGTCCGCCGGATCAGTCGCATCGCCTCACTTGGGCGCGTGCATGCCGCGGCGGGTTGTGCAACGTTCCCGACCATGAACGTCTTATGGGGTTGAGAACCCCGTAGATCCTGATGAGCTGGCCACCCGCCGGGCGTCGAAGACTGGGACTGCTTCCGGCAGCGGCTTCGACGCGCCTGGAGAATCCAGCCGCAGACCGTCTCCCGCCGGATTCACACGGTGGATGTGGCGCTTACGCTGGCCACTGCCATCGGTACGCGGCCGCCCTCCGGGGCGGCTGGCGATGTGTTGCTGGAGGTCCTGAAGCAGAACCCCTGATCGGGCTCTCCGGAGGCCATCTGGTCGACCTATGGCTCCCTACCGTGCTAGTTCAAGATCATTGAGCACGCGCTCGGCTCGACCGAACGCCACGACGTGGGGCCTGAGCCTGGCATTCGGAGCCAGGACACCGTGGTAGCGGTGGCGATGAACACGCGGGGGCGGGACGAACTTCGAGAGGGCCTCGAGGAGCTCGAGGGGCGTGAGCAGCAGCTC
>JBDHHQ010000153.1:0-8520 GCA_039589315.1 Gemmatimonadota bacterium
TGCCAGTCGCGGAAATCCGCCGGAGTCACGGCGTTCCGGGGATCGTAGAATCCAGGGCGCGCGTCGACGAGCCACACGAGAGCGAGCTGCTGGGGTTCGTCATGCGGTAGTGGCCGGAGAAGTACGCCGTTGACCACGGCGAACACCGCAGTAGTGGCGCCGATACCGAGGATCAGGGTGAGAAGGACCGCAGCGCTGTATCCCGGCCGCCGAAGCAGTCCCCGCCCGACATGCCGGATCTCCTGCCACACATCACCCATTCGCTCCCCCATCTTGAAGCCGCGCCGGTTCGAGACTGACGCGTCGCCTCCGCCGCCCGATCCGGCACCTCGGAACGTCATGTGAGACAGGAAGAAACGCCGGATGGTTGACAGCGGCGGTACGCGACCGTCCGCCATCTGACGAGCGTTCTTCCCGCGAATTCAACCCCCGCCTCCCTTGCCGTGTCTACGTAAGTAGCCACGTGAACCATCCTCTCCCCGAGGACACCTTATGTCCGACTCGCGCGATAGACCCGCCGCTCACCGCTGGCTCGACGATCTGCGGCTCGATCTCGCGTTCGGCCTCCGTTCCCTGCGCCGCCGTCCCGGCCTCCTGCTCGCCGCCCTGCTCAGCCTCGGCCTCGGCATCGGGGCCACGGTGGCCATGTTCGGCGTCCTGAACCTGGCCCTGTTCCGGGCGCTTCCGTACCCGGACGCGGATCGCCTGGTGGTCGGCCGGACCATCTGGCCGAACGGTAGCATCGGCAACATGGTGTCGGCGTACGACTTCTTCGACGTGCGAGAGGCCTCGACCTCGTTCGAGTCCCTGGCCACCATCACCCCGTTCACCCGTGATGCGACCATTACCGGCGTGGACGAGCCGGAGCGGGTGCCCGTCGCGCTCATCGGTCCCGGCCTGTTCCGCACTCTCGGCGTGCCGCTCCACCTGGGACGCGAGTTCAACGCCGAGGAGGGAGAGCCCGGTGCCGCGCCGACGATCCTCGTCAGCGGTCGCTACTGGCGCACGCGGCTCGGAGCCGACCCCTCGATCGTGGGCTCGACGCTCACCGCAAACGGGTCACCCTTCACGGTCGTCGGTGTGACCCCGCCCGACTTCCGGTTCGCGGTCGAGGCTGACGTGTTCGCGCCGATGGTGCGTGGCGGGGACATGGCCGGGGCCCGCCAGTGGCACAACTGGCTCGTGGTCGGACGGCTCGCGGAGGGCGTCACGGTAGAGGAGGCCGACGCCGAGGTCGGCGTGATCATGGGGCGCCTGGCGGAGGAGTACGCCGAGTCGAACCAGGACAAGGGGATGCGGATCAGCGGCATGCAGGAGGCCATGGTCGAGGGCTTCCGATCCACGATCCTGATGCTCATGGGAGCGATCGTCCTCGTCCTGCTGATCGCGTGCGGCAACGTCGCCAGCCTGCTGCTCGCCCGAGGATCGACCCGCGGAACGGAGCTCGCCATGCGCTCGGCGCTGGGCGCGCCCCGCCGCCGCCTCGTTCAGCAGCTCCTGACGGAGAGCATCCCGCTCGGACTGGCGGCCGGCGTGCTCGGAACCGTGCTGGCGCTCCTCGTGCAGCGTTCTCTCGTGGCCGCCACGCCCCTCACGCGCCTCGGCCTCGAAACGGTGGGCCTCCAGCCGGAGATTCTGCTGTTCGCGCTCCTTCTGTCGCTCGGGACCGTGCTCGTGTTCGGCCTCGCACCCGCCCTCATGGGGTCGAGGGTGGACCTCGCCGAGGAGCTCAAGTCGGGCTCGCGGTCGGTGGCCGGGGGACGGGCGCGCGTCCGCAGCGTGCTGGTCGTCGGGCAGGTGGCCCTCTCCGTCGTGCTGCTCGTCGGGGCGGCTCTGCTCGTTCAGAGCTTCGCGCGGCTTCGCTCCGTCGATCCGGGCTTTCGGACGAAGAGCCTGCTAACAGCCGAGATCGGCCTGCCGCGCTCGGAGTACGATCTGGAAGCCAGGACACGCTTCTTCCAGGAGCTGCTGGACCGCACCCGGGCCCTGCCCGGTGTCGAGGAGGTCGGGCTGATCAGTCAGCTCCCGATGCGCGATCCGGGCAACAACGTTCCCGCCTGGAATCCGGAGAACCCGCCCTCCGACGCGTCACAGCTGCAGGCGGCCTATCAACGGATCGTCATGCCCGGCTATTTCGACGCGATGGACATTCCCGTCGTGGCGGGGCGCGATGTGGCCGACACGGACGCCGATGGGGCCGTGCCGGTCGTCCTGATCAACGAGACCATGGCCCGCATCCTGTACCCGGAGGCGGAGCCGCTCGGGCGCGAGCTCGAGGTGGACCAGGGCGACGACACGGGCCGGTTCGAGATCATCGGCGTCGTGGGTGACGTCCAGATCTTCAGCCTGGCCCACGAGGCCCAGATGGTGATGTACTTCTCGCACCGGCAGCGCCAGTCGTCCGTGATGCGGATCGCGGTGCACACGACGGGTGGTCCGACGACGATCGTCGGCCAGCTTCGCGAGACCCTGGGCCGCCTCGACCCGGACATCCCGTTGGCCGGTGTAGGGACAATGGAGGAGGTGCTCAGCCGCTCCACTTCGTTCCAGCGAACGGTGGCGGGTGCGGTGGGGATCTTCGCGCTCGTGGCCCTTCTCCTGGCGGCGCTCGGCCTGTACGGAGTGCTGGCGTACCAGGTCACGCAGCGCGCACACGAGATCGGCATCCGGGTCGCGCTCGGCGCCCGCGCCGAGCACATCCTCCGGATGGTCATGGGTCACGGCTTCTCACTGGTGGGCGTCGGGCTCGCGATCGGGGTCGTCGGCGCCTTGGGAGGCGCCCGCGTGATCCGGGGGCGTCTGTACGAGGTCGGGGCCAGCGATCCCGTCACGTTCGTGAGCGTCGTGCTGTTCTTCTCGCTCGTCGCCCTGGTCGCGTGCCTGCTGCCGTCGTGGCGGGCGTGGCGGGTCGATCCGGTGGTGGCGTTCCGCGCGGAGTAGAGACGCACCCAGGCCGGATCAATGCACGGCCGCGAACACACCTCTCGCGGTGGTGGTCACCGGACCAGAACGCGGGTCGAGAAGCACCCGTCCTCCAGCCGCCCCGCGAGCGCCTGCCGTCACTTCGCCGCCAGCCTCAACGCCTCTTCCAGGTACGGATCCCGACCCTCGACCACGTCCGCATACGTGACCTCGGGCTGGACGTCGGGCTCCAGAGACTCCACCCGGATGGGGTGGCGGCGGATCGACCCGTGGCAGTCGTCCTCCGGGCACCCGGTCCGGTAGTTGTGCCGTTCCGTGGCGACCCCGAAGGTCGCTCCGCTATGAGGCAGCCTGAGGGGCTCACCCTCGGCCCAGAACTCGAGGCGATCCCCGACCGGAGCCCCGACGATCGTCACGCGCTCGCCGCCCGCTTGCTTCAGGTATCCCAGGCTGGCGATGCCCGCCGAGAATGTGCGTCCCGACACGATCGCGAGCACGCGTCCATCGGGGCCGACGATCTCCGGAATGGCCTGCATGAGAGCACGGGTGTTGTTGAGATTCCCCCCGAAGTTGAAGCGCTGATCGACGATGACGACGCGTGGCGAAAGGGTCCGCAGCCGGTCCAGCGCTTGGCTCGCCTGCCGCCTCATACTCGCTCCGTCTCCGAACTGGTGGTTGGCTCGGAATTGGAGGTAGACGGCCCCGGCCTCGGGGAGCTCCACGAAGCGGAACAACGTCTCTGGTTCCTGCAGATAGAGCGGGTTGCCGCGTATGCGCCCCGCTTCCATCAGCTCGATCGCACGGGCCTGCGGCAACCAGCGCCACACTCCCTCCGGCTCGGGCCACCGGTCGGTCACGCCGACCTTTGCGATGGCGCCGCCCTCCAGGATCAGCTCGATGGACTCCGGGACGTCGGACACACCCGCCGCGTGAAGGAGCTCCGGACTCTCGATGAACAGATGGAGGGCGTCGTCCCGGCGCCCCGCGCGCCCCGGATAGTAGCGGGCCCACGTCTCGCGCAGCGCTCCGAGACTGTGCCCCGCGAGGGTGGCCACCTCGGAGCCGATGAGATCCTCGTGCGCCGCGATGGCGTCCGCCACGTGGAGTCCGTCGTCCGTGATGAGGAATCGCACGCCCATGCGGTTGTACGCTCCCGTCCAGCGACCGACCAGCACGCCGGTGTGGCCGTTGTCGGCCAGAGCGGCGATCTCTGCCAGCTTCAGCTCCAACTCGGCCTCCGAGAGGTCGCCGGCTGCCTGCTTCACGGCGGCGTAGCGGCCCATGGCCTCGGCCCGTGCCTCGTCCGTGTAGCTCTGGTCGACCTCGAGGAACCGCGCCTCGAACGCGGCCAGGTCTGCGGAGCGATCCCTCTGTCCCGCGGCGGGCCGGGCACCGGCGACGCCTGCCACGAGAACCACGGCCAGGAGATTGACGTGGCGCACCGTCATGGAGCTTCCTTTCGTGCCGGACCTCTGGTCGACATCGTCCTGGAGGGGAGCGGGTGGGGCCCACGCGCGCGATCGCCCCACCATAGTGGAGGCGGCCGCGTGGTTCAACGGATGCGCGAAGCCACGGCAGGGGCTTCCTCGCGCCGGCCGCGCCCCACAGCGCAAGTGAGTACGAGGTGGTGTACGTCCGCGCGTTCCGTACCTTGAAAGAGAAAGGTCCCAACGCCAGCTCGAGCCGAGGGCGGAGTCAGCGGCCGGGCACCTGACGCTTGTGGGAGGCGAAGCACATGGACGACGCGGGCGAACACGGAGGACAACGGTCCGGGCCGCCGTCGGAAGACAGGGTGCGACTCGAGCTCGTGCTGTTCGCCGAGCTCATCCAGCGCCTCGAGAAGAAGAACCGGCTCACCGACGCGCTGCCGTTCGTGCTCCATCGCCTCGGCGATCTCCGGCGCCTGCTGTTCGACTACGAGGTGCGCGCCACGGAGCGGCTCCTGCCGATCGAGGATCCCCTCGAGCGGGAGGCGCGGCGGATCGTCCGTGAGCTGGAAGAGGGCAAGCGGCAGATGACGAAGGAATGGGGAGAGCCCTGGACGCCGGATGGGGATGAGGGGCCGGCCTAGTGAGAGATCCGGCTCGCGTGGGGGGCCTCGTCCACGGTAGACTGCCGGCTCGCTTCGGTCGAGATTCTCCGGCGGGCCCCGGCTACGGTGCCTCACGCACCGCGCCGGGGTGCCGGCTCCCTCACCGCCGGTCCGGGTACAACTCCTCGAGGAATCCGGCGTCCACCCAGTAGTTGTCGTCGTTTCCCGCCCGCCCGCTGTTCAGGAACACGTAACGTCCGTCCGGCGACAGGATGGGGCAGATCTCCGGTCCCCGGGTGTTGACCGGCTCGGGCAGATGCACGGCCTCGCTCCACGAGCCGTCGGGGCCGCGGAAACTCGCCCACAGGTCCACGTATCCCCTGTTGTCCGGGTGCCCCGCACGCGTGAACAGAAGCACGTCCTGGCCGGGCGTTACGTACGGCGCGAACTCGTCGGCCTCGCTGTTCACCGCCGCGGGCAGCCGTTCCGGCGCCCCCCACGTGCCGTCCACAAGGCGTGACACGTACAGGTCTCCCTCACCCGGCGAGTAGATGCTCCCGTCCGCGGCGACGGAGAACTGCCAGTGCAGCTCGAGCGAGTTCGGGCCTCCGGGGATCAGCACGGGCTCCGACCACCCGGACTGGATACGATCGACATGCCAGATGCGCTCCGGGCCCTCACCGTCATCGCCGGGCCCCGGCCGGCTCGACAGGAAGTACAGTCGCTCGCCGTCCGGCGCGAAGAACGGCACGTCATCTCCGAGGCCGAGTCGGGAGAAGCCCGCGAGCGCGGGCTCCGTCCACAGGCCGTCCTCGATATGGGAGCGCACGATCGCTCCCTCCGAGTAGCCCGTGTCTTCGAGCGCCAGCTGCGTGGCCCAGAACGCTTCCGTCCCGTCCGACGAGAACGTCACCGTTCCGTGCTGGAAGCGGTGCGTCGACACGATGTCCGGCGCGAACAGGGCGGGTGGGGCACCGGGCTCCGGCGGTTCCTGACCCAGGTACGGCCCCCGCAGCTCGGGGAAGTGCCGCACCGACGTGTCCGCACCGAGATCCGCCAGCCGCTTTGCCGCCGCGCTCCGCCCCGTGCCGACGGCCGTGTTGTACGGCGTCTCTCCCGCCACGCTGCGGGGGTTGAGATCCGCGCCGAGAGCGACCAGGGCCTCGATCACCTCTTCGCGCCCAAGCTCGCCGGCGTAATGGAGCGGCGTCCGGCCGTACCGGTCGCTCTCGTTCACCTCGAGCCCCAGGTCGATAAGGCGACCCACGATGTCGGACGACCCGCCCTGGGCCGCGGAGTGAAGCAGGGAGCCATCGTTGTCGTTGCGGTCCGTGAGGTCCACTCCTTCCACCGCGCAGCCCTCGAACAGACGGTCCAATCCCTTCTCGGCCGCGAACATCACGAGGACCGCGTTCTCCCGGCTGTCGGGCGGCGGCAGGGTCGTCCCCGCGTCCAGGAACAGGTTGACCAGGTCCTCGAAACCGCGCCACGCCGCGAGGTGGATCGGCGGATCGTCGAACCGGTCGCGCGCGTTCGCGTCGGCCCCGGTGTCCAGAAGGAGCCCGGCCATGGGGACGCTGCCCGTCTCCCGGGCCACCAGCAGAAGCGGCGTCCTCCCGTACCCGTTCCGGGCGTCCACCTCGGCCCCGCGTTCCAGCAGGAGCTCTACGACCTGGTCCTCGTCGTAGCGCACGGCCCGGTGGATGGGTCTCTCGCCGTCCTCGTCCGTCGCGTTCACGTCGGCCCCGGCGTCGATCAGCAGGATCGCGATCTCGAGGTAGCCGCGCGACGCAGCGTGGTGCAGAGGAGTCCTCCAGTCGCCGTCCGTCTCGAGTGCCGCGCCCGCGTCGGAAGCGAGCGCGGAGCGCACCGCCTCCGCGTCGCCGTCTCGCGATGCCTCGCGAACCGATTGGGCCGCGAGCGGCGCCGGGAAGACGAACCCGACGCCCACCAGGAGAGAGGCCACTGCCGTGGCCAGGGGAATCCACGCGATCGTCCGGCCCGTCGTCCACCTCATCGAACCACCTCCCTTGCGCCGCCAGGCGGCGCGCTTCCGAATCGACCTTGGTGCCGTTGACGACCCGGCTCTGGGTCCCGGTCCGGGGGGAGGTCCGGGTACGAAACCGCGATACACCCCGGGCGGGTGCGGGTGCCGCTCTGGGTCGCGGCCCGCCGGGTCGATCGAAGATCCGTCCCCCCCATATCGCCCTGCGGCCCCCGGGTCGCGAGATTGACCGCGACGCTCCTCCCGGACAGACATCGCTCACGCGAAGGAGTGGCACGATGAAGATCGCGGTTCTCGGCTCGGGCGCCGGCGGCACGGCCGTCGCCTTCGACTGGTCGGCGCACGGGCACGAGGTGTTCCTGTTCGACTTCGAGCGATTTCCGGACAACGTGGGCCACATCGCGGCGACTGGGAGAATCGAGGCCGAGGGCGACCTTGAGGGGGTCGCGCCCGTCGCCTACGCCGGCCACGACATGAAGACCGTGATGAGCGGAGCCGCCATTGTGTTCCCGGTCGGCCCGGCGTTCGCCACGCGGCCGTTTGCCGCCGCGTGCGCCCCGTACCTCGAGGCCGGGCAGGAGGTCGTCGTGTGTCCGGGATCGACCGGCGGGGCCCTCGCCTTCAAGCACGAGGCGGTCCTCGGCGTGGCTTCCGACGAGATCCGGGTATCCGAGACGTCCACCCTGCCGTATGCCGTGCGTCTCACGGAGCCGGGCCACATCCGCGTCTTCCTCAAGCTCACCGGTGGCTTCTTCGTGGCGACGCTTCCGGCGCGTCACACCGGGCGCACGCTCGAGCTGCTGCGGGAGGTATACCCGGGACTCGAGCCCGCGCGGAACGTTCTCCAGACGACGCTCCAGAACGCCAACCCCGTCATTCACCCGGTCGTGACACTGCTCAACGCCGGCCTGCTCGAGCGCACGGGCGGTGACTTCCTGTTCTACGAGGAGGGCGTCACGCCGGGGGTCGGCCGGCTGATCGAGGCCGTGGACCGGGAGCGGATCGCTATCGGCGAGGCGCTCGGCATTGAGGTCGTACCGGATCCGGAGCTCAGCCTTCGGCAGGGCTACATGACCGAGAGCTCGTACGAGGACGGGTACCGGACGGCGCCCGGATTCCTGGGAATCAAGGCACAGCCCAGCCTCGATCATCGGTACGTGAACGAAGATGTGGGCTACGGTCTCGTGTTCCTCGCTTCGCTTGGCCGGCAGCTCGGCGTCGAGACCCCGATCATGGACTCCGTGATCGCCCTCACGTCACGCCTGATGAAGCGGGACTACCGGGCGGAGGCGCCCCGCACGCCGGCCACGCTCGGGATCGCGGATCTGGACCCGGCGGCACTGGAGAAGCTCGTGTCCTGACCGCGCGGTGTCGACCTCACGCAACAGATGCGTGATCCGTTGCCGTAACCTATGTTTTACAAGCGTATCCACACGCAGGTCAGACACCCCCTTCTGACCACTCCGGCCTCAGGAACGCACCGGCACCCCCCGCCGATGCTTGCACTACCACGGAGGTGGTTCGTGAATCGTCTCATGAAGGCTTTCTTCGCCGTGGCCCT